>DASREL010000116.1:0-150375 GCA_035652075.1 Vicinamibacterales bacterium
CTCGACGGCGGGACGTGGCCTTTCGCGCGCATGTAGACGACGATGTTCCCGTAGTGCTCGTTGTCGTGCGTGGTGTTGAACATCAACAGCAGTCCGCGGAGCGTTTGCGTCGCCTTCATCGGACCGACCGTCGGCGTCGTCACGGGATCGTTGAAGTTCGCGTCCGTCGTCCCGTCGTAGACGGCGTCGCAGTACGCGATCGAGTCGTTGAGCGCTTTGACGAGCGCCGCCTTGTCGGTCAGCTTCTCAAATCCGCCCGTTGCGGCCGGCGTCGCCATCGGCGACGCGCCCTTCGCCATCGCGCAGAAGAAATAGTTTGCGCTCGCGACGTGACCGATGAGCGCCGCGAACGTGCGCGAGTCCGGGTGCGGCTTGTACGAATAGTCCTCCGCCGGCATCGACGCGGCGGCGTCGGCAAGGTCGCCCTTGATTGTGCCGAACATCGCCTTGATCGACGCAGCCGCCGATGTCGACAACGCCTTATCGAACCCACCGTCAGAGGTCTGCGCGCGAGCAGAGGCCGACACCATCAACACCAACGCCGTCGCGAATACGAAACGCTTCATAGCTGTCCTTTCGTTTGTCGAGCGATAGACGGCGACGTTAGCGTGCATGCGCACACGTCGGCTATCAACGTTTTGCTGTGAACAGTGACTGTTAACTGTCGACTAGTCTTTGACGCAGGTGACGAGCGACCAGATTCGCGGGACGTTCACTTTCTGGATGGAGATCGGTTTCAGTTCCGCCTGGGCGAGAAACGCCGGCAGATCGAGGTCCGACTTGAACCCGACGTGGACGGTGAACGGTGAAATCAGGCGTTCGAGCCACGCGCCGAGGCGGTTCTGACTGCGGAAGTGATTTAGGATGACGATACGTCCGCCGGGACGGCACACACGGCGCATCTCGCGCGCCACGCCGACCGGATCCGGAACGACGCTGATCACATACGGCGCGTAGACGATGTCGAACGAGTCGTCTGCGAACTTGAGGTTCGCGGCGTCCATCTGCAGCAGCCGAACGTTGCGGACGCCTTTCCGCGCGACGCGATCGCGCGCCTTCTCGAGCATCGAGCTCGAGAGATCGATCCCGGTGACCGAGCAGTCTTTCGGATACAGCGATGCGTTGATACCCGTTCCGACTCCGACCTCGAGCACTTTGTCGCCGCTCTTGATGCCCATCCGTCGAATCGCATCGACGCGACCGGGATGCAGCGTGGGCCCAAAGACGAGGTCGTAACCCCAGGCGAGGTTCTCGTAGACGCGCGCGACGAAGTCGTTCTCGACGACGGTTACGGACAGCGCGCGAGAGGCGGCGTCCGTTCCCAGAATCTCTTCGTTCTCATGCGCACGGTCGGGCTCAAATAAGGCCATTAGTCCTGCGACTATACATCTGGTCCGTTAACGAAGTCCATCAAGGACGGCGAGCGCGGCGTCGACATCACCGGATTGCGTGGAGACTTGCAGCCCCTGCACGGCGCTGCGCAGCTCCATCGCAATTTCCCGTGCAATCGCGATACCCTCAGCCGCCGCGCGCTCCTGGTCCCCCGCCCCGCGCATGCGCGTCAGCAACGGCTCAGGGACCCGCACGCCCGGCACCTCGTTGGCCAGAAACTCGGCGTTTCGCGCGCTCTCGAACGGGAATATCGCCGCGACGATGGGTAATCGCGCCGATTCGATCCGTTTCAAGAACTGTTCGAAACCGCGCAGATCGAAAATGGGACGCGTCATCACGAACTCGGCGCCTGCTTCGACCTTGTAGTCGAACCGGCGGAGCTCGTCGTCGACGTTCGTCGCGGCGGGATTGACCGACACGCCAAGATGGAATCCAGTCGGCGCGCCGATCGCCTGACCGCCGACGTCGCATCCGCGGTTCAGGCGCGCGACGAGATTCGTCAACCCGATCGAGTCGACGTCGAACACGGCCGTCGCGTCGGCATAATCGCCGACACGTCCGGGATCGCCCGTGATCAGCATCAGATTGCGAATGCCCATCGCGTGTGCGCCGAGCAGATCGGACTGAATGCCGAGCAGATTGCGATCGCGACAGGAGTAGTGCAGCAATGTCTCGATGCCCGCCTGCTGTTCGATCAACACCGCCAGCGACAACGCGCTCAAGCGCGCGCCGGCGCGCAAACCGTCGGGAATGTTGATGACGTCGACGCCGCGGATCCGCAGCGTCTTCGCGCGCGCGAGAACCTGATCGGTCTCGAACCCGCGGGGCGGCAACAATTCGACCGCGGTGACGAATCGGCCCTGCGCCATCGCGTGCGCGAGCCGAGATTTCTGTTCGCGCGGCACGGGCGGACGCTCGACTGAAGCAATGGTCCGCTCGGCTAATGCGGATGTGGGCGAACGATCCGTCGCAACCGGCGCGAGGCTCCGCACGGCGTTTTTCAACTGGCGAATGTGCTCGGGCGTCGTCCCGCAGCAGCCGCCGACGACGCGGACGTTGTGGAGCATGAAGCGTCGCGCGTACGACGCCATGTACTCCGGCGAGCAGAGATAGATGTTGCGCCCTTCGACGTCGCGCGGCTTGCCGGCGTTGGGCTGCGCCGTCAGCTTCAGCTTCGACACCGCCTCCATGCGCTCGATCGTGTCGAGCATCGGCGCGGGGCCCACCGCGCAGTTGACGCCGATGAGCGTGGCGCCATGCTTCTCGAGTTCCGGCGCGAACTTCTCCGGCGGCGTGCCGTCGAGCGTGTTGCCGTCCTCCTCCGTCGTCATCTGCGCGACGATCGGCAGGTTCGAGATGCCGCGGATCGCATCGATCGCGGCGTTGATTTCGTTCAGGTCGCGAAACGTCTCGAGGATGAAGAGATCGACGCCGCCGTCGAGCAGCCCCTGCGCCTGCTCCCGGAAGTACTCGCGCGCCTCGTCGACGCCCGTCTTGCCCCACGGTTCGATGCGAATGCCGAGCGGACCGATCGATCCCGCGACGTACGCGTGATCGTTGGCCGCCGCGCGCGCGATCCGCGCGCCTTGCGCGTTGATCTCGTGGAGCTGTTCGGCGAGCCCGAACGATCCGAGCTTGATGCGGTTGGCGCCGAACGTGTTCGTCTCGATGATGTCGGCGCCGGCGCGCACGTATTCCTCGTGCACCTGCGCGACGAGATCCGGCTGCGTCAGGTTGAGCGCGTCGAAACTCTTGTTGATGAAGACGCCCTTCGCGTACAGCATCGTCCCCATCGCGCCGTCGCAGACGAGGACACGCTCCGCCACGGCGTCCGTAAACGGTTTCAGTGGCATGCGATCGAGTAATTGTACCTTACAGAACCGACGGACCTTCGAGGCGATCGAAGTCCGACAGGCGTGAGATATCGATCGCGACGTGATCGCGATCGGCGAGATACATGTCGCGGAACTTCGCGCCCCAGACGATGTCGTGCTTGTCGTAGCTGGTTTTCGAGTGCACCGTTTGCGCGAACGTCTCGTCGTCGGCGGTGATGAGGCAGACGATTTCGGGATCCGCGTCGGCGAGCGACGCCGCCGTGAGTCCACGGAACGGACTGGCGTCCGTGATCGGATGCACGACGACCCAATGCACCGGCATGAAGATGATCGCGTCGCGCTCGAGGCGCAGTTGATCGAACTCGCGGCTGCGGACGCCGTCCTCGACGACCCACCGCGCGAACGACACCACCGCTTTCACGTCGGTCAAATCGTGGTTCCGAAGGTTGACGAGGCGAAACATGAGGGCCCATCCGCCCTCGTACGGCGCGACAATCGCATTCGCGCTGAAGCTGATTTTCGCTGTGGGACGTGTGAACCGCGCGAACAGCAGTCCGCTGAGGATCGCGAAGCCGAGCAGGCCAACCAGCGCTTCGAACGACACGAGGATGTTCGCCAGCCGCGTCGCCGGGACGATCTTGCCGTAGCCGATCGTGGCGACGGTCTGCACGCTGAAGAAGACGCAGTCCTCGAAACGGCGCAGCGGATCGGCGGCGGCGCCGGCTAAGGCGTCCGGTCCCGCCAGCCAGTACAACATCGCGAAGAACACGTTGAGCGCCACGTAGCCAGTCGCCATCAGGCCGAGCAGTCTCGGGATCGGCAACGACAGCAGCGTGTGGTACGCGTTGAACGGATGGAACGGACTGAGGTCGTTGCGACGGACGTTGAACGTGCCGTCGTGGTTCAGCAGCCGGACGCGGCTGCGCTCGGACATCTTGCCGCCGAGCCCGAGGTCCTGGCGCAGGCGTTCGTGTTGCGGTGTATCGGCCACCGCGGCCACTGTATCAGGCCACAGGGTTCGCGAGAAGTTCGGACAGCAGCGCGATGTCGAGCGGCTTCACGAGATGCAGATCGAATCCGGCCTCGAGCGATCGCTGCCGATCGAGATCCTGCCCGTAACCGGTGACGGCGATCAGCTTGACCGTGCCGAGCGCGGCGTCGCCGCGGAGGCGCCGCGCCAGTTCGTAGCCGTCCATCACCGGAAGTCCGATGTCGACGAGCGCGATGTCGGGCGCGAACGCCGGCGCGATCCGCAGCGCCGACGGTCCGTCGAGCGCCGTCGCCACGACATGTCCGGCCGAGCGGAGGACATCGGCGAGCGTCGCCACCAGATCTTCGTTGTCGTCGACGATCAGCACGCGACGGCTTTGCGGCGGCGCGGTCGCGACCATCGACGGCGCTGCAGCCGCAGGCGCAGCCGGCGTCGTCGACGCAGGCACACGGACCGTGAATTCGGCGCCGAGGCCGCGTCCCTGGCTGGTCGCGGTGACGGAGCCGCCGTGGAGGGCGACCAGGCTTCGCACGATCGTCAATCCCAGGCCGAGACCGCCCTGCGATCGCGCGATGGTCTGCTGATCCTGCGCAAACATGTCGAACACGGCGGACAGCATCGCGGGATCGATGCCGATGCCGTTGTCGGCGACGCGCACGCATACCTCGTCGCCCTCGCGCCAGCCATGCACGGTGATTCGCCCGCCCGTCTCGGTGAACTTCACGGCGTTTCCGAGCAAGTTCATCAGCACCTGGCCGAAGCGCGCCGGATCCGCCTCGATGGCGAGGCCCGTCTGCGGCACGTCGACCGTCACGTGGTGGCGACGCTTCTCGAGCAGCGGACCCGCCATTTCGATCGTCTTCGCGACGAGCTCCGCCAGCTCGATCCGTTCCTTGCGCAGCTCGATGACGCCGCGGGCGATCCGCGAGACGTCGAGGAGATCGTCGACGAGGCGGACGAGATGCTGCGCCTGGCGCTCGATGATCCGCCGCTCCCTCTCGAGACCCGCGTCGCCGCGCAGTTGTATCAGCTGCAGCGCGGTCAGGATCGGCGCGAGCGGATTGCGCAGCTCGTGACCGAGGACGGCGAGGAATTCGTCCTTCGCGCGGTTCGCCGCTTCGGCGTCGGCGCGCAATGCGTCGACGTGACGGAGCGCCACGACCTGCTCGGTGACGTCGAGCGCGATGACGAGGACGCCTTCGACGCGTCCGGTGGCGTCCCGCATCGGTGCGTAGACGAAATTGAAGTAGACCGACTCGAGCGCGCCGTCTGCCCCGCGCGCGAGCCGCGCTTCCACTTCCCGGCCGATGAACGGCTGCCCCGATTCCATCACCTGCCGCAGCAGCGTGGGAAACGCCTGGCCGCGCATCTCGGGAAGCGCATCCTCGAAGGGACGCCCCACGACTTGTGCCGCAGTCCGCCCCCAGACCGCGCATGTGGCGTCATTCGCGAGCTCGATGACCAGATCGGGTCCGCGGAAGATCACGATCGGGCTCGGGAACTGCATGAACAAGAGCTGCAGATGGTCTTTCTGCAGCTGCGCCTCGCGGCGTGCGGTCTGTTCGCGCGCGAGCAGTTCCATCCGCTCGCGCGCATGCGCGGTCATGATCAGCTGCGCGTTGATCCGTGAGATCAGCTCGCGGCCCGAGAACGGCTTGACGATGTAATCGTTCGCGCCGCTCTCGATGCCCTCGAGCCGCGCTTCTTCACCCGCGCGCGCGGACAGCATCACGACCGGAATCGTCGCGGTGCGCTGGTCACGCCGCAGTTCGCGGAGCAGCCCGAACCCGTCGAGCGCCGGCATCATCACATCGGCCAGCACGAGATCGGGCGGCTGATCTCGAATCATCTCGATGGCCGTCGCGCCGTCGCCTGCGACCTCGACGTGCCAACACGGTGACAACAGACGGTACAGATAGTCACGCATGTCGGCGTTGTCGTCGACGACGAGCACCCGGCCGGGGACGATCGACCCCGTCGGCGTGCTCTCGGCCGGACGCGACACGTCGTCTGCCGGCGGCTCGGGCAACCAGCGCAGCGCTTCGCCGACGAATACATCCGAGGCCGAGACGCGCGTCGATGACACGGTCGCCTTGATGTGCTGCGCCGGCAGGTGCGCGACGCCCACCGGGATCGACACGGTAAACGTCGTCCCTTCGCCGACGCGGCTCTCGACGGCGATGTCGCCGCCGTGCAGCGTCACGAGGTCCTTGACGAGCGCGAGACCAATCCCCGAGCCTTCGATCGTCCGTCCCCGTGCCCCCTCGATGCGATGGAAGCGGTCGAAGACGCGCGAGAGCTCGTGCGCGGGGATACCGATGCCCGAGTCGGTGACGGTCAACACGGCGCGATCGCCGCGGCGCGTCACCCCGACGCGGATGGTTCCCGCGAACGTGAACTTGAAGGCATTCGACAGCAGGTTGAGGACGATCTTTTCCCACATCGATCGATCGACGTAGACCGGCTCGCCGATCGGGTCGCACGCGACGTCGAACCGGATCCCGCCGCGCTCGACGGCCGAACGGAATGCGCTCGCGACATCCGCCGTCGCCTCGGCGAGATCGGTCGGCTCGTACGACGCGTCGGCGCGTCCCGCTTCGATGCGCGAGAAGTCGAGCAGCGTGTTCACGAGCTTCAAAAGCCGCTGCTGGTTGCGATAGACCGTCTGCAGATCCGGCTGCGTCAACGCGCCGGTGGCCAGCGCGTCTTCGGTCGGCCCAAGCATCAGCGTCAGCGGTGTGCGGAATTCGTGGCTGATGTTGCTGAAGAATGCCGTTTTCGCGCGATCGAGTTCGGCGAGCGCGTCGGCGCGCTGGCGCGCCTCGGCGTGCGCCCGGGCGTTCGCAATGGCCGTGGCGACGTGATCCGCGGTCAGTGCAAAGAACGAGCGATACGCATCGTCGAGCCGTCGCCGTGCGCTGACGCCGGCGACGAGGATGCCATACGAGCGATCCGTGCCGGGACGCGCCAGCGGCATCGCGATCGCCGATGTGGCGCCCTCGGGATAGTCGCCCGCAGGCAACGGCCATTCGGCGATCGTCCGGCTGAGATCGATCTCCGGCGCCGCAGCGGGATGATTCGCAGAGATGCCGGCACAGTCGACGAGCGTCGCCGTGGCGCCGTCGTCATTCGTGAGATAGAAGAGCGCGAACGGCACGTCCACCGGATTGCGCTCGAAGATGAGCGCCGCGTTGCGGCACGCGTCACGGTCACTTGTCGCCGATGCGGCCGCCTTCGCGAGATCGCGCAGCGTCGTCAGCCGCCGTTCGCTCTCGACGCGCCGGGTGGTTTCCGCCACGACCGCGAGCAGGCCGGCAACGGCGCCGCTTTCGTCGCGAATCGGACTGTACGAGAGCGTGAACCAGCAGTTCTCGGCGTAGCCATGGCGCTCGAGCGGCAGATACCAGTCCTCGACGTCGAACGCTTCGCCGCGGCGCACGCGTTCGAACTCCGGGCCGACGACGGGCCAGACCTCGGGAAAGATGTCGCGACAGGCGACGCCCAGCGCGGGGTGCTTGACGCCCAGAATCGGGCGGTATCGATCGTTGTAGAAGAACCGGAAATCGGGTCCCCATGCGACGACCATCGGAAACCGCGATTCGAGCATGATGTTGACGGCGGTTCGGAGGCTTTGCGGCCAGGACTCGATCGGGCCGAAGGGAGTGCGCTCCCAATTCATCGCGCGAATCAGGGCGCCCATTTCCCCACCGCCGACCAGCAGGTCGCGCGAGGGTGTCGGTATGGACATGATGCGACGGTCGAATCGCGGGAAAAGCAAACTCCAAACCAACTCGACCGCTGGACGCGTATGTCGTGTCGCTCTGTGGTTTTAGGCGCGGCGTATCACTTGCGCGACAGTCGTCGCTGTCTTGAATCTTTACAGACTACGGCCGACGTTCGACGCGATGAACTGCTTGACCATCTCGCGCGCGCGATCGGTCTGCGGTCCCGGCTGCGCCACCCATTCGTGCTCGCACCCTTCGAACACCGTGAAGTCGCACCTGCCGCCCGCGGCGCGGTACGCGTCGACGAACTGTTTCTGCACGGCCGGCAGCACGTTGTCGTCGAGTTCGCCCTGCATGATTAGGAGCGGCACGAGCGACACCTTTTCTTTGCGCTCGAGGATTTCGAGCGGGTTACTTTCGTGGATCGTTTCCCAGGGCTTGAAGAACGTGGTCGTGTTCGTGACCATCGCGGCGCGCTTCAACTTCTCGGCATTCTCAAACCGCGCGAAGGGATTGCTGACGGGCGATCGCATGGCGACGTACGCGACGGTTGCGTCGACGTGCGACGCATCGGGCAACGGAATCGCGTTGTAGCGCTTGTCGTTCGGGCGCATCGCGAGCAGTTCCGCGACATGCCCACCGCTCGAGCTGCCGTAGATCCCGATCCGCGACGGATTGCCTTTCCACTGCGTCGCCTTCGCTTTGAGCCATCGGACGCCGTAGTTCGCATCCTGCACGCACGCGGGATACGGCGCTTCCGGCGCTCGCGTCATGTCGATCGCGACGACCAGAACGCCGCTCGCAGCGATTGCGCGGTCCATCGGCTCTTCCGCATGGCGGTCCTTTGCGTTCCACGCGCCGCCGTGCAGATCGAGAACGGTCGGAAATGGTCCCGGCCCGCCGGGCTGGTAGATGCGAGCCATCAACTGACGGCCTGCGGCGTTCTTCCGAAACTCGACCTCACTGACGCTGACGTCAAACTTCGCGTTCGGGTTGTAGGCCGCGGCGATGCCGACGCCGGCCATGGCCATCAGAAATTCACGACGGTCCAGTTCGTGTCGTCGCATACGCGCGGGAGTATACTGCCGCCTCACCCAAGGAGGCTGGCGTGAAACGGTTTATTGGTCTTTTCATCCTGATGATTGGCGTCGTCGCGTACGCGCAGCGTGGTGCGGAGCCGGGCGGTCAGGCCCAGCCGCCGGCACAAGGTGGCGGCGCACCGGGCGGCGGACGCGGACGCGGCTTGAGCCCCGAGCAGCAGGCGGCACTCGCCGCGCAGACGGAGCTCGAGAAGAGCACACCGCAGATTCCGTATGACGCGACGGTGCTTCCGCTCAACCCGACCGGTCACACGATCGGCGAGACGGTCGGCGTCGCGATCAATTCGAAGAAGCATCTGTTCGTCTACACGCGCAGCGGCAACGTCGGTCCGGCGCGCGGCGCGCAGGCGGCGGAGCTGTTCGAGTTCGACGAGACCGGCAAGTTCGTCAAGGAATGGGGACAGAACGCGTACGGCTTTTCGTTCGCGCACGCGATCCGCTTCGACAAAGAAGACAACCTGTTCGTGATCGACGAAGGTTCGAACATGGTGATGAAGTTCAACCCGCAGGGGCTCGTCACGATGGTGCTCGGCCGCAAGGACGAAGCGGTCGATTACATGGAGCGCTTCCTCGAAGAGGGACGCAAGACGGATCCGGCGACGTTGACCGGGCCAGGCACGGGCGGCGGCCGCGGCGGCAGCTTCGGACGTCCGACTGACGTCGCATTCGATCTGCAGGGCGACATCTTCGTCGCCGACGGCTATACCAACTCACGCGTCGCGAAGTTCACCAAGGACGGCGACTTCGTGAAGTCGATCGGCACGCGCGGCAACGCACCGGGACAGTTCAACACGCCGCACACGATCGCGAACGACGCGAAGGGCAACATCTACGTCGGCGATCGCGGCAACCAGCGCATTCAGGTGTTCGATCCGGATCTGAATCCGGTCCGCATCATCAACAACGTGCGCGCGCCGTGGGCGATGTGCATCACGCCGCCGAACGCGCAAGGGCAGCAGTTCCTCTTCAGCTCGGATGCGGGCGGCAAGATCTACAAGGAAGATCTCGAAGGGCACTTACTCGGCTGGTTTGGCACGATCGGCAAGAAGACCGGCCAGTTCTACTGGGTCCACGAGATGCACTGCGTCAGCGAGAACGAGCTCTACACCGGCGAGGCGCAGAACTGGCGCGTCCAGCACATCGTCATGAAGCCGGCCGCGAAAGCCTCCAGATAGCCAGCGCACTCAGAGCGGCAGCTCCGACGAGGAGTTGCCGCTCGGTCGTCGCGTCGAACGGATCGCTCGCCGCCTTCATCTCCATCCGCCACCGCGTCCACGTCGATCGATCGCGCACGCGGTAGTAGTCGGATTCCTGCGCGTCATGCGCAGCCACCAGATCACCGTCATCGTCGGCGCCCATCGGCAGCGGCGGCGGCAACACGGGTAACGCTCCAGCCGGATCGACGATCCAATTCGTGATCTTCAGCAGCAGGCTGCGGCCGCGATCGGGCGGCCAGGCCAACACGAGCAGCAGTGTGACCGAGACGATAATGGTCCACTGCGCGCGGGTGGGGTGCCACATGGCGTGCGTATGACGCTATCATGTCGCGGATGACAACCAAATCCGCCGCCGCATTCATCCTTGTCCTGGGCACTGCGATCGCCACCACTTCGGTCCACGGTCAGGACGCGAAAGTTCAACGCGGGAAATATCTCGTGGAAGAAGTCGCGCGCTGCCAGGAGTGTCACACGCCGAAGACCGACACCGGCGAATTCGACAAGACGAAATGGTTAAAGGGCGCGAAGCTCGAGATCGCGCCGATCGGGACGATCAAGGGATGGCACGCGGCATCCCCCGATCTGACGTCGACGAGCGCGCTGTGGACGCGCTGGGGCGCCGACGGCCTGACCAAGTTCCTCGAGACGGCGAAGAACCCACGCGGCGGCGGAGCCGGCGCGCCGATGCCCGCCTACACGCTGCAGCACGATGACGCGGATGCGATCGTCGCGTACCTGAAGTCGCTGCCGTAGATCCGTCGTGCGGCCGGTTCTCGTCGCGCTCCTCCTCGCAACGTTGCTGCTCGTCCCCGGCGCGGGCCGCTAGCCGCGATGCTCGACGCGCTTCGTCGCTTTGCCATCAGCCGCAGCCTCTTTCGGCAGACGACGCTGGCGCGTGCGGTACGCCGGCTCGGATTCGTGCAAGCGGATCCGATCCGCGCGCCGGCGCGCGCGCAGGACTTGATCCTTCGTCATCGCGTGAAGAACTATCGCGCGGGCGATCTCGAACAGAAGTTTCAGACGCTCGGCATCGAAGAAGACTTCTTCATCCCGTACGGTTTCGTGACGCGCGATCTGCACGCGCTGATGCATCCGCGGTTTCACGGCCGCCTGCCATGGACACGAGCCGACGCGCGGCACGTCGAAAGCATCCTCGCGTTCGTCCGCGAACGGGGCGAGGTGCATCCGCGCGACGTCAACGATCATTTTCAGCACGGCACGGTCACGAACTACTGGGGCGGGTCATCGAATGCGACGACGCACCTGATGACGCAGATGCACTACTGGGGGCTGCTGCGTGTGTCGCGACGCGAGCGCGGCATTCGCATGTACACCTTGCACACGCCCGGGCACACGCTGGCCAGCGCATCTCCACACGAGCGCGACGCGCGTCTCGACCGGGTCGTCGACGCGGCGGTGCGCCTCTATGCCCCGCTGCCGGCGCGGAGCTTGTCGACGCTCGTCAGCCAACTGCGGTATGGCGTGCCGCAATGGCGCCGCGAACTGAAGGACGCGCTGCGCCGTGCGCACGCGCGGCTGGCGCACACGACGGTCGACGGGATCACCTGGTACTGGCCGGCGACAGAACGCCTCTCGGCAGCTGCGCCGCCCGATGTCGTGCGCCTGCTTGCACCATTCGATCCGGTGGTATCGATCCGCGCGCGGTTCGAATTGTTCTGGGGCTGGGAGTACCGGTTCGAAGCGTACACCCCGGCGAAAAAGCGTGTGCGCGGCTACTACGCGCTCCCGCTGCTCTGGCGCGATCGCGTGATTGGCTGGGGAAATCTTGCGGTGCGCGACGACGGGTTGCGTGCGGAGTTCGGCTATGTCGCCGGGCGTCCGCCGCGCGACCGGTCGTTCGCGATGGCGCTCGAGGCCGAAGTCGAACGCATGCGCCGATTTATTTGTTCGCGTCGCGAATCTGCGTGACCATCAGGTCGACGTAGTCTTCGAGACCGCGCTGCACCGCCGCGAGGTGCGTCGACGGCGTGGTGCCGCTCAGCCCTCCGCGATGGATCAACGACACCTGCACGAGCACCGGCTGTTCGTGATACGAGACTTTCGCCGTCGCGTGCGTGTAGAGGAACACGTCGAACCGCGACACGCAGGTACCCGTGCCGACCGAGCTCGTCGCGATGTTCACGTATACATACGTGTCGTCATCGGAATTCCTGCGGACCGTGAAGCCGGCATCGGTCAGCCGCTTCGAGATGGCGGCCTCGAGCGTGTCGTGCTTGAGGCCGCAGGCGATCGCCGTTTGCCCGAGATCCTCGACGAGGATGCCGAGCGTCTTGATGCCCTTCAGTTCAGCGCCAGGCGTTTCGTCGAATTTCTCGCGTGCGGCGCCGCCGGTCGCGGGGACGTTCGCGTTCGCCGGTGCGCCAGGCGCGGTCCGCGTCGGCGTGTCGACGCCGGCGTCGTACACGTACTTCGCCTTGTCGCCTTCCCCGTGATCGAGAAACTGCACGTCGACGATCAGCTGCGGCGGATTCGCATTGCGCGAATAGGTGTATCGGACCTCACGATCTTTTTCGACGTCGTAGACGACGACCAGTTGATCGCCTTCACGCTTGGTCGTCGCGAACAACAGCATCCCCTGATATTCGGGCGTTTCCTGCTTGCCGTCGGGGTGCAGCACGAGCGGTTGCCCGAGCTCGTTGGTGAAGGTGATGGCCGCCGGCGTATCGACAATCATCAGCCGCGCGGGCGGATTGCGCGCCATGTTCGTAAACAACTGCACGCGCCGCGCATCGTCATAACTCTCGCGCGGCACGCCGAACATGCCGTTGCCGCCACCACGAGATCCGCTGCCGCTCGATCCGCGACGTCCGCGGCTGCCTGACGAGGGTTGCGGACTGTCCTGTCCCCGCTCGCCGGGCGACGGCAGCCAGTTCGCGTTGAAACCGATTTCCTGCGGGATCTGGCTGGCCGATTTGTTCAGCGTCCACACGCCGGCGATCGGTGATGTCGGTTGGAGAAATCCAAGAGCGAGAATGAATCCGAGAATCACGATCCCAACCTACCATGGCGCGGCGTTGCCAAACCACGGCGATTCAGTGAAACTGCCTCGGTGACACGACGGATCGCGACGGCGCTCGCGCTGGTCGGCTTCGCCGCTGGAATCGTCGGCGCAGGTCGGGTCGCGGGGCTGCTCTCAGACACGATCGCGGTCTGGACGATCGAGCCGATCGCGTTCGCCGCACTCGCCGTCGTCGCGGTTCGAACGCAGTCGGTCGGCTTCGTGTGGATCTGTATCGGCGCCGTGTGGTCGTTCGTAATTCTCGGTGCCTGGAGCATCGGGACGTTCTTTTTCTACGAAGCCCTCGCGCTTCTCGCAGCCGGCATCGCACATGCAGCCACCATCGAGCGGCGGCTCACCCTCGCGTTGATCCCGCTGTGGTTGGTGGTTGCCGCATCCCTACCGGCGTTGGCGTTCCTCATCCGAGACTGGATGCAAACGTCGTCGACATCGTTCACCACGTACGGGCCGAACTACTTCGACTCGTACTCCTCGTCGAGAGTTGTCACACACGCGCCCGCCGTTGTGTTCCTTGCGTCATGTGGAGTCGTCGCGCTGGCGATCCTCGCGGTGATTCGAATCGTCCGACGACGGCAGGCCTGAAGGCCTGCGCTACGACCGTGAGGTTCGGCTAAAGCCGGACGCTACATACGAAAGATTGTTTCGTGCGTTTCGTGGATTTCGTGGTCAACGATCAATCCGCAATCCGCATTCCTCAATCCGCATTGACAGCGTCAGGTATCCAACCGCTCCGTCTTGAATGTCGTTGCGTTGATCAGCAGGTAGGACTTCGTCACGATGTCGAGGCCGATCGAACGGATGCCCTGGCGCATCGAGTCGGTGAACTCGTGATGGTGGCCGAAGAGATGCAGCCGCGGCTTCATGGCGGCGAGCACGTCGTTGAGCACGGTCTTGCCCGCGTCGATGCGGCGTCCGGCGGGATAGAACGGACGCGGCGCTTCGTGCGTGAGCAACAGATCGATGTCCTTCAGCGCCTTGCAGGCAAGGACTTCGTCGCGCACGAAGTGGCGACGCTTGTCGTCGCGGCTCTTCCCGAGCTTCAGCGTCGCGCTGGTCGACTTCTTGCCCTTGGACGGCGGCAGTTGCGCGGCGGGCGTGTTGTACCAGCTCGGCGCGAACGTGCCGCCGAGCGCCGCCACGCGCCACGACCCCACGGTGTGCGGACCGCCATTCGGCAGGAAATGCAGCGTGGGCGAAATCGGACGGCCGGCGATGGCCGCCGCGATCACGTCGAAGTCCTCGTTGTTGCCTTTGATGAAATAGACCGGCGCCGACGGCTCGAAGTACTCGCCATCGTTGCTTGCGACATCGCCGACGCACACCCACAGCGGCACGTCCGGGTGCCGCTCGAGAATTGCCCGAACCGTGTCGAATTCGCCGTGGATGTCGCCTAAGGCGCCGATGTAGTCGCCGGTACCAGCAGGTCCTGCTTGTCCCAAACGAAGTCGTCCTTGCTGTACACCGCGAGTTCGTAGTCCTTGCCCATGAAAACGGCGCCGACCGGACACGCTTCTTCGCAGTACCCGCAGAAGATGCACCGTGTCTTGTGGATCTGGTACGTCGACGCGTAGCGCGGACCGGCCATCACTGTGCCATCATTCTCCGCGGCTTCGAGGTAGATCGCGTCGGCCGGACAGGCGACCGAACAGAGCCCGCAGGCGACACACTTCTCGAGCCCGTTCTCGTCGCGCATCAACACCTGCTTGCCGCGGAACTTCGGGAACATCGGAACCTTCTGGTCCGGGTAATTCACCGTAATCGGCTTCTTGAACAGGTGCTTCAGTGTCGTCGCGAACCCGATGACCAAGGGACGGATCACAGCCATTTGCTCCCAGTTTAACCGGCCGATAAGATCAATGTAAATCGATGCAGGGCCCGCAGTTCCTCTCCTCGGAGCAGATTCTGCTGACGACGCTCGTCGTCAAGCTCGCCGTGATGGCGGCGCTGTCGACGATGCTCGTCCGGTACCGTCGATTTCGCCACATTCTGATCTTCGAACGCCGCGCCTGGCCCGATCGGTTGGTGTTTGCGCTCAGCTTCGGCGTCCCGCTCACGGCCGGGGTCGCGGCGCGTCTGTTGCTCGGCTACGACGCCGCGGACATGACGCTCGAAGGCTCGTTCCTCGCCGGCCTGATCGCCGGCCCCTACGCCGGCGCGCTCGTCGGCCTGCTCGTCGGATTCGCGCCGACGTTCACGGGTGAATGGGGCGCGCTCCCCTTCGCGGTCGGCTGCGGGTTCGCCGGCGGCGGTTTGCGCGAACTGTGTCCGAAAGAAGCCATCTGGCACTTCTCGCCGTTCGTGTTCCCGGCCATTCCCAAACGCGCGTGGGAAATGATCCGGAAAGTCCAAGTGGATTGGCAGGTCGTCCTGCTGCTCGCGCCGATCGCGCTGGAGCTGCTGCGGCAGACCGTCGGCGCGCGCTGGGGCGTGCACCATCGGCTCTTCTACCTGCACGGCGCGCCGCCCGCATCGGTCTGGACGATGGTGGTCGTCGTGCTCGCCACGGTGCTGTGCGTCGCGACGCCGATCAAGATCTGGAACAACGCGCGGATCGAGCATCGGCTCCAGGAACAGGAAAAGCTGTTGCTCGCGGCGAAGATCGAAGCGCTGTCGAACCAGATCAACCCGCATTTCCTGTTCAACACGCTGACATCGATCTCGTCGCTGATTCGAACGCAGCCGGACACGGCGCGCATGCTGATCACGAAGCTGTCGGGGCTGCTGCGACGTTTGATGCGCAGCACCGATCACTTCGTGACGCTGCGGGAAGAACTGGAATCGATCGACGAATACCTCGACATCGAAGTCGTCCGCTTCGGCCCGCAGCTCAAGGTCCACAAAGAGATCGCCGCCGACACGCTCGACGTCATCGTCCCCAGCATGCTGCTGCAGCCGCTGATCGAAAACTCGATCAAGCACGGCTTGTCTCGCAAGGTCGGCGGCGGGCGCATCACGATCACGACGAAGCTGCGCGACGCGCACATGTTGATCGAAGTGCACGATGACGGCCTCGGGATGTCGGAAGAGCGGCTGGAGCAGGCGATGCAAGGCGGCATCGGCCTGAGCAACGTCAACGAGCGGTTACAGACGATTTACGGGGCGAGCTCACAGTTGAAGCTGACGAGCGTCCCGGGCCGTGGCACGACCGCGAGCGTCGAGATCCCCGAGCTTACAGTTCCCGAACGGGTGACGGCCTAGAATTGCTCAAGGCTAACGGCTAAAGGCTCATGGATATGAAAGCGGTGCTCGTCGACGACGAGCAACTGGCGCGCGACGAGCTCGGATATTTGCTCGGACAGGTGGGCGGCGTCGAAATCATCGGCCACGCCGGCAACGGCGTCGAAGCGTTGACGACAATCGATCGATTGCAGCCAGACGTGGTGTTCCTCGACGTGCAGATGCCCGGGTTGACCGGATTCGAGGTCGCCCGCCGCCTCGTCGACAACGGCGCGTCGTCGCACATCATCTTCGTCACCGCCTACGATCAGCACGCGATCGAAGCGTTCGAGGTGAACGCGGTCGACTATCTTTTGAAACCGGTCGACCCGGCGCGGTTGCTGTTGTCGGTGCAACGCGCGCGGACGCGGATCGCCACCGCTCGCCCGCTGAACGATCAGATCGAGCGCATCGTGCAGCTGGTCAACGAACGGCAGACCCGGCGCGAGCGCCTCGCGATCAAAGTCGGCGAGCGCTTCATGCTCGTGCAAGCTGAGGAGATTGTGTTCGCGTCGTTGAACGACGACGGGATCGTCATCGTCACGGATCAACATACGGGAGCGTCGAACTATCGCACGCTCGACGAGCTGCAGGAGCGGCTCGACCCGAGCGTGTTTTGGCGGGTGCACCGCTCGCACCTGGTAAACATCAACAAGATCAAGGAGATCGTCCCTTGGTTCAGCCGGAATTACATCCTTCGGATGAAGGACGAGAAGTCGACGGAAATCCCAGTCAGCCGGACGCAAACGCGCCGGTTGCGGGAGTACCTGAAGCTCTAGCAATCACGCTGGACGCCGACAGTGGACCGTCGACAGTCGACAGTCAGCCAATAAATCCGCAATCCGCAATCCGAGATCCGCAATCACCGGACCTGCGACTCACAAGTCCTGGCATCCGACTGGCTCAGGTCAAAGAGGAGCTCGTCGCGTGGGTGAAGACGCTCATCTCGGCGGCCGTCTACGCGATCCTGATCGTGACGTTTGGATTCCAGATCGCGCGGGTCGAGGGACTCAGCATGGCGCCGACGCTCGAGGATCAGGACCGCCTCGTCGTCAACAAACTCGTCTATCGCATCAGCGATCCGCGGCGCGGCGACATCGTCATGCTCTATTACCCGCTGAACCCCGACAAATCATTCGTCAAGCGCGTCATCGCCGAAGAAGGTGACACGGTCCGCATCGTCGACGGACGTGTCTACGTGAACGATATCCCGTTGAAAGACGACTACGTGCCGTCCGAGTTCCGCAGCCACGACGACTGGGGACCGCAGGTGATTCCCGAAGGCTATTACTTTGTGATGGGCGATCACCGGAACAACAGTTCGGACAGCCGGCATTGGGGAATGGTGCCGAAGAAATACATCATCGGCAAAGTGCAGCTCCGGTGGTGGCCCGTTCCGAATGCCCGCGTCTTCTAGATACACCGAAGTCTCGCGCGTCCTGACACGCGTCCTCGTCCTCAACCTGGTCGTCGCGCTGGCGAAGATCGTGTTTGGATATGCGAGCGGCGCGATCAGCATTCTGTCGGACGGATTTCACTCGCTGACCGACGCGGCGTCCAACGTCGTCGGCCTCGTCGGCGTCCACGCCGCTGAGCGTCCACCGGACGCGGACCATCCCTACGGCCATCGGAAGTACGAAACCGTCGCAGCGGCAGCGGTCAATGTGTTTCTGATCCTCGTGGTCGTCGAGGTGTTGCGGAACGCGTTCAATCACCTGACGGGGCGATCGGCAGGACACGAGATCGGCGTCGGCAGCTTCGTCGTCATGATCGTGACGGTCGCGATCAACCTCGGCGTCGTGGCGTACGAGGGACGCGAAGCCGAGCGCCTCGGCAGCGAAGTCCTGCTGGCCGACGCGACGCAGACGCGCGGCGATGTCTGGTCGTCGGTGACGGTGATCATCGCGCTCATCGGCGCGCGAGCCGGCCTGCCGATTCTCGATCCGATTGGCGCGCTCGTCGTCGCGGCGTTCATCGCCCACGCGGGTTTCCAGGTCGCGCGCGCGACGACGATGATCCTCAGCGACCGGATCGTGATGGACGAATCGGATCTCGAGCGCGTCGTCATGAGCGTCAGCGGCGTGCTCGGCTGCCACCAGATCCGCACACGCGGCTCGGTCGATCATGTCTTCCTCGACCTGCACGTGTGGCTGCCGGCGCAGATGCCGTTGAAAGAAGCGCACGATATCTCGCACGTCGTCAAGGATCGGCTGATCGCGCGGTATCCGCAGATTGCCGACGCCATCATTCACATCGAACCTCCCCCGCAAGAGCGCTGAGATTTCAGATTGCAGACGGAAGATTTCAGATTGTTCGTGCAGCGCAGAGAAGCGGAAGCGGCGCGCGCGTCGATCTTCCCGCTGCAGACCGAGGTCGACGAGCGGCCCGAGCACGCGATCGCGATCGGCAACACGTGGACCCGCCGTTTGTTCGACGGCGATTTCTACGTCTCGGCTCCGCACGGGCCGCGGCCATCGACCTCGCTCGTGTTCGTGCAGTCCAGGGACGGCAATACCGGCGCGGCGAATCCGTCCACGCTCGGCGGCGGCGCCGCCGACAAGCATCTGATCTACGAGGGCCTGTCGCGCGTCGCAGCCGATGCCGTGATGGCCGGCGCGCAGACGATCCGCGGCGGCAAGATCGTCCTCTCGGTCTGGCATCCGGAGCTGGTGCGGCTTCGGACATCGCTCGGGTTGCCTCGTCACCCGACCCAGGTGATCGCGACCCTTCGCGGCCTGCCCTTCGACGAGTCGCTGATCCTGAACGTGCCGGAAATCACGGTCGTGCTGATCACGATTCCGAGTTGGATCGCGCTCATGGCGCACGAGCTCGAGAGGCGGCCGTGGATCACCGCGATCGCGATGGAGACACCGCACGATCTCGACGGCGCGCTGCGACAGCTTCGCGCGATGGGCATCGCGCGGATCTCGTGCATCGGCGGTCGCACGCTCGCGCGTCAGCTGCTTGCGGCCGGACTCGTAGACGATCTCTATCTCACGACGACGGGCGTCAACGGCGGCGAACCGAACACCCCGCTGTCACCCGAGCCGATCGCGGGCACCGTCATCGTCCGAAAGCACGGCACTGGACCGGACGCCGGCGTCGTGGTGGAACAGATCGCGCTGCGAAGTTAGTCGGCGCGGAACGCGATCATCGGGGCAAGTGACGCCGCGCGGCGGGCGGGAACCACGCTCGCAGCGATGGCGCAGACGGCAACCAGCGCGATCGACAGCATCAGGATAGGGACGTTGAACGGCGAGACGCCGAACAATTGACTCTGCAGGGCTCGCGCGGTCATCAGCGCGAGCGGAATGCCCGCCAGAAGCCCGAGGCACGTCTGCGTCATCGCGCCGCGAACGATGAGCCAAGCAATGTCGCCGCGAGACGCACCAAGCGCCATCCTTAGACCGAGTTCGTTCTTGCGCCGCGCCACCCGGTAGGCGGTGACGCCATACAAGCCAATCGCGGCGAGCACGACGGCAACGATGCCGAACGCGTCGCTCAAGCGCGCCGTCAGCGTTCGCTGGCTCGTCTTCACCCGAATGAGTTCGCGAAACGTCATCATGCTCTTCGGCGCGAGGTTCGGATCCACCTCCGCCAGCGCGGTGCGGACGAGCGGCGTCAGCGCGTCGGGGTCGCCGCGGACGAACAGCTCGATCGATCCGACGTAGCGCGACGACTCCTCGATTTTGTTCAACAGCTCGACCTCGTACCGCATCGTCTGCGTCAGCGGCACGAAGAACATCGGCCGCACGACTTTCGAAGCCTCGTCGTACTTCGCGTCGGCAACGACGCCGACGATCTCGTAGTCGTTCGAATGGCCGGCGGTGTACTTGCCGAAATGGTGTCCGATCGGATTCGCATTCGCGAAGAAGCGCGAGGCGAACGCCTCGTTGACCACGGCCACGGCACGCGTGTCCTCGCCGTCGTGATCGTCGATGCTTCGGCCGCGGACGAGCCGGGTCCCGATCGCGTCGAAATAGCGCGGCCCCACGCGGTTCCACATCACCGAATACGGTCCCTTGCCACCTTCGATGAAAATGCGCGCGCCCCACAGGCTGTCGCTCTCCTGCGCCGTGTATAACGACAGGCTTTCGCTGACGACGCCCGGCACACGCGAGAGACGTTCATCCAATCGCTGATACAGCGCGGCGAGACGCGGCTGCGTGTATCCGGCGCTCTGCGGATCGACGCGGACGATGAGACGCCCATCCTGCTCGAAACCGTACGCCGCGCGATCGAGGTTGCGCAGGCTCTGCGACAGCAGCGCCGCAACGGTGACCAGGACCAGCGACATGGCCGCCTGCAGCATGACGAGCAGTCGTTGCGACCAGCCGCCGTCGCCGACGACGCGCGTTCCGCTTCGTAGGGCGTCGGCGGGATCGACACGCGCCGCGCGCCATGCGGGCCCGACGCCGAACAGCAGTCCTGTCACCAGCGATACCGCGAATGTAAACACCAGGACCGGCATCGACAGCGACGTGTCGATCGGCGCCTGTGGCGTCCCGCGGAATGCGATGACGACGATGGCGCGACTCGCGAGGACGGCGGTGATCAGACCAGCCGCTCCGCCGAACAGAGACAGCAAGAGGCTCTCGGTCAACTGACGCCGGACGATCTGGACGCGCGACGCGCCCATCGCGACTTCGACCGCCATCGCCGTCCGCGCGGTTGCGCCGCGCACCAGCAGCAGGTTCGCAAGGTTCGCACAGGCGATCAACAGCACTGACGCGGACACGGCGAACAGTAGGTACAGTCCCTGTTCGTACACACCCCGCATCGCGTTGTTACCGCCGCCGCCCGGAACCACGCGGACGACCTGCGCGTCCGCCTTCGCCCGATCCTCGTCGCGATTGACGTGCCCCGGCTCGCGCAGATAGTTGCGGAGCATGACGGTCAGCTTCGCCTGCGCCGCCGCGGCGGTCGTGTCCGCCCGCAAACGGCCGACCATGTACAACCAACCCGCAACCGGCGACTCGAGGAGCGTCCCTTCGCGCGTGAACGTCGGTTCGACGGCGAGCGGGAGCCACACGTCAGGCGGACGGCTGTCGAGGCGATCGCCAAAGAACCCTTGCGGCGCCACGCCGATCAACGTCACCGTCACGCCGCTCATCGTCAGCGACCGACCGATCGCGGACGCATCGAACCCGCCACGGTTCCATGCGGCGTAACTGATGACCGCGACGGGATGACCGCCCGCGCGATCGTCGGCTTGATCGAAGAGGCGCCCGGCCAGTGGCGCGACCCCGAGCGTCGAAAAGTAATTGCCCGACACAAACTCGCCGGCGAACGACTCGGCGGCGCCGGTTCCGTTCTCGCGGCGGACGCTCAGGTCGTGCCGGAGCGTGTCCATCGCGGCGACCTCTTCGAACACGTCCGCGCGATCGCGTACGTCGAGATAAAACGGGTACGGGAAGATCGACCAGCTGCCCTGCAGATTTTCGACCGGGCAGCATCGGTACTCGTCACCGAGCTTGAACAGACGATCGGCATTGGTCACCGGAAGCGAACGCAGCAAGACCGCGTGGACGAGCGTGAAGATCGCCGTCGTGGCACCGATGCCGATGGCGAGCGTGACGAGGGCGGTGGCCGTGAACCCGGGCGCCCGGCGGAGATGACGAAGCGCGAGCCTGACGTCGCGGAACCATCCGGTCGCCGACGGCAGCGCGATGTGCCGGGCGCGCCGGCGCTGCGCAAGTTCCGGGAACGACGCCGAGTTCAAGACCGCGAGCGCGCGATCGTATCCAGCCGACGCTTCTTCTTCGGCGAGATGTTCCGCCAGTTCGTTGAGGACATCGAGCGATAGCTCGCGCGCCGATCGTTCAGCGATCCGATCGCGCCAGTACGGCAGACGATCAGGCATAGCGCACCCCGGCGAGATCGCCGATGAGCGCGAAGAACTGCTGCCACTCACGACGCTGCGTCGCGAGCACCTCTTTCCCGCGCGCGGTGATCGTGTAATACCGCCGGCGCCGCTGCCCCGGCTTCTCGACCCAGCGACCGTGGATCCACTTCCGTTCTTCGAGTTTGTAGAGGGTGGCGTAGAGGGAGGCGAAGTTGAACGTCAGCGCGCCGCCGGATCGCTCGTCAATCAGCTTCGTCAGCTCGTACCCGTGAAGCGACTGCTGGTCGAGCAGCGCGAGGACGACGAGTTCCGCGGTCCCCTTCTTCGCTTCGCGGATCGCGCCGGAAAATTCCATACCGGCGACTATATTCTGGAGTCCGGAATATCGCAACCACGGAATTCTGTGGTTACGGCTTCTTCACAACCTTGATCTCGAACACCTTGGGCCACAGTTTGCCTGTGACGAACAGGCGATCGTGTTCGGCGTCGTACGCGATGCCGTTGAGGACGTCGGTGTTGGCGCGTTCGGTCGCGGTGAGCAGGCCGCGGAGATCGATGTAGGCGGTCACGCGCCCTGTGTCGGGCGCGATGCGTGCGACGTAGTCGGTCTGCCAGACGTTCGCAAAGATCTCACCCTTCACGTACTCGAGTTCGTTGAGATTGCGCAGCGGCGCGCCGGCCGCGGTGACCTTGATGCGTCGTTTCTCGACGAACGTCACCGGATCCAGGATCCGCAGTTCGTTGCTGCCGTCGCTCATGATCAGATTCGTGCCGTCGCTCGTCAGCCCCCACCCTTCGCCGGGATACGAGAACTGTTTCTTCGGTTGAAAGGTCGTCTTGTCGTAGACGAACGCGATGTGCGTCTGCCACGTCAGCTCGATCAGATCGTTCTTGAAAACGGTGATGCCCTCGCCGAAATGCTCGGCGGATACTGGCCGCTGCTGCAGCACCTTTCCGCTCTCGATTGCGACTTTGCGGATCGACGACTTGCCGTTCAAGCCAGTGCCCTCGTAGAAGACACCGTCGACGTATTGCAGCCCTTGCGTGAACGCATTCGGGTCGTGCGGATACGTGCGCACGATCTGATAGGTGTAGAGCGGCAGGTTGCCGCTCGTCGGCGCTTGGCCGGCGAGAAACGCGGCGGCGGCGATCGACATGGCGAGGATCCTCATCGTCCCCGATTGTACGTGCCCAACCGGCCGCCCGACTTGAACTGCAGCGCGATATCGCCGATGACCATCGCCTTGTCGACCGCCTTGACCATGTCGTAGATCGTCAGCGCCGCGACGGCGACCGCCGTCAGCGCCTCCATCTCGACGCCGGTCTGCGCCGTGGTCTTCACGCGCGCTTCAATCGTGTAGCCGCGCGCGGTGGGCGTCAGGTCGACGTTGACGCTCGACAGCGGCAGCGGATGGCAGAGCGGGATCAGCGCGGACGTTTGCTTGGCGGCGAGGATGCCGGCGAGCCGCGCCGTCTGCAGCGGATCGCCTTTCTTGATCTTGCCGGATCGAATCAAGCGCCGCGCCTCGCGCGACATCGCGATCGATCCGCGCGCGATCGCTTCGCGCGTGGTGACCGGCTTGTCGCCGACATCGACCATCTTGACGCGGCCGCGCGCGTCGACGTGCGTCAGCTTACGCGTCGCCATTTTGCGCGAGGAAGAACGACAGGCTCTCGAGCGAGACCGTCAAATCGACGCTCTTCAGCTTCACATCGTCGGGCACTTGCAACGCGCCGGGCGAGAAGTTCAACACCGCTTTGATGCCGGCGGCGACGACCTGGTTCAGCACCGGCTGCGCCGCCTGCGCCGGTACGGCGATGACCGCGATCCGGATCCCTTCCTTGCGCGCGACCTTCTTCAAGTCGTGGATGTCGTAGATGGTGACGCCGCTGCGCGACTGCTGGCCGACCTTCTCGCGCTGGCTGTCGAACAGCGCGGCGATGTCGAAGCCCTCCTGCGCGAAGCCGGGATAGTCGGCAAGCGCGAGCCCGAGGTTGCCGGCGCCCATGATGGCGACACGCAGTTTGCGATCGAGGCCGAGGATCTGCCGAATGTGGCGTTTCAGGTCGCGGACGTAATACCCGACGCCGCGCACGCCGAACTCGCCGAAGTACGCGAGGTCTTTGCGGATTTGCGCCGCGTTCAGATGGAACTGCTCGGCCAGCGCCTGCGAAGAAATCGTCCGCACGCCGGCATATTCGAGCGCGTTCAGACACCGGAGATAGACCGAAAGGCGATTGGTGGTGAGTTCGGAAACCTGATCGGTTGCCTGTTTCCCCGCGGCCGCCTTGGCCGTCCCTTTGTTCGATGCTTTCACAAGGAGGAGGTGATTCTAGCAAATGCTAATATCCGGCTCCTATGGCCACGACCACGCGCCAGACCGGCGGCTTCCAGCCGTACGTCCCGGCGACGCAAGCTCCACCGGAGTTCACCGTCAAAGCGATCGTCATCGGCGTGTTGTTCGGCCTGCTGTTCGGCGCGTCAACCGTCTACCTCGGCCTGCGCGCCGGCCTGACCGTCAGCGCGTCGATCCCCATCGCCGTGCTCGCGATTTCGGTGCTGAAGAAGTTGGGCGGATCGACCATTCTCGAGAACAACATCGTGCAGACGATTGGATCGGCCGGCGAATCGGTCGCCGGCGGCGTCGTGTTCACGATTCCGGCGCTGATCTTCCTCGTCCCCGACGGCCCGAAGTACTTCAACTACGTCCAAATCGCGATGCTCGCGTTCGCCGGCGGCATTCTCGGCACGCTGATGATGGTGCCGTTACGCCGCGCGTTGATCGTGAAGGAACACGGCGTGCTCCCCTATCCGGAAGGGACCGCCTGCGCCGACGTCCTCGTCGCCGGCGAGCGCGGCGGCAAGCTCGCGTCGATGGTCTTCAGCGGCGTCGGCATCGGTGCGCTGTGGAAGGCGTTGTCGTGGGTGTTCAATCTGTTCTTGACCGAGCTCGATTACTCGACGCCGCGCGGCACCCAGTTTCCGAACGCGACGCTGAACATCGACATCTCGCCCGAGTACATGGGCGTCGGGTACGTCATCGGTCCGCGCATTGCGGGGACGATGTTCGCCGGCGGCGTATTGTCGTGGCTGGTGCTGCTGCCGCTCCTGACGATCCTCGGCAACTACATCCCGGTGCCGTTTCCGCCGATTCATCCCAGCTTCGCGAACAACCCCGCGACCGGGCAGCCGTTCAAGATTCTTGAATTGAGTCCCGCGCAGCTGTGGAGCGCGTACATCCGCTACATCGGCGCCGGCGCGGTGCTCGCCGCGGGCTTGATCACACTCGGCCGTACGCTGCCGACGATCATCGCGTCGGCGCGCGAAGGCCTGAAGGATTTCGGTGGCGGCGCGACGGCCGAACGGATCCGCACCGAACGCGATCTGCCGACGAGCTTCGTGCTCATCGGATCGGCGCTGCTCGCGGTCTTCCTTGCGGTGGCGCCGAGGATGCCGATGCAGGGCAATTTCCTCGCGGCTGTCCTCGTGATCGTGTTTGGATTTCTGTTCGTCACCGTGTCCTCGCGCATCACCGGACTGATCGGCACGTCCTCGAATCCGATTTCGGGGATGACGATCGCGACGCTGATCCTCACCTGCGTCCTCTTCGTCGCGCTCGGCTGGACCGGCGACGCCTACGGTCCGGTCGCCATCTGCGTCGGCGCTGTCGTCTGCATCGCGGCCGCCAACGCCGGCGGCACGTCTCAAGATCTGAAGACCGGCTATCTGGTCGGCGCGACGCCCATCTACCAGCAGATTGGGTTGATCATCGGCGTGGTCACATCAGCCGCGGTCATCGGCTTGACGACGATGTATTTGCATCAGGTGTTTGGGATCGGATCGAAAGACATTCCGGCGCCGCAGGCGACGCTGATGGCGACGATCATCAAGGGCCTGCTGAGCCGCAATCTACCGTGGGGATTGGTGCTCGTCGGCGTGTTCATCGCCGTCACGCTGGAATTGTGCGGCGTCCGCTCGCTGTCGTTTGCAGTCGGATCGTACTTGCCGATCGCGACGACGGCGCCGATCTTCGTCGGCGGCCTGGTCCGCGCCTTCGTCGAGCGGAAAACGGGCACGGCTGAAGAATCGGAAATCGGCGCCGGCACCCTGTTCAGCTCGGGCCTGATCGCGGGCGGATCGTTATGCGGCATCTTGTACGCGATTCTCGTCGGGACGGGGCACGTCCAAGGTCCGCAGGCGATTGGCAACATGCTGCCGTTCCTGCACGACGGCATGAGCGGTTACATCGCGGGCGCGTTGCTCTTCGTCGCGCTGGCCGTCGTTCTCGCGCGCGCCGCGCAGAAGAAGGTGATGTGACACAACGATCAGCGCAGAGCACGCGGAACCCGCAGAAAGGGCGTGTTCAGCGGTCTCTGCGCTTGACGTCATGTTTCCTGGCGCTGGTGTGCGTGGTGGGCGCGCAGCCGGCCACCCGGCGCGCGACGAATATCGCGGCGCTGCTCGCGTATCCCGGCTACTTCAACGGGCGGCCGATCCTGATCGTCGGGAAAGTCGGCGTGGAGAACAATGAACTGCGGGTCTCCAGCGATGCCGGCTCCATTCGGCTCGTGTCGAAAGGCAACGCCCCGGACGGCATTGACGAGATCCGCGGCGAGTACTGGGATATCGGGCGCATGAAGCCAGACGATCCGCGCCTGAGCACGTACGACATGCGGTCCACGTTCCACGTCGATCCCGAGGGCGCGTGGCCAAAGGCCGGCGAAGTCACCGCGATCATCGCTTCGTCCATCACACCGGCGCAGATTCCGACGAACGAATCGATCCGCGCGATCGTGCTGAATCCCGATCGCTACGCCGAGCAGAAAGTCACGATCGCCGGTCAGTTTTCCGGACGAAACCTGCTGGGCGATCTGCCGGATGCGCCGGGCAAGAGCCGGTACGATTTCGTGCTGCGGTCGACCGACGCCGCCATCTGGGTAACGCAGATGCGTCCGCGGATCAGGGACGCGAACGGCAAAGACGTCGAGCTCGGGCTCGACGCCCGCATCGACACGGGGCGCTGGCTCGAAGTCAAAGGCACCGTGCAGCAGGGGCACGGCCTCCAATGGATCGAGGCAGAAGCCGGCAGTCTCAAGTTCGCCAAGCCGCCGACCGAACCGACGCACACCGAGGAACAGATTCGAGTCCCCGCCGGTCCGCCGCCGGAAGTCGTCTTCAGCGCGCCCACTAACGAGGAGAGCGACGTCAGCACCGCGACGAACGTGCGGATCCAGTTCTCACGCGATTTGGACAGAGCGACGCTGAAGAATCACATTGCGGTGCAGTACGTCGCGGCCGAGAGCGCGCTACGCGGTGAACCCGACACGCCGAAGATCGAGTTCACGACCGATTACAACCAGGCGACGCGCGTCGTCGAGATCAAATTCGCGAAACCGCTGGAGCGCTTCCGCACGGTCAAGATCGAGCTGACCCCGGACATCCACGGCACCGACGAGCAGCCGCTGAAACCCTACACGCTGACGTTCACGCTGGGTGGACCGTAACGTCAGGGTATCAGCCTGAACGCCGCGA
The DNA here is from genome assembly GCA_035652075.1 of Vicinamibacterales bacterium. GTDB lineage: Bacteria > Acidobacteriota > Vicinamibacteria > Vicinamibacterales > CAVVIG01 > Gp6-AA45. The sequence continues at coordinate 27,895 of DASREL010000116.1, forward strand.
GCATCCGGTTGTTCCCCTCCGACAGTTCGATCACGTAATCGCCGACGGCGAGCGGCGCCAGCGTCACTTCGCCGGTGGCCCAGCGCGTACCATCCGCGTCGCTGCGAATCGTCGTCGTGACCGGGACTGACAGCACCTTGCCGGTGCGATCGAGCAGACGCGCCGCACCGGCGTCGGTCGCGAGCGTCGGAATTTCGACCTTCGCACGCTCGCTGCGACGGAAGCGCAGGTCCGCGGTCGGAACCTCTTTGTTGCCGGTCGCGGGCCCGCGACGAATCCAGATCGCGCCAACCGCCTGCGGCTGGGACGGAATCGTCAGGTGCAAAGTGTCCCGGGTCGGGAGCGTCGCGTCGGTCGACCGCGCACCGATGCGGACGATGTACTCACCGGGCGCGAGCGGTTGCGTCGGTGAGAGCGCGACGCGAAACGTCCGCGATCCGAGAGGGATCGTCACGCGCGACGACGCGAGCGCAGGCCCTTCCGCGGCGGCGAGTTCGATCGACGCCGTCGCGCCGCCTTTCCACAGCTCCTCGAATTCGCGGGCGGCGCTCAACTCGCCTTCGACAGCGACGAACGCAGTCGGCTGATCGCCGGGCTTCCATCCCACCGCGGCTTGCGCGCGAAACGGCACTTCGCGCGTGTACCCGGCGAGCGGTCCGATGGCCGCGGTGACAGCGGCGCCTTCGGCTTCGGCCTTCGCGGCCTCAGGCGACGGCGCGGTCTTGCTCGGCGCCGCGGTCGGCGTCGCCGCAAAATATCCGCGCCGCGCGCGCACCTGGATGCCAGGTCGCTTCACGCGGACCGTGATGCTGTGAAATCGCCCGTCGAGCTTCGTGGTCGAGTAGTAGCCCAGCAGGTAATACGAACTCAGGTCGGCCACGATCTGTTTGAACCCGCGCTCGAGATCGTTTGAGTTGACGATCGCGAGACCGTCGGTCGCCTCGGCCAGTGTTCGCAGTGTGGTGATGCGATGCTGCAGCATGTTCGCGTCCACCGCGAGCGGGGCGGGGTTCGAAATCGGCGTGTCGAACGCGGCGAGTCCGCGCGGATCCACTGGATAGAACGACGTGTTCGCCGCATTCGCTTCGTCGAGAATCCGACGAAACTCGTCGGCGTTGTCGATTTGCGAGAGGTTCATACGGTCGATGCCGCACTTGGCCTCGGACGCGCCGACTGGGTTCGAGTCCTTGCCCGTCAGCTTGCCGGTCCGCGGATCGAACCCGATCGGCGCCTGGTTCGGGGCGCCATGACAGGCCAGCGGACGCGCGAGATTGGTGTTGGGTCGGTATTCGAGCCAGCCGTTGGAGATTGTGATGACGGCTTTCCGTTCCTCACGCACGCCGCGCAGGAAACGCACGAGATCCTCGAGCGCGTCGATCGTCCGCTTCTCGTGGCGACGGGCGATCATCTCGGCAGCAACGCCATTCTGATCGGCGCATTGGTCGAATGCCGGGACTTGCGGATAACACGTCTCATACGCTTCGTCGTCGGGATCGGGCGGGATGAGTCGATCGCGCTCGCCCCAGTACCAATAGCGCGTCAACATCCCCGCAATCGTCGTCGTCTTGCGCGCAAATGCGATATCGGTCGGGGACATCTCCGGCGTCATCACGCCAACCAAATCGTCGGGACCAATCATGCGGTCGAGGGCTTCGATCAAGGGTTGCCGGATCCGGTGCGAGGCGGCGACGTCGACGTGATACGTGTCGAGAAACAGCACGAAGACGCGCGAGCGAGAGTTCTCGACCATCGACCGCATCTCGCGGACGGTGTTTGGTTCGATCCGCGTTTCCTGCGGCAGGTTGCCGCGCATGACGACGTGCTCGAACTGTTCGACTTTTTGCGGCGTGCCCTGGTCGAGGATCTCGAAGTCGGCCTGCGTCAGATCGCTGACCGGTGCGCCGTCCTTCGTCGGGAACACATCAACGCGGATGTAGTTCGCTTCGGTGCGGAATGTCGGACGCGGAGTTTGGTCCTGGTCGGTACGGCTGAAGCCGGACGCTACGTACGTGAAGAGAACGATTCCGATGACGACGCGGTAGATCACGTCAACTCCTCGGGCTGGCGGGTTCACTTTACCACTCCCTCATCCAACATCGCGGCGATTGTGGCGCGCACGCGGTCGATCAGCGCGTCGCGGTCGCTGAGCGCCAGCCCGGCCGTCTCGATCGGCTCGCCGACGCGGATGCTGACGGTCACAGGGCGAATGATCGCGCTGCCCTTCTGCATGGCATCGCGTCCGCCCTGGACCGCCACCGGGACGATCGGCGCCTGCGCCTTGATCGCCATGATGAAGCCGCCTTTCTTGAACGGCAGGAGTTCGGCGGTCTTGCTGCGCGTGCCTTCGGGGAAAATCAGGAACGAATTGCCGGCGCGCATCGACGCAGCGCCCGCTTCGATCGATCGCATCGCCGCTTCCTTGTGCCGGCGATCGACAGGAATGAAGCCGCCCATGCGGAACGCGCGCGCGAGCAGCGGAATCGCATCGAGCTCCGCCTTGTAGAGGATGTGCATCCGCGGATGCAGCGCCTCGAACAGCACCGGCGGGTCGATGTTGCTCTGGTGATTGCAGCAGTAAACCGCGGACCGGTCGCGCAGGATGTGCTCCGCGCCGGCAACGCGAAACCTGATGCCGCTCAACGCAAGACCGAGCCGCACGCCCCAGTGGCCGAAGATGTAGAGGATGTCCTTCGATCGACACGTCAGCGCGATCGCCATGCCGATCGGCGCGGCGAACAGGACGTAAACGGAAACAGCGAGGTAGGTGGCGAACGAACGAACGGCCGCGATCAACACGCGGCCGTTCATATTAGACGAAAGCTAGGAGGCCCGTGCGGCGCGGCGCGTGCCGCTGGCGTTGGCGGTCGCGCGCGGCGCGGCCTTGACCACCTTCGCGCGGGCCGGTGCGGCGGCGGCGCGCGACGCCTTGACCGAGAGGCAGCGCTCGAGCGCGCGGTCGACACGGCCTTCGATGGCCGCTGCGGTTTCGCGCATCACCTCGGAGATCTCCGAGACGATCAAGAACTTGGCGCGGTCCAACATGCGCTTCTCGCGGAACGAGAGGCTCTTGGATTTCGAGAGGAACGTGAGATTTTTGAGGACGTCGGCGACTTCGTAAATCGACCCGCTCCGCATCTTGTCGGAGTTGTCCTTGAAGCGCCCTTTCCAGTTCTGATGATTGTCGATCTTGCCGTCGCCGAGCAGTCCGAACAGCCGTTCGACTTCGTCATCGGTGATCGCGCGGCGAAGGCCGACGCCGTCGACGTTGCTCACCGGGACGAGCACGGTTGTTTCGTTGGCGACAATGCGGAGGTGATAAAACCCGCACGTGGTACCGAGAATAGTTTTTTCTTCAATGCGCTCGACGATCCCGAGACCATGATTCGGGTAAATGACCTTGTCGCCGATCTGAAATGTCACGATTCCCCCTGTTAGGAAGCGCTCTATGTGGAAGGCTTTTTCGCGCCAGCAGTCCAACCAGTATAGCGCAGCGTTGCCGCGAAATCAACGCAAAATGGCCGAATTTCGGCCATTTCTCGCACTTTCGTCGGCTCGCGCAGCGATGCGCAGTACGACCTTAAGTACCTGTACCCCGTCAGGTTGGGGGCGAGACCTAGTGTGAGGACGAGCCCGACCGTTTCAACGTCACGAACCAGCTTTCGCAATCATCTCGCGAACCGCCGGCGAGCACGACTTCGAGGTGAAGGCCGTTGACATCCCACGCGTGCTTCGCGTTGTTCGCGACGAGCTCGATATTGTAGGGCTTCAGGAGATTCTGGGTCGACGCGTGGTCGCGATGTTCGTCCTGGATGCCGCGAAACAGCGCGAACTCGTGGTAGGGCCCCATGTGGAGTTCGAACGGTTCCATGCCCGGCCATTTGCCGTCGTAAACGCGCTCGGCATATTGGCCGTCGCTCTCGCGGCACGATTGCCAGTTGCCTTCGAGCATCGCGCGCGACCGATCGGTAAAGGGACGGAACAACTGCGCGTGACCGATGGACGCGGCCCCGAGCAACGCGATCACCGTCATCAATCCGATTCGTGACCAAACAGCCGCGCGTCGCATCGCCTCAACCTCCGGCCGCCTTCATTGCAAGGAATCGGCCGCGCGCCGGCAGGCTTTAAGACCGCAGCGGATAACTACTTATCAGGATTTGCTCGGGCTGGTCGGCCGCGCCATCACCTCGTCCAGTGGAACGGCTCGCGATATACTGGTCATTCGCTCACCCTCCATGTGCCGGAGTGGTGAAACTGGCAGACGCGCGGGACTCAAAATCCCGTGGGCTTTACCGCCCGTGTCGGTTCGATTCCGACCTCCGGCACCAGCCTTCGCGCTTCGCGCTTCGGCTCGGCAAGCCACGCACTTCGCACCCTCATCTGTTGTCATACGCCGGCCCCATGAAGTTCGGGTTCGATTCCGGTCGCAGGATGAGCGTCGTCGCCATGAAGGCGAGCGTGTAGCGGCCTTGCAAATCGCGGCCGACGTTCAGCGGCTGCAGGTGGCGCACGTGCCAGTCGTACGCGTCCATCCACAGATCGCTGCCGACTTCGATGAAGTCAGGGAACTTCCCCTGCGACCGCAGGAACTCGACCATCCGCTCGCGCACGCGCGTGATTTCGTTGAACAGGCGCTGGTTGTCGAGCGCGGTCTTCAAGTCTTTGATCGCCGCGATCATGTCGCCGGCCTGTTTCTCCGTCACGTCCACGGTCCCGCCGCCACTCATCACGGACGACAACATCGCGGTCCCAAGCAGTTCACGTCGGGCAATCATCTGTGTCTCCTCACGTGTTAGGCTGACGCGCCGATGGCAATTATCGAAGATCCCGAGGGCTTCGAGGCGACCGCGTTGCGTGCGGCAGTCCCTTCGTTTGACGATCTGCGCGTCCTGGAAGTCGGGGCGGGGAGCGGACGGCTGACGCGGCACTTTGCGGGCCGGGCGCGGTCGATCGTCGCCATCGATCCCGACGAGGACGCCATCGCCGATCTCCGCCTCGAGTTTCCCCACGTCGATGCGCGCGCGGTCGGCATCGAGGCCCTCGATCTCGACCCGCACTCGGTCGACGTCGTCATCTTCGCGTGGTCGTTGTGATGAATCCCTGCTGAGGGCATGGTCGATGCCCTGCGCCACGCACACGAAGCCGTCACGCCCGGCGGTTGCGTCTTGGATCTGCATCCGTCGACGCACGTGCCGTCTGTCGAAGCCAACGGCGCCGTTCTCGGTCACGTCGTCAGCGCCGACGGTCGAGAGCGGCACGCCGCCGCGAGCCGGGCGATAGAAACGGTCGTCGCTGCCGGACTATTCGAGCGCGCGCAGACCGCTGAATTCACGTTTCTCACCCACGGCGATTCGGTTGAAGAACTGCGCAATTACGTTCTCGAGAGCTGGCGCAGCGCACACATCCCGGACTCGATCCAAGAGGCTGGAAGGGCCGTGATTCGCGAGCGCATCTGGGTGACGAAATTGCTCCCGCGCGCGCTCGAGACCCTTTACAATCGCGGCCAATGAAGACCACCCTGCTCCTTTTTGTCCTAACGCTCTTCTCCGTCGGCCTGGCATCACAGGAACCGACGCGCGTCGCCCCGCGACGCGAGGCGACGATGCGGCCGGAAATCGTGGGCCAGCAAGGGATCGTTGCCGGCGGCCGCCACTACTCCGTGGCCGCGGGGACCCGGATCATGCAGCAGGGCGGCAACGCGATCGACGCCGGCGTCGCCACAGTCTTCGCGGCATCCGTCGTCGAAATCTCGCATTTCGGCTTCGGCGGCGAAGTGCCGACGATGATCTACGACGCAAAGACGAAGCAGGTCATCGTCATCAACGGACAAGGACCGGCGCCGAAAGCGGCGACGCCCGCGCTCTTCAAAGACAAAGGCAAGGTCGACGCAAACGGTCCGCTCGGCGCCACGTTGCCCGCGGTGATGGACGCGATGGCCATCGCTCTCGAGAACTACGGCACGATGCAGCTCGATCAGGTGATGGCGCCGGCGATCGAACTCGCCGACGGCTTCCCGATGTACGGGTACCTCCACGACTTCCTCGTCAGCAACAAAACGGCGACGACCGCGTATACATGGGGGCATCTCTACTACCCGAACGGTCACATCGCCGATGTCGGCGAGATCTTTCGTCAGCCGAATCTCGCGAAGACGCTGCGCACGATCGTCGCAGCCGAAAAGGCGGAGTTCGATAAATCACACGACCGCAAAGCCGGAATCCGCGCGGGCCGCGACGCCTTCTACAAGGGAGACATCGCTCGCAAGATTGCCGCCGCGGACAAAGCGGAAGGCGGCGTCTTCACCTACGACGATCTCGCGAACTTCCACGGCTCGATCGAGAAGCCGACGACGACGTCGTTTCATGGATACCAGCTCTACAAAGCCGGACCGTGGGATCAGGGACCGGTCCTGCTCGAGACGCTGAACATCCTCGAAGGCATCGACTTGAAGACGATGGGTCCGAACTCCGCGGACTACATCCACAACGTGCACGAAGCGATCAAGCTCGCGTACGACGATCGCAACGCGTACCTCGGCGATCCGGCGTTTGCGAAAGTGCCGCTCACGGGGCTCCTGTCGAAGGAGTACGCCGCCGAACGGCGCAAGCTGATCACGGCCAAAGCATTTCTCGATCATCGGCCCGGCGATCCGTTTGCGTTCGATCCCGACGTCAAGGCGCCGGCGGTCCGCTACGTGCCGCACTCGCAGGGACAAAAAGCCGCGAACACCAATGGCGACACGACGTGCGTCGACGTCGTCGACAAGGACGGCAACCTGTTCAGCGCGACGCCGAGCTCCGGGTGGCTTCTGGGCGGCGCGTTCATCGCCGGCGATACCGGCGTGCCGCTGTCGAACCGCATGCAGGTGTTCGATCTCGATCCCGCCAGCCCGAACGTGCTCGTCGGCGGCAAGCGGCCGCGCACGACGCTGACGCCGACGATCGTGTTGAAGGACGGCAAGCCGTTCCTCGCCATCAGCACGCCCGGCGGCGACAGTCAGGATCAGCAGGTGCTGAACGTGCTGTTGAACATGATGGTGTTCGACATGGACGTCCAGCAGGCGATCGAGCAGCCGCGCATCAACTCGGATCATCCGCACAGCTCGTTCGACAATCACGAGAGCGTTCCCGGTCAGCTCGAAGTCGAAAATCGGATTCCCGCGAAGGTGCTCGACGAGTTGCGCGCGCGCGGCCACAAACTGCACGTCATCGGCGGCTACGCGATGAGCACCGGCGTGGTCGCCGTCGGCGTCAATCCGAAGACGGGAACGCTGCGCGGCGGCGCCGATCCCCGGCGCGAACGCTACGTGTTTGGTTGGTAGGGTGCTTGGAGTGCCTACGGTGCCTGGCGGGTGCCTTGGTTGCAAAGGGCTCAGAGTCACACTGAGCACCGATGTGTGATGCGCTGACCGCCATCGAGCGGAGAGCCAGCCAATCAGGCACGTTAGGTACCCTAGGCACCCTAGGCACCCTAGCCACCCTAGGCACCTTTAGAAGAACACAGCCGCCTGACGGTCTTGATGACGTCCGAGAAACTCGCCGGCTTTTCGAAGACCGCGGCCGCCTCGAGATCCTGCGGACCCGACCACGCATCGACGCCGCTGACGACAATCACGGGAATGTGCGCGATCGCCGGATCGCTGCGCTGCGCGGCGCGAAACGCCCATCCGTCCATCTCGGGCATGCGCAAATCGAGCAGGATCACGCTCGCTTCCCCACCGCTCTGCAGGTACGCGAGCGCCTCACGACCGTTGGCTGCGGAGACCGGCGCGAAGCCTTCGAGTTTCAGGAACTTCGCCATCAGCCGGACGAGATCCGGATCATCGTCGATGATGAGAACGGTCGGCTGCATGTGGTGAATCGATTGTAGGCCGCGTAACCTTTGCCCTGTTAGTCCGTTTATCCCTGTGATGGACGACGAGCGCGCCCTCGTTGAGGCAGCGCAGCAGGACCCATCGCGCTTTGCCGAGTTGTACGAACGGCATTTCGAACGTGTCTACGCGTTCGTGGTCCGTCGTGTGCGCAATCGCGCGACCGCGGAAGACGTGACGTCCGACGTCTTTCACAAAGCGCTCGCCAACATCGGACGCTTCGAATGGCGCGGCGCGCCGTTCGGCGCGTGGTTGATCAGAATCGCCGCCAACTGCGTCGCCGATCGGATGCAGCTCGCGTCGCGTGAAGCACCTGTGGCACCGGAGGCACTCGAGGCACTCCAGGCACCTCAGGCACCTCAGGCACCCGAGGCACCCTACGCAGCCGAGGCACTCGACGCGTTCGAGGATGAGGCGCGCCTGTTTCGGTTCGTCGACGAACTGCCGGCCGACCAACGCACGGTCATCACCGAGCGCTTCGCCCACGAGCGAAGCATCAAAGACGTGGCGGCGCAGTTGCGGAAGTCGGAAGGCGCGATCAAACAACTGCAGTTGCGTGCGCTGCGCACGTTGCGCCAACGAATGGAGGGCGGCCATGTCTGATCGTGCGTGGACGCTGAAACGGCTCGAGCAGACGCTCCAGACGATGCCGCGACCGGAATTCCGTGCGCGGCTGAAAGCAGAATTGGAGAAACCGATGACAACCGCAACAGACAGTCGGGTCAGCGTCACCGCATATCTCGTCGTGCCGGATGCGCCGGCGTTGATCGAGTTCGTGAAAGACGTGTTCGGCGCGAGCGAGAACCTGCCGCGGCACGTCGGGTCGGGCGGCGGTGTGCACGCCGAAGTGGTGATCGGCGACACGCTCGTGATGATTGGCGGCGGCGGACCGGGATTGTCCTGGCGTGGCGAGTCGACGCCGGCGGCGCTGCACGTCTACGTGCCCGACATCGATGCCGCGTATGCGCGCGCGATCCGCGCGGGTGCGGCATCGATCGATGCGCCAAAGGACCACGAATACGGTGAACGGGGCGCGAGCCTGAAAGATGCGTTCGGCAACATGTGGTACGTGGCGACGGCGAAGGGACCGCACTTCATCCCGTCCGGCATGCACGCGGTCAATCCGTCGCTGCATCCGGTCCGGTCGGAACCGCTGCTCGCGTTCATGGAGCGCGCGCTCGGCGCGACCGACATCGTCAAGCACGCGTCGCCGGACGGTGTTATCCGGTACGCGCGCGCGCGGATCGGCGAAACGGTCATCGAGTTGGGTGACGCGCACGGTCCATATCAGCCGATGGCGACGACGTTCTTCGTCAACGTGCCGGATTCGGATGCCGCGTACCACAAGGGTGTCGAGGCGGGCGCACAACCGCAGGTCGAGCCGGTGGACCAGCCTTACGGACGCGCCTCGGCCGTTCGCGATCCGTTCGGAAATGTCTGGTATTTCGTATCGCCCCGAAACGCGTAGACAAACCATGACAAATCAAGCAATTCGGCGCCTCGCACACGCATATAGATAAGTCGTCTTGGACCCTTTTCCGGGTGTAAAATTTCCCCGAGAAAGGAGCCTCTCATGATCTGTCGCTCGCTCCCGATTGGTGTTCTCGCCCTCGGGGCGTCTGTCGCGATGTCCGGGCTTGCGATCGCCGCCGACACCGCGAAACCGGTGACGTTTTCCAAAGACGTCGCGCCGATTCTCCAGGCCAAATGTCAGGAGTGCCATCAGCCGAATTCGATCGCGCCGATGTCGCTCATCACGTATCAGGACGCGCGTCCGTGGGCCCGCTCGATCAAAGAGCGCGTCGCCACGCGTCAGATGCCGCCGTGGCACATCGACAAAACGGTCGGCGTCCAGAAATTCAAGAACGACATGTCGCTGACCGACGAACAGATCGACACGATCGTTCGCTGGGTCGACGCCGGCTCGCCGCAGGGCGATCCGAAGGACATGCCGCCGCCCAAGCCGCTTGTGACCGACAACGAGTGGAAAGCGGTGCGCGACGGATTCGGTCCACCCGATCTCGTCGTGAAGTCGCCGGATTACACGATGCCGGCCGAACACCAGGACGTGTGGTTCCGTCCGACCTCCGAGATCCCGCTGAACGAGCCTCGCTGGGTGAAGCTCGTCGAGATTCGGCCGACGAATCTCAAGGCGCGCAAGATCGTCCATCACTCGATCGCGTATCTCGTGCTGAACAACGATCCGGAGGCCGTCAACACTGGCACCGCGAACGGGCCGGGACGGTTCGACGCCGACGATTTGGTGAACCGCCGCCCGCAGTTGATGGAATGGGCGATCGGCAAAGGCTACGACCTCTATCGTCCGGGCACCGGCAAGCTGCTCGTGCCGGGCGAGAAGATCTCGTGGGATCAGCACATCCACGCTGTCGGCGAAGAGATCACGGGCGGATCGGAAATCGGCATCTGGTTCTACAAGAAGGGCGAAGAGCCGAAGCACCGCAGCTACTTGATCGGCTTCACCGGCATCGACCGCACGAAGATGCTCGACATCCCGCCGAACTCGATGGCGATGACCGAGGGCTTCACGGTCCTCAAGGAAAACACGCTCATCGAGAACTTCCAGCCGCATTTCCACCTGCGCGGCAAGGCGATGGAAGTCGAAGCGATTCTGCCGGACGGCGCACGTCAGGTGATCAGCTACGTCGGCAACTTCAACTTCAACTGGATGACGAATTACATCTACGACGACGACGCGGCGCCGCTGCTGCCGAAGGGCACGGTCATCCACGTCACGGCGTGGTATGACAACACCAAAGGCAACAAGAACAACCCCGATCCGGATCAGTGGGTCGGCTACGGCGATCGCACGGTCGACGAGATGGCGCATGCCTGGATGAACGTCACGTACTTCAATGACGCCGAATTCAAGCAGCTCCAGGCCGAGCGCAAGGCGAAGATGGCGAAAGCCACCAACAACGACAACGAGAAGCAACAGTGAACCGACTCGGGCTCCTTTGCGCCGCCAGCATCCTTGCTGGCGGCGTTTTTGTTTCCGCCCAGAAGATCGCGATCCCCGAACCTCGCCGCGGCTCCGGTGACAGCGTCACCGGTGCGTTCGAGGGCTGGTACTACAACCAGGATGGGAGCCGCGCGTTCTTGGTGGGCTACTACAATCGGAATTCGCGGCAGGAAATCGACATTCCGATCGGTCCCAACAACCACATCGATCCCGGCGGTCCAGACATGGGACAGCCGACGCACTTTCTGACCGGCCGCCAGTGGGGCATGTTTACCGTTCCGGCGCCGAAGGATTTCAAGCCGGAAGACAAATACGTCTGGACGCTCACGGCGAACGGCCAGACCACGTCGATCCCGCTCCATCTGCTTGCGGATTACGTGATGGCGCCGTTCAGCGAAATCGCGGCGAACAACACCCCGCCCGTGATTCGTTTCGAACAGACCGGCAAGACGATCCAGGGACCGCTCGCGCAACTGGCCACGGCGGCGACGCGCACCGCCACCGTCGGCACACCGTTGACGTTGCCGGTCTTCGTCACCGACGACGCGAAGTACGCGAGCGGCACAGGCACGGGTCCGCCGGCCAATCGCCCGCCGGTGTCCCTGCGCTGGTCGAAATATCGCGGACCGGGCGACGTCAAGTTCGACAAACCGCGGCCCGAGGTCGATAAGCTGCAGGCCGGCGAAGGCGCATTCAATGGCCGCGCGTCGACGACGGCGACGTTCTCTGAACCGGGCGACTACGTCCTGCACCTCACCGCGAACGACTACTCCGGCGATGGCGGCGGCGGCTTCGGTTGCTGCTGGACGACGGCGCTCGTCAAAGTCTCTGTTAAGTAAGCTCCTTTTCTCGATCCTGGCCGAGGCGCTCGTGCTCGGCCAGGCATCATCCCCGCGCGAAATCCCCAAAGTCCCTGCCGAGTTGCTCGAGCGTCCGGTGACGCGCGCCGCCGGCATCGGTCACGCACACGACGTCGTCGGCACGAAGTCGGCGGCCGCACAGGCGTTTTACGACCAAGGGCTTGCCTACCTGCACTCGTATGTCTGGATTGAGGCGGCACGATCGTTTCATCAGGCGCTCCGCGCCGATCCGTCGCTCGCGATCGCGCAGGCGCAGCTCTCGCTCGCCTACACCGAACTGAACGCGCCGCCGGACGCCCGCGCGGCGCTCGAAAAAGCGCGCGCGTCCGCGGCAAAGGCCAACGCGCACGACCGCCGTCACATCGAGATCCGCGCGCTGCAGATGGCGGCGGAGGAGCATGCGCGCGACGCGTCCGCGCTGACTGCGTATCGCGCGGCGCTCGATGACGCGCTGAAAGCCTTTCCACGCGACGTCGAATTCTGGCTGCTGCGTGGGAGCGCCGAGTCGCCCGACCCGGCGGACCGCGGACAAGGCAGCGTCGCAACGTCGATTCGCTTCTACGACAAGGCGCGCGCGCTCGCGCCTGCCGACGATGCCCCGCTGCACTTTCTGACGCACGCCTACGAAAACAGCCGCCGCATCGACGAGGCGTCGACGTTGAGCGCGGCCTACGAGAAGCTGGCGCCGAACGTCCCGCACGCGCATCACATGCGCGGCCACATCCTGCTCGAACGACGACGCGTTGTGGAGGCGGTCGCGGCATTCGAGATTGCCGATCGCGTCGAGCGTGAATATTTGAGGCGCGAGAAAATCCCGGCCGAATACGAATGGCATCACGAGCACAACCTGGATCTGCTCGGAGCGTCCTACGCGTCTCTCGGCCGGATGGATGATGCTGAAAGAGTTCTGAAGGAAGCGTTCGGGCTGCCGACCGCGCTCGCCGTCCAGGCGTTCAACAAGCGGAACTACCCGGCACTGCTGACGGCACGCGGGCGCGTGGACGAGGCGCGCGCGGCGGCGGCGGTGCTGATCGCTCACCCGTCCGCCTTCGCGCGTGTCGCCGGGCGCATCGAGGATGGCCGCGCGTTGATGGCGGCGCATCGCCTGCGTGAGTCGGCAGACGCAGTCAACGCCGCGCTGCGCGAAATGCAGGCTGCTCCCGTCGTCGCCGGCTTCGCGTCGATTCCGTTCGCGCTCGTGCAGGGCGAATATTTCGTTCGCGCGAGTCAGCGCGCCAGAGGCGAACCGATGATCCGGCAAGCCGTTCAGAAACTACGAACGCTGACCGGTCCCGATGCGCAAATGGACACGGTCTTCACGCTCGATGCGTTGACGAAGGCGATGCGCGATGCGGGGGATTCGGAGCTGGCGGAGTGGCTGGCGGAACAGCTAAGAGAGGTTCAAAGGGTTCAAGAGGTTCAAAGGGTTCAAGAGGTTCAGGAGGTTCAGGAGGTTCAAGAGGTTCAGAAGGTTCGAGAGGTTCAGAACCCCTTGAACCTCTTGAACCCTTTGAACCTCTTGAACCCTTTGAACCTCCTGGCCCCTTGAACCTCTCGTTTAGAAGTTCAACTGCATTCCGAAGCGCGCGTACCGGCCGTCGATGATCGCCGTCGGCGTCATCCACAGGTTCGTGCCGCTCGCCGCGTAGGTCTGGTTGACGCTGGTCACCGTTCCGACGTTCATCACGTTGAAGATGTCCATGAAGCCCTGGATCCTCGTCTGCCCGACGTGGAACGACTTCCCGATGCGCAGATCCAGACGGTTCTGATAATCGAGGTACAGCGAGCCTGGCTGCACCAGGTTGATCACCGTCGACGCGGCGCCGGCGGTCGAGCCGATGATCGTGCGGCCGGCGACCGCCGACGTCACGGTCAGTTGCGCGCGCACGTTCGGGCCCGGAATTGCCGCGAAGCTGCCGCTGACCTGAATGTCGTACGGGAACGTGTACGCGCCCGACGCCTTCACGGTGGTGCGGTACTGGCCGCCCCACTGATCCGCGGCGCCGACGCTCGCATCGCAGAAGCGCAACGCGTTTGGATTGTCGCGCGCGCCCGAGCTGTCGGTGACGTTGTCGCCGTCGCACACGTTCGAGACGCGCTTATCCACCGTCACGCCGCCGAAGAACAAATACTTCGAGCCGCGCGCGTTGGCCGTCACTTCGACGCCGTTATACGTCGTCGTATTCGCCGTCGAGTACGTGATGAGGTTGTCGGTCGCGACGCCAACTTTCGCCGGATTGAGCGTGTACATCGTGATCGGCTGGCCAGCTTGCGGCAGCCGCGTGTCATTCGGCGTCGTGATGGTGTACTGCGTCCAGTCGGCCTGCGAGACGTTCTGGTTGTCGCCGATCTGGATGTTGTAGAAGTCGCGGCGGTAGAAGCCGATCGTGGCCGAGACGCGCGGGACGATTTCGCGCTGCAGCACGACGCTGTATTCCCAGTTGTAGCCGCGGAGCAGATTCGGATCGGGCCGCGATGTGATCTGACCGAAGTTCGACGTGCCGCCGATCACTTCGTTCGTCTGAATCGATCCGTCGGCGTTGAGGATCGTGCCGTCGTGGTTCGCATCGTTCCACGTGCGCGTTTGCGTCGCGCCGTTCATCCCGTTGAACGTCTGCGCCAGGCCCGCCGCCTGGGCCGCGACGTACTTGCCGGCGTTGGCCTTCAGCGCCGTCTTGCCGTCGCCTGACAGATCGTAGGACGCCGCCAGGCGCACCGCCCAGTCATTCCAGTTCGGCACGTTCGGGATTTCCGGGAAGCTGCGCGCGGCGATCCACGTGGACGCGGGGGCCGATTCGGCCGGAATGGACGCGTTGAAGTGCTCGAAGCGGACGCCGTAGTGCAGCGTCAACCGGTTCATCGTCCACACATCCTGCGCGAACGCCCCGAGGTCGCTGTTGACGTCCTGAATGCCGCTCGTCGGCGTGTTGTAGACGGCGACCTGGAACGGGAAGTTCAGGAGCGTCGGCGACGCGTTGACGGTGATCAGCGTGTTGATGTTCGCGCGTTCCGCGAAGGTGCGCGAGTTCTCGCCCCACAAATCGGTGACGCCGAACTTGAACGCGTGCGAACCGGTGACGTAGCTCGCGTTGGCGAGCACGTTGTAGTCCTTCGTCGTGCTGTCGTACTCAGGAATCAGATAGCCGCAGCGCCCGGTCAACAGGCCCGTGGACCCGTTGAGCGTCGGCAGAGCCGTCCCCGCTGCCTGATTCATGCAGTACTGCGAGTACGGCTGGTTGTAGTACGCGAGGCCCGCTTCAATCAGCAGCTTGCTCGACTGGGTCCGTGTCCACCGGATCTGCGGAATCCAGCCGCGGCCGTACGCGCCGGTCGACGCGTCCGGCGTCGTGACCGCGTAGGTATTGAAGCCGTTGTAATCCTCGCCGTTGAATTGTTTCTCCACGTACGCGCGGATCTTGTCTTTGTCCGAAGCCTGCCACGTGAGGCGGACGACGCCGCTGTAGTTGCCTTGCGCGTTGCGGTAGGCCTGGCTGCCGTCCGGGAAATGGGCGCTCGGCACGTAGAACTTGTTGTTCTGGTACTTGTAGGTGCCGTAGAACCAGAGTTTGTCCTTCGCCAGCGGACCGCCGAACGACGGATTCATCTGCCAGTCGTACGCCGTGCCGGCAATCAGCACGCCGGCCGCCTTCACCGCGTCCGACCGGTTGTCGGCCTGCAGGCCGCTGCCCTGCCCGTAGACGAAGAGCGAACCGGAGAAGCGATTGCCGCCGTCCTTCGGGATCTGGTTCACGCGGATGCCGCTGCTCTGCACTTCCGCCGATTCGGCGCCGGTCAGGTACGTCAACTCCTGCACCGCGGCGTCGTTCATGTAGAAGCCGCTGTACTGCCCGCTGCCGCACAAGTTGTTCACGCGAAGGCCGTCGATGGCCATCGCGAAGTCGGACGTGGAGGAGCCGTGGCTCGTCAGGTTGTACTGCCCGAGGACGAACGGCGTGACCGTCGTGCCGGGAATCAACAGCGCGCGCGCCGGCGTGTTGCGAATCGGCGTCGGGATCGAATCGAGGACGTCGCGGTTGAGCACGAACGATTTCGTGGCCGTGATCGTGTCGACGGTCGGCGTCTCCGCCGTGACCTGCACCGATTCTTCGACGGCGCCCACCTGCATCTCGGCGTTCACCTGCGCAGTGAAATTGCCTTCGAGGACGATGCCGCTGCGTTTGAAGACTTTGAAACCAGGCAGCGTGAACGACACTTCATAGGTGCCCGGACTGAGATCGACGATCTTGTACTGCCCCGCCGTGTCGCTGACGACCGAGCGCGTCTTTTCGATCAGCGCTGGACTGGACGCCTCCACGGTGACGCCCGGCATGATGGCGCCGCTGGTGTCTCTTACCACGCCAGCGATCGCGACCTGTGCGCTGCCGGTTCGCGCGACGAGTAACACCGCGCCCACGAGCAACGCGACACGTAGTCCGAGTCGACGCATGCAATCCTCCCTTATCCGAGTTGTCCGAATAGTGGGGGGCAAGTTACCGTCGCGTCACAGGGCTGTCAAGACGAATCTGCCGTATCATTCCGCGCATGCGGACAACATTCGTCGCGTTGGTTTTCGGGGTGGCGCTGATCTCATTTTCCGTGCACGTCGCGACACAGGAGAAGGGCGGCGACGACCGGACCGGTCCTTACGATGTTGTCGCCGGCTGGCCGCAGCCGCTCGGATTCGCGAAGCCGGGGTACATCTGGAGTTCGATCGGCGGCATTTTTGCGGAATCGGCCGATCGTGTCTTTATTGCCAACCGCGGTGAATTGAAGCTGCCGGCCAAGGTTCCACCCGAATTCAACGGGTCGTGGGGCTCGATGGGCGAGATGGCCGCCATCCAGACGCCCGAGTTCCGCAACATGATCGTGATCGTCGACCGCGACGGCAAGTCGGTCGAGTCGTGGACGCAGTGGGATTACCTGTTCGAAGACGGACGCGGCCCCCACTCCGTGTTAATGAGCCCTTACGATCCCGATCACAACGTGTGGATCGTCGACGACATCCATCACCAGATCTTCAAGTTCACGAACGACGGCAAGAAGCTCCTGATGGTGCTCGGCACGCGGGACGAACCGGGCAACGACGGCACGCATTTCAAGCGGCCGACCGACATCGCGTGGCTGCCCGACGGCACGTTCTTCGTCAGCGACGGGTACGGCAACACGCGCGTCGCGAAGTTCGACAAGGACGGGAAGTTCATCAAGATGTGGGGCACGCGCGGCACCGGTCCGAGTCAATTCAACACGCCGCACAGCGTGACGATCGACAAGAACCGCCGGGTGTACGTATCCGACCGCGCGAACAATCGCATTCAGGTGTTCGACGAGAACGGCACGTATCTCGACGCGTTTCCGAACATCCAACAGCCGTATCACATCCGCATCAGCGACGATCAGTTTCTGTGGGTCTTCTCCGGCCCGCTCGACAAGATGCTGAAGTACGACCTGCAGGGACATCTGCTCTACGCGTGGGGCACGCACGGCACGGCGCCCGGATTGTTCTGGGCGGTCCACGAGTTCTCCGTCGACGGTGACGGCAATCTCTACACGGCGGAGGTGTTCGGCGGACGCTCGCAGAAATTCCGTCCGCGTGCGACGGCGGATCCCGCACACTTCTTCAAGCCGCAGCCGCTGATGCCGAAATCGATGACGCCGGCAGCCACGACCGCACTGGCGCCGCCGTCAAATGATTTCAAGAACAGCGGCGCCGGCGGAACAAGTTTCGCCGGCGCCTGGAAGTTGACGAACGCGGTGCCGCCGCCACCTGCCGGTCCCGGTCGGGGCGCGAACGCCGGCGGCATCTCAGGACCGTATGCCGACAGCATCTTCGCGCAGGCGCCGGGTGCGGTCACGGTCACGCAGGCGGCGAACTCGGTAGCGATCGAAATCGGCGGCAAAACCGCGACGTACACGTTAGACACGAAGCTGACCGCTGTTCCGCCGAACGACGTGAACGCACTGAAGACGCGCGCGCACTGGGATGGCGAATCCCTCCACCTGCACTACAAGCAGGGAATGAACTGGGGACGGGATGTGTTGACGCTCAACGGTCAGACGCTGACGATCACGAGGGATCTCGAGTCGGGAGGCCAGTCCACGACGCGAGTACTGACATACTCGAAGACCTCATGAGACCGCGAAGTTCACGAAGAACCACGAAGATCACGAAGACGACGTTGTACAAGACTATTTTCGTGAGCTTCGTGTTCTTCGCGATCTTCGTGGTTCGGACTTTCGTGGCCGTGGCGGGCGCGCAGGTTGTCCCGCTCGCAAGCCCACATTGGCCACCCAACTCCGCGATCCGCGTCTGGATCGATCCCGCCAACGCGCCGAGCGGGGGCGTGGCCCTCGTCGAGAAAGCGCTGCAGACGTGGACGCACGCGGCCGACGGCCGCTTCACGCTGTCACGAGCGCGCACAAGAGACGAGGCGCAGATCACGATCAAGTTCGTGTCCAGCGACACGAACTACGGCGAGACGGCGCCGAAGGTCGACGCGGAGAAGCGATTCATTACCTCCGCCGACATCGGCATCAATGCCGCCACACCCAACGATCAGGTCGACGCGCGCATCGTCGTCTACTTGACCGCGCTGCACGAACTCGGTCACGCGTTGGGGCTGCCCCACACCGACAGCATGCGCGACATCATGTACAGCTTCCGCGCGCCGGACGATGGCGCCAAGTTCTTCGGGAACTATCGAAAGCTGCTGACGTCGGTCAGCGATATCGGCGGTCCGATGGCCACCGGTCTATCGCCGCGCGACGTCAGCACGCTGCGTGCGTTGTACGACCGCTGATTAACGCTCCGAGCCCGGACTCTGCGCCACGTACTTGATCTGCTTCAGCGCCATGCTCTGCGACGCCAGTTCGTTGGGTCCCGCGGGAAATTTGTTCACCTGCAGGATGAACGCGGTGATCGCAGCCGCGTCGCCACCGCTCAACTGCCCTTCTTTGCCCGGCGGCATCGTCGTGCGGTTGCGATCGAACAGATCGCCGACCGTTTGATTGTCGAAGTCCGCCGAGAAACCGGGACCGACGAGCGCGGGCGCCATGCTCCCGCCCGCACCCGCCGGACCATGACAGTTCGCGCACTGCCGATCGAACAACTCGCCGCCGCGCTTCGCTTGCTCGTCCGTGTAGACGCCGTCCCACGTCGATCGAGACGCCTGCGCGAACACGATCGCGGCGCCCGCCAGCACACACACGATCGTCTTCATCGACGCGGCTCCGTCGTCACCTTCGGCAGTTCGCTTTGCGGCAGCGCGTAGGCGATGTACTCGCTCGTATACGTTCCACCGCCAACCGCGACGATGACGAACTGACGTCCGTCGATCATGTACGTCATCGGGTTCCCGCTCTGCTGCGCCGGCATCCAGACCGCGCCGACTTCCTTGCCGTTCTCTTTGTCATACGCGCGCAGCATCGCGCCGCGCGGACGGTCGGGCGGCGCCGTCACCATCGGGTCGCCGACGACGAACAGCGTCTTCGTCACGAAGCCGCCGACGATGCCCGCTTGTCCGGTTTTCGGGATAGTCATGCCTTTCAAGAGCGGGCTGTTGCGGACCGCGTCGGGCGTGTCGCCGTGCGGCACCTGGAATTTCAGCGAACCGTTCTTCAAGTCGATCGCCGTGATCACGCCGTACGGCGGTTTGACGATCGGCAGTCCGCCGAGGCCTTGATACAAGGGAGCGTTACCGCGGCCGCCGCCGCCGAAGCCTTCTTCCTTGCCGAAGCTTTCGGATTCCCAAATCGGCATGTAGTTCTGCTTCTTCTGCGTTTCGGGTCTGACCTTTTCGAAGTACTCCTTCGACATCGCGCCGATGACGACCGCCGCGTTGTCCGCCTGAGTGTAGAAGACACCGGTTTCGGGATCGAATGCTGATCCCGGCCAATTGACGCCGCCCATCGATGTCGCGATCAAAATCGATCCGAGCTCTTTATCGTTCGGGATCATGTACGGCACAAACGGCATCTGCATCCAGCGGTACTTCTTCAGATTCTCGAGCGCCTGCGCGCGCAGTTCCGGCGTGAAGTCGATGACATCGTCGGTCGCGACGTAGCTGCGCGAGAACAGCGGCGGTTTCGACGGGAACGGCTGCGTCGGCGACGCTTTTTCGCCCGGCACATCGGAGGCCGGCACCGGCTTCTCTTCAATCTTCCAAATCGGTTCGCCGGTGACGCGGTCGAGCACGTACAGGAATCCGGTCTTGCTCGGCTGCGCGACGATCTTGCGCGGCTTGCCGTCGATCGTGACGTCGACCAGGAGCGGCGCGCCGACCGCGTCGTAATCCCAGATGTCGTGGTGCACCAGCTGGAAGTGCCACTTCTTCTTGCCCGTCTTCAGATCGACCGCGACGAGGCTCGTGTCGTACAGGTTGTTGCCGAGGCGATTGCCGCCGTAGACGTCGATGGTCGGTGATTCGACCGGCAGATACACGAGACCGGCTTCCGGATCCGCCGACATCTCCGTCCACACGCCGGTGTTGCCGGTCCAGTTCCACGATCCGTCTTCCCACGTCTCGTTGCCCGGCTCGCCCGGCCCCGGCATCGTGTTCCATCGCCACAGCATCTTGCCGGTGCGCACGTCGTACGCGCGCACGAGCCCTTTTGCGTTCGACGCGTATTCGTAGCGCAGTCCTTCGGCCATCGACGACTGCGTCACGATCGTGTCGCCGACGATGAGCGGCGTCGAGTGGTCGCCGATCTCGCCTTCGACGAGCGGAATCTGCACCTGCTGCCATTTTCCGTTCACCAGCTTGCCGAAGACGACGCCCTCTTTGAGATCGATCACGCCGCCTTTCGCGAACGCGTGAACGGGATGGCCCGTTCGCGCATCGAGTTCGACGAGGCGATAGCCGATCGTGAAGAAGATGATGCGTTCGTCGCCTTTCCCGTCGGTCCAGTACGACAACCCGCGTCCCGACAACTTGCGCGGCGCGACATCGGCGCGCCGCCCTTCGTCCATGCTGTAGATCCACTTCTGCTCGCCCGTCTTCGCGTCGAGCGCGACAACCGCGCGGCGCGTGCCGCCGGTCAGGTAGATCGTCCCTTTCACCATCAGCGGCGTGCCTTCGAGCTTGTACTCGGGGCGCGGGCCGAGATTGTCCGTCTTGAAGTGCCACGCGATCTCGAGCTTGTTGAAGTTCGACGCGTTGATCTGATCGAAGGGCATGTAGCGGCTGCCCTTGATATCCGCGTTGTAGAACGCCCACTCGCCATGTTCCTTGCTCGGGAACCCGGCGTTCGCCGCCTGGCCGGACACGCGCGGCGCCACGCGGACGACGATGGCGAGGAGCGCGACGATCAGGGCGAGCGCGGACACGATCCGACGAACTGGTCGCGGCATAGAAGACTCCTGTGATGCGGTTCGTCCGGCCTTGTGCAATCGGTACGCCGGTGGATCCGCGCCGAAATCTCGTCGGTCTGCCGGACATCCGGTGGAAAAGCCGGCCGCGCGCGAAAATGTCCGCGGATTTCCGGCAACCCAGCCGGCTGCGGACGAACGCTGCCGTACGAGTTCACGTGCGCGGCCTCGTCCCGATGCTCCGCGGGCCCTGATATACTGCGCCCTCTATCCTGCAGTGGAGGGCGACCGTGAAGAAGTGTTTACTGGCGTTTCTGGGCGCAGCCGTCATTGGCCTCGGTCCCACGCTGATCGCGCAACAATCCGTTCCGGAAATCCCCTTCGACGCTGACATCAACTTCCTCAAGCTCCCGGCGGGGATGAACTTCGGCGAAGCCTCCGGCGTCGCCGTCAACTCGAAGGGCGAGATCGCGGTCTTCACGCGATCCAACAGCGCCGGCGGTCCGGCATACGGCGCGACCGCGTCGCAGCTGCTCCTCTTCGACAAGACCGGCAAGTTTCTTCACGAGGTCGGCAAGGGTCTCTACGCGTGGTCGTACGCGCACGCGATCCGCTTCGACAAAGACGACAACCTCTGGGCGATCGACAAAGGCTCGGACATGATCGTGCGCTTCAATCCCGAGGGGCGCGTGACAATGGTGTTCGGGCGAAAGAAAGAAGCGTCGGACGAGGCCGAGCCGTGGAAGCGCGTCAACCCGCCGCTGCCGCCGGTGCCAGGTCAGTTCCGTCAGCCGACCGACGTCGCGTGGGACACCGACGGCAACATCTACATCAGCGACGGGTACATCAACTCGCGCGTCGCGAAGTTCACGAAGAACGGCGACTACGTGACGTCGATGGGCGAGCCGGGCCGCGGCCCGGCGCTCGGTCAGCTCAACACGCCGCACACGATCAGCTACGATGCGAAGGGATTCATCTACGTCGGCGACCGCGGCAACCGCCGCATCCAGGTCATCGATCCGAAAGAGAACAAGTTCGTGCGCGAGATCAAGATCGACGTCCCGGTGCCGCCCGACGCGAAGCCGTGGATGGGCAACACGCCGACAGCGGAACAAGCGGCTGCGCAAGTCGGTGCGCCGTGGGCGATCTGCATCACGCCGCCCAACGCGCAGGGACAGCAGTTCCTCTTCAGCTCGGACGCGTTCCCCGGTCGCGTCTACAAGCTGACGCTTGACGGCAAAGTCCTCGGCTGGATCGGCAAATCGGGACATCAGGCGAAACAGTTCGGATGGATTCACGAGATCGCGTGCCCGAGCGAGAACGAAATCCTCGTCGGCGAGCTTCTCAATTGGCGCGTGCAGAAGATCACGTTGCACCCGCAGGGCGCGAAGACGTCAACAGCAGCAGGTGGGAGATAACTAACGATGAAACGGATAGCTCTAGGACTCGTCGCGGTTGCCGCCGCGGCCGTCGTCATCCCGAACCTCAAGGGCCAGGCGCCCGGGTTCCCGACGACGAAGAATGGCGACTGGCCGTACTACACGGCGGACGTGAAAGGCACGCGCTACTCGCCGCTTGATCAGGTCACCGCGCAGAACTTCAACAACCTCGAGGTCGCGTGGCGCTTCAAGACCGACAACCTCGGCACGCGCCCCGAGTACAAGCTCGAAGGGACGCCGCTCGCCATCAAGGGCGTCATCTACGCCACCGGCGGCACGCGCCGATCGGTCGTCGCGCTCGACGCGAAGAGCGGCGAGCTGATGTGGGTGTACTCGCTGCGCGAGGGGCAGCGCGCCGTCGCGGCGCCGCGTCAGCTCTCGGGACGCGGGCTCTCCTACTGGACTGACGGCAAAGGCGACGACCGCGTCATCTTCGTGACGACGGGCTATCACCTCGTCGCGTTGAACGCGCACACCGGCGCGCCGATCAAGACCTTCGGCAAAGACGGCATCGTCGACATGAAGATCGGCGCGGTGGTCGGCAAGGGCGAACAGATCAACCTGGAAACGGGCGAGATCGGGTTGCACTCGACGCCGACGATCGCGAAGGACACGATCCTCGTCGGCTCGTCCTTCCGCGAAGGGTTGACGGTCAAGACGCACAACAACACGAAGGGCCTCGTGCGCGGCTTCGACGTCCGCACCGGCAAGACGCTCTGGACCTTCAACACGATTCCTCGTCCGGGCGAGTTCGGCAACGACACGTGGGAAAAGGAATCGTGGGCGTCCAACGGCAACACGGGCGTGTGGTCGCAGATCACCGCTGACGAAGAAGCCGGCCTCGCGTACCTGCCGGTGGAAGATCCGACGTCAGACCTGTACGGCGGTCATCGTCCGGGCAACAACCTGTACGGCGATTCGCTCGTCGCGGTCGATCTGAAAACCGGCCAGAAGAAATGGCACTACCAGATCGTGCACCACCCGATCTGGGACTACGACATGCCGGCGGCGCCGATCCTGATCGACATCAACGTCAACGGCAAGCCGATCAAGGCGGTCGCGCAGTCGACGAAGCAGGGCATGCTGTACGTGTTCGATCGCATCACCGGTCAGCCGGTGTGGCCGATCGAAGAGCGCCCGGTTCCGCAGACCGACGTGCCCGGCGAAAAGACGTCGCCGACGCAGCCGTTCCCGACCAAACCGCCGGCGTACTCGCGCAACGGTGTGCTCGAAAGCGATCTCCTCGACTTCACGCCGGAACTGCACGCGCAGGCGGTCGAACAGGCGAAACGCTATCGCCTCGGACCGGTGTTCCTGCCGGCGGTCGTGAGCAAGCCGGAAGGTCCGTTGGCCGCGCTGACGTCTGGGACGTTGAGCGGCGGCGTCAACTGGCCGGGCTCCGCGGCGGATCCGGAACTCCACATGTTCTTCACGCACGCGTGCAACGCGTGCCTCGCGCCGCTCGGTCTCGTCGCGCCGCCGAAGGAGTTTTCGGATCTCGACTACGTGATGGGCACGGCCGGTCAGCAGTTCCGTCCGATCCTCGGCGGCGGCGAAGGCCTCGCAGCCGACGCGCCGGCCAATCGTGGCAACACGCCACCTCCCCCACCGCCTCCGGCGGCGGCGGGTCGTGGTGCTGAAGGCCGCGGCGGTCGCGGCGCAGGCGGCGGCGGTGGCGGCGCGGAAGGTGGATTCGGCGGCGGCGGCACGATCGTCCAGGGCCTGCCGATCCTGAAACCGCCCTACGGTGTCGTCGTCGGCATCAATCTCGACAAAGGCACGCTCGAGTGGTCGACGCCGCACGGAGATACGCCGGATAGCGTCCGCAACAACCCGGTGCTGCGCGGGATGAACATTCCGAAAACCGGTCAGACCGGCAACGTCGGCGTCGTCGTGACGAAGACGCTCGTCATCGTCGGCGATCCGCAGGTGACGACGACGCCGGAGCATCCGCGCGGCGCGATGCTGCGTGCGTATGACAAGCTGACGGGCAAGGAAGTCGGCGCGGTGTTCATGCCGGCCGCGCAGAGCGGCTCGCCGATGACTTACTCGGTCGACGGCAAGCAGTACATCATCGTCGCCGTCAGCGGCGGCAACTACTCGGGCGAGTACATCGCGTACGCGCTCCCGAACGCGCCGCAGCGCACTAACACGGGCGCTCGGTAATGGCTAAGGCTTGATGGCTAAGGGTTGATGGCTCAGGGCTGATGGATTTCGCGCGCGATGACGCGTGATATCCATTAGCCCTTGGCCATCAGCCATGTGCCATGATCACCGCGCGGTAGATCTCGACCGCGCGTTCCCCCACCGCCCTCCACGTTAGATTTTTTTCGAAGTGTTCGATGACGCGCGGTCGTTCGTCGGCCGCGGTGCTGTCGAGTGCGCGCACGCAACCTTCCACGTCGCCTGGCGACCACAGATGTCCGACGTCGCCCGTCAGCGCACGAAACGTCGGGATGTTCGTGACGACGGGAATCGCGCCGCACGCGAGCGCTTCCATCAGCGAGTACCCGCTTCCCTCGTGATGACTGCCGACGAGGAAGATATCAGCGGCCGAGAAGTACGCGGACATCTGGTCGTGCGGCACCGCGCCGACGAGGCGCACGCGATCGCGCAACGTCGATGATCCGATGATCCGTTCGCGCACTTGCGGGAGCAGTTCGTCGGTGTGATAGATCATCGTCAGCGTCGCGTCGGACGCACGCGAGGCGAATTGTTCGAAGGCCGCAAGAATCGTCAGCGGATCTTTGTTCGCGTTCAGGCGCCCGACCCAAACGATTGCCGGCGATCCCGTCACGCCACTGCGCGATCGCGCGTCGCCGCGCGGCATTGGCCGCACGTCGGTGCTCGCCGGCATGACCGTGTGGACGCGTTGCGTCGGCGCGATGAATCCCGCGTCGCGCCACGCCTGCGCATGTTCCGGCACGGCAAACAGAAACGCGTCAACGGACGAGCGGCACAGGCGCCCGGCAATCCGCAGCATCGGCGCGCGTCCGATGTCGCCGCCGTCCGAGTGGCTTTGCACGACCAGGTGTAGGGCGGCCCTTTCAGGGCGGCCGATCCTTCGTCGCAGTCGCCACGTCTCGACTGGAAACGTGACGCCGTTGACGTGGACGATGTCGGGCGTGAATGCGGCGGCGGCGGCGGCAATCGTCGAAAAGTCGCCGAACGTGTACGACACGCCGTTGCGCGTGACATTTGCTGACGAATGGAACTGCTGAACCGTCAGCACGTCGGCGCCGGCCGCCGCAATTGCGTCGGCCCAGCCCGTCAACGTCGTGTAGCGGTCGAGCAATTCGTCGGCGGATTTCAACGCCGGATCGCTCGCATAGTTCACCTGCACGACCCGCATCTGGCGTATATTGTGCCCGTTCAGGGGAGCTCTCACATGAAACGCACAATTATTGGAACGACGTGTGCCGCGGTTGCCGTCGGCGCGATCCTCGTCGGCACGCACAGCGCGCGCGTGACCGGCCAGGGCTACGTGCCGAGCACGAAGAACGGCGATTGGACGCACTACACCGCTGATGCGAAAGGCACGAAGTACTCGCCGCTCGATCAGATCAACGGACAGAACTTCAAGGAACTCGAGGTCGCCTGGCGCTTCAAGACCGACAACCTCGGCACGCGTCCGGAGTACAAGCTCGAAGGGACGCCGCTCGCCATCAAAGGCATCCTGTACACGACCGCCGGCACGCGGCGATCGGTCATCGCGCTCGATGGCAAGACGGGCGAGTTGATCTGGTCGCACAGCTACCGTGAGGGCAACCGCGCCGCGATCGCGCCGCGCCAGTTGTCGGGCCGCGGCGTCGCATATTGGACCGACGGCAAAGGCGACGAACGCGTCGTCTACGTGACGACCGGCTACCGCCTCGTCGAGCTGAACGCGAAGAATGGATCGATGGTGCAGTCGTTCGGCAACGGCGGCGTCGTGGATCTCAAGAACGGCGCGGTCACCGGCAAAGGGCAGCAGATCGATCTCGAACAAGGCGAGATCGGCCTCCACTCCACGCCGCTCGTCGTCGGCAACATGGTCATCATCGGCTCGTCGTTCAAGGAAGGGATGACCGTCGTCACGCACAACAACACGAAAGGCCTCGTGCGCGCGTTCGACGTCAGGACGGGCAAACTGCTCTGGACGTTCAACACGATTCCGCGTCCCGGCGAATTCGGCAACGACACGTGGGAAAACGAATCGTGGGCGACCAACGGCAACACCGGCGTCTGGACGCAGATGACGGTCGACGAAGAAGCCGGCCTCGTCTATCTACCGGTTGAAGATCCGACGTCTGACTACTACGGCGGCCATCGTCCGGGGAACAACCTGTACGGCGACTCGCTCGTCGCGGTCGACATGAAGACGGGTCAGAAGAAATGGCACTTCCAGGTCGTGCATCACCCGATCTGGGACTACGACCTGTCCTCGGCGCCGATCCTGCTCGACGCGAACATCGACGGCAAGCCGCGCAAGATCGTCGCGCTGCCGAGCAAAGAGTCGTTCCTGTACGTGTTCGATCGGATCACCGGTCAGCCGATTTGGCCGATCGAAGAGAAGCCGGTCCAGCAGTCCGACGTGCCCGGCGAAAAGACGTCGCCGACGCAGCCGTTCCCGACCAAACCGCCGGCCTACGGACGTCCGTTCCTGAAGGTGCCGGACGATCTCATCGACTTCACGCCGGCGCTGCGCGCGCAGGCGCTCGAGAACCTCAAGCACTATCGCGTCGCCGGCATGTTCAATCCGCCGCTCGTCGGTGATTTGAACGGCATCCGCGGCGCGATCAACGTCGGCAACGCCAGCGGCGGCACGAACTGGCCCGGCGCGGGCGCCGATCCCGAAACGCACATCGTCTACGCACAGGCGGCGATGGCGTTCGTCAGCGGACTCTCGCTGCGCAAACCGCCGCCAGGATTCTCTGACCTGAACTACGTGTCGGGCACCGAAGGGACGGAATTCCGCGTCGCGGAAGGTCCGGGCTTCGGCAGCGCCGCTGACGCCCCGCAGCGCGGCGGCGGTGGTGGCGGTCGCGGCGCAGCAGCCGCGGGTCGAGGCGGACGCGGCGCAGCCGCGGAAGCGGGCGCTGGCGCGGCGGCTGCAGCAGGACGCGGTGCGTTCTCGAATCCGATGACCGAAGGCCTCGGCGGCCTGCCGATCGTCAAGCCGCCGTACGGCGTGCTGTCGGCGATCGACGTCGACAAGGGCGAGCTGAAGTTCCAGGTGCCGCACGGCGACACGCCGGACGCGGTCCGCGACAGCCCGCTACTCAAAGGGATGAACATCCCGAAGACGGGACAGAACGGCAGCGTCGGCCTGCTCGTCACGAAGACGCTCGTCGTCCTCGGCGATCCGCAGGTGACGGCGCCGCCCGGACGTCCGCGCGGCGCGATGCTGCGTGCGTACGACAAACAGACCGGCGCCGAGCTCGGCGCGGTGTGGATGCCGGCCGCGCAGAGCGGTTCGCCGATGACCTACAAAGGCCTCGACGGCCGCCAGTACATCGTCGTCGCAATCAGCGGCGGCAACTACTCGGGTGAGTACCTGGCGTTCGCGGTCCCCGGTGGTGGCGATAGACCGACCGCGCAACACTAAACGTTCAAGGGGTTCAAGGGGTTCAAGAGGTTCAAGGGGTTCGAGGGGTTCGAAGACGACCTCTTGAACCTCCGAACCTCTTGAACCTCCGAACCTCCGAACCTTTTGAACCTTTTGAACCTTTTGAACCTCTTGAACCTCTTGAACCTCTTGAACCTCTTGAACCTCTTGAACCTCTTGAACCTCTTGAGCCGATGCGCTTCCTCCTGCTAACCCTCGCAGCCTTCGTCGCTTTCGCCCCTCAAGACAAAGGCGGCGAAGACGAGACCGGTCCGTATCAAGTCGTCGAGAAGTGGCCGACCGACTGGGCGAAGCAGGGCTACATCTGGGGCTCGCAGCCGGGCATCTTCGCCGAATCACCGAACCGCATTTTCATCGCCGCGCGTGGCGAGCTGAAACTCCCCGACAAACTTGGACGCGGGTACAACGGCGAATGGGGATCGCTCGGTCAACGCGCGACCGAGCCGACGCCCGAGATGCGCAACTGCATCGTCGTCGTCGACGGCAGCGGCAAGATGATCGACGCGTGGACGCAGTGGGACAAGCTGTTCGAAGGGGGCGGCGGTCCGCACAAGATCAGAATCAGCCCGTACGATCGCGAGCGGCACGTGTGGGTCGTCAACGACGCACGTCACGTGATCTACGAGTTCACGAACGACGGCAAGCAGCTCGTTCGGACGCTCGGCGAGACCGACGTGCCGGGCGACGATGGCGCGCATTTTAATCGTCCGCAGGATATCGCGTGGCTGCCGGACGGAACGTTGCTCGTTGCCGATGGCCTCGGCAACGCGCGGATCGCAAAGTTTTCGAAGGACGGTAAGTTCCTCAGTTCGTTCGGCACGCGCGGCAACGGTCAGGGACAGTTGGCCGGCGTGCACGGCGTCGCCGTCGACGCGAATCGGCGCATCTACGTCGCCGACCGATCGAATCACCGGATTCAGGTGTTCGACGAGAACGGCACGTGGCTCGACCTCTGGCCGAACCTCCGTCAACCCAACGACATCTTCATCTCGAAAGATCAGCACGTCTGGGTCGCCGACGGCACCAACTCGAAGCTTCTCGAATACGACACCAACGGCAAGCTGCTCTACTACTGGGGCACGTACGGCGTCTTCCCCGGTCAGTTCTGGGAACTCCATCAGATCTCAGTGGACTCGGACGGCAACCTTTACGGCGCCGACAGCTTCGGCGGGCGCGTCCAGAAATTCCGTCCCAGATCCGGCGCCGACAAAGCCAAACTCATAGGACAGATGTAGCGCAGGCCTTCAGGCGTGCAGCAGCCCTAAAGGGCTGCGCTACAACTAAAGGGCTGCGCTACAACCGTTCCGACCGGCCCGACGCACAAATCCAGCCCTTCGCGCGCTCTTCGAAGACGTCAACACTCGAGAATCCAGCGTCCGTTAGCGCCTGCCGGTGACCCTCGGCAGTCAGGTGGATGACGCCGAGCGGCTTCATCGCGAGACCCTGGATGAATCCAAAACGCCCGGCGGCATAGCTCTCCGCGATCAGCGCGACGGAGCCACCGGGCTTCAGGACGCGGCGGACTTCGCGCAAGTCGGCGACAACATCTGGCCAGTAGTAATGCGTCTCGACCGCCGTCACGACATCAAACGTCGCGTCCGCGAACGGCAGCTTCGAGACAGATGCCTGTTGGACATCGACACGGCCGTCGGCGATCGCCGCGGCGTTGGTTTGCTGTGAGACAGCCACGCTCTCGGGCGAGTAATCGACCCCGCTGACTTTTCGTCGAGGCTCGGACGCCAGCTTCGCGATCGTCCGCCCGCCGCCGCAGCCGACATCCAGCACGCGGGCGTCAGCGGCAATCGCCAGCTGACGCAGTCCCCAGTCGGTGACCGCTGAGTGCGATCGGTTCATGATCCAGAGGAAGGGACGGCCGATCGCCCGCCACGGCTTGCGAACCTGTGAGAGCAGGATGGGCGCAGCAACGAGAACGATCAGGAGGCGAACAACCAGAGGCATTTGACCAGATACGTGCACGAACGGCCGAGGGTTCCCTGTCCAGCCTCCAGCCTCCAGCCTCTAGTCTCTGTCTTTCTTCGGCCGCATGTTGCTCGCGAGGATCCGCTTCCGCAAGCGGATGCTGCCCGGCGTGACTTCGACGAGCTCGTCGTCGTTGATGAACTCGATCGCCTGTTCCAGTCCGAGCTTGCGCGGCGGAATCAGGCGGATCGCTTCGTCCGCCGTCGACGCGCGCATGTTCGTCTGCTTCTTCTCTTTCGTGACGTTGACGTCCATGTCGTTCGGCCGTGAGTTCTCGCCGATGATCATGCCTTCGTAGACCTGCGTCGCCGGCTCGATGAAGATCTCGCCGCGATCCTGCAGGTTGAAGATCGCGTACGACGTCGCGGGACCGGAACGGTCGGCGACGAGCGCGCCGTTCGCGCGCGCGGGAATCACGCCGTGCCACGGCTCCCAGCTCGAGAAGATGTGGTTCATGATGCCGGTGCCCTTCGTGTCGGTCATGAACTGCGACCGGAAGCCGATCAGCCCGCGCGCCGGAATGCGGAACTCGAGGCGCACGCGTCCGCTGCCGTTGTTGACCATCTTCGACATCACGCCCTTGCGTTCGCCGACCTGCGCGATGACGACGCCCTGGTGATCTTCGGGCACGTCGATGACCAGCTCTTCGACCGGCTCCATGATCTGCCCGTTGATCTCTTTCGTGACGATGTCCGGCCGCGACACCTGGAGCTCGTAGCCCTCGCGCCGCATCATCTCGATCAGGATCGAGAGCTGCAGCTCGCCGCGGCCGATGACCTTCATCTGCTCCGGCGAATCGGTCGGCTCCACGCGAATCGACACGTTGCCGAGCAGCTCGCGATCGAGGCGGTCCTTCAGCTGCCGCGACGTGACGTACTGCCCTTCGCGTCCGGCCATCGGCGACGTGTTGACGCCGAAGATCATCGACACCGTCGGCTCGTCGATGGCGATCGGCGGAATCGCGTTGCGATGCTCGGCGTCCGCGATCGTCTCGCCGATCGTGATGTCCTCGATGCCCGCGACGCACACGATGTCGCCGGCGGCCGCTTCGGTGACGTCGACGCGTTTCAGTCCGTCGAACGCAAACAGCTTCGTGACCTTCGTTTCCTGCACCGCCTCGTTCAACTTGCAGACGGCGACCATGTCGCCGATTTTGATCCGGCCGTTGAAGATGCGGCCGATGGCGATGCGTCCGAGGTAGTCGCTCGAGTCGAGGTTGGCGACGAGCAGCTGCAGCGGCGCGTCCGGATTCCCCTTCGGCGGCGGCACGTGGTCGACGACCGCGTCGAACAGCGGACGGAGATCCTCGCCCGGCTGGTCGGAGGCACGGCTCGCGGTGCCGATCCTCGCGTTCGTGTAGAGGACGGGAAAATCGAGCTGCTCCTCGTTCGCGTCGAGGTCGATGAACAGGTCGTAGATTTCGTTGAGCACTTCCTGCGGCCGCGCGTCGGGACGGTCGATCTTGTTGATGACGACGATCGGCGGCAGCCGGCGCTCGAGCGCCTTGCGCAGCACGAACCGCGTCTGCGGCAGCGGACCTTCGGACGCGTCGACCAGCAGCATCACGCCATCGACCATCGACAGCGTCCGCTCGACTTCCCCGCCGAAGTCGGCGTGGCCCGGCGTGTCGACGATGTTAATCAGCAGGTCTTTGTAGTGGACGGCGGTGTTCTTCGCGAGAATCGTGATGCCGCGCTCGCGTTCGAGATCGGTGTTGTCCATCGCGCGTTCGGCGACGCGCTCGTTCGCGCGAAACGTTCCGCTCTGATGCAGCAGGGCATCGACGAGCGTGGTCTTCCCGTGATCGACGTGAGCAATGATGGCGACGTTGCGCCGGAGCGGATTTGCGACCGAAGGCATCCCTCCAGTCTATCGCAGGTCGTTGTCGCGTGAGATACGTGACAGGATCTCTTTCGCGCGCGCGCCGAACTGTTCGTCGTCGGCCACCTTCTCGGCGAACTGCCGCGCTTCGTCGCTCTTCTTCAGGCTGAAGTAACCGACGGCGCAGTCGTACCACGACGTCGCCATCCGCCGGCGGCCCTCGGCGATTTCCTGCTCGCGTCTGGCGATCTGTTTCGCTTTGCGATCCTCGCGGAGATCGGACCCGCGGATCTGCTCGATCTCGCCTTTGAGTTCGGCTTCGTGATTCTCGAGGCACGTGGCCGCGGACGACAGCACGTCCACGGTGTCGGTCCACTGCGCCTGCTCGGCGTGGATCACGCCGCGATAGAAGCGCGTTTCGCAGTCGAAGGGGTTCCGTTCGAGCGAGGTCTTGAAGCGCGTGATCGCCGTCTCGGGCTGATGACGCTGATACGCGATGAGCCCGGCCAGCTTGGGAATCTGCGCGTTGATCGACGACTTCTCCGCCAGCTCCACGTCGTCCCACGCCGCGTCGTAGCGCGCGAGCTGAAACTCGTCGTAGGCGCGCCAGTAGCGCGCGTCGCCGATGTACCAGTGCTCCTCGAGCAGCCGATCGGCGGTCGCAATGCCCTCTTCGTATTTGCCGAGATACGTCTGCGCTTTGACGAGGCCGAGGAGCGCGTTTCCCGAATGCGGGTCGTAGGTCAGCGTCTCGTCGTAGAGCGTTCGCGCGCGCGCGAAGTCTTCCGCCGTCATGGCTACGCCTGCCATCGTGAGCGTCAACGCCGGCCACTGCGGGTGCCACGCGTACGCGCGCTGATACTGTTCTTCGGCCTCGTCGAGTTTCGGCCTCGGCCGAGCGCCCTGCAGCTCGGCGCCAAGCGCAAAAGTGATCTCGACGAAGCGCGGATCCTTCTCGAGCAGCGGTTTGAGTGTCCCGCTCTCGATCTGGCGGCAGAGCGATTCGCGATAAACGATCAACGGCGCGCCGGCGAAGGCGTCGACGTTCGCGAACAGCTCTTCACGCGGCGTATTGCGGGTGTCGATCGAGTCGCATCCGAGCGAGAGCAGCGTGTAGGCCGCCGCTTCGTCGTAGCGCGAGCTGTCGCGCAGCAGCGCCAGCCACGCGCCGCGGTTTGTTCGGAGACGCTGCATCCGTTGAAGGTCGAGGTCGCTGCGGGGCGGCCCGCCGGTTCCGGCGCCGTTGCCGGGCAGCGCGTCGATGATGTCGAGAATCGTCGGCAGCCACCGTGGAACGGTCGGTTGCGTCGCCAGGGCTCGTGCCTTCTCGAGATAGCCCTCGTCGACCATCCCGAGCTCGCGCTGGCGAAGGGCGATCAAGGCGGCTGCACGGATAGCGCCAGCTGTCGCAGCGTCCGCCGCGTCGGGTTCTGCGCGTAACTCGTCGAACCGACGATACGCGCCGACCAGGCAATCGAGGCAGCCGGCGCGGACCTCCGCGTCGACCGCTGCCAGCCTGTCCGCTGCCGACATCCGCGGCCGGACCACCGGCGGCCGGGACGAACACGCCGCCAGCATCGCCACGCCGACACACGCTGCCCATC
Source organism: Vicinamibacterales bacterium (assembly GCA_035652075.1). Taxonomy (GTDB): domain Bacteria; phylum Acidobacteriota; class Vicinamibacteria; order Vicinamibacterales; family CAVVIG01; genus Gp6-AA45. The sequence goes on from DASREL010000116.1 coordinate 61,358, forward strand.
GCCGCATGCTGGACTTAGACACCGCAGAGCGGTGCGTGGTGCTATAAGTGCGAGGTGCGCCGTGCACTGATCGCTCTTCTCCTGTTCGCCGGTTTGAGCATCGTCCACACCTGGCCGCTGGCGTCAGCTCCAGCGACGCTCTCCAGAAACGATAGTCCAGATACCGTCCTCAACGAGTGGATTCTGGCGTGGGACGCCCATCAAGCGGTCCACGATCCGGCGCATTTCTTCGACGCCAACATCTTCTATCCCGACCGGCACACGCTGGCGTACTCCGAATATCTGATCGGACCGGCGATCATGGGGGCGCCGCTGCTCTGGCTCGGCGCGTCGCCGGTGCTCGTCTACAACCTGTTGCTGCTCGCGGGACTGACGCTGATGGCGTGGGCGACGTGGTGCGTCATCACCCGGTGGACCGGCGACTGGCTCGCCGGCCTCGTCGCCGGATCCATCGTCGGCTTCAACGCGCACACGCTCACGCGGATGCCCCACCTCCAGGCGCTGCACTTCGAGTTCTTTCTGGTGGCGCTCGTGGCGTTCGATCTGATCCTGAGCGGCGATCGCCGGCGCGCGCCACTCCTGCTCGCGATCGCCTTCGCGCTGCAGGGTCTGACGTCGTACTACGCGCTGGTGATGCAAACGATCGCCCTGGTCGTCGCCCTCGCCGTGCGATTGGCGTCAGAAGGTAGCCCGGCACCGACGGATCGCCGCCGCGTATTCGCCCAGCTCGCCATCGCCGCCGGGATCGCGCTTGTCCTGATGCTGCCCTTTCTGCTCATGTATCACCAACTCGGAGAGGTGCGTGACATCGAGGAGGTCGCGCTCAATTCCGCCACGTGGCGCGAGTACCTGAACACGCCGGCGCGGATCTACGCGTCGTGGAGTCCGCGCTTCTGGGGCGGACCGACCGCGCTCTTTCCCGGTTTCATCGCGCTGGCGCTGAGCGTCGTGTCGCTGGTCAACGGCACGGTTGTCAAAGACGTGCGCGCGCGCATGATCGCCGCGTTCGGACTTGCCGCGGTCGCGCTCTCGTGCGGGGCGGCGCTGCCGGGATACGCCTGGCTCTACCGCGTGTTCGTACCGTTGCAAGGGATCCGCAACATCTCACGTTTCGGATTCCTCGCCATCGTGTCGGCAGGCCTGCTCTCGGGATTTACCGTCGCCCGACTGCGGCGCGCGTGGGTCACCGTCGCGCTGGTCGTCTTCGTCAACGTCGAAGCCTTCTCGGCGCCGATCGCGTACACGCGAGCAGCCCCGATTCCGCGTCTTGCAGCCCAACTGCGCGATCCGAACGCCGTCGTCGCGCATTTTCCGTTCTTCGATCCGTTCCGCGTGTTCCACAACGCCGACTACATGTTGGAATCGACCGCCAATTGGCGGCCGATGCTGAACGGCTACAGCGGGATCGTGCCCAACAGCTACGAAGCACACGCGCGCGAGCTCGCGCACTTTCCTGACGATGGATCGATCGCGGCGTTGCGCCGCTACGGCGTGACACATGTCTGGGTCCACGACAAGCTGCTGCGCGATTGGACCGACAACGAAACCGCTGACGCCGTTCGGACGCAACGCGGCCTGCAGTTGCTCGCTGAAGAGGGAGACTTGAAGCTGTACCGGGTCAGAAGATCGGACGAAGAGTGACGAACATCGCCAGCGCGATCGGATACATGATCGCGAACGCGATCGCGACCGTCGTCGAGACGACGCGAGATTGGGCAGCAATCCAGATGAAGAACGGAAACAGCACCGAACAGTAGCGCCCCATCCCCTCGAACACGCCCGACGACAACGGCAACCAGAGGTTCGCGACCATGAACAGGCCGTACGCGAGCCCGAACCGCATCCACACAAACGGAATCGAGACAATGAAGATGATGGCGCAGAGTCCGTACAGCGTGTCGTAGAGCGCCATCGGGTCGGTGCGGAAGTAGTGACGCGGCTCGGTGACGAGCTTCGTCGCCAGCTGCCACGGCGCCGTCCACGGCGCGCTGCCAGGATGGTAATTCCACCGGCTGATCGACGACGCCCATTCGAACGCGTTGCCGCTCAGATGGTAGACATAGAGCGAGTAGGCACCGACACCGGCACCGACCAGCGCGAGCCCGGCCAGCGCGATGGGCCACTCGCGCGGCCTCGACTTCTTCCACGCGATCCACACGAGCGACGGCCCCATCAACACGCCGTTCACGCGCGTCGCCGTCGTCAACGCACCGGCGACGCCGCCGGCGATCCACTGCTGCGTCCGGAAGCAGTAGAACGTCAGCAGCGTCAGCAGAAAGAAGACTGACTCGGTGTACGGCATGCCGAAGAAGAACGAGAACGGAAACAGCGCCGTCAGCAGGACCGCTCGTTCGGCCCCGCGCTCGTCGAGATCCAGCCGCGCGAGGCGATACAACACGATCATCGCGCCGGCGAATGCGATCCACGACACGACGATCAATCCGAGATAAATGCCCGGCTGAGTGGCGCCGAAGATCTTGCCGACGTAACCAGCGAGAAATGGATACAGCGGAAAGTAGGCGATCTTGCCGGGTTTGCCGATCCCTGCGGACGGTCCGCCCGGCACGAACCAGTATCCGAACCGCGCGATCTGGTAATACCATCCCGCGTCGTATCGCGTGAACTGATCCCAGAACGCATTCGGTTGCGCAAACATCGTCGTCTGCGACGGAGACGCGAGCGGCACCGTCATCATCGCGATCCACCCGATGACAGCCGACACGAGCCGCCACCCGATCGCGAGGGCCGCGATGCGGACGTAGCGCGGGCCTGTCGGACCGGCCGCGTCAGTTCGGTTGGACAAGCGCTTTCGGCAGGCGCATCGCTTCCGCATCGGCGAGCGCGAGGTTGACGTCGGCGAGCGCGTACGTCTTCGCGCCGATCGCTCGCCACGGAATCCGTGCGTGATGTTCTTCGAGGACGCGGATTGCGCGGACGAAGTGGCCGACCTCGCTGCCCCAGCATCCGCGGATTTCGAGGTGCTTCTTGTTGATGTGTTGATGCACGTTGATGGTGCTCGGCCCGGCGTCGGTGTAATGCCCGGCGATCACGTAGCAGCCGCCGTCGCGGATCAGCGTCACCGCTTCCTCGACGGCGCGCGCCGAACCGGCGGCCTCGATCGCCACGTCGACGCCGAGACCATCGGTCAGTTCCGCGATCTGTTGCGCTCGGTCGGCGACGGATGTGCGCTGAATGTCGACGATGACGCTGGCGCCCATCGCCGCCGCGAGCGCCAGCCGATCGGCTGGCGCGCCGAATGCGATCACACGCGTCGCGCCGGCGAGTTTCGCGAGCGCGATGACGCTCAATCCGACAGCACCCGTTCCCTGAACCAGCACGGTGTCGCCCAGCCCGATCGCCGCGCGATCGATCGCGTGCACCGCCGTAATCAATCCACAGCCGCCGCTGATGTAGGTTTCGGGCGGGACCGACCGCGGCAGCTTCGCGATCGCAACGCCAGGCTCGAGGTAAATCGCCTGCGACCACCCGCCGAAGAGGCCCTCGGTCGCGGAGTCGGTGATGCCGTAGACGCGTCGCGCTTCGCAGCGCGTCGGCGTCCGCGTCACCGTGCAGGCGCGACAGCGTCCGCACGTGCGGTGCACGTCGAAGAACGCCAGCGTGTCGCCGTCCGCGACGGCTGATCCATCCACCGCTCGCACCGAGCCGCGAATCTTCGCCGCGGTGCCGACCGACACGTGGCCGGGGATGATCGGATACGGCACGCCGGCCAACCGACCGTGGAATACGTGAACGTCCGTGCCGCAGACCTCGGAATACAGCGTGCGCAAGAGCACGGACCCGTCTTCGAGCCGAGGCTCGGTAAACTCACGCAGTTCAACCGGAACGCGCGGCGCAGGCATGACGGCAGCAACAATAGACATTGCGGATTGCGGATTGAGGATTGCGGACGAGCGTTAGAATACCGTATGCCTCTTTTTGAATACGAATGCCGCGGGTGCGGGAAGAAGTTTGAGTTTCTCACGCGCGAGGGGCAGTCGCCGACCTGCCCGGGCTGCCAAGGTGCTGACCTGCAGAAGCTTCTGTCGGTCTTCGCGGCCCAGGCGAGCGGCCCCGGCAAGTCGTTCGTCCACCCCCCCGCAGGCCCCTGCGGTTCGTGCGGCGACCCACGCGGCCCCGGGTCTTGCTCAGTTCATTAATTAACGCTTGCAGTATTGAGTTTTTTAAGTATGATCTTAAAAAATTCAATACATGGACTGGCAGAACCTAACAAAACTCACTAACGGAGAGGCGATTACCGTCGAGCGGGTCCGTCTGAAAGAGACGGGCGTCGCTGTCGAAGGGTCGTTCGACCTCCCGCCGCTCGCGCAGCTTCCAGCCGAAGACCAGATCTTCGTGGCGGCGTTCATTCGCTGCCACGGATCCATCAAAGACATGGAGAAGCTGTTCGGCGTCAGCTATCCCACCATCAAGAACCGGCTCAATCGGATTGGCGAACGGCTCCCGTTTGCGGAGGTCGAGGCGTCTGCAGCGCCACGGCGGTCTGCCGGCGAGGTGCTCTTGCAGTTGGAACGGGGCGAGATTTCGGCGCGCGACGCCATCGCGCGCATGCGAGGCGATGATGATGACGACCGACACGACTAGCGACACCAAACGCGTCCTCGAGCTGCTGTCCCAGGGAAAAGTCACCGTGGACGAGGCCGAACAACTCCTGCGCGCGGTCAAGGACACCGCGCCGATCGACGACGGATCGCGCGTTCCGCCGCGCTGGATGCGCATCACGATCGACAAGGCGGCGCGGGACGGCCATCCCGCGCGCAACGTGAACATCCGCGTCCCGCTCGCGCTCGCGCGCAGCGGCGTCCGGCTCGCCGGAATGTTTCCGCTGATCTTCGGCCCGAAGCTGAAGGACGAATTCCGCAAGCAGGGCGTCGACGTCGACTTCTCGAAGATCGATCTCTCCGACATCGAGGCCGCCGCGCGAGATCTCGGCGACGCCACGATCGACATCGACGACGGCAAGGCGACGATGCGCGTCAGGTGTGAATAGGTAGGCAACCACAGAACTCACGGAACGCACAGAAAGATGGTTCCGTGAGTTCTGTGCGTTCCGTGGTTATTTCTTGAACGGAATCTTCCGATCGAGATTCGCGATGTTGTACGCGAACGTCGCCATCACGACCGCCGCTTGCTCGATGTCCTTCTCGTCCACGCGCTCGTTGGTGTCCATGTTCGTGTGGTGCGTGCGGACGTCGTAGTTCTTGTAGTCCTGAATCGGGTTGAAACCGGGGACGCCCGCGTCGATGAAGCTCAGATGATCGGTCGAGCCGACCGGTTCGATCGTGTTCCGCTTCGTACCCGTCGCCTTCAGCGGATCGAGCCAGCTGTCGAAGATCCCGCGCACTTCTTCGTTGTTCTGTAAGTACCAGCCGTAGATGCCGGCGGTCCCGTTGTCGATGTTCAAGTAGGCGTCGAACTTGTCGCGCGCCGCTTTGTTGGCGTCGCCGGCGAGATGCTGCTGGACCCACGCTTTCGATCCCAGCAAACCCTGTTCTTCGCCGGCCCAGAGCGCGACGCGAATCGTCCGGCGCGGCCGCGCGCCGATCGTTTTCAGAATGCGCATCGCTTCCATCACCGTCGCGGTACCATCGGCGTTGTCGGTGGCGCCGACGCCCGTGTGCCACGAGTCGAGGTGGCCGCCGATCATCACGACCTCGTCCTTCAGGACCGGATCGGTGCCCGGCAGCTCGGCGATGACGTTATACGCGTTGCCGTTGTCCTCGTCGAAGAACTTCGTCTGCACGTTGACGCGCAGCTTCACCGGCACACCGTGGTCGAGCATGCGCAGGATCATGTTGTAGTGCTCGCCGCTGAGCGTCAGCGACGGAACGGCGCCGGCGCCTTGATCGCGGCCGGTCACGAACACGGTCCCGTGCTCGCCGACGCTCGGCTTCAACAACACGCCTGCGCCCGCGTCGCGGTACGCCTGCGCCAGGCGCTGCGCGCGCTGCTGCGGCGTCTCGGCGCCCGGCTGCTGCGGTCGCTGCCCCACGCTCGTCGCGTACGCGGCCGAGTTCGCCTCGTAGCGCTCGTCGCTCGGATTCGGCCGATCCTTCCGGACGAAATTCGTCATCATCGGCTGCGTCAGGACGATCGCGCCGTGCAGCTGCTCTTTCATCGCCGCGATCTGCTCGGGCGTCTTGCCGGCCGTGAGGACGGGCGCCGCGACGATCTCGCTGTTCGTCGCCGCCGACCACGCGTCTGCGTACCCGATCAGCGGCAGGTACCGCGGCTCGACCATCTCGAGCGTCAGCTTCTGCAACTCCCACCCGCGTCCGAACTTCCACGGCTCGACGTGCACGTTGCTCAACCCATACGACTGCAGCCGATCGCGCGTCCACTCGACCGCGCGCTTGTGCGCCGGCGACGCCGTGAGCCTGGGACCGATGTTCACGGTCAGATATTCGAACACGGCGGGCACTTGCGAATGCTGCAGCCCCTCGCGCTGGATGGCCGCCAGCGTGTCCTTCTCGGACGGTGTCTGCGCGCTGGCACCGACGATGGCGGTGATGACGATGGCGGTAACGGCCGAAATGGCGAAAATGGCTGATGACTTATGGCTCATGGCTGATGGATATTTCTGCCGCATGGACGATTGAAGCACGGGCAGATTTTGCCACGTTTTGGACCGCGATCAGCGGAATCCTTCGGAAATCCGCGTGGCGAATTTCTTGAAGCTCGCCTGTGCATGCCTTCAGAAATCATCGCCGAGCGCGCCTTCGAATTCGGCTATCGAATTATCAAACTGTGCGAGAGGTTGTGGGAACGCGGCCGTGCCGCACGGAGGCTTGCCGATCAACTGTTCGACTCGGGCACGTCGATCGGCGCGAATGCAGAAGAGGCCCAAGGCGGCTACACAAAACCTGACTTCAAAGCGAAGCTCGCGGTCGCGAAGAAAGAAAGCTTTGAAACGCTGTACTGATTACGACTTGCCGTGCGCGCTGGACTCGTGACCAAGCAGGAGATTGCGTGGGAGCTCGACGAGGCGCATCAACTCAAACGGATGCTCATTGCGGCCGTGAAAAACGGCGGAACAATCCGGCTGGCGCGGTCACCATCAGCCTTGAGCCCTCAGCCCTTAGCCCTTAGCCATTGGCGCGGGTCGCATGCGACCGAAGGTCGCGGCATGGGCACGGCCAATGAACGCCTTGAATTTCTTGTTGACGATCGCCTCTTCCAGCGCGTCGAACTTGACGTAGGCGACCGGGACGAGCAGGAGCGTCAGGAACAGGCACAGCCCCTGGCCGCCGATGACGGTGATCGCGATCGCCGCGCGGCCGGTGCCGCCGATGCCCAGGCCGAGTGACGTCGGGATCAAGCCGGCGATGATGGCGGAGGTCGTCATCAGAATCGGACGCAGTCGCGTGCGGCACGCCTCGATGATCGCTTCGCGCAGCGGCACACCCTTCGCCCGCAGGACGTTCGCGTAGTCGACCTGCAGAATCGAGTTCTTCTTGACGATGCCGAGGAGCAGCAGCATGCCGAGCGCGCTCCACAGGTTGAGCGTGCGGTGGGTGATCCACAGCGTGAACAACGCGAACGGCACCGAGATTGGCAGCACGAGCATGATGACGATCGGCTGGATGAAGCTCTCGAACTGCGCCGCGAGCACCATGTAGACGAAGATCATCGCCAGCGCGATCGCGAGGATCAGGTTCGTCGTCGTCTCGTCGAGGATCTTCGACTGCCCCTGCAGCCGGTACGACATCGTCGGCGGCAGGCCGATGTCGGCCATGATGCGGCGGATGTCGTTCGACGCCTCGTCGAGCGCGTGGCCCGGCGCGACCGACGCGTTCAACTGGACCGTAAACTGCCGCTGCGACCGCTGCAGCGCGCTGGGGCCGAGGCCCGCTTCGACGCGGGCGATGTTGTCGATGCGCACCGGACCGGTCACTGACGGGACCGTGAGGCGTCCGATCTCCTGCGCGTCACGGCGCTGGTTCTCGAGGACGCGCACTTTGACCGGATACTGCTCCTGCCCTTCCTTGTAGAACGAGATCTGATCGTCGCCGGATACGGCGAGCCGCAGCACGTTGCCGATCGTCTGCATGCGGACGCCCAGGTCCGCGGCGCGCTTGCGATCCACGGCGACGTGCAACTCCGGGTTCGAGACGCTCAGGCTCAGTTTCGGTTCAGCGATGCTCGGCGTTTTCTGCGCTTCCGCGAGCGTCTTCAGCGAGTACTCGGTCAACTGCTGCAGGTCCGGGCTCAGGATGTTGAGCGAGATCGCGTAGCCGCCGGCGCCTTCGCCGCTGCCGAGCGCGTTACGTGACGTGATGCTGGGGCGATACGCCGGGAACTTGGACAGTCGCTTGCGCATCTCGGCAATCATCTGCGCCTGCGTCACCTTGCGCTCTTCGAGCGGCAGCGCCTGCACGTTGAAGTGCACGTGCGTGACGTTGCTGCCGCCGCCGCCACCGGTCACGCCGCTGCCGCCGGGGTTCACGATCGGCTCGATGTTCGCGACGCCGGGGATGCCGGAGATTTCCTTCAGCGCCTTGAACGCCATCTCCTGGCTGCCGTCGATCGACGTCCCCTCCGGCGCGTCCATGTGGATCGTCCACTCGCCGAGATCTTCGTCGGGCGCGAACTCGCGGCCGACCATGCGATTCAGCGGGACCGTCAGCAGCAGCACAGCCGCCGACACGGCGATGATCACGCCCGAATGATCCACGGCCCAGGCGACCTGGCGCGAATACCAGTTGTCGAGCCAGTGGAAAAATCCCTTTTCTTTCGTCTTGTGATCCGCGACGGCGTCAGACAGCTTCAGGAAGCGCGAGCTGAGCATCGGCGTCAGCGTGAAGCTGACGAGCATCGACACCATGATCGAAAACGCCATCGTCCAGCCGAACGGGTTGATGAACCGCTTCGCGTAGCCGTTCATGAACGCAATCGGCAGGAAGATCACGACGAGCGACAACGTCGTCGCCATGACGGCGAGCGCGACCTCGCGCGTGCCCTGGATTGCCGCTTCGAACGGCGTGCAGTTCTTCTCCTCGATGTACCTGAAGATGTTCTCGAGGACGACGATCGCGTCGTCGATGACGATGCCGACCGCGAGCGTGATACCGAGGAGCGTCATGTTGTTCAACGTGAACCCCATGATGTTCATCAGGGTGAACGTCGAGATGATCGAGGCCGGAATCGCGAGCGCGGAGATGATGACCGCGCGCAGGTTCCGGATGAAGAACATGACGACGATTGCGGCGAACAAGCTGCCGAAGATCAAGTGCTCTTCGAGCGACGAGATCGACGCGTAAATGAATTTCGAGTCGTCGCGCACCCACGTCAGCTTGACCGACTTGGGCAGCGACTTCTCGATCGACGGCATGCGGGCGCGCACCGCTTCGATCACGCCGACCGTGTTCTCGCCCATCGCGCGGCGGATATCGAGCTGCACGGCCGGCTTCTCGCCGTACCACACCGACGAGGTCGGCCGTTCGAACGAATCCTCGGCGTAACCGACGTCGGACACGCGAATTGGCGTCCCGTTCATCGTCGCGACGACGATGTTGTTGAAGTCCTCGCTCGCGTCGATGCGGCCGAGCGTACGGAGCAGCAGCTGGCCCTTGCCCTGCTCGACCTGACCGCCCGGAATCTCGACGTTCTCCGCGACGACCGCGTCGCGGACCTGTGCGATCGACAACCCGTACGAATTCAGCTTCTCGACGTCGACGACGATGTGGATTTCGCGCGCGCGGGTGCCGGCAATCGTCACCTGTCCGACGCCGTTGACCGTCTGGATCGCGCGCGACACCTGCTTGTCGGCGATTTCAGTCAGCGTGCGGAGGCTCATCGCGTCCGACGACACCATCAGCGACATGACCGGATCGGCGTCCGGGTCGACTTTCGTGATGACCGGCGGCAGCAGTTCGGGCGGTACCTGCTTGATGGCGCCTGCGACTTTTTCGCGGACGTCGTTCGCGGCGTCGTTGAGATCGCGCTCGAGCACGAACCGGACCGTGATGACGCCGCTGCCCTCGCCGATGCGCGCCGACAATTCGTCGATACCGGACACGCCACTGATCGCTTCCTCCATCGGTTCGATCACCGACGAGGAGATTTCGTCAGGGCTGGCGCCCGGCAGCGACAGCGCGACGTTGACCGTCGCCGGATCGGCGCGGGGGAACAGGTCGACGCCGAGATCGCGGAACGAGAAGATCCCAAGCACGACGAGCGACATGACGAGCATCGTCGCGAACACGGGTCGTCGGACGCAGAGTTCTGACAACATGCCTTTAGCCTCTAGCCCCCAGCCTCTAGCCTCTAGCCTCTAGCGTTTTACTCGGTCTTTTTCGCCGCGCCGGCGGTCGTGACGCGAACGCCGTCCACGAGCTTGTCCACGTCAGTCGTCGCGACCATGTCGCCGGCGTTGACGCCGCTCACGACTTCGATCCGGTCGCCCAGCCGCTCGCCGACTTTCAGCTCCTTCGCGCTCAACTTGTCGCCGTTGATCACGAACACGCGGTTGACGCCATAGCGATATTGCAGCGACGAGTACGACAGCGTCAGCACTTTGTCGATTTTGTTCGTCTCGATGCGGACGCGGCCGAAAGTGCCCGGCTTCAGCAGCGCGTCGCCGTTCGCGACGAGCGCCTCGAAGGGAAACGCGCGCGTCGCCGGATTGACGGAAGGACTGATGCGCGAAATCTTGCCGGCGATCGCCTTGTCGGGATACGCGTCGACGTGGACTTCGACGCCCTGCCCGACGCTCATCCACGGCACCATCTTCTCCGGAATCTCGCCGGTCACCTTGAGCGGATCGATACGGACGACGCTCATCACCGGAACCGGCGTGCCCGATCCTTTGACGAGTTGTCCGAGGTTCACGAAGCGGCGCTGCACGAAGCCGTCGAACGGCGCGCGGATGTAGGTGTCGCGAAGCTGCCGGTCCGCCAATTTCGCGCCGGCGTCCGCGGCCGCGATGTTCGCCTGCAGGTTCTTGGCGTTCTGCAGCGACAAATCGTAACCAGCCTGTTTCGACTGCAACATCGCCTGCGCATCGTCGAGCGTCTGCTTCGGGACGAGCTGCCGCTTGAATAACTCCGAGGCACGGTCGAACGATTGCTTCGCCTGCACGAGGTCCGCCTGCGCTTTCTGCACGTCAGGCGTTTTTTCGACGGCGGGCAGATGCTGCGCGTCGGGTGCGCCGTACTGCGCGAGCGCGCGCTGGAGCGCCGCTTTCTGCTGCTCGAGGTTGTATTCGGCCTTCTCTCTATCGAGCTCGACGAGCGCGTCGCCCGCCTTCACGCGATCGCCCAGATCGTGGAGGATCTTCGCCACCACACCGTCGGCTTCCGACGACACCGTGACTTCGTCGACGGCCGCGAGCGTGCCGACGATTTCGACGTTGCGCCGGACCGACTCTTCGCGGACGGTCTCGGTCTTGACGGCTTTCGCCGCATCGTCGCGTCCGCGCGCCTGGGCGGTTTCGGTCGTCTTTGCACAACCGGTGAGGGAGACAATCGCTCCGGCAACCGCCAGCCAGCGACACGTAGCACGCAGTGAGAACTTGTTCATAAGAAAGGGGCGGAAAACGGGACTCGGAACCGTAAAAGTATACGATGCGAACCGTAACGGTGTCTGCTTGTAAAGGATTGTCTCGAAAAGGAGTTAGAGCTTCGCAGTCCTCAAGCGCAAGGCGTTCCCGATGACCGAAATCGAGCTCAGCGTCATCGCGGCGCTGGCCCAAATCGGGGCGATCAGAATGCCCGCAAACGGATAGAGAATCCCGGCCGCGACAGGGACGCCAATCGTGTTGTAGACAAAGGCGAGAAACAGGTTCTGCCGGATGTTGCGGACGGTGGCGCGCGAGAGCCGCCGTGCACGCAGAATTGCACGGAGATCGCCTTTGACGAGCGTGATCGACGCGCTTTCGATCGCCACATCGGTCCCGGTGCCCATGGCGATCCCGACCGTTGCGGCGGCGAGCGCCGGCGCGTCGTTGATGCCGTCGCCAGCCATCGCCACCAGCCGTCCGGCGCGTTGCAGTTCGACGACGATGTCGCGCTTGTGCTCGGGGAGCACTTCGGCGTGCACCTCGTCGATGCCAAGCGCGGCCGCGATCGCGTCCGCGGTCGACTGCTTGTCCCCGGTCACCATCACGATGCGAAGGCCATCGCGCTTCAGTCCATCGATCGCTTCGCGCGTCGTGGCCCGAATCGGATCGGTGACGGAGATCGATCCGGCGAACCGGCCGTCAATCGTCACCTGAATACCGGGTCCCTGAATCGCGACATGGTGGCCATCGACGCGGCCGCTGACGCCTCGGCCGACCGTCGATACGAACTCGGTCACCGACGGCACGGTCAGCGATCGACGTTCCGCCGCGCGCACGATCGCCGCTGCGAGAGGATGCGCGCTGCCGCGTTCGACGGCGGCGGCCATGGTCAGCAGCGCGTTTTCGTCCCACTCAGCCGACGGTTCGATCCCGTCGACCGTCGGCTTCCCTTCGGTGACGGTGCCGGTCTTGTCGACGATCAGCGTGTCGACCCGCGCGAGCAACTCGAGCGCTTCGGCGTTCTTGATGAGGACGCCGGCACGCGCCCCGCGTCCCGCGCCGACCATGATCGCCATCGGCGTGGCGAGGCCGAGCGCGCACGGACACGCGATGATCAGCACCGACACCGCGGCCACGACCGCGTGCGCCACATGCGGCTGCGGTCCCCAGACGAACCAGGCGGCGAACGTCGCGGCCGCCGTCGCGATGACCGCAGGGACGAAGTACGCGGCGACGCGATCGGCGAGCCGCTGAATCGGCGCGCGGGTGCGCTGCGCGTCGGTCACCATCCGAACGATCTGCGCGAGCACGGTGTCGGCGCCCACACGTTCGGCGCGCATCGTGCACGTGCCGTTCACGACGATCGTGGCGCCGATGATGCGATCGCCGGTCGATTTCTCGATCGGCATCGGTTCGCCGGTGACCATCGACTCGTCGATCGCCGCGTTGCCGTCGAGGACGATGCCGTCGATCGGCACCTTGTCGCCGGGACGCACCCGAAGCACGTCACCGATCTGCACGGTGTCGAGCGGCAGGTCGATCTCCTGCCCGTGACGAATGACGCGCGCGCTCTTCGGCGCGAGGCCGAGCAGTTGACGAATCGCGGCCCCCGTCTGATGTCGCGCGCGCAGTTCCAGCACCTGCCCAAGCAGCACGAGCGCCGTGATCGCGACCGCGGTGTCGAAGTACGTCGCGGTCCCCCCGCGGATGGTGACGACGGCGCTGTAGAAATACGCAGCGGCGACGCCGATCCCAATCAGCGTGAACATGTTCGGGCTGGCGTTGACGATGGATGCGCGCAAGCGCTGGAAGAACGGCCAGCCGCACCACCACACGACCGGCGTCGCGCACGCGAGCGAGATCCAGTTCACCGTCGCCGCGCCGAGCGTCATCGTCAACGACTCGCGCGTCAGCATGTCGATCATCGCGATCAGGAACACCGGCGCACCGAATGCGACCGAGATCCAGAATCGCCGCGTCATGTCGACGAGCTCGGGATTCGGTTTGTCGGACAGATCCGGCACGCGCGGCTCGAGCGCCATGCCGCACTTCGGACACGCGCCCGGTTTGTCCGACACGACCTCGGGATCCATCGGGCAGATCCATTCAACCTTGGGTGCCTGAGGTGCCTGAGGTGCGTAGGGTGCCTGGGGTGCGTAGGGTGTCTGAGGTGCGTAGGGTGCCTGAGGTGCGTGGGGTGCCTGAGGTGCGTGGGGTGCCTGGGGTGCCTTTTTCAAGCTGCCGAGCGAGATCAGTTGGGGCGCGGGTTTCGGCGCGAGGTACTTGGGCGGATCCGCCGAGAACTTCGCGAGACAGCCTTTCGAGCAGAAGTAGTACGTCTTCCCGTCGAAGTCGAACGACCCGGCGTTCTTCTCCGAACTGACGGTCATGCCGCAGACCGGATCGATCGCGGTCATGACAGCGCCTCGATGATCGGGCAGCTGGCTGACCCGCCCTGATGACAGGATCGCACGAGGTGCTGCAACGCGTCGCGCATTGATGTGAGATGCGCGATGCGCGAGTCGATGTCAGCGATCTTCTTCTCGGCGATCCGGCGGACCTTCTGCCGCTCGGAGGCACGGACACCGCGCAGTGTGATCAGCTCTTCGATTTCGTCGAGCGAAAATCCGAGGTCTTGCGCCCGTTTGATGAACCGGACGAGTTGAACGGTATCAGCCGGATACTCGCGGTAGCCGGCGCCGCGACGAGGCGGTCGCGGCAGGAGCCCTCGGCGCTCGTAGTACCGGAGCGTCTGGGCGTTGACGCCGGCTTCTTTGGCAGTGCGGCTGATCCACATACCGCCAGTGTAAACCTTGTACCTAGGTGCAAAGTCAATCGATGACGGGCGGCTGCTGGTTCAACAGCAACCAATACAGTCCGAGCTGTCGGACCGCCTCGACGAACTCCTGGAAGTCGACCGGTTTGCGCACGTAGCTGTTCGCGCCGAGCCGGTAACCGGACGCCAGGTCGCGCTGCTCGGTCGACGAGGTGAGGATGACGACCGGCAGCAGCCGCGTCTTGGGATGCGCACGCAGCCGCTCCAGCACGTGCAGGCCGTCGATGCGCGGCAGCTTCAGATCCAGCAGCACAATCTGCGGCAGCTGATTCGGGTCGCGGTAGGCGTACGAACCGGTCGCAAACAGGTAGTCGAGCGCTTCGACGCCGTCGTGCGCGACGACGACCTCGTTCATCACGCGGCTCTTCTTGAACGCGCGCAACGTCAGTTCGACGTCGTCGGGATTGTCTTCGACCAGGAGAATTTCGTTCATAGATCACCCAACGTGAAGTAGAAACACGCGCCCTGCTGCAACTGCCCTTCGGCCCACACGTGCCCGCCATGGCGATGGACGATGCGCTGCACGGTGGCGAGCCCGATCCCGGTGCCGGGAAATTCGGAGGCGGCGTGCAGCCGCTGAAACGGCCCGAACAGTTTGTCCGTGTACTCCGGATCGAACCCGGCGCCGTCGTCGCGGACGAAGAAGGCGCCGGCCCCGTCCTCGTCGCGCGCGCGGCCGACGGCGATCACCGACCGCGGTTTCCTGCTGGTGAATTTCCACGCGTTCTCGATCAGGTTCTGCAGGGCGAGCCGGATCAACTGCCCGTCGCCGACCGCTCGAAGATCCGGCGCGATCTCAACGACCACGCCGCGGTCGGGATCGGCGCGACGAAGATCGGCGACGATGTGCGCGGCGAGATCGCTGATGTCGACCTGCTCGCGCTTCATCTCGGCGCGCGACACGCGCGACAGCGCGAGCAAATCGTCGATCAACAGCGACATGCGGCGCGCGGCATTGATGATCCGTTCGAGATGCGACCGTGTTTCCGGCGTCAGCGCCGGGCCCGCGTCCTCGAGCAGCGCTTCGCTGAAGCCGTCGATGCTGCGCAGCGGCGCACGCAAATCGTGCGACACCGAATAGCTGAACGACTCGAGCTCGCGATTCGCGTCGTGGAGCGCCCGCTCGACGACTTCGCGCCGGCTGATCTCGCGCGCGAACAGCAGGTGCGTCCCCGCCAATACCGCGAGAGCGACGACGATCAGTGCGGGGACGTATGCGGGGTCGGCGTAGGCGAACCAGCCGACCGCGCCCACCAGCACCAGACCGGCAGCGCCCAACGCGTGACGGCGTCGAAGCCGGCGCCGACGCCGCTCTGGTGTCATAACAACCCGAGCAATGTCTGCTGCGCGATCCAGCCTTGCAGCTCTCGCGCGGACGTGGGCCGCCGGACGAACGTCCCCTGCACCGCATCGCACCGCATCCGGCCGAGCGCCGTCTGCACCCGCTCGGTCTCGACGCCCTCGGCGACGACCGTCAGGCCAAGGTTGTGCGCGAGGTCGATCGTCGATCGCACGATCACTTCGTCGTCGCCGTCATCGAGACCGACGACGAACGAGCGATCGATCTTGAGCTCGTCGACCGGCAGCCGGCGCAGGTAGCTGAGCGACGAGTAGCCGGTCCCGAAGTCGTCGATCACGAGCCGTACGCCCATGTCATGCAGTGACGTCAGGCACTGCATCGACCGGGTCGGGTCGGACATCAGGATGTTCTCGGTGATTTCGATCGCGAGCGACGACGGCCGCACGCGGTGCGCGAAGAGACGGTCCGCGATGCGCTGCGGCAAGTCGACGTCCTGCAGGTTTCTCGGCGACAGGTTGATCGAGAGCGTCACGGCGGAGACGTCGAGCACCGGCGCCCAGTCTTGCAGCGCCGTATCGAGGACGAGCGTCGTCAACGAGTGGATTAATCCTGTCTGCTCCGCCAGCTCGATGAAGTCGCCCGGCAGCACGCGGCCGTGCTGCGGATGATTCCAGCGGACGAGCGCTTCGACGCTGGCGGTGACGCCGCTGCGCATCTGGACGATCGGCTGATACTCCACAAAGAGCTGACGGTCCTCGATCGCCTGCCGCAGCTCGGAGATCAACGTCAGCCGCCGATCGGTGTGGCGATCGCGCGAGAGCTCGTACACCGCAATGCCGGTCCCGTCGCCCTTCGCGAGATACATGGCGACGTCGGCTTTCTGCAACAGCGTCTGCGCTGACGTGCCGTGATCGGGAAACGAGGCGATGCCGACGCTGGCGCGCACCGCCATCGATCGGCCTTCGAGCACGAACGGCTGCTCGAGCTCGTGCAGCACTTTCTGCGCCGTCAGGACCGCGCCGTTGGCGTCGGTGAACGGCAGAATGACCGCGAACTCGTCGCCGCCGAGCCGAGCGACCGTGTCCGACTCGCGCAGCGTCGATCGAATCCGCGACGCCACGTGCTGCAGCACGCGGTCGCCGGCGTGATGCCCCAGCGTATCGTTGACCTCTTTGAACCCGTCGAGATCCATCACGAGCAGCGCCAGCGGTTTAGCCTCTCGATGCGCGGCGCGCGCTGCCTGCTCGAGCCGATCCTGCATCAGCACCCGATTCGGCAGATCGGTCAGCGGGTCGTGGTAGGCCAGGTGCGCGAGACGTTGCTCGGCGCGACGCCGCTCGCGTCGAACCGCCGCATCGCGCAGTTCGCGTTCGACCGCTGGCAGCAACCGTTTGAGGTTGCCTTTCATGATGTAGTCGTGCGCACCGACCTTCATCGCGTCGACGGCCGCGTCTTCGCCGATCGTGCCGGACACGAAGATGAACGGCATGTCGAAATCGCGGTCCCGGATCAAATGCAGCGCCGCCGTGCCGCTGAAACGCGGCATCGTGTAGTCGGCGATCGTCAGATCCCACGGTTGTTCGAGGGCGTGAACGAGCGACTCGGGCGTATCGACGCGGGCGCTCGTCACCTCGTAGCCGCCGCGCGTCAGCGCGCGGACGACGAGCGTGGCGTCGTCTTCGGAATCTTCGATGAGTAAAACGCGAAGTGGCGTCACTGATTCGTGACGCTGGGGGCAAAGTCAGACTAGCAGAAACGGGCGCGCGTCAACGTTTCAATTCTGTCGTTGAGTTAAGCAGTTGTGCAGCGGTCGTGAATTTTGGTTCGATATCCACTGGAATGGATGTAAGTCGATCCAATGCCTTTTGCACCGGCGGCCGAACGACGCCGAGCCGGTCGCCGAGGTCCTTCGCTTTCGCGTAGCTCCCCTCGGCCTGGATCGTCATGATGTCGTGTGTCAGCGCGGTGACGCCTTCTTTGACCTTCGCGCGATTCACCGAAAAGGTGCCGTCTGCATTCGCCGAAAACGCGCCGAAATCGAGCAGATAGTTCAACTGGACCGCGATGCCCTTGCCGTGGGCTTCGGTGACGCCGAAGCGGATCGACCGAAACGCCGACGCCAGATACGTCGTGTACAGCGACTGCTCGAACGACTTCGGCAGCACGCCCTTGTCGATCATGTGCTGGATGGCGAACAGGCCGGAAATGTCCGCTTTCGCCTCTTCCAGAAAACTGTAGGTCTCCTTCAATTCCTGGCGCACCGTCGTCTGCCGTCCGTTGGCGAAGATGCTGTGCGGACCGAGACCGTGCATCAGCTCGTGGACGACGATGTGGGTGAAGAAGGCGTCGAACGCGATGTCCGTCTGGTCCGCGGGCGACAGGACGACTTTCGAAATCGGCACGAGCGTCTTGTCGAACTTCGCGTCCTGCACGTTCTTCAGCATCACGCGCTTGGTGCCCTTCTCGCCGACGACGCGTTCGTCGTTCGGGAGGTTGAAGGCCGCCGTCTGGACGCCGCGATTGCCGTCACCGGCGGCGAAGATCTCGTTGACGACGACGATCGGCGCCAGCGCACCGAGCTTTGGGTTGCGATACTTCGGATCGATCGGCAGATGGTCTTCGATGTCCTGCAGCTCGCCGGCGAACTTCTGCAGCTTGGCGCTCTCGGCGTCATCCCGAATGGTGACGTACGACTCGAACGCCGCCTTGTAGTTGAACAGCTCGTCTTCGTACACCTCGTACGGACCGATCGTCGGCTGGATTGCGCCCGCGAGTTCCATCCACGCGACGTCGCTCTCGTAGTAGTCGTTCGACAGAAACGCGTCGGCGCGTTTCGTCAGAAACGCTTTCAGCGTGGCGTCGGACGTCAGCGCCGCTGCCTCTTTCAACAGCGCGGCGGCGCGCGCGAGCTCGTTCTGGTATTCGACGTTGTACGGAACGGCGGTGAACGTGTTGCCGTTACGGCGGATGACGGTGAAGAAGCCTGTCGCGCGCGCACGATCGCCCTCGCGCAGCGACTGGAGCCACCGCTCGACATCCGCTTTCGTCGCGCCTTCCGGATAGTAGTTCGCCGCCTCCGGCTTGTGCGCGGGCGCGCCCGGGACGAACGGCTGGTTGTGATCCAGTCGCGACCACGGTCCC
Source organism: Vicinamibacterales bacterium (assembly GCA_035652075.1). Taxonomy (GTDB): domain Bacteria; phylum Acidobacteriota; class Vicinamibacteria; order Vicinamibacterales; family CAVVIG01; genus Gp6-AA45. The sequence continues at coordinate 80,153 of DASREL010000116.1, forward strand.
TTGTTGATGAGGAAGTAATGCAACCGCGCGCGGCCTTCGGGTGACTGATCGCGCGCGAGGTCCACCAGCATCGCGTCGTTGCCCGCCCACGCCTGCCGCAGGAAGAGCGCGTCGACAATCTTCGACGCCTCGACCAGCTTCGCGAGCACCTGCCGATCGTTCGCGGACATCTTCGACACGTCGGCGCCGATCTCCGTCGGCGCAAACCGCGCCGCCATGTGTTCCAGTTGCTGAGTGTTGGGCATCATCGCCGCCTGTAGAACAAATGCAACCACGAAGACACGAAGGCTCGAAGTCACGTGTTCTCCTAGTGAACGCCGCGGGACATCTGGAGCGTCGCGGGGTCCGCGCCGAGACGACGGATCGCGGCTTCCCACATCCGTTCGTACGGCGTGTTGAAAATCAGTTCGGGATCGACGTCGCTCATCAGCCACGACGAGGATTCGAGTTCGGCCTCGAGCTGACCGGGCCCCCAGCCGGAATACCCAACGATCAAGCGCGCGTGCTCCGGCGGGTTCGGTTCCAGCAGGCGCCGCAGCAAGTGTGGTGACCGCGAGAGCGACAGCGTCTCGGTAATCTTCATGCCGCCGTACGCGCGGTTCTCGATGTCTTCTTCACGGGCGTTGTCGACGAGGATCCAGCTGCTCTGAGGTTCGACCGGCCCACCGATCCACAGATGGAGTTCGCGATCGGTTGTCACCGGCGGATCGAGGTTGACGGTGACGCGCCCGGTCGTCTCCACGCGACGGTTGACGATCAAACCAAAAGCGCCATCGGCATCGTGTTGACACAACAGCACGACCGTCCGCTTGAAGTTCGGATCGTTCAACTGCGGCATCGACAGCAGAAATGCGGGGGCGAGGGACGCCGAAGACACTGTGAAAAGGCTCCGTACCGATCATATATAATTTGCCCCGCCCCCTCCCCTAGCCCCGATGTATTGCTCGACACGATTGCGCCACCGACAGTCCTGATCACAGGCGAATCCGACGAAGCCCGTGCCGTGATGGCACGAACGCTGCGCGCGTACGGCGTGCGGCAGCTCGAGGGCGCGCCGCGCAGCCGGGCCGTGCAAGCGGCCGCGCGGGCAATTCCGGACGTGATTCTCGTCCTCGCCGATCAACTGCTCAAAGAGCCGGCGGTCCTCGTGACCGAGTTGCGGGCGCACGCCGCCACGCGCGACACGCCGATTCTCGTCCGCCTGAGCGCGGACGGCCGCGCGAGCGCCGACACGCTGCTGATGGCGGGCGCCGACCGCGTCCTGCCGGACGGGCCGGAGACCGCCGCGCTGGCCGGCGCGCTCTTCAAGCTGTCGGACGTCAGCGTCCAGCAGCGCGCGATTCGCGACGTGCGGCGACGCCTCGCGCCCGTCGCGCCCCCCACGCTCGTTCACCTCGCCGCCGCGATGCAGGACGTCAAGACGATCATGATTGCCGCCGAATCGACCGGCCGGTGCGTGGCAGCGAACGATGGGTTCGTCACCGCGACGGCGTTCTCGCGCGACGACATCCTGGGACACGCGTTGTGGAACTTCGTGCACGCCAACGGCGGCCGCGATCTGCGCGCCAACTGGGACACGCTGCTCGTGGTCGGATCGTTCCAGGGACCGTGCGCGCTGCGCCGCAAGTATGCGGGACCGGCGCCGGCCGACGTGTATGTCGCCGCGCACGTGCTGCGCGACATTCACCTGGCGGCTATTTCTTCAGCGCCTTCGCGACCTTCCGAAGATCGTCGGTAAAACGCGTCATCTCGGCATGACGCGTCTCCTCGTCTGGCGCGCGCAGAATCGAGGACGGATGCACCGTCGCGAGCACGAGCGGCGCGAGCGGCGAGGACACGAACGTGCCCCGCTGCGCCGTCACCTTGAACTGCCGCCCGAGCAGCGACTGCGCCGCCGTCGCCCCAAGACAGACGATCGCGCGCGGTTTCACCAGTTGAATTTCCGTATCGAGCCACGGACGGCACGCCGCGATCTCCGACGCGTTCGGTTTCTTGTGAATGCGGCGCTTGCCGCGCGGCTCCCATTTGAAATGCTTGACGACGTTGGTGAGGTAGACCGCCGTGCGATCGATGCCGGCGTCGACGAGCGCGCGATCGAGCAGCTTGCCGGCCGGGCCGACGAACGGGTGGCCGGCAAGGTCTTCCTGATCGCCCGGCTGCTCGCCGACCAGCATCAGCTCGGCCGTGCGTGCGCCTTCGCCGAACACGGTCTGCGTACCGCGCAGATACAGATCGCAGGCCTGGCAGTCTTTGGCGTCCTTACGAACGCGGTCGAGGGTCAGCTTCTTCGGCATTGCGCAACGCGACGGCGACGTTACGTCGCAAGCCCTGTGCCTTCGTGCGCCGCATGGGGCTGCCACGAAGCGCCCGCGCCAGCTCATCATCGGATCGCGAGGCCAGCGTGAGCAGGTCGACGCGGTCCCACGCGGACCGTGGTTGCCACGCCGGATCCCCGGATTGCGGCGCGACCTGATTCCACGGACAGACTTCCTGACAAATGTCGCAGCCGTACACATGCGATCCGATGCCGGACTGCAGCGGCTCGGGGATGTCACCACGCAATTCGATCGTGAGATACGAAATGCAGCGCGTCGAATCGAGGACGCCAGGCGTGACGAGTGCGTCCGTCGGACACGCTTCGAGACAGAGCGTGCATGTGCCGCACTGGTCGGTCGCTGGCGCATCGACGTCGAGCGAAAGGCTGCAGATGATGACGGAAAGAAAAATCCACGACCCGAGTTCCGGGTTGATCACGCAGGTGTTCTTCGCAATCCATCCGAGGCCCGCGTATTGCGCGTAGACGCGCTCCTGCACCGGACCGGTGTCGACGTAGGCGCGCGCATCGAATGGCTCGGCGGATGTCTCGCGCATCCACCCGAGCAACGCGTCGAGACGCCCGGCAATCACGTCGTGATAGTCGTCGCCCCACGCGTACCTCGCGATGTGCGCGCGACCAGGATCGGCCGACTCGATCGAGTACGGCCGGTCGGTGTTGTAGTTGGTCGCGGTAACGATCACCGTGCGCGCGGACGGCAGCACGGTGCGGACGTCGGCGCGTTTGTCGGCGGATCGATGGAGGTACCCCATCTCTCCGGCGTACCCGCGGTCGAGCCACTCGCGGAAGAATTTCAGTTCTGGAAAATCGCCTGCGGGAGCGATGCCGCACCGATCGAAACCAAGCTCGCGCGCGCGGGCCTTGATCGCTCGCGCGTCCAGACCGGTGCGGATGGACGATGGCTGATGGCTCATGACAAATGGATGTCCATCAGCCCTGAGCCCTCAGCCATGAGCCATTATCTAGTTCTTGCCGACCAGTTGCCGCAATACGTACGGCAGGATGCCGCCGTGACGGAAGGCGACGAGTTCTTCCGGCGTGTCGATGCGAGCGATCGCCTGAAATTCGATCGCCTTCCCATCGTCGCTCACGGCACGAACGGTGATCGATCCGCCCGGTTTGAGGCCCTGTGCGATGCCGACGAGTTCGAACGTCTCGCGCCCGGTGACGCCGAGCGACGCGGCGGTCTCTCCTGTTTTGAACTGCAGCGGGAGGACACCCATGTTCACGAGGTTGCTGCGGTGGATGCGCTCGAAGGTTTCGGCGATCACCGCCTTCACGCCGAGCAGCAAGGTCCCTTTTGCCGCCCAGTCGCGCGACGATCCAGATCCGTACTCCTTGCCGGCGATGATGAGCAGCGGCACGTTCGCCGCCTTGTACTTCATCGCGGCGTCGTAGATCGTCATGACCTCGTTCGCCGGCATGTACGTCGTCCACCCGCCTTCGGTCCCCGGCGCGAGTTGGTTGCGCAGCCGGATGTTGGCGAAGGTGCCGCGCATCATGACTTCGTGGTTGCCGCGGCGCGCGCCGTACGAGTTGAAGTCTTTCGGATCGACGCCGTGGGCGATCAGATATTTCCCCGCCGGACTGTCTTTCTTGATCGAGCCGGCCGGCGAAATGTGATCCGTCGTGATGCTGTCGCCGAGCAGCGCCAGCGCGCGTCCGCCCGTGATGTCGACGACAGGCGCCGTGTCCATCGTGATGTGCTCGAAGAACGGCGGATTGCGGATGTACGTCGAATCGGCTTCCCACGAGTAGCGGTCGCCGGTCGGCACTTTGAGATTGCGCCACCGCTCGTCGCCGGTAAACACGTCCGCGTACTGCTCGCGGAACATCTCAGCGGTGACCGCGCTCAGCATCGTCTCCTGAATTTCGCGCTCCGTCGGCCAAATCTCGCGCAGGTATACCGGCGCGCCTTCCTTGTCGATGCCGATCGGTTCGGTCGTCAAGTCGAGCGTCATCCGGCCCGCGAGCGCATAGGCGACGACGAGTGGCGGCGACGCGAGGTAGTTCGCGCGAACCTGTTGCTGAATGCGCCCCTCGAAGTTGCGATTGCCGCTCAGCACCGACACGACCACAAGGTTGCGCGCATCGACTTCCGCCGACACCTCGTCCGGCAACGGACCGCTGTTGCCGATGCACGTCGTGCAACCGTAGCCGACGAGATTGAAGCCAAGCTGATCGAGGTACGACTGCAGCCCGGCCTTCGCCAGGTACTCGGTCACGACTTTCGATCCCGGTGCCAGACTCGTCTTGACCCAGGGCTGACGCTTCAAGCCGCGCTCGATGGCCTTCTTGGCCAGGAGGCCCGCGCCGATCATCACACTCGGATTCGAGGTGTTCGTGCAGCTCGTAATCGCAGCGATGACGACGGAGCCGTGCTCGAGTTGCGTCGCCACTTCGGGTTCGGCTACTGCGACGGCGCCGCCGGTGCTCATCGTCGCCGACACGTGCGCAGAGCCGCCGGCTTCGGCGCCTTTCTTGGCGGACGCCGCGATTAGCGACGTCAGCGCGGACTGGAAGCCGGCCTTCGCGCCCTTCAGCGACACGCGGTCCTGCGGACGTCGCGGTCCGGCGAGGCTCGGTTCGACCGTCGACAAATCGAGTTCGATGACTTCGGTGTAGATCGGATCGGGCGCGCCGGCGACGCGGAATAGCCCCTGTTGCTTGGCGTACGCCTCGACCAGCTTCACGCGCGCGTCGTCGCGACCGCTCAGCCGCAGGTAGTCGAGCGTCATCTCGTCGATCGGGAAGATGGCGATCGTGGCGCCGTACTCGGGACACATGTTGCCGAGCGTCGCACGGTCGGCGATCGTCAGGTGCTCGAGACCGTCGCCGAAAAATTCAACGAACTTGCCGACGACGCCGTGCTTGCGCAGCCGTTCGGTGATCGTCAGGACGAGATCCGTCGCGGTCGCGCCTTCGAGCATCTTGCCCCTCAAGCGGAACCCGAGAACCTGCGGAATCAGCATCGAGATCGGCTGACCGAGCATCGCCGCTTCGGCTTCGATGCCGCCGACGCCCCACCCCACCACGCCGAGGCCGTTGACCATCGTCGTATGCGAGTCGGTGCCGACGAGCGTGTCTGGATACGCCAGCGATCCGTCAGGCGTGTCGCTCGACATGATCACGCGGGCGAGATACTCGAGATTCACCTGATGAACGATGCCGGTATCGGGCGGGACGACGCGGAAATTGCGAAACGCGTTCTGACCCCAGCGGAGAAATGAATAGCGTTCTTTGTTCCGCGAGAACTCGAGCTCGGCGTTCAGTTGAAAGGCGTCGGCGCGTCCGAAGTAGTCGACCTGCACCGAGTGGTCGATGACGAGTTCGACCGGCTGCAGCGGATTCACCTTGTTCGGATCGCCGCCAAGACGCGCAATACCGTCGCGCATCGCCGCGAGGTCCACGACGGCGGGCACGCCGGTAAAGTCCTGCAGGAGCACGCGCGCCGGCGCGAATGAGATTTCCTTTTGGGCGCCGCTCTTCAAATCCCACTTTGCGAGCGATTCGATGTCCGCCTGCTTGACGAACCGGCCGTCCTCGTGACGAAGCAGGTTCTCGAGCAGGATTTTCATCGAATACGGGAGCCGTTCGAGTTCTCCGAAGCCGGCCTTTTGAAGGGTGGGAAGGCTGTAAATCTGATAAGTGCGTCCGCCGACCGCGAGCGCGGTCCGCGTTCCGAAACTGTTCACGGTCGACATCCAACAATCGTACTACTCAGGTGCCACAGGTGCTAGGGTGCCAAGGGTGCCGGAGGTGCCACTGTGCGTTCCATTCTATGCATAATATGCACGCAGCACATGGCACCTAGCACTATAGCACCGCCATTGCGCCATTGCCGTGCGTTATTTTGTGCCGCTTTGGCACGTTTCTGGTAACATCACGTTACCGGAGGGGCAAGGGGCGATGACGTTGGAACAAGTCAGGAGCAAAACGGAACGGATTCGGGAATTCTCAGCACTGCCGTTCCTTCTAGTGGCGTCGGTCAGCGTGTTGGGCGCCTTTTTCCGCGCGCAGCCGCAGACGGTCACGGGTGGTCCCATCAACACCGGCGACGTCGCCTGGATGCTGACGGCGACCGGCCTCGTGCTCTTGATGACGCCGGGCCTCTCATTTTTTTACGGCGGCATGGTGCGGACGAAGAACGTCGTCTCGACGATGATGCAGAGCTTCGTCGCGATGGCGGTCATCAGCATTTTGTGGATCGTCGTCGGATTCAGCCTCGCGTTCGGCACGAGTTGGCACGGACTGATTGGCGATCCCCGGACGTTCTTCATGTTCACCCGCGTCGGCGCATCGACGCATCCCGATCTCGCGCCGACGATCCCGCTGATCCTGTTCGCGCTGTTTCAATTGAAGTTCGCGATCATCACGCCGGCGCTGATCACCGGTTCGTTCGCCGAACGGGTGCGCTTCACGAGCTACCTGCTGTTCATGTGCCTGTTCAGCATTTTCATCTACGCGCCGCTGGCGCACTGGACGTGGCATCCCGACGGCTTCCTGCACAAGCTCGGCGTCCTTGATTTCGCCGGCGGCACCGTCGTCCACATGTCGGCCGGTCTTGCCGCGCTGGCCGGTGCGCTGGTCCTCGGACGTCGGACGACGCACAAGAACGGCGTGCCGCACACGCCGGCAAACATTCCGTTCGTCATCCTCGGAACCGGGATGCTCTGGTTCGGCTGGTTTGGTTTCAACGCCGGCTCGGCGCTGTCGGCATCGGGCCAGGCGGCGATGGCGTTCGCGACGACGAACACCGCGTCCGCCGCCGCGGCGCTGGCGTGGATCTTCTTTGACGGCATGCGCGGCCACAAACCGTCCGCGCTCGGCGCCTGCGTCGGCGCCGTCGTCGGACTCGTGGCCATCACGCCGGCGGCCGGCTACGTCACGATCGGCGAGAGCATCTTCATCGGCACCGTCGCGAGCGTCATCTCGAACCTGTTGGTCCACCTGAAGAACAAAGCCGAGACGCTGGACGACACGCTGGACGTGTTTCCGTGCCACGGTGTCGGCGGCATGGTCGGCATGCTGATGACCGGGCTGTTCGCGAAAGACGTGGGCCTGACGTCCGGTCACGCCTACACGTTCCTCGTGCACTGCGGCGCGCTCGTGTTCGTCGCGGCATTCTCGTTCGGCGGGTCGTGGCTGCTTTATAAGATCACCGACGCGATCATCCCGCTGCGCGTCTCCGAAGATCAGGAAGCAATCGGCCTCGACTTGAGCCAGCACGGCGAGGTCATGCAGGACATGGCTCCGTTTGCGGAGCCGCAGCCGCTCGCGAAGATCGCATAACGTCGTACCAAGTACGAAGTCTGAAGTGCGAAGTATGAAGTGGTCCGGCGACGAGATACGCCGTGTCGGCTATCTCGTCGTCGATCTGATCGCGAAACACCTCACGGAAATCGAGAACGAGCCGGCGTTCAATCCTGTCCCGCGCGAACTCGCGGAGCAGATGATGAACGTGCCCGCGCCGACGGCGCCGCAAGCCGCTGACGCGATCCTGCGCGAGTTCTCCGACACCATCGAGCCGTATCCGTTCGGCAATGGTCACCCACGATTCTGGGGATGGGTCAACTCGCCACCGGCCGTGATGGGCGTGTTTGCCGACGCGCTCGCCGCGGCGATGAACCCGAGTTGCGCCGGTGGGAATCACGCGGCCATCTATGTCGAGCGACAAGTCATCGGGTGGCTGCGCGAGATCCTTGGCTTCCCCGCCTCGGCGATGGGCCTCCTGGTCAGCGGCGGGTCGATGGCGACGTTGACGGCACTTGCCGTCGCACGTCACACGAAATGCGGTGTCGACGTGCGCGCGGACGGCCTGCGCGCTGCCGCGACGCCGTTTGCGTTCTACATGACCGACCAGGGTCATACGTGCGCGCGCAAGGCGATCGAGCTCCTCGGCTTCGGCCATCGAACGATTCGAACGATTCCAACCACCGACGCATACCGCATGGACGTCGACGCGCTGAATCGGGTCATCGTCGACGACGTCACGAACGGCGTCACGCCGGTGGCCGTCGTCGCGACGATGGGAACGACGAACACCGGCAGGATTGACGACCTCGAAGGGATCGCCGACGTCTGCGCGCGACACGCCGTCTGGATGCACGTGGACGCCGCGTACGGCGGACCCGCCGTTCTGCTTCCGCAGTTCGCTGCGGCGGCACGCGGGCTCGCGCGCGCCGACAGCGCTGCGCTCGATCCGCACAAGTGGATGTTCGTCCCGGTCGAAGCCGGATTCGTGGCCGTCCGCGACGCGGACGCGATGCGGTCCGCGTTCAGTCTCGTTCCGCCGTACATCCGCACGGCCGGCAGTCCAACGGGCGTCTACGGTCTTCCGTGGTTCAGCGAATACGGATTCCAGCAGACGCGCGGCTTCCGCGCACTGAAAGTCTGGATGACCATGAAGCAGTTCGGCCTGGATGGATTGCGTGCAGCCGTCGCCGAGAACATTGCGCTCGCACGGTACCTCGCCGAGCGGATTGCGGCGTTACCGCAGTTCGAGCTGGTGTCGACCGGCGAGCTGAGCGTCGTGTGCTTTCGGGATCGCGCCGATGATGCGACGAATCGAGCGCTGCTGGATCGGCTGCAGCTCGGCGGCGACGTGTTCATCACGAGCACCGAGCTCGGCGGCCGATTCGTCCTGCGCGCGTGCATCGTGAATCACCGGAGCACGCGCGCTGACGTCGACCGGTTGATCGCGGCGATTACCAGCGCTGCCACGCCGCTCTAAACGCACGCCGCCTCTCGCGTCTGGCGTCGCGGACCGCGGCCCGCGCTTCGCGCCGGGCCGCCGCAATCTCGCGACGGCTCTCGGCGCGGTCGCGCGTCCGCATGCGCATCCCGTCGCGACGGGCGCGCATCGCTTCCCGGCGCACCTCCTGACGGTCCCACCGGTCCCCGTGCGACGCACTGGCGACTGACGGAACGGCCACGAGGGCCAATAACGCAGCGGCAACGAGCAGTGTTCGTTTCATGTCTCCGTTAGACGGAAGTATGCTGCCGTTGGTTGTCCACACCACTCGACCGGTTCATCCAGGCGCAGAACGCGGTCCACGGCGGCTACGCCGACGCTCTGGCAGAGATCCGGTCCGGCCGCAAACGCAGCCATTGGATCTGGTACATCTTCCCGCAGCCGGCTGGTCTGGGCAGTTCACCGATGTCGGTGTACTACGGCATCGCGTCGCGTGATGAGGCGCTCGAATACATCAATGACCCGACGCTTCGCGCCCGGCTGTTCGAGATTACGTCAGCGGCAGCCGCTCACGTGGCACGCGGGGTCGCACTACCCACCCTGATGGGATCGGAGCTCGATGCGATGAAGCTCGTATCCTGCCTGACCCTGTTTCGCGACCTGGATCCCGAGTTCGCGCGTATCGCCGATCCGATTTTGTCGTCCGCGACGCAGTAGAATGCGCGGCATGCGATTGACGTTTGCCGCTCTCGCGGCCTCCCTTACCGTTGTGACCGCGGCCACACCGACGCCCCAGAAAATCGTGTTCGCGCGTGTGTTTCCCCAGCCGGGTCAGATTGGACTGTTCATCGCGAACGCCGACGGATCCGGCGAGCGGCCGCTGCTCGATCAGAAGGATCTGAACTACGACGCCGTGTGGGCGCCCGATGGCCAGTCGCTCGTGTTCACCTCCGAGCGCGAGGGATCCGCGGACCTGTTTCGCATGAAACCGGACGGCACCGGCATCGAGCGGCTGACCGATAGTCCGGCCTACGACGATCAGGCGGCGTTCTCGCCCGACGGCAGGACGCTCGTCTTCGTCACCACGCGCAACGGCGGGACGGCCGATCTGTGGACGATCGATCTCGCGACCAAGCGTGCGAAAGCGCTGACCTCCGGCGCCGGCGGAGATTTCCGTCCGTCCTGGTCGCCCGACGGCAAGTGGATCGCATTCTCCTCGGACCGCGAGAGCAACTTGCCGTTCGCGCATGGACGCTGGGAGCATCTGCAGCTCGCCGACATCTTCATCATTCGCCCCGACGGTTCCGGTCTGAAGCGCATTTCGGCGCATGGCAATTTCTGCGGCACGCCGAAATGGACCGCCGACAGCACGCACGTCATCGCGTACTGCATGACGGCCGAGCAGACGCTCGACAACCGCCGCGCGCAGCCGGAGCATCCCGAAGACACGCGGATTGTCTCCTTCGACATCGCGACTGGAACGTCCGCGGATCTCAAGAGCGGTCCGGGAGTGAAGTTCGATCCGTCGGTTCTCGCCGGCGACAAGGTCGCCTACATTCGCAAGGACGGCAGCGACACCGCCGGCATCTACTACGCCGACGGCACGCGCGGACCGAAGGGTGATGTGCGCACGGCCGCGTGGTCGCCCGACGGCACACGCGTCGTGTTCCACAAGCGGACCGCGTTCCAGTTCCCAACGTGGAAAAAGACGTACAGCAAGAACGAGAACTACGAGTTGACGCTGACCGGCATCATGCCGCAGTTCGAATCGACCGGCACGAGGTTCGTGTTCGTGGGACGTCCGCCGGCGGGCAGCGTCGTTGATTCTTCGATCATGGTCGCGCGATCGGGCACGAACGAAGGCGCGGTCATCTACTCGAACAAATCGCTCAACGTCATGGGCCCGTCGTGGTCGATGGCCGGTGACAAAATCATCTTCGGCGTGGGCACGTTCAACGCGTTCTACAACGGGTTCCACGGCCAGTTCCTGAAGCCCGAGGATCGATCGGAAGGCGGCGCGCAGATCGCCATCGTGAACAGCGACGGCAGCGGCTATCGCGAGCTGACGAAAGGCGCGGCGAACAACAGCTTTCCGTCGATGGCGCCCGATGGCAAGCGCTTCGTCTATCGCACGTTCGGCCCCGACGGGCAGGGTCTTCGCATCATGAACATCGAGACGGGCGCGGTCACAAAGCTGATCGACGGCTACGACAACTTCCCGCTCTGGTCGCCGCGCGGCGATTTGATCATGTTCTCGCGCATCGTCGACAACGACTACGAGATCTTCACCGTCAAGCCCGATGGGACCGACGTCAAGCGGCTGACCACCTCGCACGGCAACGATGCGCACATGGCGTGGTCGCCGGACGGCGAACACATCGTCTGGGCGACGACGCGCCTTGGATTCAAAGACGAAGCGATCTACACCGATGCGCCACAGCCGTACGGCGAGCTGTTCGTGATGAAGTACGACGGCACCAACGTGGAGCAGATCACCGATAACCAATGGGAAGACGGGACACCAGCCTGGCAGCCAGCGACGAAACTCGTCACGCGTCGATGAGCCTGTCGAAAGGGGGCTGGCGGATCGTTCTCCTCGCCAGCCTCGGCGGCACGCTCGAGTTCTACGACTTCGTCATCTTCGGCATTTTCGCGAAAGACATCGCGGACGCGATCTTTCCGACCTCGACGCCTATCGTCTCGCTGATGGCGTCGTTTGCCGCCTTCGCAACGGGCTACCTCGCGCGGCCCATCGGCGGCATCGTCCTCAGCCATTACGGCGATCGCTTCGGCCGGCGGACGGTGTTTCTGTGGTCGGTCTTCGTGATGTCCGGCGCGACGCTGGGGATGGGTCTCCTGCCGACGCACGCGCAGGTCGGCGCGATGGCGAGCGCGCTGATGGTGGCGCTGCGCGTCATTCAAGGCTTCTGCCTCGGCGGCGAATTGCCGGGCGCGCTGACCTACGTCGTCGAAACGGCGCCGGATCTCGCGCCGTTCGTCTGCGGCGTCGTGTTCGCGTGCGTCACGATGGGCGTCGCGGTCGCGACCGGCGTCAGCCTCGGCGTGCGATCGATGCTGACGCCAGCACACGTCCCGCTGTATGGATGGCGCATCGCGTTCATCCTCGGCGGTCTCGGCGGCGCGCTCACGTTCGTCCTGCGCCGATCGCTCGAAGAGTCACCCGAATTCGCGCGGATGAAGGCCCTCGCCGTGCGGCAGCCGTTCATCGAATTGCTGCGGCGCCATCCAGTAAACGTCGTCGTCGGTGCGCTGCTGCTCGCGGTGACCGCATGCTTCACGGGATTGTTCTTCTCGCACTTGCCCGCGTATCTCGCCGCGGTGCTGAAATACGACCCGCGGCAGGCGGTGCTGGCGCAAACCGTCGGCGTCATCGTTCACGCGAGCGCGATTCTGCTCGTCGGGTGGATCGCCGATCGCATTGCGCCGACGCATCTGCTGCGTCTCGGCGCCGTCCTGCTGCTCGTGTTCGCGTATCCGTTCTACCACGCGCTCGAGACACGTGCGCTCGACCTCACGTTGATCTTGATGATCGCCGGCGCAATTGGCGGGCTGACGAACGGCACCTTCGCCGTGCTGCTGACGGATCTCTTCCCGACGCGGATCCGCTTTTCGGGCGTCGCGCTCGCATTCAACATCAGCTTCACCATCTTCAGCGGCATGTCGCCGCTCTTCGCGACGTCGCTGATTAAGTCGACCGGCAACGCATCGTCGCCGGCCTTCCTGATCATGGGCGGTGCGGTGCTCGCCCTCGTGGCGAGCGCGGGTGTGAATCGATTCGGAGGGAACGTAATGCGAAATGCGGATTGAGGATTGCGGATTAATCGTCGATCAATCGCCAATCAATCCGCAATCCTCAATCCCCAATCCGCATTACAAATACCTCCTCAAGAACTCTCCGACGATGCTGCGGATGTCGCGGTGCTCGACATCCGCGGCGTAGTTCATCGCGCGCATGTCGTCGGCCGAGATCCGATTGGCGAGCTTCTCGAGCGCCGTTCGAACGGCTGGATAACGGAGTAACGTTTCGGCGCGGGCGACGGGCGCCGCGTCATACGGCGGAAAGTAGTGACGGTTGTCCGCCAACTGGACGAGATCGAGACCTTTGATCAGGCCGGCCGTCGCGTCGCCGGCGATGACGTCGACCTGATGCGACGCAAGCGCGCGGTAGCTGAGCGTGAGATCCATCACGAGCGGCGGATTCGGAAAGTGCAGTCCGTACGCCTGTGCCAGCCCCGGAAAGCCGTCCGGCCGCTCGACGAACTCGTAACCGAATCCAGCTCGCCAATGCGGCGACTGCCGCGCCGCGTCGTCGATCGTCGTCAGTCCGAGCGAACGCGCGTCTTCGCCACGAACCAGGATCGCGAACGTGTTGTTGAAGCCGAGCGGCGGCAGCAGCGTGCGGCCGCTGCGCGCGTAGAAATCTCGAACGGTTGCGTACACCGATGACGAGTCGTTCGCAATCGGCTGATGAAAGATCGCGGTGAGCGCCGTGCCCGTGTACTCGACGTAGACGTCGACGTCGCCGGTCATCAGCGCGCGATCGCAAATCAACGTGCCGCCCAGATTCAGCCGGCGATCGACGACGATGCCTTCGCTTTCAATCGCTTGCGCCACCAGTTCACCCAGCACGAGCTGCTCGGTGAAATTCTTCGATCCGACGACGATGGCCCCGCCGCTCCGGTGCGCCGCCACGCCGCTCGTCAACAGGATGCCGGCGAGAATCACGGCCGCCGCTACGACCGCGGCCCGCGACGATCGGCGGCGCCGCGTCGACAACTGCCGTTCGATCCACAGCAACAACAGGTCGACCGCAATTGCGAGGATCGCCGCCGGAATCGCGCCCGCGAGAATCACCGTCGTATCGACCATCGAGAGGCCGCGGTAGATGTATTCGCCGAGGCCGCCGGCGCCGATCGCGGCGGCAATCGTTGCCGACCCGACGCCGACGACCGCTGCCACGCGCACGCCTGCGACGATAGAGGGCAGCGCGAGCGGCAGTTCAATCTGGCGGAGCCGCTGGGCGTCCGTCATCCCCATTGCCGTCGCCGCCTCCACGATTGCCGCATCGATGCCGCGAATGCCGGCGATCGTCGTGCGCACGATTGGAAGAAGCCCGTACAGGATTAACACGACCAACGCGGCACGGGCCCCGACGCCGCCGATAACGGGCACCGGCAACAGAAAGCCGAACATCGCGAGGCTGGGCACGGTTTGGACGATGTTCGCGAGCGCGGTCAGCGGCGAGGCGAGGCGCGGACGACGCGCCGCGAGGATTCCAAGTGGCACACCGATCGCAATCGCGACGACGGTCGAGAGCGCGACGAGGACGACATGCTGCGCGAAGAGCGTCGCGAGCTCGGTGCGGTGCGCCGACCAGAACTGCAGGAGCGCGCGCATCATCGTGGAATCGCAGGCACCGCGTCGAGAAGCTGGCGAACGCGCGCGTCGTGTGACGTCGCAATCACGTCGGGGGCATCGCACGCGACGAGCCGGCCTTCGTCGAGCACACCGATGCGATCCGCCAGCGCGAATGCCTCGCCCATATCGTGCGTCACGATGATGACGCTCTTTCGGACGCGCTGTTGGATGCGACGAAACTCGACGTGCAATTCGCTGCGGGTGATCGGATCGAGCGCACCGAACGGCTCGTCCATCAACAGGACCGGCGGATCGACCGCGAGCGCGCGCGCCACACCCACCCGCTGTCGCTGGCCGCCGGACAACTCGTCCGGCCATCTTGTCAGGAATTGCTGCGGCGGCAGTCCGACGAGTTCGAGCACTTCCCGAACACGCGTGGCGACGCGCGCCTCGTCCCACCGTTCGAGCCGGCAAACGACCGCGACGTTGTCGCCGACCGACATGTGCGGGAAGAGTCCCACGTCCTGCAGCACATAACCGACCCGTCGCCTCAGCTGAACCGGATCCCATTCGCGCGCATCGCGGCCTTCAACGGTCACCGTGCCACCGTCCGCAATCAGCAAACGGTTGACGAGCTTGAGGATCGTCGTCTTCCCCGCGCCGCTGCGTCCAACAAGGGCGAGGACGACGCCACTCTCGAGGCCGAGCGAAAAATGGTCGAGGATCGGCGGCCGGCCCGGCCTCGCAAAGGTGACGTCGCGAAATTCGATCGCGAAAGTGGGCATCGCGCTTGCGACAGTAGCACCGGAGGCGCAGCCATGCCAAAACAGACGAGACCGGACGACGAGAAGATGCTGCCGAACCAGGCGGCGAACAAGGAACCGGCCGAAGGATCGCGAGAAAACGCCGGCGGCATCACGAACCGCCCGTTGTCTGAAGAGGACGCCAACCAGCATCGCGTTCCACCGCGAGGCGAAAACAAGGAGGGCGGACATGCGTAACGATGCGCGTCCGGTGGGACACGAACGGTCGCCGGTTCCACATCAGCCGTCGACTGCCGATCGTCAACAGTCGCCGGACAGCCGTGAGTCGGTCGCGCACGATCGCCAATCGCACGTCGTGAATCGTGCCGCCGACGAGCGCGATCCGGTCATGCCGAGCGACGACGCAACGCTGAAGACGAAGATCTAGAAACGGAAGAAGAGCGATCCGGTGAGCGTCGCCGTCGCGTGCGCGCGATCGTCGACGGCGACCTCTTTCGATCGCTCGATGAGCCGCGCATCCACCCGGGCGCCGAGCCCCTTGAGATGATGCGCGTCGCGCTGGACGAAGAAGCGTTTGACGCCGCCGCCGACATACCACTGTCGCCCCACCGTCACGAGCGTGTTGTTGCCCTGTAGTTCGCGCACCCACCCAACGCCGCCGGTGACGAACGGAATCGTCCGCCGGCCGATCGCGAGCGGCCACAAGGCGCCCCCGGAAACGGTGTAGCGCTGTTGCGACTGCGTGATCGTCGCGCTCGCCGCATTCTCGTAGTCGGCCGTCGTCTTCACCTGCAGATGCGGGGTGCTGTAGCTGCCCGTCGCTTCGGCTTCGAGCCGCTTCGTGATGCGCACGCTGACTCGTCCTTCGGCAACGGCAGCCGACAACAGGCGCGCGGACGCGGAGAACAGCGTCAGCGCGGACGCGTCAGCCTTGGTTTCGGTCGCGTCCCGCGATCCGTAGTCGGTCGGCGTCGTCCAACCGAGACCGGCCGACACCTCCACACGCCCCGGCGTCGCGGACTGCGCGCGCGCGGACGACGCGATCAGCGTCATGGCCGCTATCGACGCGATCACCTTGCCGATCACTTCGGCTGCACCGTGATCGTCACCGAGCCCGTATCGCCGCCGCGCGGGACCGTCAGGATTTGATCGAAGAAGGCCACTCGGAAGTTGACGTCAACGGTTGCCGTGCTCGGAAAGAAACTATCAAGGTCGGCGTCATCCAGCGGTTCGATGCGCAGAATATGCGCACCTGGAGACAATGCACCGATCGAAAATTGGCCGCGGCTGTTGAGCGTGAATCCCGCGACCATCTGACCGCTCGCGACATCGTAGGCGATCACGTGCGCACCCAGAATGGCCGTGCCGTTTTTCGTCACAGTGCCGGAGATGCTCCCGAGCGAGGACGCGCTCGGGTCGGGATAGAGGTCGGTGATGCCGGCAATGTCGTCGGCTTTCAACGTCCGCGCGGCGATGCTGCCGGGCGCAAACGCGATTGGAAACATCACTGCTTCGGCAGCGTCGACGCGCCGCCCCGCACTCGGATCCGTCCCGCGCAGCGTCGTTTCGCCGAGCGCGGAGTGGCCCAGGCCGCTGAAGTGGCCGATCTCGTGCAGCGCGGTGCTTTGCAAATCGAACTTGTTGGTTTCGCCGTTCGGCGCGACCGACCAACTGAACGACGAGTTGAAAAAGATGTCCGATTCGAGGAGAGCGCCGGTGGATTCGTCGATGACGTAGTTCGTCGATGCAAGTACGCGATCGAGATCCGGACGGTCGCGGAAGCCGAGCACATTCAGACCGTCATTGGTGCCTGGCTGCGCCGACGTCGTCCCGGCAAACTGATAACTGATTGTCGCCGTCGGCACCGCTTGCCACGTATCGAACGCTTTGCCGATCGCGGCCTGAAAATCGGCCGTCGACACGCCCGTCGTCGTCTGCGTGCTGACGTAGTAGCGCGGCGTCTGCGACCAGCGCAGCGTCACTGCTTGTCCGTTGATCGTCAGACCGAACTTGATGTACGCAAATGCTGGTTGCGCCTGCGCGACGAGCAACGCGACGATCAGCGTCAGGGCTTTGGTTCTCATCGCGCCGCCGTCGCGAGCGCGTGGACGCGCTGCTCGAAGTCGGCGAGCGGCGGAGTCGTCCTCGCGGGATCCCCGCGTACGACAGCGGTTCCGGTCGCAGTCGGCCATACCGGCGGAGGCGTGACGACATCGGCGCCGGCGCTTCTCACCACGCGATACACGCCCTGGCTGAACCCGACCAAGTAGGGCATCGACGGTCCATGCGCGCCGAGGAAGACCACGACACGATCGTCGAGATTGAATTCAGGCGCGCCGACGAACACGCTGCGGTAGCGGCCGAGACGTCCGCCGGGCACCAGAAACTGCACGGTGACGCCGAGATCCCCTTTCAGGTAGGTCTCGACCTGCAGCGTAACGATCGTTTCGATCGTGCGGCGATCGTCGGTCCACCGCCCTTCGGCGGCGACGACCCGTCCGCGCGCGATGGCGAGGGCATCGTGCGCGAGGACACCGATGTCGGCGGGAACGAGCGTGGTCGCGTCCGCTCGTGCCGCGGCGAGCGTGAAGGTCAGACTGACGATGAGGTTTCGCATAGTTGTCTCAGGATCGCTTCCGCGGCACGCCGGCTCCCGCCGGGTCCGCCCAGCCGCTCTCGCACACGTGCGAGGCCGCGGCGAATCGTCGCTGCGCGCTCGCGATCGGTCAGCATCGAGATTGCTTCGCGCGCGACGGCGTCAGGCGTAAATGCGTCCTGCACCAGCTCGGGGACGATCGGTTCGCCCGCAATCAGGTTGACCATGCCGATCGAGCCGACGCTGACGAGGTGCTTCGCGAGCCGATACGTCATCGGCGACAGGCGATAGACCACGACCATCGGCTTGTCATGCAGCGCGGCTTGCACCGTCGCGGTCCCCGACGCGGTCAGCACGACGTCCGCCGCCGCGAGCACGGTATCCGTGTCTCCTTCTACGACACAAGTCTGACCAACAAGTCTGACTGTTTGGTCTGACTGTTTGGTCAGACTCGGGAACAGGCGATCGTCGAGGTGAGGCGCACGCGCGATGATGAATTGCGCGGTTGGAATCGATTCGCGGATCTTTGTCGCTGCGGCGAGCAGGTCCGGGAGAATTCTGGACAGTTCGTTCGGCCTGCTGCCGGGAAGAATTGCCACCGTCGGGGCATCGGGTGACAGATTCAAGCCTCGCAGGAAGTCGTCACGTGATTTCGTGACGCGAATCTGATCGATCAACGGATGACCGACGAATTCGACCGGCACGCCACCTTCGCGGTAGATCGCTTCTTCGAACGGGAAGATAACCAGGACGCGATCGGCGAACGCGCGAATCGTCCTCAACCGTCCACGCCGCCACGCCCAGATCTGCGGGCTGATGTAATAGACGACCGGAATCCCGAGCCGCTTGACCCGTTTCGCGAGGCGGAAATTGAAATCCGGAAAGTCGATCACCACCAGCGCGGACGGACGTTCGGCTTCCGCGGCGGCGACCAACTTCAGCATCGCCGCGAGATACTGCGCGAGCTTCGGCAGGACTTCCGTCAGGCCTGTGACGGCGAGCTCGCGATAGTCCTCGATCAACCGGCCACCGGCCGCAGCGAATTGCGGCCCGCCGAGGCCCATTACCTCGAGTGACGGATCGAGCGCGCGCAGCTCGCGCGTGAGCGCGCCGGCATACAGGTCGCCGGACGCCTCGCCGCACGACAGCATCAGGCGACGGCTCAAGAAGCGGGACGCTTGAAAACCGAGGGTTCCAGCGACGGGTTGACTTTGATGTCGGTGACCCGGCGTTCGACGCTGAGCGCGCCGACTTTGCGTACCGCCTTGAAGGCGACCTGCAGACCGTCGATCTGGCGATAATCCGAAAATTCCTCTTCGACCAGCGGCCGGCCGGGCGCATCCGCCACGAAGGACTGCTTCGTGATCAGGCCCGACGTCGGTTCGATGTACAGGACGATCGGATTGAGATCGGTCGCCGAGAATTCGAGCGTGTGGGTCATGGCCCCGGAGGCATCGCGTACGTCCGGCAGCGCGCGAACCGACACCGAGCCGCTCTTCGCCGCGAGCAGCAACGAGATGGTATCGCGCCGGAGACTCAGCCGCGCATCACGCGCCAACGTGTCTGGCGCGTCGTGCACCCCGCGCGGGTCGCGCATCCATGCTTCCCTGCCGTCGTATCCCTGCACGATCGATCCCTGCGGTGTCTGCAACTCGATGCGGAACCGATCGGGGTACTCGATGTAGTTCGTCGAATCGGTCGTCACCGGATTGTCCGGTTCGCCGCTCGTCAGCGTCTGCTTCGCGACAATCGTTTTGATCGATCGCAGCTTCTCGAGGCCGCCTTTGCCGGCAATCGCTTGATCGAGCAGCGCCGTGGCGCGAGAACCCTCGGCCGAGGGCGGCTGATACCTCGCCAGCCTGACGGCCGGCCTGAACGCGTGCGCGACCGCGCGCGTTCGTTTGAAGTTGGCCGACGTGAGATCGAGATCCCCGAGTTCGATCGTCTCGAAGTTGCCGAAGCCGATCCCGCGCAACTGCGAGCTGAACGCCGCGGCGTTCCCGACGAGCACAATCGACAGCCGGTCGGGCCGCAGGTACTTCTGCGCCACGCGCTGGATGTCGTCCACCGTGACCGCGTTGACGCGCTCGCGAAACGTCTGCAGCTGTTCCATCGGCAGGCCGTAAAACAGCACGTTGATCACCTGGAGCGCGATCGCGTTCGGCGTTTCGATCGTCAGCGGGAAGCTGCCGGTCAGATACGCCTTCGCATCCATCAACTCGATCTCGCTGACGCGTTCGCGTTGCAGTCGCCAGAACTCGTCGACGATCAAACGCAGCACTTCGCCCGTCGCTTCGGATCGCGTGTTCGTTTCCGCCTCGAAGTCGCCGCTGTCTTTCAGCGTGTCGAACTGCGCCTGCGCGCCGTAGGTCAGGCTCCGTTGCGTGCGCAGCACCTGATGAAGACGGTTGCTGCCCTCCCCGCCCAGGATGCGGATGGCAAGGTTGAGCGCCATGTAATCCGGGTTCGTGCGCGCCACGCCGAGATGGCCGACACGTACTTCGGTTTGCACCGCCTCCGGCTTGTCCACGACGACGACGCGCCGCGTGGGATCGGGAGGGTCGATGAATTTGTCGACCGCGATGTCTTTGTGCGGCCAGTCGCCGAACACTTTCTTCGCCGTCGCGAAGGCTTCTTCGGCCGTCACGTCGCCGACCACGGCCAGGATCGCGTTGTTCGGCGCGAAGTACTTGTCGTGGAACGCGACGAGATCCTGCCGCGAGATGGCCGGCAATGTGTCGGGCGTCCCCGTCTCGGGCATCCCGTACGGATGGAACCCGTAGACCAGCCGGTCGAACACCGAGTTGGCGACCCACTCGGGGTCCTGCATGTTGACCTGCAGTCCCGACAACGTCTGCTGCCGCTGTCGATCGAGTTCCGCGGAGGCGAACGACGGGTGCCGCGCCATGTCCGACAGCATCCGCATGCCGCTCTCGAAACTGTCCTTCATCACGATCATGTTGACGAAGGTGAGATCGCTGCCGGCGCCGGCGCTCATCTCGGCGCCCATGAAGTCGATCGCGTCGTTGATTTCTTCGGCCGTCTTCGGATTCGAACCGCTCGTGCCCTGGTCGAGCAGCGACGCCGCCATGCGCGCCAGCCCCAGTTTCCCCTTCGGATCGGATGCCGTCCCCACGCGCACCAGCAACCGCATGGTCACCGACGGCTGCTCGTGATGCAGCACCGCGACCACTTGCAGTCCGTTCGGGAGCGTTTGCAGCTCGTACGGCGGGAACTTGACGTCGTGAACGGCGAGCGGACGCGGCGGCGTTTCCCGCGGCCATTCGAGCTGCTGGCCGGACGCGGTCGACGCCAACAGCACGAGAGCGCACGTAGCGCAGCCCTTTAGGGCTGCAGGAAGCCCAGAGGCCTGCGCTACACGGTCAATCACTGCGCACCTGCTTTGGCGGACGGCACGAGCGTCAGCACGAGGCGATTCTCGGGGCGGAAGTACGTTTTCGCCACGCGTTGGACGTCGGCCGCCGTAACGTTCTGGAAAATGTCGAACTCGCCATCAGCGGTCTTGATGTCGTTGTGGATGACGACGGCGTGCGCGAGCTGCAGCGCTTTCTGCTGGTTCGACTCGCGGCCGAGGATGTAATCGCGCGCGAACTGGTTCTTCGTCTTCTGCAGCTCGTGCTCGCTGATCGGTTCGGTCTTCAGCTTCTCGATCTCGCCGATGAGCGCGCTCGCGACTTCGTCGGTGGTGTGCGGCGGCTGCACGATCGCCACGGCGTAGAACAGGTTCGGGTCCTCGATCAAATTCGCCGTGCCGAACGCCGCGGCCGCCATCTGCTTGTCGTACACGAGCCGTCGATAGATGCGCGAGCTCTCGCCATCCGACAACACTTTGCCGGCAATGTGCAGCGGGTACGAGTCCGGATTGCCGTCACGCGTGATGTGATACGCGACCACGACGGCCGGCAGCGGCACCGGGACATGCACCGTGGCGCGTTTTTCCTGCGTCTGCGGCGGTTCCTGCGGGATGTCGCGCGGCACCGGCTTCGCCGCTTTCGGCACCTTGCCCATGTACTGATTCACGAGCTGCAGCGCCTGCGCCGTCTCGAAGTCGCCGACGAGGACGAGCGTCGCGTTCGCGGGCACGTAGTACGTGTGATAGAAGTCCTGCACGTCCTCGATGCTCGCCGCTTCGAGGTCGGCCATGCTGCCGATCGTCGGATGTTTGTACGGATGCGTCGTGAACGCCTGGTCGTAGATGATTTCGTTCAACCGTCCGTACGGCTGATTATCGACGCGCATCCGGCGTTCTTCCTTGACGACTTCGCGCTCGCCGGTAAACGTGTCCTTGTCGACGCGCAGCGTCGCCATGCGATCCGATTCCATCCAGAGGATCATCGGCAGGTACTGCTGCGGCACCGTCTCCCAAAACACGGTCTCGTCGTCGGTCGTGTATGCGTTGCTCTGTCCGCCCACGGACGCAATCATCGACGTGTGCGCTTCCGGCTGCACGTTGCGCGAGCCCTTGAACATCAGATGTTCGAACAGATGCGCGAACCCCGTACGTCCCGGCTTCTCGTTTTTCGATCCGACGTGATACCAGAGCTGCAGATGGACGATCGGCGTCGAGTGATCCTCCTCGAACACCACCGTCAGGCCGTTCGGCAGCGTCATCATCTGGTACTGGAGTTTGTTCGGACGGACGGCAGCCGTCAGCGTCACCGTGGCGGCGGCCACCGCGATCAGAACCAGAGACCGTACTGTCATCGCCTGATTATCTACTGAGTAAGCGGAACCCGGCGAGCACCCACCGCTCGGAGTCGAGGAGGGTCGGATACGCGTCGATTCGGCGTTCGAATCCGGCAAACAACTCGACCGCGCCGCCGCGGCCGTTGATGCGAACGCCCGCCTCGCCCAAGCCGCCCGTCAGCGTGCTGCGATGATTCACCGTCTCGTCCACGCCAATCAGCTGGCCCGATCCCTTCACGAACGCGCTCACGCGCGGTGTGATGGGCCGCGTGATCAAGAGGTCGAGCTGGCCCGTCCACGAGTAATCGACGGTGGAATGCTGGACAACGGAGCCACCTTCGAGATCGGCGTCAATGGTCGTGCCGGCCACCGATACGCGCTGCAGAATCCGCACGCCGGCGACATTCCACGCAATCGGTTCCGTCTTCGCACGATCGCTGAGGTGCCGCGACACGTGATGAAAAATCCCGACGACTTCCGTGTTCGTGCCGATCCGCATCGACGAGTTGGCTTCGAGCGTGTAGTTGCCTTGATTCGGATCGAACGCCCGCAGTTCATCGCCCAGGATCGCCTGGTAGTCGATACGGATGCCGACACGTCCGGCGACGTAGTCCGCGATATCGACCGCACCGCCGAAGTGCGTGTCCCACGAAAACTTCGGGTTGTCGATCGCGAGAGCCGCCGCCGACAGCCAGAACTCGTAGTGCGACATGAAGTCCGGGCCTTTTTCGGCGGGCAGCACGGTCGGCTGTGGGATTTGTGCGGCAGCGGGGACGACGGACGCGAGTATTACCGCGACGGCGATACTAAGTTTTCGCAAGCTTCTCCTCGAGTTCGGCGATGCGTTGCTCGAGTTCTTCAACGCGTTTCTTGAGTGTGGGAAGCTGGCGATAGACCACCGACGCCCGGCGCCAGTCGTTGTGATCGATCGCGGGAGATCCGGTCACGAATCCGTTCGCGTCCACCGACTGCAGCACCGCGCTCTTCGCGCCGACTTTCGCGCCGCGCCCGACGCGCAAATGACCGGCGATGCCGCTTTGCCCCGCAACCGTCACGTCGTCTTCGATGACCGTGCTGCCGGCGATCCCGACCTGCGCGACGAGCAGCACGCGCTTTCCGAGTTTGACGCCGTGCGCGATGTGGACGAGGTTGTCGATCTTCGTTCCCGCGCCGATGCGCGTCTCGCCGACGGCCGGGCGGTCGACGGTCGAATTCGACCCGATCTCGACATCGTCTTCGATGACGATGCTCGCTTCCTGCGGGATCTTGACGTGGGTGCCGTCATCGTCGGTCGCAAAGCCGTAGCCGTCGCTGCCGATGACGACGCCGTTCTGCAGGATGACGCGGTGGCCGATCGTCACGCGATCGCGGATCGCGCACTGCGAGTGAATGATGCAATCGTCGCCGATGCGCACGCCGGCGCCGATGACGACGTTCGGGTGGACGATCGTGCGCGCCCCGATCGTGGCGCGCGCACCGACGGTCACAAACGGGCCGATGGACGCATCGCTGGCGACCGTGGCGTCGACGGCGACCGAGCTCAGCCGGTCGATCCCCGGCGGGGGTGGCGTGGTGCCGACGAGCAGGTTCAGCGCACGAGCGAACGCGGCATACGGATTCCCACATCGCAGCGTGGCGCAGCCGGTCGGCGCCGGCTCTGCCACGTCGCGGCCGAGGATGACCGCCGATGCGCGCGTCGATGTCAGTTGCTCGAGGTACTTGGGGTTGGAAACGAAGGTCAGGTCGCCGCGTTCCGCCTGCTGAAGCCCGGCGACGCGCACGATCTCGATGGACGGATCGCCCTCGAGGGCACACCCCAACCGGTCAGCGATCTCCTGAAGCTTCAAGGGATTTGAGGATATCCTAGCATCCTCAAATCCCTGAAGGAGACGCTAAACCGATGTTCTGCGTCCGCTCACGAGGTTGACGATAAACAGGACGAGCGCGATGACGAGCAGGATGTGGATTGCGCCAGCGGCGACTTTGAACGCCAGGCCGAGCGCCCACAAGATGAGCAGCAGAACGATCAACGTCCACAACATGGTGCGGTGCCTCCTCGGCGAATTTGATCCGCAAGCGATATGCCACTAACGCAGGTTGTCCTTCGTTTACTGCTGGCCGCCGGGCTCGGCGCGGCGATCGGCATCGAGCGCGAGCTCAGGCGTAAGCCGGCCGGCTTGCGCACCAACATCCTCATCGCACTCGGGTCGGCGCTGTTCACCGTCATGTCGCTGCAACTCGGCGCCATCGGTCACAACGAAGATCGACTCGCGTCGACGATCGTCACCGGCGTGGGATTTCTCGGCGCGGGCGCGATCATGCGCGGCGGCGGCAGCGTGCATGGCCTGACGACGGCCGCCACGATCTGGGTGAACGCCGCCGTCGGCGTCGCCGCCGGCGCGGGCGAATACGCGATCGCGAGCGTCGGGACGGCGATTACCCTTATCGTCCTCGGGGTGCTGGCGCCGCTGGAGGCATATTTCGAGCGTCGCCCTTCTTGACCTTTTGCGGCCTCCGACGTGCGCCGCTCTGATTCACGTCCGGCTTCCCTGCTGCTTCCCACGCCCCGACCATCAATCCTGCCGTGTTCGAAATCGCCGTCGCGAGACGCTGCTCGAGAATCGGTTTCATCTTTGCGAAGAACGTGTCGAAGTAATCGTCGTCGTATTCGTCTTTTCCGGCGACGGCTTCTTTATCAGCCGCCAGCACGCGGTCGACGTCCTTGTAGCTGTCGAGGAGCGTGTCGAAGGCGAGGTCGCGCGCGTTGGTCACCGGTTTGACGGACGGCGGCACGATCGTCAACTGGCGTTCGTACCGCTCGAACAACGCCGTCTCGAACCGGCTGTGCAACCCGTCTTGTCCGTGTTCGCGGCCGTCGTAGTCGTACGTCGCATGCAGCGGCTGCGTCGCGTCCTGGATATAGTGCGCGGCGATCGCACTGAAATAGACGACGTTGCCGCCGCTGAATTCGCCCCGCCGCCCAGCCGCTTCGAATGCGCGACGCAGGTTGCCGAACTCCTCGGCGAACCGCCACGGCAACGTGCCGTTCTCATGAATCGTCGCGGTGCCGAACTTCTCGATCGCCGCTCCGTACTCGCGGGGCAACGCGCCGAACGGATACGCGCCGTACTCTTTCACGCCGAAGTCGACGAAATGGTTCTTGTCGTCCTCCCACCCGGCCGTGCGCCAGAGATCGGGATCGACGACGCGCAGGATCAGCTCGTCGCGGTGGGCGTCGAAGAACGGTTTGATCGCTGGCGGCAGCAGATCGATGGCGCGCCGCATGATGTAGCGATGCGCCGCGGTACCCCACGCGTACGAGGGCGTGGCGGTCAGCGCGAGGACGGCGACGAGCGCGAGGACGAGCGGTTTCCGCATGTTGGTATATTAATTTGATTGGACAACGTTACTCACACGCTCTTCGCGATCACGGTCGGACGCACGTCGCTCGGCCGTGCCGGTCGCGGCACCACGGCAGCGCTCGTCCTCGCCACCAACGCGCCTGACATCGATATCGTCACCGCACTTCGCGGCGGCACGAACTACCTGCATTGGCATCGCGGTCCCACGCATGGACCGATCGGCGTCGTCCTGCTCGGCGCGCTCAGCGCGGCGATCGCGCACTACGGGATGCGGCTGTGGGACGCGCGCGCTGGCGGCCGAGGCGCGCGCCGGCCGGCCGCCACGTTTCCGATGCTGCTGGCGATGTCGATCATGATGGTCGCGTTCCACCTGTTGATGGATCTGCCGACGTCGTACGGCACGCGTGTGCTGAGCCCGTTCGACTGGCACTGGTACGCCTTCGACTGGATGCCGATCGTCGATGTGTACCTGCTGATCGCGCTCGCCGCGGGACTCCTCTTCGGCAATCGGTCCGCGGATGCGAAACAGCGATACGCGTCGATCGCCTTCGTCGCGATGGCGGCGATCTACGGTGTACGCGCATTTGCGCATCACCAGGCGATCGAGCTGGCGCCCCGGCTCTTCGGCCCGACGCTACCAGCGAAATGCGCGGATGCTCCTGATACGTCGTCCGCGCTCGATGTCTGGCCCAGACAGACCTCCAAACTGCGAACTGAAAGCTCCGAACCCAGAACTCGGCGATGTCTCATCGAAATCGCCGCGATGCCGACGTTCACGTCTCCCTTCGACTGGCGCATCATCGCGCAAATGTCGAACGGCTACGAGATCCATGACGTCAACGTGCTCGATGCGCGGTTTCGAGAGCCGGCGGCCGAAGGCGAAGTGTTCTGGCGTCAATCGGTGCGCTATCCGAACATCTGGACACCCGCGACGGTCCAGGCGACGGCTGCGCCGGTCGTAAACGTCTTTCTCGGATTTTCGCGGTTTCCCGACGCGCGGACGGTGACGGACAAGAACGGCGCCACGACCGTCCGTTTCGACGACATGCGCTTCGCATCGGGATTCGTCGCGATGGAACAGCGCGTCCGGCCGTTTACCGTCACCGTCCATCTCGACACGAACGGCCGCATCGTGGACAGTTCGCTCGGCGCACGCTGATGCCTCGCCTCGGCGCGCACATGTCGGTCGCCGGCGGGCTGCCGCGCGCCGTCGAGCGCGCGGTCGTGCACCGGTGTGCGTCGCTCCAGATTTTCGCGAAGAACGCGAGCCAATGGAAAGGCCGGGCAATTCCGCCCGAAGAAATTCGCGAGTTCCGCGCACGCGTGCAGTCGTCGGGCATCTGGCCGGTCGTGTCGCACGCCAGCTACTTGATCAACCTCGCGTCGACGAACCGGTCGTTGCGCCGGCAGTCGATGGACGCGATGGGCGACGAGCTCGATCGTGCGGAAGCGCTCGGCCTGCTCGGCGTCGTCTTGCATCCCGGCTGTTACACGCTCGGCAACGAAGCCGATGGACTTCAGCTGATCGCCGAAGGCCTGCTCGACCTTCTGCGCGACCGGCGTCGAGGCCGGACGATGATCCTGCTCGAGCAGACGGCCGGACAAGGGACGGCGCTCGGCGCGACGTTCGAGCAGCTCGCGTCGATCATCGCGAAGATGAACGATCACAAGCGGGTCGGCGTCTGCCTCGACACGTGTCATCTGCTCGCCGCCGGGTACGACCTGACGACGCCGGAGGGCTACGCATCGACGTTTGCGCAATTCGAGAGGCTGATCGGGCTCGATCGATTGAAAGCGTTTCACATGAACGACTCGAAGCGGCCGCTCGGCAGCCGCGTCGATCGTCACGAACACATCGGCAAGGGCTTCGTCGGCCTCAACGCGTTCCGCCGCCTCGTCAACGATCCGCGATTTCGCGATCTGCCGATGATGCTCGAAACGCCGAAGACGGAAGGCCGCTCGCCGTCCAACGTTCAGGTCGATCCGCTCGACCGGAAGAACCTCAACGCGCTTCGCCGGCTGATCACTGTTTCTTGAGCCACATCACGATGCCCGTAACCAGCTGTGCCACGACCGCGAGGCTCGCGAGTGACATCACGATCTTGCTCGGCATGCCGAACACGTCGCCGGTGTGGATCGCGCGGTTCAATGTGATCAGGCGCGTGCCGCTCGGCGCTTCGCGCGATCCCTCGACAGCCAGGACGCCGCCGCCGTACTGATCGATCACGATGCGGCTGCGGCCGCCCGGCGTGCGGTCTTCGGGATAGCGCGCCGACACGTTGTAGGTGCCTGTCGGCGCAGGCACGTTGATCGAGATCGGCGTCGCGTCCGGCAGGCTTGCGCGCGCGACCGCCAGCGCCTGATCGGGACCGATCGGCGACCCTGACGGCGTCACGTCAAACGTCCGCGGCGGCGCGTACATCATCCCCGGCCGCGAATGCGTCGCGGCGTAGATCAGCGGCTGAATGCGGTCATCGAATCCGATGACGATGCCGGTGATTGCGATCGCGAGGAGAAACACGAGCGAGAAGACGCCGACCGCGTTGTGCACGTCGAACCAGAACCGTCGTCCTGCGGCAGCGACGTCGATGGCGACGCGTTTCACCGGCCACCACAAATACAGCCCGGTCACAATCAGGAGCAACAGCGACGCACCCGCCCACGTCATGATCGTCTTCCCGCTGTCCGAACGGTTCTGAATCAGCAGCCGGAGATGCAGCTGGTGGATGCGACTCAAGAAGTCAGGATTCGGATTGCGTTCGCCGAGAATCTCGCCGGTGTATTGATTGACGAACACGCCGCGACGACCGAGTAACACCTGCCACGACAAGTCCGGCGAGACGGACAACAGGAAGCCCGTCACGCGTTGTCCAGGGATCGCCTTCGCCGCCGCCGTGCCTAACTCCGCAAGCGACTTCGGCTCCCCGCTGGGCACGACGTACGACACATGTGCGTGCAGCATGTGATCGAGTTCCGGTTCGAACGCCATGATCGAACCGGTGATGCCGAAGATGAGCAGGAAGAGGCCCGAAACGAGAGCCAGCGTCAGGTGAATGTTGAGGATGATTCGACGCATATGCGGAGACGGAGATTTTCTACCACGGAGGACACCGGGAGACACCGAGGGTGAAACTATTTTTTCTCGACCTCTCCGAAAACCTCCGCCTCGAACCGCCACAACTTCGCGCCGTTCCTCCATGCATCGCGCGGCAGACCGGCTTTCTGACACGTGTGATCGAGGAATGTCTCAGCGTTCCAGTTCCATTCCGTCGCCACCTGCGGCAGCAGCAATCCGCGGTTCCATCCCTGTTCGACAACCAGACCGTGACGACCGATCTCGATGTCGCCGGGACCGGCGATCGGCTCGAGCGGACCGAGCAGCGAGATCTCGAGGTCGATGTCGTCGAGTTCTGCCGCGGAGATCGGCGGGAACCGCGGATCCGTGGTGGCTGCGGCAACCGCGCAGCGTGCGACGACGCGGCCGATCGGTTCGGACGCCTGAATGTGGCCGATGCAGCCGCGCAGATCGCCATGACGGTGAATCGTGACGAACGCTCCGCCAGGCCGCGCCAGCGCACCCTCGACGTTGTGCACGGCCGCCGGTGTCGATCGCACGTGCGCGGCAATCGCTTCGCGCGCGATCCGCAGAAGCTGCGCGCGATCGCCGGATGACGTCATGATTGAAAGTTCCCCAGTGCCGCAGCCATGTACCCGACGACGGCTGACTTGTCGCCAGACACGTCACCAGAATCGGCGTAGTGAAGGACGCGCGCGTCTCTTGCACCGAGCAGCTTCGCCGCACGCATGACGCTGACCGTCGGTCCGCCGCCGCAGGCGTGGTCCGGCTGCTGGTTCAGCGCGCGCTGCAGCCCGTCCGCATCGAACCGCTCGACGCAGTCGATGACGACGCGGTCGAGCGTCGCCGCGGTGTCGGCATCGTGGTAGTGCGAGAGGTCGGTGCTCGCGACGAGCAGCGCGTCTCGCGACGAGAGCACGTCACCCAGCGCGTCGCCCAGCGATCGCGCGGTCTCTGCAGTCTGATAACCCATCACGAGCGGCACGATCCTGGTCCGCGGGGCGAGATGCTTCACGAACGGCAGCTGCATCTCGAGCGAGTGCTCGCGCGCGTGCGCCGCCTCATGCTCGCGCACGATCGGCGTCGCGCGCATCAACTCCGCGGCGCAGACGTCGTCGATATCGACCACGCCGAACGGCGTTTCGAATCCGCCCGTCGCTTGAATGGCCACACCGTTGAACCCGACGAAGTGCGACGGTCCCACGAGGACCGCGACCTCGAACGTACGCTCGCGCAGCAGCCGATAGGCGTGCGCCGCAATCGGACCGGAGTACATCAGCCCTGCATGCGGCGCGATCAACGCGACCAGGTCGCCGCGGACGTCGCGTGTCGCAGCGGCGAGATAGCGATCGACCTCCGCCGCGAGCTGACGCGGGTCGCCCGGATACCACGTCCCGGCCACGGCGGCGCGTCGCGTTGCCATCGTCTTCACATTGTAGAATCGGCCATGGCCGATCCAGCTGCGCAGTTCGACGTGTCCGCCGTCGCTGCGCTGGCGAACCTCGACGTGACCGCCGACGAGCTGCGCCTGTTCGCGCAGCAGCTCGGCGATGTGCTGGCCTACGCGCAAGAACTGCAGCAGATCGACACGACCGGTGTCCCGCCCACGGCGAGCATCGGCACGCGTCACGGCGTCGACCGCCCGGACGTCACGCAGCCGTCGCTCGATCGCGACGGCGCGCTCGCCGCGGCGCCCGACGCGAACGTGGACGAGGGCTTCTTCAAGGTGCCGCGGGTCATCGGATGACGCGTTCCGCGACTGACGCCTGCCGAGACGCGCTCGCGCGCGCCGCATCGGTCAACCCGTCCCTCAACGCGTTCAACACGATTGCGACCGAGCGTGCCTTCGAACGCGCCGCCGCCATCGACGCGGATCCGGATCGGTGGCAGAACGCGCCGCTCGCCGGCATCCCGATCGCCGTCAAAGACAACATCTGCACGCGCGGCTTGCGAACGACCGCCTCGTCGCGGATGCTGCACCACTACGTCCCGCCGTATGACGCGACGGTCATCACGCGGCTCGAGGCCGCCGGCGCGGTGATCGTCGCAAAGACGAACTGCGACGAGTTCGCGATGGGATCGTCGAACGAGAACTCGGCATTCGGCCCGGTTCGCAATCCGTGGGACGTGACGCGTGTCCCCGGCGGGACGAGCGGGGGATCCGCGGCGGCGGTGGCGGCGAACGTCGTGCCGATCGCCCTGGGATCCGACACCGGCGGATCGATCCGCCAGCCGTCGGCGCTCTGCGGTGTCGTCGGACTCAAGCCGACGTACGGCCGCGTCTCGAGATACGGCCTCATCGCTCATGCTTCGTCGCTCGATCAGATCGGTCCGATTGCGAAACGGGTGCGCGATGTTGCGGTGACGATGAACGTGATCGCGGGGAGCGACGCGGCTGATGCGACGAGTGCGCCCGACGCGGTTCCGGATTTCGCGACGGCGCTGACGGGCGACATCACCGGCGCCCGCATCGGTGTCCCGCGACGCCTCCTGGAACACGGCGTCGACGCCGAGGTATCGCGCGCCTTTTTCACCGCGCTCGACATGCTCCGCGCGCGCGGTGCCGCGCTCGTCGACATCGAGCTGCCCCACGCGAAATACGCGATTGCGACGTACTATCTCGTCTCGACCGCCGAGGCGAGCGCGAACCTGGCCCGCTACGACGGCGTTCGATACGGATACCGGGCCTCGGGATTCGAGGTTCGGGATTCGCTGCAGACGATGTACGCGAAAACGCGGGCCGAGGCATTTGGTCCGGAAGTCAAGCGCCGCATCATGCTCGGCACGTACGTCTTGAGCGCCGGTTACTACGACGCGTACTACTTGAAAGCGCAACAGATGCGCACGCTGATTCTCCGCGACTACGTGGAGGCGTTCGAGGGCGCCGCCGCAGTCGACGCCGTCGCGATGCCGACGAGTCCGATCCCGGCATTCCGGATCGGCGAGCGCGCCGACGATCCGTTGCAGATGTACCTGGCTGATGTCTTCACGGTCAGCGCGAACCTGGCCGGATTACCGGCTGTCAGCGTCCCGTGTGGCTTCACGTCGGCGACCCTGCCCGTGGGATTGCAATTGACCGGGCGCCGCTTCGACGAAGCCACGCTGCTGCGCATCGCCGAGGCCTACGAACGCGACACGTCATGGTGGACACACCAACCCCCGACGAGCGCGTAACCGCGCCGGCCTGGGCGTCGTTCAGCGACGAGCAGCTGCTCGCGGTCCGCATGTGCGATCTCGGCGTCGCGATCGAGGGGACCGATCTGGAACAGCGCATCGCCGAGATCAACGCGGAGCTCGACGTCCGCGGTCTCGCCTTCCGCCCCCACTACTGGCTGTCGGACGAGTGGTTCACGCCGGACGGCGTTCCCGGCGTCGCGATTCCGTTCTACCTGGCGCACCCGCGGCTCGCGAAGCTCGAGCTCGCGCAGATGCTCGAAGTGGAAGGGGGCGACCGCGACGCGTGCCTGCGCATTCTGCGGCACGAGGTCGGTCACGCCATCGACAACGCGTACCGTCTGCGTCGCCGGCCGACACGCCGGCGCTTGTTCGGCAACCCGGCGACGGAATATCCCGAGTACTACACGCCGAAGCCATACTCGAAGAGCTTCGTGCATCACCTCGATCACTGGTACGCGCAGAGTCATCCCGACGAGGATTTCGCCGAAACGTTTGCGGTCTGGCTCGACCCCGCCTCGATGTGGTCGACGCGCTACGCCGGGTGGCCGGCGCAGCGGAAGCTGGAATACATGGACCGGCTGATGCGGATGCTCGCCCAATCAAAGCCCTTGGTGAAATCGAAACGACAGGTCGATCCGCTCTCGAAGCTGAAGAAGACGCTCGGCGAGCATTACAAGAAAAAGCGCGAGCACTACGGCCTGGACCATCCTGATTTCTACGACGCCGACCTGCTGAATCTCTTTTCGAACGCGCCCGAGTACGCGAAGAACATGTCAGCGGCCAAATTCGTCCGTCGCATTCGCAAAGACGTGCGCGGCCGCGTCGCCAGCTTCACCGACAGCTACCAATACACGATCGAACAGCTGCTCGAGAAAATCATCGAGCGGTGCCGTGAGCTGAATCTTCGGCTGACCGAGTCCGAGGAAGAATCGAGGATCGACTTCATGGTGTTCCTGACGGTGCAAACGATGAACTACCTGCATAGCGGACGTCATCGAGTCGCGTTGTGAGGACATTGTGACGAAACTCCGCATCGTCGCGCTCGTGCACCGGCACCTGATCCCGCCGGACAAGATCGAAGAAGGGACCGACATCACGTCGGCGCCGTGGCGGACCGAGTACGACGTCATCTCGACGCTGACCGCCATGGGGCACGAGGTGCGCGCGCTCGGCGTCCACGACGACCTCGGCGAAATTCGGCGGCTGCACGACGAATGGAAACCGCACATCGCGTTCAACCTGCTCGAGGGGTTCGACGACATCACGATCTTCGATCAGAACGTCGTCTCGCACCTCGAGCTGCTGAAGCTGGCGTACACCGGCTGCAACCCGCGCGGACTGCTGCTCGCGCGCGACAAGTCGCTGTCGAAGAAGCTGCTCGCTTATCACCGCGTCAACGTGCCGGACTTCGAAGTGTTCCGCATCGGCCGGCCCGTTCGCCGTTCCAAGCGGCTGCCCTTTCCGTTGATCGTGAAGTCGCTGACGCAGGAGGCGTCGATCGGCATCTCGCAGGCGTCGGTTGTCGACACGGACGACAAACTGAAAGAGCGCGTGACGTTCATCCACGAGAGCATCGGGACTGCGGCGATCGTCGAGCAATACATCGAAGGCCGTGAAATCTACGTCGGGATCATCGGCAATTCGCAACTGCAGGCGCTGCCGGTGTGGGAGCTGCACTTCACGAGCATGCCGGAGGGCGTGCGCCGCATCGCGACCGACCGCGTGAAGTGGAGCGTCAAGTATCAGAAGAAGTACGGCATCGACAGCGGACCGGCGAAAGACCTCTCCGAGGAGAAGGCGGACGAACTGCAGCACGTCTGCAAGCGCGCGTATCGCGCGCTCGAACTCTCCGGCTACGCGCGCATCGATTTGCGACTGGATGAAGCGGGAACCGCGTGGGTGCTCGAAGCGAACCCGAATCCGCAGATTGCAAAGGGCGAAGACTTCGCGGCGTCAGCCGAGCGCGTCGGCTTGAACTACGAAGCGGTGTTGCAGCGGATCCTCAACCTCGGACTGCGGTGGCAACCCGAGAGTTTCGCGTAACGGCCCACACGATAAAGGCGATCAACAGGAACGGGGAGAGCGGCACCAGCACTGCCATCGCGAAGCCGAGCGCCAGCGCGGCGAACACGACGAACATCACGATCAGGACGATGGGCAGCATGATCAGGCCGAAGATGGCCCTGAACAGCAGTTTCAACAGCAGAAACGGCAGCAGGAAGATTCCGAGAAACGGCATCATCAGCAGGCACCACATACCCACTGAGACGAGAGTTCAGATTTCAGAGTTCAGATGGCAGATTTGAGTGTGGCGCCTTTGAGCTGGTCGATCGGCCCGCGCGGATCGCTCGGCTGTAAGTAGTTGATCGCGTGGTGGTTGACCGCTTCGTCGAGGTTCTTGACGACCGGTGCGTTTCCGGACGTTCGCTTCGTCTTCGTGAACCCGACGACGACGCAGAACCCGATGAACAGCACGAGGATGAACACGCTGCTCGACAGAAATCCCTGGACGAAGCCGATGACGATCGGCTGAATGTCGGTGAGGCTCATTCTTCGCTCGGTTCTGCCGGTTTCGGCTGCGGGACGTCGTACATGACCATGCCGCGACGGACTTCTTCCATCGCCAGCCGTTCGGGTTTCTTTGGCAAATGATCGTCGGTAATCCGCAGCCGCGCGCCGCGCCGCAACTGCTTCGCGCGCAAGGCGGCCACGTCGACGAACAAGAATCGGCTTTCGATCGGGGGCACCGGCTCGGTCGGGATCACCGGCTGCGGCTCCGACGCGTCTGGCGTGGTCGATTGTTCAGGCGTGTGAACCGTCTCGTCCATGTCAGTCATAAAACATAGCACGTGGGCAGGAACGGCTGGAAGGGCTGGAGCCTGCTTCTTCTCCTGCGCTTCGTGCCCTTCCCGCCCTCCTGCCCTTCCTGCCGTTCCTGCCCTTCCTGCCCGTTAGTAATCCATCGGCGGCTGCGCCGGTGCCGGTTTCTCCTTCTCCGGGATCTCCGACACGAGCGCTTCCGTCGTCAGGAGCAGCGAGGCGATCGACGAGGCGTTGGTCAGCGCCGTGCGAACGACCTTCGTCGGATCGATGACGCCGGCCTTGACGAGGTCTTCATAGGTTTCGGTCGCGGCGTTGAAGCCCCAGTATTTCTCCTTGGACTCCTTCACCTTCGACGCGACGATCGATCCTTCGAGGCCGGCGTTGGTCGCGATCCAGCGGCACGGCTCTTCGCAGGCGCGCCGCACGATCTCGACGCCGAGCCGCTCGTCGTCGTCGAGCGACGCGTCTTTCGCGAACGATTCGAGCACGGTCGACGCGCGCAGCAGCGCGACGCCGCCTCCGGGCACGATGCCCTCTTCGACCGCCGCCTTGGTGGCATGCATCGCGTCCTCGACGCGCGCTTTTTTCTCTTTCATCTCGCTCTCGGTCGCCGCGCCCACCTTGATCACGGCGACGCCACCCACGAGTTTGGCGAGACGCTCCTGCAGTTTCTCGCGGTCGTAGTCGGACGTCGTCTCCTCGATCTGCGTGCGGATCTGTTTCACGCGGCCTTCGATCGCTTTTTTCGTGCCGGCGCCTTCGATGATGGTGGTGTTGTCCTTGTCGATGACGACGCGCGTTGCGCGGCCGAGATCATCGAGGCTGAGGTTCTCGAGCTTGATCCCGAGGTCCTCAGTGATCGCGCGGCCGTTGGTCAGGATCGCGATGTCCTCGAGCATCGCCTTGCGTCGATCGCCGTACCCCGGCGCCTTGACGCCCGCGACCTTCAGCGTCCCGCGGAGCTTGTTCACCACCAGCGTCGCCAGGGCCTCGCCTTCCAGATCCTCCGCGATGACGAGCAGCGGCTTGCCCGCCTGCGCCACGCGCTCCAGCACCGGCAGCAGCTCCTTCAGGTTCGAGATCTTCTTCTCGTGGATCAATATCAGCGGGTCGTCGAGGACGCATTCCATCCGCTCCGGATCCGTGACGAAGTACGGTGAGAGATAGCCGCGGTCGAACTGCATCCCTTCGACCACCTCGAGCGACGTCTCGATCGCGCGCGCTTCCTCGACCGTGATGACGCCGTCCTTCCCCACCTTGTCCATCGCCTCCGCGATGATCGTGCCGATCGTGTGGTCGCTGTTCGCCGAGATCGTGCCAACCTGCGCCACCATGTTGCCGCTCACCGGCTGACTGAACGTCTTGAGTTCGGCGATGACTTTCTCGACGGCCTTCTCGATGCCGCGCTTGATCCCCATCGGGTTCGCGCCGGCCGCGACGTTCTTGGCGCCCTCGCGGACGATCGCCTGCGCGAGCACCGTCGCCGTCGTCGTGCCGTCGCCGGCGACGTCGGACGTCTTGCTCGCCACTTCGCGGACCATGCGTGCGCCCAGGTTTTCGATCGGATCCGGGACGTCGATCTCTTTCGCGACGGTCACGCCGTCCTTGGTAATCGTCGGCGAACCGAATTTCTTGTCGATGACGACGTTCCGGCCTTTGGGACCGAGCGTCACCTTCACGGCGTCCGCAAGCTGATTGACACCGCGCAGCAGCGCGTGCCGTGCATCTTCCTTGTAGACGATGTGTTTCCCTGCCATTGTGTGCCCCTCCGAACTACACGGTCGCGAGCGCCGGCTCGCGGACACCCTCTGCGATGCCGAGCACTTCTTCTTCGCGGACGATCAGGTAGTCCTCGCCCTCGAGTTTGATCTCGGTGCCGGCGTACTTGCCGACGAGCACGTAGTCGCCTGGCTTGACGTCGAGCGGGAAGACCTCCCCCGTGTCGTTGACACGGCCCTTGCCCACGGCCACGACTTTCGCGGTCTGCGGTTTCTCCTTGGCGGTATCGGGGATGATGATGCCGCCGATGCGCTGCTCCTGCTCCTCGACACGCTTGACGAGGATGCGGTCGCGCAATGGACGCACGTTCATGAACGCCTCCTGTGTTGAGTTGTGTGGCTGAACGTACGGGCGGGAACGGCAGGAAAGGCTGGAACGGCAGGAGGGCAAGACGCTGCGAGGTTTTCCCTCCAGCCGGTCCCGCCCTTCCTGCCCCTCCTGCCCGTCTCTATGTTTACGCGGCGACGTCGACCTTGATCGACCGCGGCTTGGCTTCCTCGCGAAGCGGGAGCTTCACGGTGAGGACGCCATTCTTGTACTCGGCCGAGACCTTGTTGGGGTCGACAGTCTGCGGCAGCGAGAACGAGCGGCTGAACGAACCGTAGCGCCGCTCGACGTGGTGGTACTGCTCGTCCTTCACTTCGTTCGACGACTTCTTCTCGCCTTTGATCGTCAGTACGAAGTTTTCGATGTTGATGTCGATGTCTTCACGATTCATGTCCGGCAGTTCCGCCTTCAGCACCAGTTCGTGCTCGCCGGTCTGGAAGATGTCCACAGGCGGCATCCAGGTGCTCGGCGCCGTGAACCCGAAATCGCGAAATGGATCCCAACGAACGATCGTCATACAGCCTCCTCCACAACTTCTGCGTCTTTGATGTCAGAACCAGTTGAACCGTCTGAACCTCTTGAACCTTCTGAACCTCTTGAACCTTCTGAACCTCTTGAACCTGTTGAACCTTTGTAAAGTTGCTCCGCCATCGCGTGCGACACTTTCTGCAGGTCGTCCGTCGCGCGTGTGATGGCGTGCACGTCGTCACCCTGTGTCGCCGTGCGAACCGCGGCGATCGCCGCTTCGATCTTGGAGAGCTCACCGAAGGCGATCCGGTCGCGGTTCTCGTTCACCGTTTTCTCGACCTGATACGCGAGCGCATCGGCGTTATTGCGCGCGTCGATCACCTCGCGCCGCGCCTTGTCCTCGGACTCGTGGCTCTGCGCGTCCTTCACCATCCGATCGACCTCGTCCTTGCTGAGGCCGCTCGACGCGGTGATGGTGATCTTCTGTTCCTTTCCGGTCGCCATGTCTTTCGCCGTGACGTTGATGATGCCGTTGGCGTCGATGTCGAACGCGACTTCGATCTGCGGCACGCCGCGCGGCGCCGGCGGAAGACCGATCAGGTGGAACTTGCCGAGCGTGCGGTTGTCGCGCGCCATCGGACGCTCGCCTTGCAGCACGTGGACCTCGACGCTCGTCTGGTTGTCGGTCGCCGTCGAAAAGATCTCGCTCTTCCGCGTCGGGATCGTCGTGTTGCGGCTGATCAGCGTCGTCATCACGCCGCCCAGCGTTTCGATGCCGAGCGACAGCGGCGTCACGTCCAACAGCAGAACGTCTTTGACTTCGCCGCCGAGCACGCCGCCCTGGACCGCCGCGCCGACCGCGACCACTTCGTCAGGATTGACGCCTTTGTGCGGTTCCTTGCCGAAGTACTCGCGCACCAGCTGCTGCACTTTCGGGATGCGCGTCGAGCCGCCGACCAGGACGACTTCGTCGATCTTTCGGGGATCGACGCCGGCGTCCGCCAGCGCCTGTTTGACCGGCGCCATCGACCGCTGCAGCAAATCGTCGACGAGCTGCTCGAACTTCGCGCGCGACAGCTTCATCTGCAGATGCTTCGGTCCGGTCTGATCGGCCGTCACGAACGGCAGGTTGATATCCGTTTCCATCGCCGTCGAGAGCTCGATCTTGGCTTTTTCCGCAGCCTCCTTCAGCCGCTGCAGCGCCATGCGATCCTTCGACAGGTCGATGCCTTCCGACTTCTTGAACTCCGCGACCATCCACTCGATGACGCGATCGTCGAGATCGTCGCCGCCGAGGTGCGTGTCGCCATTCGTGGCCTTCACTTCGACGACGCCCTCGCCCACCTCGAGGACGGAGATGTCGAACGTGCCGCCGCCGAAGTCGTAGACGGCTATCGTTTCGTCTTTCTTTTTGTCGAGGCCGTACGCGAGCGCGGCCGCGGTCGGTTCGTTGATGATCCGCAGGACGTTCAGCCCGGCAATTTTGCCGGCGTCTTTCGTCGCCTGCCGCTGCGCGTCGTTGAAGTACGCGGGAACGGTGATCACCGCGTCGCTGACCGCGGTGCCGAGGTAATCCTCAGCCGCTTTCTTCAGTTTCTGCAGCACCATCGCCGAAATTTCCGGCGGCGAGTATTTCTTGTCGCGCGCTTCGACCCACGCATCGCCGTTGTCCGCGCGCACGACTTTGTACGGCACACGCGACCGTTCGCCCGACACCTCGTCGAACTTGCGGCCCATGAACCGCTTGATTGAAAAGATGGTGTTATCCGGATTGGTGACGGCCTGCCGCTTCGCAACCTGGCCGACGAGCCGCTCGCCGTCCTTGGTCAGGCCGACAACGGACGGGGTCGTCCGCGCGCCTTCCTGGTTCACGATTACAGTCGGCTGTCCACCTTCCATTACGGCCACGACCGAGTTGGTCGTGCCGAGGTCAATGCCGATTACTTTGCCCTTCGTCATGTCCCTATTCTAGCGTGATATGAGTGATTGTCAAGCAGCTAATATGAGTGCTTAATGCTAATAGTCTATCTCATGGCTCATCTGTGAGTTACCGCCGAATGTGCGATCATGTCGAGCTATGCGGACGCGAGTGCATGCCGTCGCCATCCCTTCCGAGATCGGCGACTTCTCCGACGAGGTCCGGCGCGTGTTCCTCGAGCTGGGCCGCACGTTCGGCGCCGAATCGCTCGCCGGCGAATGCGCCCCCGCACTGGACGTGTTCGAGACCGACGATGCGATGGAGATCGTGATGGATCTCCCGGGGTGCGACCCGAGCGCGGTGCGGATTGTCGCGAAGGGTGACGGCATCCTGATCGCCGGCGAGAAGTCCGCCCGACGCGTGCGCGGCGAATCGACGTTTCATCTGGTCGAGCGCGGCTACGGGCGTTTCGCGCGCGTCGTTCGCGTGACGCGCGCCTGCGACACATCGCGGGCGAGCGCCCACTTCCACGAAGGCGAACTCCACGTCACCGTGCCAAAGATCAAAGAGCGGCGCGGCGCGGCGATCCAGATCCCGATTAGCATGTAGCTGTTGGCTCTTCGCATCCTTTTCATCGGCGACATCGTCGGCAAGCCGGGCAGGGATTGCCTGCGCGTCGGTCTCCAGGGCCTCGTCGACTACCACCAGATCGATTTCGTCATCGCCAACGCCGAGAACTCCGCGGGCGGCTTCGGCATCACGCGCGAAATCGGCGAGCAGATTCTGGACATGGGCGTCGACGTGATGACCTCCGGCAATCACATCTGGGACAAGAAGGAAGCGCTCGACTACATCGGCATCGAGCCGCGGCTGCTGCGGCCCGCGAATTACCCCGCCGGCGCACCCGGCAACGGGAGCTACGTCGCCCGTTCGCGCGATGGCCGGTCGGTCGGCGTGGTGAACGTGATGGGCCGCGTGTTCATGCCCAACATCGACGATCCGTTTGCGATCGTCCAGCGCGAGATCGACAAGGTGCGCGAACGCGCGCGGATCATCTTCGTCGACTTCCACGCCGAGGCCACGTCGGAGAAACTGGCGATGGGATGGCACCTGGACGGCAAAGTGACCGCCGTCGTCGGCACGCATACGCACGTGCAGACCGCGGACGAACGCATCCTGCCGAAGGGCACTGCGTATTTGACTGACTGCGGCATGACCGGTCCGCACGATTCGATCATCGGCATGGAAGTCGCGCCGTCGCTCGCCCGATTCCTGACGGCGTTGCCGCAGAAATTCGAAACCGCGACTGGCAATCCACGTTTGAACGCCGTCATCGTCGAAGCGGACGATCAAACCGGCCGCGCAACGGACATTGAACGTGTCAGCTACAGCCTCGACGAACTGAAAGATCTTTCTGATGTCGGATCTGTTCGATCTTCCGTTTGAGGAGGATCCCGATCGTGATTCGTCGGTCGTGAATCGTGATTCGACTCACGAACCACGACTCACGAATCACGACCCGCGCCGCACCCTGTCCGTCACCGAGCTCACCGTCCGCGTGCGCGATCTCCTCGAAGACGCGCTCGCCGAGATCTGGGTCGAGGGCGAACTCTCCAACTGCAAGGTCTGGAACACCGGTCATCTGTACTTCACGCTGAAAGATGATCGATCGCAGCTGAAGGGCTTCATGTTCAAGTCCGCGCTGCGGTACTTGAAGTTCAAGCCGACCGATGGCACACGCGTGCTCGCGCGCGGGAAGATCAGCGTGTACGAACCGAAGGGCGAGTATCAACTCGTCTGCGAGCACCTCGAGCCGCAAGGTCTCGGTGCGCTGCAACTCGCGTTCGAACAACTGAAGAAACGGCTGCAGCAGGAAGGGCTCTTCGATCAGGACCGCAAGCGGCCGCTGCCTGCCCTGCCACGCAAGATCGGCATCGTCACGTCGCTCGACGGCGCGGCGATTCGCGACATCATCAAAGTCCTGCGGCGACGCTACGCGAACGCCCACCTCGTCGTCGCGCCGGCGCGCGTGCAAGGTGTCGACGCGGCGCCGGATATCGCGCGCGCGCTGCGGCAGAT
Organism: Vicinamibacterales bacterium; assembly: GCA_035652075.1. Taxonomy (GTDB): domain Bacteria; phylum Acidobacteriota; class Vicinamibacteria; order Vicinamibacterales; family CAVVIG01; genus Gp6-AA45. The sequence continues at coordinate 121,637 of DASREL010000116.1, forward strand.
CGGCCGCGTGCCGGGGGTCGACGTCGTGATTGTCGGACGCGGCGGCGGATCGATCGAGGACCTCTGGGCGTTCAACGAGGAGATGGTCGCGCGGGCGATCAGCCGCGTGCCGGTGCCGGTCATTTCGGCCGTCGGCCACGAAACGGACGTCACGATCGCCGATTTCGTCGCCGACGTGCGGGCTCCGACGCCCTCGGCGGCTGCCGAGCTCGTCGTCTCGCGCAAGGACGACTTCTGCGGGCGCATCGACCGCCTGCATGATCGCATCCGTGCGGCGGCGCGCGGACGCATCCAGGGCCTGAGCCGCCGCGTCCACATGATCGACAGCCGTCCCGTCTTCGCCGGATTCCCGGGACGCGTCGCGATGCGCGGGCGGCACGCCTCCGAACTGACACACGCGCTCGCGCGTGGGCTCCGCGCGCGGCTGGCCGCGCGTGCGCGCCACCTGCAACTCCTCGAGCGTCAGCTCGCGACGTTCGATGCCGGACGCCGGCTCGCCGCGATCCGGACGCGCCTGGTCGCCGCCGAGGGGCGCCTGGCCGGCGCGGCGACGCGACGACACGATCGCGCCCTGGCGATCGTCGCGCAGACGGTCGGCCGCCTCGAATCGCTCAGCCCGCTGGCGGTGCTCGGCCGCGGATACGCCGTCGCGTGGGACGCCGACAAGACACGCATCGTGCGCGACGCGTCGTCGCTCGCACCGGGCGACGACATCCGGGTCACCTTGAGTCGCGGCGAAATTGGGGCTAAGGTGACGAAGATCTCATGACCGACACGTCCATCAAAGATTTCGAAGCGGCGATCGCCGAGCTCGAATCGATCGTGAAGAAGCTCGAGGAAGGCGACCTCGCGCTCGAGCAGTCGCTCGCGTTGTACGAGCGCGGCGTGCAGCTCTCGCGCTTCTGTCACGCGCGCCTCGAGGCAGCCGAGAAGCGCATCGAAATCCTCAACGAACGCGGCGAGCTGAAGCCGGCACCCACCACCCTCGCCGATCGTGACTGAACCCCTCGGTGCGTTCCTGCAACGCCAGCGCGCCCTCGTCGACGATGCGCTGAATCGGTATCTGCCGACGGCGCCCGTATCGCCCGCGATCGTCAGCGATGCGATGCGCTACAGCGTCTTCGCCGGCGGCAAACGATTGCGGCCGATGCTCACACTGGCGGCGGCCGATGCGATCGATCGCAACTCGGCGCATCTCGCACTGCCCTCGGCGTGCGCGATCGAGCTGATTCACACGTACTCGCTGATTCACGACGATCTGCCCGCGATGGACGACGACACGCTGCGGCGCGGGCGGCCGACGCTCCACGTCGTCTACGGCGAAGGGATCGCGATTCTCGCCGGCGACGGCCTGCATGCCGAAGCGTTCGCGCTGCTCGCGCGGGAGCCGGTGACGACCGACGGTGCGGTCATCGCGCGCAAGCTGCGCGTCATCGCGGTGATCGGCGACGCCGCCGGCGCCGCAGGGATGGTCGGCGGTCAAGCGATCGACCTCCAGGCCGCGGGGCAGGCGCCGGGACACGCGATCACCCTCGACGTCGACGGGTTGAAGGCGATGCACGCGCGCAAAACCGGCGCGCTGCTACGCGCGTCAGCGGTGAGCGGCGCGATCATGGCAGGCGCCACCGACGAGCAACTGGCCGCGATCACGCGGTACGCGACCGATCTCGGTCTCGCGTTTCAGATCATCGATGACGTCCTCGACGTAGAAGGCAGCGCGGAACAACTCGGGAAAACCGCGGGCAAAGATGCAGCAGGCGACAAACCGACGTATCCGAAGTTCTTCGGCGTGGACCGATCGCGCCAGCTCGCCAGCGAGTGCATCGCGCGCGCGCAACAAACGCTCGCCGACGCGCGGTTGACCGACGGTCAGCTCGGCGCGATCGCGGAGTGGGTGGTCTCGAGGAAGAACTGACGTGGACACTCGACCTTCGTGTTGAGCGTCATGGGTAAAACGCGCCTCGACGTCCTCCTCGTCGATCGCGGCCTCGCGCCCACACGCGAACGCGCGCGCGCGCTGATCCTCGCCCGCCAGGTGACTGTCAACGGCATCGTCGTGTCGAAAGCGGGGGCGCCAGTCGACGTCGATGCCCAGGTCGATCTCGCGACCCCGGATCACCCGTATGTCGGCCGGGGCGGCGTGAAGCTGGCCCATGCGCTGGACGTGTTTGCGATCGACCCACGAGGACGCCACGCGCTGGACGTTGGCGCGTCGACCGGCGGTTTCACCGACGTGCTGCTGCAGCGCGGTGCCGAGTCGGTCATTGCGCTCGATGTGGGTCACGGACAGCTCGATTGGAAGCTCCGCAACGATCGGCGCGTCATCGTCCGCGAACGCGTCAACGCGCGCGAGTTGACGCGAGATGACGTGCCCCACCACGTCACGCTGGTGACGATCGACGTCTCGTTCATCTCGCTTCGACTGATCTTGCCGGCCGTGAAGCCGTTCCTCGATCCGCCCGGCGACGTCGTCGCACTCGTGAAGCCGCAGTTCGAAGCGGGACGCGACGAAGTCGGCAAGCACGGCCTGGTCACCGATCCGGCCATCCACGACGCGGTGCTCGTGCGCGTCACCGACGCGGCAGACGCGATGGGATTCCAGCGCATCGCGATGACGCCGTCACCCATCACCGGTGCAACCGGCAATCACGAATTCTTCCTGCACCTGCGATGAACATCGTCGTCTTCGGCGCGGGGGCGATCGGCAGCATCTATGCGGCGAAGCTGGCCGCGCATCATGACGTCACGGTGATCGCGCGTCCCGCACACGTCGACGCGATCAACCGCGATGGCCTGCGCGTCACCGGGCGCGAGGAATTCGTCGCACGTGTGCGTGCCCGTACGTCGCTCGACGCGGTCGCCGCGAATACGTTGATCCTGTTGACGACGAAAGTGAACGGCAATCGGGCGGCGGCGGAAGCGCTCGCGTCGATCGTCCAGCCGGACACCGTGGTCCTGTGCCTGCAGAACGGACTGCACGGCGAGCGCATACTCAAAGACGTGCTCGGTGCCAGGTGCCAGGTGCTGCGTGCGATTGTTCAATTTGGCGCCATTTTCGCCGGGCCCGGACACGTCGATCTGAAAGTCGTCGGCTACACCTTGATCGAGCGCCACGCGCGCAGTCAGGCGATCGCGGACCTCTTGAGCGCCGGCGGTCTCGACGGACGCCTCTCGGACGACATCGACGTCGACGTGTGGCGGAAACTGATCTTCAACTGCGTCATCAATCCGATCACCGCAATGACGGGCTCGCTCGTCGGCGACATCGCCGATGCGCGCCTGGATCCGCTGAAGCAGCTGGTCATCGACGAGTGTCTCGCGGTCGCCCGCGCCGACGGCGTGACCTTCGACATCGATTTTCAGCGGGCGCTGCGGGACGTCTTCGGCCAGTCCCGCAACATCGCGTCGATGCGTCAGGATCTGATCAACCGGAAACCGACCGAAATCGATCACATGAACGGCGCGGTGGTGGCGCTGGGGCGGGAGCACGGAATTGCGTGTCCCGTCAACGCGGCGCTTGTCGCGATCATCAAAGCGATGGAACAATGACCCGCGTGACACGCGTCGGCATCGTCGCCAAGTCGCACCTGCGCGAGGCGACTCCGCATCTGACCGGCATCGCCGCGTGGCTGGCGGACCGCGGCATCGCCACGATCGTCGAGACCGCGACCGCGGCGCTCATGCCGGCGGATCAGACCCGTGTCGTCGTCGACAAGCGCGCGCTCGTGGCACAGGTCGACCTCGTCGTCGTGCTCGGCGGCGACGGCACGCTGCTGTCGATGGCGGATCGCATCGGCGCTGCCGGCGCCAGCGTGCCGATCCTCGGCGTCAACTTCGGCAGCCTCGGATTCCTGACCGAAGTGACGCTCGGCGAGATGTACAAGACGCTCGAAGCGGCCGTCGACGGCCGCGCGCCGATCGAAGAACGCATGATGCTGCGCTCGACGACGGTGCGCGCGAACGGCAGCGTGCCCGACTACATTGCGCTGAATGACGTGGTGATCACGAAGGCCGCACGATCGCGGATGATCGATTTATCGGTATCGATCGGCGACGAGTTCGTGACGCGGGTCAAAGCCGACGGCCTGATCGTGGCGACGCCGACAGGTTCCACCGCCTACAACCTCGCCGCCGGCGGACCGATCGTGCAGCCCACGCTCGACGCGCTGATTCTGACGCCGATCGCGCCGCACACCCTGACGAACCGGCCGATCGTCGTGCCGTCAGGATCGCCCGTCCGCGTCCAGCCGAACATCGACGATCGCGACGAACTGTACGTGACGTTCGATGGCCAGACCGGCTTCCAGTTGCAGGCCGGCGACGAGATCCGGATCTGCCGCGCCGATCGCGCACTGCGGCTGATCAAGCCGTCGACGCGCAGCTACTTCGCCGTCCTGCGGCAGAAACTCAAATGGGGTGAGCGGTAGCCGTCGCGATCGGATCGCCGACAGAGGCCACGCCGCCCGAAACGATCGCCGCACGAAGCCCGGCGCGGTGTACGAGATTCTTCAACACGGCGTCCGACGTCAAGCCCGCAAGGTAGCTGCACGGCTCGCACAGCCGAATCCCCTTCAGCACGACTCCGCCGATCGAAAATTCGACGCCGACAAGGTCGTTCAGCCGGACGCCGCGCGTGATCAGATTGCGGCGCAAGTCCTCGGGGCGCATCGCACTGCCGGTCGCGGCGTTGAACTCGTCGATCTGCTCGGCTTCGACGAGCGTCACTTCCTGCGACGGCGGTTTCGCCTTCGGTGAGAACGTGCCGGTGCCGGCGACGTATCGATCGCCGGCGATGCCACTGCCGGCGATGAACTCGGCGCGCGCAAGCGACTGCATCGGTGCGCCCGCGGCCTCGGCGATGAAAATCCCTGACAGCGTCCCCATCATTGCATCGTCAGGATCGCGGCCATGGTCTCGATCCCGTCCCAGATGTTCTTGATTTTCACGTTTTCGTTCGGTCCGTGCTGGTTGTTGTCGAAGTTGACCATCGAGAGGCCGATCGTCGGCACCTTCAGCACGTCGCTGAACAAGTAGAACGGCACGCTGCCGCCGATCGTCGGTTGTCGCACGATCGGACCGCCTGCAGCGTCCGCAACGGCCTTCGTGATTGCTCGCGCAATCGGCGTGTCGAGCGGCGTGCGACCCGCCGGATAGCCGCCTTCGCGCACCACGCTCGCGAGCAGCGCATGCGACGCGCGAGTCTGGGCGTCCGGCTCGCGGTCGACGATGAAGAATCCCTGTTTGCGAATGTGCGCCACGAGACGGTCGTACTGCTTATCCGGCTCGACGTTCTTCACGAACCGCAGGTCGAGCCGCGCCTTCGCCCATGCAGGGATGATCGTGCGTCCCTGGCCGGTGACGCCGCCGCCAGCCTCCATCGCGTTGATGTTGAGCGTCGGGAGGTTGTGCCGCAGTTCGAGACGGTCGTTCGTCTCCGGCTTCGAAAAGCCGTAGGTCTTCATCAGCGTCGCTGACACGTCGGGGATTTCGTCGATCGCTTTCTTTTCTTCCTCGGTCAGCGGCTTCACGTCGTCATAAAACCCGTCCACGAGCACGCGGCCGTTGTCGTCTTTCATCGACGCGAGGAGCCGCGACAACTGCAACGCCGGATTCGGCGCCCAGTTGCCGTAGTTGCCGCTGTGCAGGTCGCGCGCCGGCCCGTACACGATGACGACGACGTTCATCATCCCGCGCCCGCCGAAATTGAGCGTGACGCGGTCGCTCGCATGGCGCGGACCATCGACGAGGATCAGCGCATCGGCGCGGATACGGTCCGCGTGCGCGCGCACGGCCTCCTCCAGATTGGGCGATCCCGCTTCTTCCTCGCCTTCCATGATCACGCGGATGTTCGACGTCAGCGGCACGTTCGCCTCGTCGAGCGCCTGCACCGCCGCGAGCAGCGCCACGATCGGCGATTTGTCATCGGACGACGAGCGGCCGTAGACACGCCAGTTCGGATCGATCGCATCCTTCCAGGTCTCGAGCGTGATCGTGCGCCCCTGCTCCGAGTCGCTGTGCTCGGCGACGATGACCGGCTTGAACGGTGGCTCGTAGATCCACTCGGACGCGTTCACCGGCTGGCCGTCGTAGTGGAAGTAGAACGTGATCGTCCGACGGACATTGGGCATGCGCCGCTCGGCAAGGACCACGGGAGTGCCCTTCGTCGGCACGACCTCGGGCGCGAAGCGGCGCTTCTCGAACATCCGCGTCAGCGCGTCGGCGTTCTTCTGGATGTTGTTCTTGTCGGTCGCGACGTTCGGGATCGCGAGGAACGTAAAGAGCTCCGTCAGGATCTCTTTTTCATGCTGTGTGCGCCACTCGCGCACCTTGGACGTCGTTGTCGTTTGAGCCGCAACGGTTGCGGTCAGCGCACAGAGAGCGATGAGGACGCGCTTCATCATGGATGTGAATTATGCCTGCGGTCGCGGAAGTATTGAATTTGGTACTTCTGGACGTTGCGATTGTGTTCGTCGAGCGTGCGGGCGAACTCGTGCGAGCCGTCGTTGCGGCTGACGAAATAGAGGAACTGCGACTCCGCCGGATGCACCGCGGCGTCGAGCGACGCTTTGCCGGGCGACGCGATCGGGCCCGGCGGCAGTCCGGGATAGCGATACGTGTTGTACGGCGAGTCGATCGACAGATCCTCTTTGTGGATGTTGCCGTCGTAGCGCCCGGCGAGTTGCAGCGCGTAGATCACCGTCGGGTCGCACTGCAACGGCATCCCGATGTGCAGGCGGTTCAAGTAGACCGACGCGACCATCGGGCGCTCTTCCGGTTTTGCCGTCTCCTTCTCGACGATGGACGCGAGCGTGACGACCTGTCGAACGGTCATGTTCTGCGCCTTCGCCGCTTCCTGCAGCTCCGGCGTGAACGCGTGTTGGAACTGCGCGACCATCAGGCGCACCAGCTTCGGCGCATCGGTTTTGCGCGGCAGCGCGTACGTCTCGGGAAACAAATAGCCTTCCAGCGTCTTCGCCTGCGGATCGATCGCCTTGATCGCCGTGCTGTCCATCGCCGCGTCGACAAACGCCGACGCCGGACCGAAGCCGTGCGACTCAAACAGCTTCGCCATGTCGAAGACGGTCAGCCCTTCCGGAAATGTGAGGTGGCTCACGTACACGTCGCCGCGCGCGATCTTGTCGATGACTTCGGCGGGGGTCATCGCGCGATCGAACCGATACTCGCCCGCCTTCAGCTTCGTGCCTTTCCCCGTCAGCCACAGCGAGGCGCGGAACGTGAGGTGATCGTGAATGACGCCGGCGTCGACGAGGCGGTCGCCGATCGTGCGGCTGCCGGCCCCCTGTGGGATCTCGACGAATTGCTCGGCGGCGCTGAACCCTTTGTAAGGCTGTCGCAGGCTCGCATAGCAGATCCACGCGGCGGCCGCGCCGGCGAGGACGAGCACGAGAAAGAACAGCGCAAAGATTTTTTTCACAACAGCACGTCGCCGCCCCCGTCAGCCGGACGCGGACCGGTCCAGATAATCTTGCAGGATGATTGCCGCCGCCGCCGCATCAATCTTCGCTTTTCGCTTTTTCCAGTCGCGCTCGCGGCGAGCGAGCCGACTTTCGGCCTCGACACTCGTCAAACGCTCGTCTTCCGTCACGACGACCAGCGACGTCTGCGCACGGAGCGCGTCGACGAGGGCCGTCGCCCGCGCCGTACCGTCGGTCGGCGTCCCGTCGAGCCGTCGCGGCAGTCCCACAACGACGACATGGACCCCATCGTCTTCCGTCGCCAGCGCGTTGACGCGCGCGATCACGCGGTCGATGCCGTCGCGGTCGTTCTCGACGGCGATGGTTTCGAGCGGCCGCGCGAGCGTTCTGGTCGCGTCGCTGATCGCGAGCCCGATGCGACGCGCGCCGACGTCGATGCCAATCGCACGCATATAGCGAATGCTATACTTTCACACTCCTTGAAACGCATTCTGCTCGCGCTTGTCGTCGTGTCTGCCGGCGTCGCCCTCGCGTGCGGACGCGGACGCGCCCCGGAAAAATTTCGTCAGAAGCTCGTCATTCTCGGGTTTGACGGGATGGACCCGAAACTCGTGCAGAAGTGGATGGACGAAGGCAAGCTGCCGAACATGAAAAAACTGGCGGCAGCGGGCAGCGGCGTCAGGCCGCTCGGCACCACGCATTCGCCTGAATCGCCGACGGCGTGGGCGTCGTTCGCGACCGGCGTCAACGCCGGCAAACACAACATCTACGATTTCCTGATCCGCGATACGAGCACGTACTTGCCGGATCTCGGGATGGTGCATTTCGAACCGCCGCATTTCATCCTCAACTACATTCCGATCTCGAAGCCGGTCATCCAATCGATCCGCGGCGGCACGTCGTTCTGGGTGACCGCCGGCCGCGCCGGCGTGCGCACGAGCGAACTGACCGTGCCCGTCACGTTTCCGCCCGAAGAAGTGCCGAACGGCGAGATGTTATCGGGACTGCCGCTGCCCGACATCCGCCGCACGATGGGAACGTTCTACTACTTCGGGACCGACTTGAGCCGCTACGAGGAAGGCAACACCGAGTTCGGCGGCATCTTGAAGCGTCTCGTGTTCGATGGCGACACGGCGCAATCCGAACTGGTCGGCCCACCAAACCCGGTCGTCAAGCAGCAGATCCGCGACCTGCGCGCGAAGTACCCGCAGGCGGTCACGTCCGAGACGGACAAGATGAAGTTGGCCGAGCTCGAGGCGCGCGAAGACGTCCGGCTGCCGATGACCATTCATTGGAACAAGCCGGGCAAGTCGGCGACGATCGAGATCGGCGATCAATCGATCCACCTGGGCGAACACGAATGGAGCAAGTGGATCAACCTCGACTTCTCGATCAACCTGCTCCTGCGCGTCCACGGGATGGCGCAGTTCTACTTGATCGGTGCCGGTCCGGAGTTGCAGCTGTACGTGTCGCCGGTCAACTTCAAGCCGGATGCGCCGCCGACGCCGATGTCGTATCCGGAGCGCTTCTCGGCGGATCTCTTCGAGCGCCTCGGTCCGTACCGGACGCTCGGCTGGGCGGAAGCGACGTGGCCGCTCAATGAAGATCGCATCGACGAAAAAGTCTTCATGGACGATCTGTATCGCGCGTTCGACGATCGCGCGCAGGTCATCCTGCAGCGGCTCGACTCGAAACAATGGGACCTGCTCGTCGGCGTGATCGAATCGACCGATCGCGTGCAGCACATGATGTGGCGGCTCATCGATCCGCAGCATCCGATGTACGACAAGAAGCTCGCCGCGCAGTTCGGCGACGCGATCGAGCGCGTCTACCGCAAGTGCGATGACTTCGTCGGCGAGGTGATGGCGAGGGTCGATCCGTCCACGCCGATCGTGATCGTGTCGGACCACGGCTTTCACTCATTCCGTCAGTCGGTGAACCTCAATACCTGGCTCGTGCAGGAAGGGTTCATGGCGATTCAGGGACAGCAGCCGGGCGAGAAGAAACTGAAGGACCTGTTCGGCGGCGGCACGTTCTGGGAGAACGTCGACTGGGCGCACACGAAGGCCTACGCGATGGGGCTCGGCCAGGTCTACTTGAACCTGAAGGGACGAGAAGGACGCGGCATCGTCTCGCCCGGTACCGACGCGAAACAGGTCACCGACGATCTCGCCGCTCGTCTGATGACGATGACCGATCCGAACACGCACGCGAAGATGGTCGACGCTGTCTACAAGCGCGACGACGTGTACAACGGCCCGTTCACGGTCAACGCGTCGGAGATCCAAGTCGGCCTCGCCGACGGCTATCGCGTATCGTGGCAGTCGACGCTCGGCGGATCACCGCCGGGGATCGTCTACCCAAACATGAAGAAGTGGTCGGGCGATCATGGATCGTTCGACTACAAGCAAACGTCCGGCGTCCTGATCTCGAGCCGCAAGCTGGAAGCGACTGCCGCGAACATCATGGACATCGCGCCGACGGTGCTGAAGTACTTCGGGCTGCCGATACCTTCGGATATCGATGGGAAACCGCTTTTCTAAGCTACCGGCTCTCGGCTGCTGGCTGCTGGCTGGCAGTGTTCTGCTTGGCCAGCAGAACGACCGTGCCCGCACGGAGGCATTGGCAAAGCGCGCGGCGGATCGGTTGCAGGCCTTGCAGCGCGAAGCGGACCGGCTCGCGTCCGAAGAGCGCACCGTGCTCACCGATCTCAAGAAGCTCGAAATCGATCGTCAGCTGAAAGCCGAGGAGCTGAAGCAACTGACGGCCGACGAAGCCAAGGTCAACCAGGATCTCGACGCCATCAGCCTGCGCTCCGCAGCGCTCGAGAAATCAGAACAAGATGCGCGTCCCGAACTGCGCGCACGGGTCGTCGAGATCTACAAGCTGGGGAAAGCGCGCTACCTTCGTCTGCTACTGTCGGCGCCTGACCTCAAACGGTTCACCGACGCAACTCGAACGGTCGCGACGCTCGCCAAGCTGGATCGCGAGCGCGTCGCGTCGCACGAGAAGACGCTCGCCGAGCTGACATCAACGCGCAAGACCCTCGAGGAACGGCAGCGCCAGGTCACCGAGCTCCGCGCCAACGCCGAGAAAGCCGAGGCTGCGCTGCAGCGCGCCGCGGTCGCGCGCAACAACCTCGTCCGCGACATCGACAAAAAGCGTGACTTGAATGCGCAAATGTCCGGCGAGCTCCAGTCAGCTCAGCAAAAACTTCAGGCCGCGCTCCGCGACGTGAACGCCGACCCCGGAACCCGAAACGCCGAACCCGCGTTGCCGTTCAAACCGTTCAAAGGCGACCTCGACTGGCCGATCGCCGGCACGGTTCGCGGCAAGTTCGGCCAGGGGACGCGCGCCAACGGCATCGAAATCGACAGCGACGAAGGCGCCGACGCGCGCGCGGTGCATGACGGAACCGTTGCATTTGCGGGCACTTTCACCGGATTCGGCAACCTGGTGATCCTGGATCACGGATCGCAGACGTTCAGCCTCTACGGCGACCTGCTGGACATCACCGTCAAAAAAGGCGCGAGAATCGAAAAAGGCCAGCCCGTCGGATCCGCCGGCGCGACGGCGGCCGGCAACCCCGGGATTTACTTCGAGTTGCGCGTCGACGGTAAGCCGGTCGACCCGCTACAATGGCTTAGGCGACGCTGAGAGTTCAGATTTCAGAGGCGAGAGTTCAGATGTCTTCACGGACGCGCGCAGTTGTCATGATGATCTCGGCCCCGGTCATCGCTTTTGCGATTGTCGGCGGCTTCCTCGGCAAGGTAATGGCGCGCGAGGATACGTATCAGCACCTCAAGATCTTCGACGACGTCGTCGGGATGATTTCGAGCAGCTACGTCGAAGACGTCAACATGGACAAGGTGATGATCGGCGCGATGAAGGGCCTCGCCGACAATCTCGATCCGGACAGCGCGTTCCTCTCCCCGGCACAAGTGAAACAGGTTGAGAGCGGCGCGGCGCTGCCCGCCGGCGGCGTCGGCCTCGAGCTGACGCGTCAGTACTATCTGCGCGTGATCGCGGCACGCGACAACTCCGCGGCCGCGAAGGCCGGCCTCCGCACCGGCGACTACATCCGCATGATCGACGACACGCCGACGCGTGAGATGTCGGTCTGGGAAGGGATGCGCGCGCTGCGTGGGGCGCCGGGATCGAAAGTCAAAGTGACCGTCATCCGCGGCAACGCCGCCGATCCGCACGTCGTCGAGTTGACGCGCGAAACCGAATCGCCCTCCATGGTGTCGAATCGCACGGCGGCGCCGGGCGTTGGCTACATCCGCATCGGCGCGATCGGGTCGGGCACCGCGAATCAAGTGAAGTCGCAGGCGGCCGAACTGACGAAGGCGGGTGCGACGAAATTGATCGTCGACGTGCGTCGCGTGTCGACGGGATCGATGGAAGACGGTCTCGCGATCGCGCGTCTGTTCGTCCCGAGCGGCACGCTGGCGATGCGCGAAGCAAAGTCGGGGACGCGCGAAACGATTGCCGCGAACTCTGGCGACGGATCGATTGCGTTGCCGATGACCGTGCTCATCGACACAGGCACGTCAGGCGCCGCGGAGCTCTTCGCGTCCGCGCTCGTCGGGAACAAGCGCGCCGACCTCGTCGGCGAGCGGACGATCGGTCGCGCCGCGCAACAAAAGCTCTTCAAGCTGCCGGATGGCAGCGGTCTCTGGCTGTCGACGATCCGCTATTTGACGCCGGCCGGCGCCGCGCTGCACGAAAAAGGACTCGAGCCGACGGTCGCCGTCGACGAGCCGGACGTCACCGAATTCGGTGCCCAACCGCCCGCCACCGACCCGATTCTCGACAAGGCGATCGAGCGCCTGTCCGAGAAAAAGGCCGCGTAAGTCTGCTATACTGACCGTTCGTCTAAACGCCGGATTTCATTGATGTAGGCGCGTAGCTCAGAGGTTAGAGCGCCTGCTTGACACGCAGGAGGTCGGTGGTTCGAGTCCACCCGTGCCTACCACTTTCTCAAGTGAATCAGATCCAAGTCACGCTTCCGGACGGCTCGCAGCGCACGCTGGCGGCCGGTGCTCCTGTTCGCGAGGTCGCGGAAGGGATTTCTCCGCGCCTGGCGCAGGCGGCGTTCGCGGCGATCGTTGATGACACGCTGGTCGATCTTTCCTATCCACTCCAGAAAGACGCGAGAGTTCGCATCGTCACGGACAAGAGTCCGGAGGCGTTGCACCTGTATCGCCATAGCACGGCGCATCTGCTCGCGGCCGCGGTCACGAACTTGTTTCCCGGCGCGCAGTGCGGCATCGGTCCCGCGACCGACGAAGGTTTCTTCTACGACTTCATCGTCGAGCGTCCGTTCGTGCCCGAGGATCTCGAGAAGATCGAAGCGAAGATGAAAGAGCTGGCGTCCCAGGATCTGCCGTACGAGCGGCAGATGTGGGATCGCGAGCAGGCGAAAGCGTTTTTCGCGAAGCGCGGCGAGCCGTTGAAGGTCCAGCTGATCGAGGAAAAGACAGAAGGCCAGAAAGAGGTCTCCTGCTACACGATCAAGGATCCGGACACGTTCATCGATTTCTGCGTCGGACCGCACGTCCCGTCCACGGGCAAGCTGAAGGCATTCAAGCTGCTCACGACGTCGAACGCCTACTGGAAAGGCGACGCGCGCAACGCGCCGATGCAGCGCATCTACGGCACGGCGTTCTTCTCCGACAAAGATCTCAAGGCGTACCTCACGCAGATCGAAGAAGCCAAGAAGCGCGACCACCGCAAACTCGGTCGCGAGCTCGGTCTCTTCACGTTCCACCCGTGGGCGCCCGGCGCGGCGTTCTGGATGGACAAAGGGACGACGCTGTACAACATCCTCGCGAACTACATGCGCGAGGTGTTGTTTCCGGCCGGCTACGTCGAGGTCAAAACGCCGCTCATCTACAACAAAGCGTTGTGGGAGCGCTCGAAGCACTGGAGCCACTACCGGCAGAACATGTTCCTCATCGAGGACGCCGAAGGCGACACGCTCAGCGTCAAGCCGATGAACTGCCCCGGGCACTTCCTGCTCTACTCGAGCGAGAAGCACAGCTATCGCGAGCTGCCCGTTCGCTTTCACGAACAGACACCGCTGCACCGCAACGAGTTGGCCGGCGTGCTGTCCGGGCTGACACGCGTGCGCCAGTTCTCGCAGGACGATGCGCACTGCTTCATCATGCCGGAACAAATCGGCGAGGAAGTCGAGCGGCTGATCCGGCTCGTGCAGCGTGTGTACGGCGACTTCGGTCTGTCGTACGCCGCGAAGCTATCGACGATGCCGGACGATCATCTCGGCGAAGAAGCGACGTGGCGTCATGCCGAGCAGCAGCTGAAAGAAGCGATGGAACGCGCCGGCCTCGAGTACACGATCAACGAGGGTGACGGCGCCTTCTACGGTCCGAAGATCGATTTCGATGTGACCGACGCGATCGGCCGGAAGTGGCAGTGCGCCACGATCCAGCTCGATTACCAGCAGCCGGAGAATTTCGATCTCCACTACATCGGCGCCGACAATGCGGAGCATCGCGTCGTCGTCATCCACCGCGCGATTGTGGGCAGCTTCGAGCGGTTTATCGGCATTCTGATCGAGCACTACGCTGGCGCGTTCCCGCTGTGGCTCGCGCCGGTCCAGGCGATCGTCTTGCCGATTGCCGACCGCCACCTGGACTACGCGGCGCGGGTCCGGGACCGGCTGAAAGCGGCCGGTTTGCGCGCGGACCTCGACGACCGGCAGGAAAAGGTAAACTACAAGATTCGTGAGGCTCAGCTGCAGAAGATCCCCTACATGCTGGTCGTAGGCGATCGCGAAGCAGCCGAAGGCACGGTGTCGGTGCGCGAACGGTCGGGCGGCGACAAAGGCGCCAGCTCACTCGAGTCGTTCATCGCGATAGCGCGCGACGAGGTCGCGAGCAAGGGACAGCTGGCGGCCGCCGCTAACGGCTAGCAGCTATCGGCTAATAGCTTTCGTGTAGGAGGATTTATCGCCTTTACTAGTGGTCCCCGCCGCGACGATCGCGTGCGGGTCAACGAACGCATCCGGGTCCGGGAAATCCGTGTCATCGACGACACCGGCGCCCAGCTCGGCATCATGCCGCCGCCGCAGGCGCTGACCATCGCGAAGCAGAAGGGGCTCGACCTCGTCGAGATCTCGCCGACGGCGAACCCGCCGGTCTGCCGCATCATGGATTTCGGGAAGTACCAGTACCAGGAGCAGAAGCGCGCGCGTGAGGCTCGCAAGCACCAGAAGGTGATCGAGGTCAAAGAGATCAAGTTCCGCCCGAAGGTCGACGAGCACGACTATCAGTTCAAGAAGAAGCACATCGAGCGCTTCCTCGAAGAAGGCGACAAGGTCAAGGCGACGATTTTCTTCCGCGGCCGCGAGATGGCGCACCCCGAAATCGGGCGCCGGATTCTCGAACGGCTCGTCGAAGAACTCCGTGACGTGGCGATTGCGGAAACGCTGCCGCGCATGGAAGGCAACCAGATGCACACGATCCTGAGCCGGCGCCCGCAGAGCGGCGGCGGCAAGGCGAAACCGGCGGCGGCGAAGGCCGCGGCGCCGACGACGTAAAACCTCGCGCAGAGCACGCCGAGCCCGCTGAGAAATGTTTTCTCTGCGGTCTTCGCGGCCTCCGCGTGATGTTGTGAGGACCACGATGCCGAAGCAGAAGATCAAGACGCACCGCGGCGCCGCGAAGCGCTTCAAGCGTACGAAGCGCGGCAAGTTCCTGCGGAGCAAAGCGTTCAAGCAGCACATCCTGAGCAGCAAGACCACCGCGCGCAAGCGCAAGCTCAGAGGGACGACGACCGTGGCGGACGTGGACGCGGCCAAGCTGGCGCGGATGCTGCCGTACAAATAGCTGATAGCCGACAGCGTTAGCTGATAGCTGGAGAAAACAGATGCCCCGCGTAAAAAGAGGAACAGTTCGTCGCGCCAAGCGGAAAAAGCTGCTTGGGTTGGCGAAAGGCTACTACGCCAACAAGAGCAAGCTCTATCGCGCCGCGAAAGAGTCGGTCGACACCGCGCTGAAGTACGCGTTCGTCGGCCGCCGCCGGAAGAAGCGCGATTTCCGCCGCCTGTGGGTCGTGCGGATCAACGCCGCCGCGCGCGAGCACGGGTTGACGTACGGGCAGATGATCAACGGCCTGAAGAACGCCGGCGTCACGCTCGACCGCAAGAGCCTGTCGGAGCTGGCGATCTCGGCCCCGGCCGCGTTCGCCAAGCTTGCGGCGCAGGCCAAGGCCGCCGCAAAGACGACCGCCAAAGCAGCCGCGCGCGCCTAACAGCGCGCGTCACG
The DNA here is from genome assembly GCA_035652075.1 of Vicinamibacterales bacterium. Taxonomy (GTDB): domain Bacteria; phylum Acidobacteriota; class Vicinamibacteria; order Vicinamibacterales; family CAVVIG01; genus Gp6-AA45. The sequence continues at coordinate 137,364 of DASREL010000116.1, forward strand.
ATAGCAACCGCAGCACACGCGGAATTCGCAGAGACCGTTCGGCGGCGTCGCGTAGCGACGCACGCTGCGAGAATCGGATCGACTCACAAACACACGAAGCAACCAACAGTGTTCGTGAGGCGATCCGATCTCGCGGCGTTAGCCGGCCCGCATTGCAGGCCGGCCGCCGAACGGTTTCGTTTTTCTGGGCGCTCTGCGTATTCTGCGTTTATCTTCGTGATAAAACTGGTCTTCCGATGCCTGAGCCGTTCCTGAAACCCGAGCACAACATTCCCGGTGCCGTGTCTGAGTTCCAAAAGGAACTCGGCGACGCCAAGTCCATGCACGAGGCGAAGGGGATCCACGACAAGTGGCTCGGACGCAAGAATGGATACATTGCGGGCGTCATGAAATCGATCGCAGCGGCGCCTCCCGAAGAAAAAAAGGCCGCCGGCGCGTACGCAAACTCCCTAAAAGTGGCGCTGGAGGCCGTGTGGGAGGCGTTTCGGGCCGAGTCGGTCGTCGCGGGCCTTGCCGCGCGGCCGGCCGGCGCGGTGGACGTCACGCTGCCGGGACGCGTACCGCTTATCGGTCACCGGCATCCGCTGACGCTTGCGCGCGAGCGGATGGAAGAGATCTTCGGCCGCATGGGATTCACGGTCGTCGAAGGGCCGGAAGTCGAGGACGAGTGGCACTGCTTCGACGCGCTGAACATGCCAGACGAGCATCCCGCGCGCGACATGCAGGACACGCTGTACCTCGCGACGCCGCTGCCGGGCATCGGTGACGACCGCAAGCGCAATCTGCTTCGCACGCACACCTCCTCGATGCAGATCCGCTACATGCAGACGCACGAGCCGCCGATCCGCATCGTCGCACCGGGGCGCGTGTTCCGCCGCGACGATCTCGACGTGACGCACTCCCCCGCGTTCAGCCAGATCGAAGCGCTGGTCGTCGGCGAAGGCATTTCGCTCGCGGATCTCAAGGGCACCCTGCTCGCGTTCGCGCGACAGATGTTCTCGCCGACGGCGCGGCTGCGATTCCGCGCGAGCTTCTTCCCGTACACCGAGCCGAGCGCCGAGCTCGACATCACGTGCTGGCAGTGCGACGGCGTCGGCTGCGCGATGTGCAAGAAGACCGGATGGATCGAGCTTGGCGGCTGCGGCATGGTGCACCCGGCAGTCTTCGAAGCCGTCGGCTACGATCCCGAGCGATACACAGGATTCGCGTGGGGCATCGGCATCGAGCGGGTCGCGATGCTGCGCTACCAGATCGACGATATCCGGCTGTTTTACGAAAACGACCTGCGGTTCCTCGAGCAGTTCCCCTACTGACATGCGCCTCGTCCTGTCGTGGCTTCGCGAGTTCGTCGATATCGATGCGTCGGCCGAGCAGATTGCCGAGAAGATGGCGATCCGTGGATTCGAGGTGGCGGCCATCGACGCGCTCGGCGGCGGCGATGCGGTGATCGATTTCGAAATCACGGCCAACCGGCCCGACTGCCTGAGCGTCGTCGGCCTCGCGCGGGAGATCGCGACCGCGTTCGAATTGCCGATGATTCCGGCGCCGAAGGCGGACGCGCTGCCGAGCGGCCGTTCGGATCGGCTCAGGATCCATCAAGACGACCAGGTCCTGTGTCCGCGGTTCGCCTCCGTACTCGCAGACGTGACGATCGGCGCGTCGCCCGCGTGGATGACGACGAGGTTGCAGGCGGCGGGCGTGCGGCCGATCAGCACGATCGTCGACGTCACGAACTACGTGAACATCGAGATCGGGCAGCCGATGCACGCGTACGACTTCGCGAAGCTCGCGGGCGGCGAACTCCGCGCGCGCCGCGCAAAACCGGGCGAGACGATCCGCACGCTCGACAACGTCGAGCGCAAACTTGATCCCGACATGCTCGTCATCGCGGATCGCGACCGCGCGCAAGGCATCGCCGGCGTCATGGGCGGCGCCGCGTCGGAAGTCTCGGCGGCGACGACGACCGTCGCGTTCGAGGCGGCGTATTTCAAACCGGCGTCCGTGCGCCGCACGAGCAAGAAAATCGGCCTCAAGACCGAAGCGTCCGCGCGGTTCGAGCGCGGCGCCGACATCAGCATTCAAGTGTTCGCGATCGAGCGCGCCGTCACGCTGATGCGGCAGATCAATGCGGGGCAGGTCGTGGGACCGGTCATCGACTGCTATCCCGACCCGGCCGCCGAGCGCCGCATCGTGCTGCGCCGCGAACGCCTCGCGCGGCTGCTTGGCGCCGTGGTGCCGGACGCCGATGTCGTTCGCATCCTGCGCGCGCTCGGACTGACGGTGACGCCCGTCGACGGCGGATGGGACACGATCGTGCCGCTCTTCCGTGTCGACGTTTTCCGCGAGGCGGATCTGATCGAGGAAGTCGGTCGTCACTACGGCTTCGATCGGCTCGAGACAACGTTTCCGGTCGTCACCGTTCCGGCGCCGCCGCCCGACCCGCGGATCCCGCGCGATCACTTGGTCAGGCGCGTACTGACGGCGGCCGGCGCGTCCGAAGCGGTGACGTTCGGGTTCATCGAAGCGAAGGCGGTGCTTGAAGGTCGCCAGGCACCCATCGCCGTCGCCAATCCGCTGTCGGCGAAGTTCGATACGTTGCGACCGTCGCTGCTGCCGGGTTTGATCGACGCAGTGGCGCACAATCGCCGTCACGGCCGCCGCGATGTCCGGCTGTTCGAGATCGGCACGCGGTTCGCGCTGGACGGCGAGTCGCGCGGCGTCGGGCTCGCCTGGACCGGCAACGGCGGTACGGATCATTGGTCCGGCGGCGCGCGCGATGTCGATTTCTTCGACGCGAAGGGCGCGGTGGAAGCGGTCTGCGCCGCGCTGGACGTGCGGGTGCGCTGCGAAGCGACGGCCGTTCGATTCCTCGTCGACGGTCAATCCGCGTCGGTCGTCATCGCAGACGGCGCGCAACGCGGGACGCCGGTCGGGCTCATCGGTCTGCTGGCACCGGCGATTGCGGACGCGCGCGGGCTGCCGCGTCAGGATCGCGTCATGCTCGCGGAACTCGACCTCGACCGCCTCGCCGGCGCGCGCGGCGCGACGAGCGACGCCGTCCGGCCGTTGCCGCGCTACCCGTTCGTCGTTCGCGATCTGTCGATCGTGGTCGCCGACACCTTGCCTGCCGAAATCATTCGTGAGACGATTCAGGCCGCTGCCGGTGACGGACCGGCGCCGCTCGTCGACGTGGGATTCTTCGATCGCTATCAAGGCACAGGCGTCCCACAAGGCAGGGTCAGCGTGTCGGTGCGGCTGACGTTCCAGTCCGCGGATCGCACGCTCACCGATGCCGACGTGCAGCAGTCATTCGACACAATCTTGAAAGCGCTACAGCACACTCACAACGCGGTACAACGCTAATGGCAAAGACGGCAACTCGCAGTGTGGACCTCGAACCAATCGACCGGCTCGAAGAGAAGATCAAGCTGCTGGTCGAAATGGTCGACAAGATGAAGGCCGAGCAGGCGCGCGCGGCCGAAGAAAACCAGCGGCTCTCGCGCGAGCTCGACACGTTGCGCGGCCGGCTCGCCGCGAGTGACGGCGCGCTGACGGAGCTGTCATCGCTCAAAGAAGAGCGCGATGTGATCCGCGGACGCGTCACCGAGATGCTCGAGCAGCTCGAAGCGTTGAATCTCTAGCTGACCCTGCAACAGTCGGCCTACATATGAGCGAAGGTCGCGTCATTCCCGTCGAGATACATGGCCAGCGGTATCCGATCCGCAGCGGTCTCGATCCGGAGTACGTCGCGCGCCTCGCCACCTACGTGGACGAGAAGATGAAAGCCGCGTCCGAATCGACGCCAACGGGCGATTCACTGCGGCTCGCGGTCCTCGCGGCGCTGAATATCGCCGACGAGCTGTTTCGGTGCAAAGACGCGAACATGGCGCAGAGCGGCGAGATCGCGGAGCGCGCCGGAGAGCTCGAGCGTTTGCTTGACCGGGTCCTGATGGCATCGTAAGATGCGAGCAGGGTTTGAGTTCCCTGCTTTGCGCGTGATGGCGGTAGGCTCGTTTGAGCCAACGTATCACCTAAGTGAGTCGCGACCCCGCGTGGTGTGCATGCCTCTGATCGAGGAAGCCTGAAGCGCGGTTTTTACTAGCGGTTCCACCTGCTTTCGCAGGTTCATCGACCTCCCCACACGGCAAAGCGGGGCCTTTCTCAAGTCTCAACGTTCACGTCGCAATTCTCACAGTCTCAGTCACGCGGTCGCCACCTCTGAAAGGACGTCCTGCGTGTTATCGATATTCGTCAGCCTCGTCGTTCCAGCCATCGTCACCGCCGCCGTTGCGGCGCTGGCCTTCGCCGTCTGGGTCGCCAACCGCAAACGCATCGCCGCCGAAACGGTCGGCCGCGCCGAAGAACAGGCGCTGCGCATCGTCAAGGACGCCGAGCGCGACGCCGAAACCAAGAAAAAAGAGGCGCTGCTCGAAGCCAAGGAAAAGGCGCACGAGATTCTGATGGAGGCCGAGAAGCAGGCCCGTCAGGAGCGCCAGCAGTCGGCGACGGTCGAGGCGGCGCTCGCCAAAAAAGAAGTCATCCTCGGCGAGCGTCAGTCTGCGCTCGAGCGGCACGAAAAGGATCTGCAGTCGCGCGACCGCGCCGTCAGCGATCGCGAAAAATCGGCGGCGGCCGCGTCGGCGAAGTACGAACAGCTGTGCGCGAAGCAGCAGCACGAGCTCGAGCGGGTCGCCGGGTTGACGGCCGACGAGGCGAAAGACCTGCTGATCAAGCAGATGGAAGCCGACGCGCGGCACGACGCGGCGAACCTGCTCAAGCGCCTGGACGCCGAAGCGCGGGAAATGGCCGTCGGCCGCGCCAAGCAGTACATCACCGAGGCGATTCAGCGCTGCGCGGCCGAGCACGCGATGGAGACGACCGTCTCGGTCGTCGATTTGCCGAGCGACGATCTGAAGGGTCGCATCATCGGCCGCGAGGGGCGGAACATCCGCGCGCTCGAGCAGGCGACGGGTGTCGACCTGATTGTCGACGACACGCCGGGCGCGATCATCCTCTCCGGATTCGATCCGTACCGGCGCGAGATCGCGAAGAAAGCCATCGAGCGGCTGATCGGCGACGGACGGATCCACCCGGCGCGCATCGAAGAGGTCGTGCAGAAAGTGAAGGACGAGATCGACGACGAGACGCGCAAGGAAGGCGGCGCCGTCGCGTTCGAGCTCGGCCTCCACGATCTGCATCCCGAAATCCTGCGGCTGATGGGGCGGCTCAAGTTCCGGACCAGTTATGGCCAGAACGTGCTGTCGCACTCGGCGGAGGTCGCGCGCCTTGCGGGCATCATGGCCAAAGAAGTCGGCCTCGATGCGCACGTCGCCGTCCGCGCGGCGTTCGTGCACGACATCGGGAAGGCGATCGATCGCGAAATGGAAGGCACGCACCTGCAGCTTGGCATCGACTTTCTTCGCAAGCACGGCGAGAACGAAGCGGTGGTGATGGCGATGGCGGCGCACCACATGGACATCGACTGGCCGTCGCTCGAAGCGATGATCGTCCAGGCGGCCGATGCGATTTCGGCCGCGCGTCCGGGCGCGCGGCGCGACATCCTCGAGTCGTACGTCAAACGCCTCGAGAAGCTCGAAGGGATTGCCGACTCGTTCAAGGGCGTGTCGAAATCGTTCGCGCTGCAGGCGGGACGCGAAATCCGCATCATGGTCGAGAGCGAAAAGATCTCCGACGAGGAAGCCGTCTGGCTCTCGAAAGACATCGCCCGGCGCATCGAGAACGAGCTCGAATATCCGGGCCAGATCAAAGTGACCGTCATCCGGGAGACGCGCGCGGTCGACTACGCGAAATGACCGTCGCGGATCTCAGTGAGCGCGAACTCATCGCGCGGATCCAGCAGCGGCTGCTGCCCCGCCCCGAGTGGCTGCTCGTCCCCATCGGCGACGATGCGGCCGTCGTCGAACCAGCGCGCAATCGCGTCGACGTGCTGACGGTCGATGCGATCGTCGACGGGATCCATTTCGATCGCGCGTTCGTGCCGCCCGACGCGATCGGCCACCGGGCGCTCGCGGTCAACCTGAGCGATCTTGCCGCGATGGGCGCGGCGCCCCGCCTCGCGTTGCTGTCGATGATGCTGCCGCCGGACCTACCGGTCGCCGACTTCGACGGCATTGCGGCCGGCTGCGCCGCGCTCGCCGCTCGACACACGGTCCACATCGTTGGCGGCAACCTGACGCGGACATCGGGTCCGCTGACGATCGACGTCACCGCGATCGGGACGGTCAAGCGGCGCCAGGCGCTCACGCGCGCCGGCGCGCGCGCGGGCGACGAGGTGTACGTCAGCGGAACGATCGGTGCCGCGGCGGATCGTGGCAGCCGCGCGTATCTGTATCCGGAGCCGCGCGTGCGGCTCGGGGTCCTGCTCGCGCGAAACCGTGCGGCGACGGCGTGCATGGATCTGAGCGATGGCCTTGCGGACGCCGCGCATCAGATCGCCTGCGCCAGCGGCGTCGGCATGACGCTGGATGCTGCCGCGATGCCGGTACACGGCGACGTGATCGCGGCGATCGCTGCCGGCGACGACTACGAGTTGTTGTTCACGACGCGTCCGCGATGGCGCAACCGGCTGCGCGCGGCGATCCGTCACGCAGGCGTATCGCTGACGCGCATTGGCGTGTGCACGGAACGCCGCGAGGTGCTGCTGTCGCGCGACGGCGATCTCGAGCCGATGCCGTCGGGGTACGCGCACTTTGGCAGGTCTGACGGCCTGCGCGAGACATGATCCATCTTACAAAGCAGCTGATCCGCCGTTGGCTCGATCAACTGCTCCACATCGACGACACCCCCGAGCGGACGGCGGCCGCGTTCGCGCTCGGCGTGTTCTTCGGTTTCTCGCCGTTTCTCGGGTTCCACACGATTCTCGGCATCGTGTTCGCGTTCCTGCTGAATCTGAATCGCGTCGCGGTGTTGCTTGGCGTCTATTCGAACCTCCCGTGGGTGATTGCGCCGTATTACGCGTTCGTCACGATGGCGGGCGCGAAGATCACCGGCCATCGTCCGCCGCCGGGATTTCGATCGCAAATCGGCGCGCTGTTCGAAATGTCCGCATTTCACGGCGAGTTCTGGCATCAACTGATCACAATTCTGAAACCGTTGCTTTTTCCGTACGCGGTTGGCTCGTTTTTTGGCGCGATCATTCTTGCGGCGACTGCGTATCCGCTTGCGCTCGCGTTCGTGACAAGTCGCCGTCGGATCTATGACAGAATTCACCACAAGCATTCATGATCATCGCGAAGTCTCTGTGGCGGAAAGCTGTCGTCACAGCGGTTGCGGCGTTCTGCTTCGTGTCGTTGTACGAAGTGACGGCACTCGACTCGAAGTACGCCGCGCGGCAAGCGACGATGCACGAAACGATCGCGCTGCCGATGCCGGGTGCGCGCCTTGCGTTCAGCGCGACGGCCTACTGTAAAGGTCTCGTGACCACATCCGGTGTCGCCGCGCAGACCGGGATTGCCGCCGGCGATCCCGAACTGCTGCCGGTCGGATCGGTGATCGAAATCGATTCGCTGCCGCAGAAATACAACGGCATCTACACCATCCTCGATACCGGTCCGAGCGTGCAGGGGCGTCAGATCGACGTCTACATGTGGAACTGCAACGAGGCGCTTGCGTTCGGACGCCGGCCCGTCCATATCAACGTGCTCCGGTTGGGATGGAGTCCGCGCTCGACCGCACCAGGGTTCTTCGATCGCCTGTTCGCCAAGCCGCAGCCCGCCCCTCTACCGGCTCGTCCGCTTCCACAAATCTCACAATAGGGCCCGGCCGTTGCATCGAGTCGCGCACGACGAGACGCGACGATGAGATGGCTGACAGCCGTGCTGCTGCTCGTGGTATTCGACGCGCCACCCGACCGATCGTACTGGCAGGTCGATGCGGCGCGGTACGTGTCTGGTAGCGACGCACCTGTCATCAACGCCGTCGCTGTCGACAGCCGCGACAACGTCTACGTGGCGTGGTCGGCTTCGAGTTGGACGTTGACGAAATTCGATCCCAATGGCGCCGTCGTCTTCTCCTCGCCGCTCGATGGCCCGCCAGCGGACGTCGCACTGGACACATCGGATGCAGCCTACGTGCTTGTCGACCGCTATCCGGTCGGGAGCATCACGAAGTTCGATGCCCGCGGCGCCCGGATCTACTCGACGTCGGTGCCGGCCGCAGACTCCGTGAACATGAGTGCGCTGGCGGTGGATCGGACCGGCAGTGTTATCGTTGGCGGCACGACTCCGCGTGGTTCACCGTATCGCGACGAGGACCGCGCTCCGCTCGGCGGCACGTACGACGGATTCCTCGCCAAGTTGGATCCGAACGGACGTCCACTATTTGCAAGAGCGATCGGCGGGCACGGACGCGACACGATCTCCGGCATCGCCACGGACGCAACCGGACACATCTACGTCGCCGGCACCACGAACTCGATCGACTTTCCGGCGACGAGCGGCGCGTTTCAACGCCGGCCATCATCCACCGACATGTGCAGGTTTCCCGCCGCGTTCGACGCATACATCGAACGCTGCGTCGATGCGTTCGTGATGAAACTCGATCCCGCGGATGCGCAGGTTGAATACGCCACGTTCATCGGCGGAGCGAAGAACGAAGACACCTCCCGGATCGCCGTCGACCGAACCGGCGCCGCATATGTCGCCGGCACGACCGATTCGAACGATTTTCCGTTTACGGCATCGGGACAACGACGGCGATGCGCGGACTCGCCGTTCTGCACGACTGCCGTCCTGACCCGCGTCGCACCCGATGGCGCCTCGCTCGAGTACGCAGTCGGTGTGGACGGGTTCGACTACACGCGCATTTCAGGCCTCGCCGTTGCGGCCGACCGCTCCGCGGTCATCGTCGGTGCCACCCCGTCAACGGCGTTTCCCACCAAACGACCGCTGCAGCCGATCACCGGCGGATCGCCGTTGCTGCGCTCGCTCGATGGTGGTCTGAATTGGGATCCCGTACGCCTCGACGGCTCGGTGTCGGCGGTGACCGGTCTGTTCGCAGGTGCGGGCGGGCGGCCGTTAGCGGCCGTCACGAATGCCGGAATCCTGACGAGCAACGATGGGGCGCAGTGGCAACGACGAAGCCCGCTGCCGGCGACTGGCCTGACCGTCTCCGCGTTGGACGCAACGGCGACGCTCCTCGCCATCGATACGTACGGCACGAACGCATTCAGCAGCCCCGATGGCGGAGCCACATGGCTGCCGATCGCAATCCCGGACGCGTGCCGCGGCGCGCGGTTCGTCGTCGCGCCGGCGGACAAGTCGACCGTCTACGGCGCCGGGTTCAACGGCACGTGCCGCAGTGCCGATGGTGGAAGCACGTGGGTCGCGCTGCGCTTCAGAGCCAATTCGCTCGCCGTGGATCCCCGCCATTCGAACATCGTCTACGCTCGCGCCGATGTCGGCGTCTACCGCAGCGTGGACCGCGGCGAGACGTGGGAACACATGTCGAATCAGCCGTATGGTGCGCTGTACGTCGATGCGACCTCCGCCGTCTTCATCTACGGTGCGGCGTACTCCGGATTGGGTCTGCCGATCTTGAGAAGCGTCAATGGCGGCGTCACCTTTACGCCAGCAGTGGGCTTTCCATCCACCGCGACGGTCACGAGCCTCACCAGCAGCGCGGCCCGTCCCGAGGCGATGTGGGCCACTACGTACGATGGCATTTACGGGAGCGCCGACGGCGGCTTGACGTGGACGAAGTTCGCCGCGTCGCCATCACATATCGATGTTCTCGCGATCGACGCACTGCATCCGACGGCGCTCTACGCGGGCACCAGCGCGAGCAACACAGGGTTCCTCGCGATGCTCGACGCCGACGGATCGGAGTTCACAGCGTCCACGTACTTCGGCAGCGTCAGCGGCGGCGTGCTCAGTGCGCTGGCGCTTGGTCGGGACGGGCGCACGTACGTCGCAGGAACGACGGCGCTGCCGCACCCGCTGCTGCCGGATGCACCGCCGTTTCAGGGACGATTTGGCTTCGTCGCGATCCTGTCGCCTAGCGACTCTCGGCCTGGGCGCTCGCGAAATCCGTAGTCTTCTGCCCTCTGTACTGCAGCTCGAACAACTTGAAGTAAATCCCGCGGTGCGCGAGCAGCTCCTGATGCGTGCCTGACTCGCGCAGCTTGCCTTTGTGCAGGACCAGGATCTTGTCCATGTCCTGAATCGTCGACAGGCGGTGCGCGATCGCGATCGTAGTGCGATCCTTCATCAGCACGTGGAGCGCGTCGCGAATGATCAGTTCGGTTTCAGTGTCGACGCTCGACGTCGCTTCGTCGAGGATCAGCACGCGCGGATCGAACGCGAGGGCGCGCGCGAACGACAGCAGTTGCTTCTGCCCCACCGATAGCGTCGATCCGCGCTCTGCGACGGGAGCGTCGTACGCGCCCGGCAGCCGCTGAATGAACGGATCGGCGTGCACCGCCTCCGCCGCTCGACGCACGCGTGCATCGTCGATCGACGGGTGCCCCAGGCGGATGTTGTCCGCGATCGTTCCCGAGAAGAGATGCACGTCCTGCAGCACGAGACTGAAGAGCGCGCGGAGTTCGTGGAGATCCAGTTCGCGGACATCGATGCCGTCGACCGTGATACGGCCCTTCTTCACGTCGTAGAACCGCAACAGCAGGTTCACGATCGTCGTCTTCCCCGATCCCGTGGCGCCGACGATGCCGACGCGCTGCCCCGGCCGCACCTCGAAGCTCACGTCCTGCAGCACGTACTCGTCGTCGTTGTAGGCGAACCACACGTGGTCGAACACGATGTGGCCGACCAGCAGCTTCGATCGCTGCGACGGAGCGGCGGGGGATTCGACGCTCACCGGTTCGTCGAGCAGCTTGAAGATCCGCTCCGACGAGGCCATCGCCGCCTGCATGACATTGAACTTGTCCGACATGTCGCTGATCGGACGGAAAAACCGCTGCGAGTACTGCAGGAAGGCGACCAGCGCACCGAGCGTCAGCGCGTGCTGCAGGACGCGACCGCCGCCGTACCAGATGATCAGCGCCGACGCGAGGCTGGCGACCGCTTCGATCGCCGGATAAAACACCGCGTAGTAGAAGACCGACTGCAGGTTCGCGTCGCGATGCTGCCTGTCGATATCGTCGAACCGGGCGTAATTCAACGCCTCGCGCCGGAACAGCTGCACCGTCGCCATCCCGGTAATGTTCTCCTGCAGGAATGCGTTGATGCGCGCGATCAACCCGCGGACGACGCGGTAGGACTGGCGAACGTTGCGGCGAAACCACTGGGTGATCAGCACGATGAGCGGCAGGACCGAGAACGACACGATCGCCAGCCGCCAGTTCATCCCGATCATGATGACCATGATGCCGAGCAGCGTGAAGATGTCGCCAAAGATCGAGATCACCCCCGCGGTGAAGAGATCGTTCAGCGCGTCGACATCGGTCGTAACGCGCGTCATCAATCGGCCAACCGGATTCTTGTCGTAGTAGCGCAGGTCGAGCCGCTGCAGGTGTGAGTAGATCGCCGTGCGCAGATCGAACATCACGCGCTGGCCGGTGAACTGCAGTGTCCAGGTCTGAACGTATTCGGATACGAACGCGACGACGAGCACGACGAGGAACAGCCAGGCGAGCCGCGCCAGGTCGTCGAGACGTCCCGCGACGATGTAGCGGTCGATCGCGACCTTGGTCAGATACGGCTGTGCCAGCGACGCGGACGATCCGGAAATGATCGCGACGAACGCGACGATCACGTTCTTCCAGTACGGCCGCAAGTAGCCGAGCAAGCGGCGCATCAGCTTCGCGTCGTAGGCTTTTCCGAGCACTTCCTCGTCGTGGGCGGCCATGGCTCCTTGATCATAAGCGAGTGAACCGGTATGCTCCTGTGGCCGTCCAACAGGAGAACGACATGGGTGAGTCGAAATCCGAAGTGCTGCAGGGGACCCTCGACATGATGGTGCTGCAGACGCTCGAGGCGATGGGCCCGCTCCATGGCTACGGCATCGCCAGGCGCATCGAGCAGGTCAGCGAGGACGCCTTGCAGCTCAATCAGGGCACGATCTACGCAGCCCTCCTCCGTCTGCAGCAGCGCAAGTGGATTTCGGCCACCTGGGGGACCTCGGATAACAATCGGAAAGCAAAGTTCTACGCGATCACCAAGGCAGGGCGGAAGCAGCTCGCCTCGGAGACGGAGAACTGGCAGCGCATCGCCGGCGTCATCGGCCGGCTGATGCGGCTCTCGCAATGAATCGCGCGACCGTTCTCTGGTCGCGCATCCGCGCGTTCTTCTCGCGCGAGCAGCTCGACGCCGAGTTCGCCGACGAAATCGAGTCGCACCTGCAGTTGTTGACCGAGGAGCACGTCCGCCGCGGTTTGTCACCGGATGAGGCGCGTCGAGCGGCTCGCCTCACGTTTGGAGGGTCGATGCAGTTCGTCGAAGATCACCGCGAGCAGCGGGGGCTGCCGTTCGTCGACACGACGATGCAGGACCTTCGGTACGCCGCGCGGACATTCCGAAAGAATCCCGGTTATGCCGCAGTCGTCGCGCTGACGCTCGCGGTCGGCGTCGGCGCCGTCACGTCGATGTTCACCGTCGTCCGCGCGGTGCTGCTGCGCCCGCTGCCGTTCGCGCAGCCGGGACGCCTCGTCGAAATCACCGAAACGAATCCCCTGAAGAACTGGACGCACACCGTCGCGGCGCCGGCCAATTTTCTCGACTGGCGCGCGCGCAACGACGTCTTCGCCGACATGGCCGGCTACGTCGGGGTCGACGATCGCGGCGCCAGCGTCCTGAAGCGATTCGTCGAGGTCAACGGCGAGCCGGCGTTGCTGACCGGCATCGCTGTCACCGGCAACCTGTTCGACCTGCTCGGCGTCCGACCGCTCATCGGACGCACGTTCACCTGGCAGGAGACCTTCGACGATACGAACGTGCTCGTACTCGCGTACGGCACGTGGCAAAGTTTCTTCGGCGGCGATCCGAACATCATCGGGCGCACCATCCGATTGAGCGGGCGGACCAAGCGGGTCGTCGGC
>DASREL010000117.1:0-8632 GCA_035652075.1 Vicinamibacterales bacterium
CCATTGTTTTGGACCGCTCGTGACCTATATGAAACATGACGTCGACTGTTTTCGACGTACTCGTCACTCTATTCGCGCAATTCTGGATTACTCGCCGCGAATTGTCTCTTGCTTTGGGATTCGAACGGTCAGATGAGGACATCAAACTCTCCACGGGCGCGACTGACCCGCGAGCGGCCGATAGCCGGAGATCGACGTGTTACAGGTGACGTTCGGAGGGCGACATGAGCAGAGTCGTAGCGACCGCAGCCATCGCCGCCCAAGTGTTGGCGGCGCAATCGAGCCCGCAGTTTGTTCGGGCGGTCGTGTCGCTCAACACATCGGCGGATCTCAACTCCTATCCGATTTCGATGCAGCCGCCGGGTCACTTCGTTGTGAAGAACTACCGATTGCGCACGTTGATCGAGCACGCGTACAACATGCGACCGGCGCAACTTGTCGGCGGTCCTGAGTGGATCAACAACGAACGGTACGACATCGAAGCAGAGAGTGCGACGGCTGCATCGCCAGAGGAAACGTGGTTGATGGTGCGTCATCTTCTCGCCGACAGGTTCAAGCTCACGTTGAACGTTGAGTCGCGCGTCCAGTCCGCATTCGCGCTGGTCATGGCGCGGCCCGATCGCCAACCGGGTGACGGTCTGCGGCCGTCGACGTGCACGGGTCGCGACTCGGCGCCCGCGACGCCCCTGGGACCGAACGAACGTCAACCGCTCACGTGCGGTCGCCTGCAGTCGCGACCCGGACAGCTCGCGGGCCGTTGGGTGACGATGGCGGATCTCGCCGCTGGAGGTCTCAGCCCACTCATGCGTCGGCCCATCGAGGACCGCACCGGCTTAGCAGGGCACTTCGACTTCGACGTCACGTGGCCGACCGACGCAACGCCGGCTGGACCGATGGCGTTGGGAATAGGCCCAGCGACCTTGGACGCGCTGGAAAAGCAGCTTGGCGTCAAGCTCGAGGAGCGGCAGATTACGGAAGATCGATACGTGATTGTCAGCGTCGAACAGCCAAAGTGAAGATCAGTTGAATGTCCCGAACAGAGGGTTTCCGCATAACGAGTCGCCGCTCCATTACTGGCGGTAGTCGGACCTCAGAAGGGGAGATCCGACGGCGGAACCGGCTGCTTCGTCCAGCACGTGCCGTTGAAATAGATCAATGTCCCGCTGGATGTTCTCGAAACTTCACCCCTCACGCCTGGGTCTGTCGACACACAACGCGACTGTTGTACACGGAATGTCAGGAACGCGCCGACCGCCGCGAGGAGGACGGCGACAAGCACGATCCACCGTTTACGGTGCGAGGGCATACGCGCGGGTATTATATTTCCGGCGCATGCGCACGAAACTCACGACGTTCGTATTTTGGACGACCATGGCCGCGCTCGACATCGCATTGTGGCGGTCAACAGCGGCGCCCCTGAGGCATGTCGTTGACGGCGCACTATTGGTGATCGCGTTGTTCCTGGCGACGCTGAGCGGCGTCGGCATCGCCCGGCTGTGGTTGATCCGCCGCTGACGCGATAGTCCTTCACAGAAAACGGGAACAACGCCCGGCCGCAGCAAGTACGCCGTCGTCTCAACGCTCGGAAGAATTTTCAGGAGGGGTCGCCGTGAGACGCGCGAGTCTGGGTCCCTTCGGTATTTGGGTGAGTGTCCTGCTGGCCGGTGTTTCATCCGGCCTCCACGCGATGCAGACGCCGGCATCAGCCGGCGCACGCTTCGAGACGATCTCCATCAAGCTGAGCGAATCGCATGACGGCGGCGGTATGCGGACGATGCCGGATGGCACGTTCGTGATGACGAACCAGCCGATCCGTTCGATCATTCTCGCGGGTTCGCCCGTGCCGGTTCGCGAAGCGAAGGGATTGCCTGATTGGGTCGATTCCGAGCGCTATGACATCACGGCGAAACCTCCAGCGGGCTCGACACGGCAGCAACACGGCGAGAGGCTGCGCAATCTGCTCGTCGACCGTCTGAAGCTCGCCGGCCACGTCGAGGAGCAGGACGGCACGACGTACGCGTTGGTCGTCGCCTCGTCCGATGGTTCGCTCGGCCCACAGATGAAGCTGCGGACGACGGAGTGTCCGCCGTGCGGGGCGAGATTCGGTCCGGGCGTCATCGAAGCGAACGGGATCACGATGGCGACGTTCGTCGGAAGCATCAGCGGGTTGGTCGGCGGACAGGTGATCGACAAGACCGGGCTCGAGGGGCGATACGACCTCACGATGCACTTTGCGTCACCGAGACCGATGCCGAACGCGAGCGCCGACGCGCCTGGATTCGTCGACGCGCTTCGATCGCAGCTTGGTCTCGCGGTGTATCCCGAAGCGAGCAAGGTGCAGGTCTTTGTCGTCGATCATCTCGAGCGGCCGGTGGTCGAATGAGCCTGCACATATCCAGGTTCTGCTTCCGGCAAAATCGTCGAACCGTCTGACGGTAGTGCAAGACCACGGCATCTTTCTGGCAAGCCACGCAGCTCGTGCAGTACAGGCATCGGTTGGTTCGCGTTGTCCTGACCGTGGGGCTGGCAGTTGTTGGAGGCACCCACCTCAAAGCACAAGACCGCCCGGTCGTGACCGTCGAGGGCGGTGCGCTCTGGTCGGCGCAGCGAAGCACCGATGTCGACACGGGCGAACCGAGCATTCCGCGGCCGGGTGTCGGTGGTACCGCTTTCGGAATCGTGGCAGCCGCTAGCGTTGGATTCGGTCCGGTGGTCGACGGCGCGGTGGAACTGAGCCTCCCGGCGCGATTCGAATCGATACAAACGGCCGGCTATCAAGCGACGCAGTTTGTCAACGCTCACCGCGACACTATCGTCTCGGCGCTGGTGCGGTTTCACCCAAAGCGGACGCCTAATCGACGCCTGGCGGTGGACGGCGTCGTCGGAGCCAGTTGGATTTGGGAAGACACGAACGTTCAACTGCCTGCAGGACGGACCACTCATGTCGCGCGGGGCACGGAAGGTCTCAGCGGTGGCGTGAACATCGACGTTCCGGTCGCACCCCGCATCAGCATCGTTCCCGAGTTTCGACTCCATTTCGTGCCGCGCGAAACATCGGTGATCACGCCGAGTGGCCAGCTCGGGCTCGATTTCATCGTGTGGCGCGCAGCAGTGGCGGTGCGTGCATTCTTCTGATGCTTGTCTTTCCGCCGACGCTTTGCTGAGGATGCTTGAGCATGTCTCTCTCGACACTGGCTGCGTTGATGCTCCTGGTTCTCCTTCCTGTAAGAGGTTACGGACAGGACCTAAGCGTGTTCGCGACAGGAACCGTTTCGGAACAGTTGTCCGACGATACCTACGTCGGACCACAGGGGCCATATCTCGACAAGCCTCTCGCTGGAACGGCTATCGGAATCAATGCAGGCCTGTCGGCCGTCGCTGCAAATGGAGTGGCGGTATCCGTTGAATTCAGCACCGCTGATCTTCAAGTTGAACAGAGCGGCCGCCTGGTTGGAGGCCGATCGACTGGCGAGTTGCGCGACACGCTTATTTCAGGTCTGATCGGCGCTCGTGTACGGCTGGCATCGATGTCTGTCACCCCGCTCCTTGGCGTGACAGCAGACGTCGGCGGAGCCACACGGGGCAATCTCACGAGCGACGTTGGTACATTTGGCGTCACCGGAGGCGTTGACTTCTCGCCGTCATCGTCTGCGCACGTATCATTCGTGGCCACGGCTCGTTATACATATGTGTTCCGCCCCGTATCGGCAGCTTACGCGGGGATAGGTCCCTCAATCGTCCGCTTCGGTGCAGGAATTCGAGTGCGGCTTTGACGACGTTCACTCGACTGATTCGGCACTGCATTGGCACGACCGTGCCACCGCATCGCGGCAGTGTACAGGTCAGCTGTTGTCGTCGTGATCGCGACATTGTGGCTGTGCGGCTGCAACGGCACAGAGCCAATACTTCGCACAATTGGGTGTTACCAGTTATTCAGCCGGGGAGGGGGATGACACGAAGGCCGGCCCGGAGTTCGGCGGCGGCATCGAGTACTTCGTGAGCCCGCGCGCCACGGTCACCGCCGAGTTTCTCTTTCACAAGGTCGACGGCTTTTCGTCGATCCGCGAGGAACATTCGGTGACGGCTCCTTCTGGTCATTCTCGATCGGAGCCAAGAAGTACTTCTAAGCACGATGGTCGGTGCCGCCTCGGCAGACACTTTTTTGCCAGGAACACCATCCATCCGGTCCGATTCGGCGTCTATCATTCAGCATGATCCACGCGATCGCCCTTGCGGCCACGCTCCTCCGGCTCACCGGAGCGGTTGAGCCGGTTCGGAGCCACCCCGTCATCGTCCCGCGCCTGACGGGCGGCGGCAACGGATCGCTCGTCATCGTCCACCTCGTCAAGCCCGGCACCCAGGTCAAGAAAGGGGACCTGCTGATCGAATTCGATCGGCAGGCGCAGTTGAAGACCGCGAACGACCGGCAGGCGGAGTATCGCGATTTGGTCGCGCAGATTGCGAGAAAACGGGGCGAGCAGGTGACGGCGCGCGCGAAAGACGAGGCGGAACTCGAGATGGCCGAGAATGCCGTCAAGACCGCCGAACTCGAGGTGCAGAAGAACGAGATCGTTCCCCCGATCACCGCCGAGCAGAATCGGCTGACGCTCGACGAGACGCGCGCGAAGCTCGCGCAGCTGCGCAAGACGTTCGACCTGAAACGCAAGGCCGACGCCGCGGACGTGCGGTCGCTCGAGATCCAGCGCGACCGCGCGATGAACGCGTGGAAGCATGCCGAGAGCAACGCCGATAAGATGCGCGTCGTGTCGCCCATCGACGGCATGGTCGTCCTGAAGTCCACCTGGAAGAACGGGACGATGGGCGAAGTGCAGGAGGGCGAGGAAGTCCGCTCGGGCCTCGGCATCATGGACGTGATCGACGCGTCGGCCATGCGCGTGCGCGCGCGCATCAATCAGGCCGACATGACGCGGCTGCGCCTCGGCGAGTCGGCGCGCATCACGCTCGACTCGTATCCGTCGCGTGTCTTCACCGGCACACTCGAGCAGCTGTCGCAGATCGGATCGATCAGCACGCTCTCGAACCGCGTGCGCACTTTTCTCGCGGTGTTCTCGATCGCCGAATCGGATCCGCACCTGATGCCGGATCTCGCCGCGGCGATCGACGTCGGCGAGGAGCAGCAGTGAAAAGAGCAGCCACACTCGCGGTGGCGATCGTCGTCGTCGCATCGGTCGCGGCCGCCGCCGCGCTGCGCCGGCAATCGACGACGCCCTCGCTGCCGACCGCGATCGCCGAGCGGACGACGTTCGTCGACTTCCTGCAACTGCGCGGAGAGATCCGGCCCGTCCGTTCCGTTGTGCTCACCGCTCCATCGACGGGCGCCGACCTGCAGATCATCGAGCTCGTCACCAACGGCGCGAAGGTCAATGCCGGCGACGTGATCGTGACGTTCGATCCGACGACGCAGCAGCGGACGCTCGAGACGAAGCAGTCCGAGTTGAAGCAGGCGGAGGCGGAGATTGCGCGCGTCGAATCCGAGCTTCGGCGTCGAGTCGTCGCGGCGGAAAGCGATCTTGCCGAAGCGCGTAAAGCACTCGAGCGCGCGCGGCTCGAGCTCAAGGGCAACGACCTGCGGCCGCGGATCGACGCGCAGGAGTACGAGATCGCGGCGGCCGATGCCGCGGCGCACGTCAAGGCGTTCGAAGCCAAAGTCCAGGGCGAGCGGATGGCGGCCGAAGCCGACGTGATGATCGCGAAGCAGAAGCGCGACAAAGCGGCCTTCGACGTCAGGGACACCGAGCGGATCATCGGTTCGCTGCAATTGAAGGCGCCCATCGCCGGCACCGTCTCGCTGCTTCCGAATTTCCGCGCCGGCGGACCTGGTTCGCGCGCGGCACCAGAATTTCGCCGCGGCGATCGCGCCTGGTTCGGCGCGCAGATCGCGGAACTCCCGGATCTGACGACGGTGCAGATGACGGCGCGGGTCGACGAAGCGGACCGCGGCCGCGTGCAGACGGGCAGCACCGTCAAGGTGCGCGTCGACGCCGTGCCCGACCGCGAGCTGGCGGGCACGCTCAACGACATCTCGGTCGTCGCCAAACCCGACTTCACGACGTGGCCGCCGGTCCGCAACTTCGATCTCGTGATTCGCCTGTCGGAATCGGATCCGCGCCTGCGCTCCGGCATGAGCGCTTCGGCGCGCGTCGAACTCGATCGGATGCCGAACGTCGTCGTCGTGCCGACCGCCGCCGTCTTTCAGAAAGGATCGGCGACAGTCGTGTACGTCGTCGGGCGCCGCGACATCGAATCGCGGACGGTGACGGTGCTGAAGCGCGGCCGCGATCAGATCGCGATCGCGTCCGGGTTGACGGAAGGCGAGCGCATCGCGTTGAAAGAGCCGGAGCTCGACGGAGCATCGAAGTGAAGCGGCCTCGACTCGTCGCCGCGGTGGTCGCCGCATTCCTTGTCCTCGTCGCGGGCGTCGTCATCGTCCGCGGCGTCACGCCAGCAGCGGCGAAGACGGTGCCGACGACGCGCGTGCAGCGCGGCAAGGTGCAGGTGACGGTTTATACCGTCGGCGACCTTCGCGCGTCGCGGTCTGCGCAGCTGGCCGTGCCGCCGATGGGCGGTCAGCAGCAGATCGTGCAGATGGCCGATACCGGCGACGCGGTGAAGTCCGGCGACATCGTCGTCGAATTCGATGCTTCGGATCAGGAGTTCAACCTCGAGCAGGCGCGGTTCGATCTCGATCTCGCGCAGCAGGACATCGTCAAAGCCGACGCGCAGGCGGCGGTGCAGCAGGCCGAAGACGAGGTGACGCTGCTGCACGCGCGGTACGACGTGCGACGCGCCGAACTCGACGTGCAGGGCAACGAGCTCGTGAGCGCGATCAAAGCGGAGCAGAACGTCCTGGCGCTGGACGAAGCGAAGCAGCGGCTCGCGCAGGCCGAAGCGGACGTGAAGAGCCACCGCGAAACGACGCACGCGTCCGGCGACTCGATGCGCGAGAAAAAGAACAAGGCGGAGTTGTCCGTGCAGGTAGCGCAGCGCAACATCGAGAGCCTGCGCATCCGCGCGCCGTTCGATGGGTTCGTGACGGTGCGGACGAACTTCATGGCGTTCGGCGGCATCTTCTTCGGCGGCGCGATGCCGGACTATCGCGTCGGCGACGCCGCGTTCTCGGGTCAGCCGATCGCCGACGTCATCGATTCATCGCACATCGAAGTCACCGCCAAGCTGCCGGAGCAGGATCGCGCGAACGTCGCGCCCGGGCAAGCGGTCGAAGTCGCCGTCGACGCGCTGCCGAACGCGGTGCTGCGAGGTACCGTCCGCGCGGTCAGCGGCGTCGCGTCGCGCGGGCTGTTCGACGCGGGCACGCGGCAGTTCGACATCGCGTTCGACGTGTCCGGCAACCGCGACGTCCGTCCCGGCGTGTCGGCGTCGATCGCGATCGCCGGACAGACGTACGACAACGTGTTGTACGTCCCGCGGACCGCGGTGTTCGACGTCAGCGGACGGCCGACCGTCTACGTCCGCGCGGCGAGCGGCTTCGACGCGAAAGAGGTCCGCGTGAAAGCGTGGACCGACAGCCTCGCCGTCCTCGAGAACATCGATCCATCGGCCGAAGTGGCGCTCGTCAATCCAAACGCCGACTCGATCTCAAAGAGCAAGGCACCCGCGGCCGCGCCGCAGCGCGCGTCGCGATGAAGACGTCGCTCTGGCTGCCCGACATCGGGCGCAGCGTCGAGAACCTGATGCTGCACAAGCTGCGCACGCTGCTGACGATGCTCGGCATGATCTTCGGCGTGGCGGCGGTCGTCGCGATGCTGTCGATCGGCGCCGGCGCGCAGCAGCAGGTGATGGCGTTCATCGAGGACCTCGGCGTCAGAAACCTGATCATCGAGGCGCGCGAGACGACCGAGTTTCAGGCGTATCAGAAAGTGCGGCAGCAGTCGCCTGGGCTGACGTATCGCGACCTGCGCGCGATGCAGGCGACGGTCCCGGGCCTCGACTTCGTGTCGGCGCGCAAACGGTTCACGCCGACACAGGTGATCCCGAAACCGCAGGGCGAGTTGCCGGCGGTGTACGGCGTCGATACCAACTACCAGCAGATCGCGAACCTGAAGGTGGCGTCGGGCCGCTTCTTCACCGCGGCGGAAGCCGCCGAGGCGGCGCCGGTGTGCGTCCTCGGCGAAGCGGCGCGCGTGCGGTTGTTCGGACTGACCGATCCGCTGTCGAAGTTCGTCAAGGTGAACGGCCAGTGGTATCGCGTCATCGGCATTGCCGGCGCGCAAGCGGTCGTGCAGAACGACGTCGCGGGATTGCCCGGGCAGGATCGCAACAACGTGATCTACGTGCCGACTGGCGCGTCGATGTTCCGGCTCGAAGACAACTACAGTCAGTTCCGCGACGAAATCGACGGCGCGTATCTTCGGCTCAAGCCGAACGCCGACATCGTCGCGGCCGCGGCAACCGTTCGCGGCATCCTGGCGGCCTCGCACCGCAACGCCGACGACTACACGCTCGTCGTCCCGGCCGAACTGCTCGCGGAGCAGCAGCGCACGAAACGCATCTTCGACATCGTCATGGTCGCGCTCGCGTCGATCTCGCTGCTCGTCGGCGGCATCGGCATCATGAACATCATGCTCGCGAGCGTCCTCGAGCGCACGCGCGA
>DASREL010000118.1:0-61062 GCA_035652075.1 Vicinamibacterales bacterium
GACCAAGCCGCATCCGCTCTTCGCGGCGTTCGTCGGCGCGGCGTACGCGCACAAGACTGCACAGGGCGCCACAGCGGCGGCGCGTCCTGCGCAGTCGGTCGCTTGATACAATTGACCGAGTGAATCCGGTCACAGTCGCAGGCCTTTCGATCGGCGGCGGACGTCCGCTCGCGCTGATCGCGGGGCCGTGCGTCATCGAAAGCGAACAGCACGCCACCGATCTCGCGGGACGTCTCGTCGAGATCACGCGCGCCCTGCACGTCCCCTACATCTTCAAAGCCTCGTTCGACAAAGCGAACCGCACGTCGGGCAGATCGTTCCGCGGTCCGGGGCTCGACGAGGGACTACGGGTGCTCGCGTCGATCAAGTCGCGCTACTCGGTTCCGATCCTCACCGACATCCACGACGCGTCGCAGGCGGTGGCGGCGGCGGACGTCGCCGACGTGCTCCAGATTCCCGCCTTCTTGTGTCGACAGACCGACCTGATCGTGGCCGCCGCGAAAACCGGACGCGTCGTCAACATCAAGAAGGGACAGTTCCTCGCACCGGATGACGTCAAACACGCCATCGCGAAGGTGACCGACGCCGGTAATCCTCGCGTCCTCATCACCGAGCGCGGAACGAGCTTCGGGTATCACAACCTCATCGTCGACATGCGTGCATTTCCACAGATGCGTGCGCTTGGCGTGCCGGTCATCTTCGACGTCACGCACAGCCTGCAGTTGCCGGGAGGCGGGGACGGCGTGACCGCCGGTCTCGCCGAGTACATCGAGCCATTGGCATCGGCTGGCGTCGCCGCGGGCGTCGACGGCGTCTTCCTCGAGGTGCACGACGATCCATCGCGCGCGAAGAGCGACGCGCAGAACGCGCTGCGCCTCGACGCGCTGGAACCACTGCTCCGCCGCCTGATGGCGATTGATGCGGTCGTCAAAGGCGACACGGTGAGAGCGCGTGGCTGATCTCGCGCTCGCGAAAAAAGTTCTCGAAACCGAAGCGGCGGCGATCCTGGCGCTCGTCGATCGACTCGACGGCAAGTTTTCGTGCGCCGTCGACCTGCTCCGCCACTGCAAGGGCCGGGTGATTCTCACCGGCATGGGCAAGTCCGGCATCATCTGCCGCAAGATCGCGGCGACGCTCACGAGCACCGGCACGCCGTCGATGTTTCTGCATCCGGCCGAAGCGATCCACGGTGATCTCGGCATCGTGCAGGCGGATGACGTGGTGATCGCGTTGTCGTACAGCGGCGAGACCGAGGAACTGCTGCAGCTGCTCGAAACGATCAAGCGGCTCGGCGCCAAGCTGATTGCCATCACCGGCGGCGCGAAGTCGACGCTCGCCCAGGCGGCGGACGTGGCGCTCGACTGCAGCGTCGCGCGCGAAGCGTGCCCGATGAACCTGGCGCCGACGGCCAGCACCACTGCCGCGCTCGCCATCGGCGATGCGCTGGCGATGACGCTGCTCGTCGAAAAAGGATTTCGCGAAGACGATTTCGCCAACCTGCACCCGGGCGGCAAACTCGGCAAGCGGCTGATGCGCGTCGAAGCGTTGATGCACGCCGGCGATCAGTGCCCGATCGTCCAGACGACGACGCCGATGCGCGATGTGATCTACGAGATGTCGAGCAAGAAGCTCGGGATGACGTGCGTGGTCGACGGCGATGCGCTGGTCGGCATCATCACGGACGGCGATTTGCGGCGGCACATGGAACGGGCGTCGGACATCCTCGCGCTGACGGCCGGCGACGTGATGACCAGGAATCCGATCAGCATCCCGGGATCGATGTTCGCGGTCGAGGCGCTGAACATCATGGAAGGGCGCAAAATCACCGCGCTCGTCGTGTGCGCCGAAGCGAAACGCGTGACGGGCGTCCTCCACCTCCACGACTTGTGGCGGACGGAATTGTTCTAAGGTGCCTGACGTGCCTAATGTGCCTAGGGTGCCGAAGGTGCCTGGCGTGCCTGAACGTGCCACGAAGATCAAGCTGATGCTGTTCGACGTCGACGGCGTCCTCACGGACGGCACGTTGATCCTGCGGGGCGACGGCAGCGAGAGCAAACAGTTCGACATCAAGGACGGCACGGGGATCGTGCTGGCGCAGCGCGCCGAATTGAAAGTCGGATTCCTGTCCGCCCGCATGTCGCCGTCGACGCAGCAGCGCGCGCACCAGCTCGGGGTCACGCTGGTGCACCAGGCGGTCAAAAGCAAAATCGAAACGTACGCGCAAATCGTCGACGAGCTGCTGCTCGACGACGAAGAGGTCGCGTACATGGGCGACGACATCGTCGATCTGGCGGTCCTCAGCCGTGTCGGTCTGGCGGCAGCCCCGGCCGATGCCGCCGAGGACGTGAAAGCGCGCGTCCACTGGGTGAGCAAGGCGAACGGCGGCCGCGGTGCGGCACGCGAGCTGGTGGAGCTCGTGTTGCGCGCAAAGGGCGTGTGGGAGACGGTGCTGCTCGAGTATTTGGGTCAACAGGTATGAGCAGCTACGCGCCGCTTCTTGCGGCCTTGGTCGCACTCCTCGCCGGGCTCGCGGTTGGCAAAGCGTGGGAACGCTACAAGCTGCACGACGGCCGCTGGATCGATCGGCGCAAGTCGCGCGAGTCGCCGCATTACATTCTCGGCCTCAACTTTCTCGTCTCGGGCCAGATCGATCTCGCGATCGAAGAGCTGTCGCGAGCCGTCAGTCACGATCCGAAAGGCCTCGAGGTGCACATGATCCTCGGCAACCTGTACCGCGAAAAAGGTCAGGTTGGCAAAGCCATCACCGTCCACCAGGGATTGCTGCAGCGACCGCGCTTGAGCCGCCTCGAACACGCGTACGTGCTGCTGTGCCTCGGCCTGGATTACAAACGCGGCGGGTTCGTCGATCGCGCCGTCGACGCATTCAACGAGGTGCTGCGTCTCGATCCGCAGAACGAGTTCGCGCTCGTCAACCTGCAGAAACTGCAGGAAGAACAGCATCAGTGGCTGGAAGCCTTCGACACCCGGCAGCGGCTGTCGAAGCTGACGGCCACGGACGCCGCGCCGCAAAACGAGGCGATCCTCGCGTTTCTCGAAAACGAGATCGGACTCGAGGCGATGCGACGAAAAGACTACGCAGAAGCCACCCGCCGCTTCGAAGGGGCGATCGATCTCGATGCGCGCGCGGTGCCGGCGTACCTCAACCTCGGCGACGTGCGCGTGACGCAAGGCGACGAACGCGGCGCGGCCGAAATCTGGGAACGCCTCGTCGACGTCGCCAGCGATCGCGCGTACCTCGCGTTCGATCGCCTCGAGGCGCTCGCCATCCGAACGGGAAATCCCGATCGGTTCACGCGGCTCTGCCGGCGACTGATCGACGACAACCCGCAGGACTGGCGCGCGCGGCTCGCGCTCTCGCGCCACCTCGCCGCCGGCGGGCATCCGCGCGAAGCGCTCGACTTGCTGTTCGCGGCGCTGGTGCAGAATCCGCACGCGCTCAGCATCCATCAGGCCATCTGGCGCGCCCTTGGACAGCTGCATTACCCGGCGTCACTGGTCGATCGGTACACCGAACTGACGCAGCACGCCGTCTTCTACCTCGACCCGCACGTCTGCATGCGCTGCCGCTACCGCAGCACGGAGCTGCTCTGGCAGTGCCCGCACTGTCACGACTGGAATACGTTCGTCGAAGAACGTATCGCCCCGGCGCAGGACACTACGGAAGTAGAAGTCTGACGAAGGCCTGCGCTACAACAGCTGCTGAACGATCTGCTCTATCTGCCGGTCGGTCTCGGCGAAGGTACCGTCTGTGCGTATGACGTGGGTCGCGCCGGCGATTTTCTTGTCGGTCGGCCACTGTGCGGCCAAGCGACGGCGTGCGTCTTCGTCGGTCATGCCGCGTTCGCGCAGCCGCGCCAGCTGCACGTCGGGTGGACACGAAGTCACGATGACGCGATCGAAATCCTTCTCGTGACCGGTTTCGAACAGCAGCGGCACGTCGACGATCACGACACGCTCACCGGTCAGTTCGAACCCGCGAATGCCCGCGGCGATCGCGCGATACACCGCGGGATGGACGATCGCTTCGAGCTCGCGCCGCGCTGACGGATCGGCAAATACAATCGGACCGAGCTTTCTGCGATCGACCGAGCCGTCAGCGGCCAGGACGTCCGCACCAAACCGCGCGGCGATCTGCGTCGTCGCTTCGGTCCCAGCCGCTTCGACGCCGTGCGCGAGCGCGTCGGCATCCAGACACGGAATCCCGCGCTGACGAAACCGCTCGAGCACGTAGCTCTTGCCGGTCGCAATGCCGCCGCTAAGTGCAATGCGCGTCATGGGCGGGACGGGCTTCCTGCCCATCCTGCCCTCCAGTTAGCAGCAGCAAGCGTATTCTTCAACAGCATGACGATCGTCAGCGGACCCACACCGCCGGGGACGGGTGACAGCGCGCCGGCGACTTCGGCGACATCTGGATGCACGTCGCCGACGGTCAGCGACCCGCGCTTGAGAAATGTGTCGTGGCGTTTCGATCCTGGCGGATACATACGTTCGACCGTTTCACGATCGGTGATCGCGGTGATGCCGACGTCGACAACCGCCGCGCCCGGCTTGACGAACGCGCGCGTAACGAACCCGGGACGGCCGATCGCGCTCACGAGTATGTCTGCCTCGCGACAGACCGCGGGCAGATCCGGCGTCCGCGAGTGACAGATCGTGACCGTGGCGTGTCGATGCAGCAGCAGCAGCGCCATCGGTTTCCCGACGATGTCGCTGCGACCGATGACGGCGGCGCGTGCGCCGGCGATCGTGACGCCCGATCGTTCGAGCAGTTCGATGACCCCTGACGGCGTGCAGGCCACCAAGGTCGCTCGGTTCTGCACGAGATGTCCGACGTTGATCGGATGGAAGCCGTCGACGTCTTTTTTCGGATCGATCAGATCGAAGATACGTCGTTCCGCATCATGACCCATGGCATCCGGCAGCGGCGATTGCACGAGGATGCCGTCGTGAACCTCGCTGCGGTTTAATCGGTCCACGAGTGCGAGCAGTTGATCGAGTGATGCCGTCGTCGGCAGCCGTTCGAGGTCGGCTCGCAACCCGACTTCAGCCGCCGACTTCAACTTCTGACGAACATAGATTTCGGAAGAAGGGTTCTCCCCGACGAGCACGATGCCGAGGCCGGGCGGACGACCGGCGCGCGCGGTGAACGCGGTCACCGCAGGTGCGAGTTCCGCGCGAATCTGATTGGCGACGGCCGTGCCGTCGAGGACGCTAGCTGCCATTGGCGGCCGCCTCGAGCTCGAGTTCTTTCAGCGAATCAGGACGGCCGAGCACGACGAGCTTGTCGCTCGCGCGCATGACCGTTTCCGGCTCGGGATTGAAATCCATCTTCCCATTCTGCCGCTGAATTCCGACCACGATCACACCGTACCGCTGGCGCAGGTTCGCGTCGACGATCGAATGGTCGGCGAGCGCCGATCCGCCGCCGATGGCGATCTGCTCCATCGCGAGTTCCATGTTGCCCGAGGTCGTCGCCAGCTCGACGAAATCGACGACGGCGGGACGCAGCGCCGTCTGCGCGATCTGCACGGCGCCAATCATGTACGGAGAGATGACGCGGTTCGCGCCTGCACGCTTCAACTTGATCGTCGCGTCCTCGGTTTCGGCGCGGCCGACGATGAACAATTCCGGCTGCATGAGCCGGGCGCTGAGGACGGCGTACACGTTCTCGGCGTCGGTGCCCATGGCGGCAATCAGTCCGCGCGCGCGTTCGACGCCGACGCGCTTCAACACCTCCTCGCGGCTCGCATCGGCTTCGACGGCGAGCGCGCCGGCATCCATCGCGGCGTGCACGCGATCGGGATCGCGCTCGATGACGACGTAGAGCATCCCCTGCCGATGAAACTCCTGGGCGACGATGCTGCCGATACGTCCGTAGCCGCAGATGATGAAGTGATCCTTGATTTTCTCGAGCATACGTTCCTGCCGCCGCTTCTGGAGCCGCTTGGGAAGTCCGCCCTCGACGACGACCGTCGCGAGAAGCGTGAAGGTGTACAGCGCCGACCCGACGCCTGCCAGCAGCAGCACGACGGTGAACGCCTGTGCGCCGCGCGAAAGCGTCGGCAGTTCCACGGTCGTGATCGCGAGGATGGTGACGTAGAACGAGCGCCAGATGCTCCACCCCTCGATCAGGTGGTAGCCGACCGATCCGAAGATGACGATCGAAACAAGAAGGGCGACCGCAAACCCCGGACCTTGAGCCGGAAGAATGCGGTCGCCCTGAGTGGTCTTCACGCGCGAGCGATCAGCGATAGGCAGCCTCGCCGGACGCCAGCGTGCTGTGCTTGCGGCCGTACGAGAAGTAGAACACGAGGCCGATGAACAGCCACACGATCAACCGCGCCCAGTTCGTCCAGCCGAGACCGTAAATCATCGACCCGCAGACCAGGACGCCCAGAATGGACACGACCGGCAGCAGCGGAACGGTGAACCCGCGCTTCACGTCCGGACGCCGCACGCGCATGATCCAGACGCCGATGCAGACGAGGATGAAGGCGAAGAGCGTGCCGATGCTCGTCATCTCGCCGACAACGTCTTCCGGGATGAAGGCGGCGAAGACCCCCGTGAAGACGAAGAACAGCATGTTCGACTTGTACGGCGTCCGATACTTCGGATGCACGTCGGAGAAGACCTTCGGCACGAGGCCGTCGTGGCTCATCGTGTAGAAGACGCGCGACTGGCCGAGCAGCATGACGAGGATGACCGACGAGAAGCCGGCCAGAATCGCGATCGTCACCGACTTCGACAGCCACTCGTAGCCATGCATGTACTTCGTGATCGCGAAGGCGACGGACGCTTCGCGGCCGGTCGACCGGAAATCCTGGATCGTTGCGACGCCGCTGAGCACGTACGAGAAGAGCACGTAGAGCAGCGTGCAGAGCACCAGCGATCCGAGGATGCCGATCGGCATGTCGCGCTTCGGGTTCTTCGCTTCCTGCGCCGCGGTCGACACGGCGTCGAAACCGATGAACGCGAAGAAGACGACGCCGGCGGCGCCGAGAATGCCCATGATGCCGCCGTACGGGTGCGTGATCCCTTCCGGCGTCGTGTATGTCGTCGCCTCAGGAATGAACGGCGTATGGTTCGCTGGGTTGATGAACCCCCAGCCGATGGCGATGACCAGCAGCACGATGCTGACCTTCACCACGACGATCACCGAATTCACCGTCGCCGACTCCTGCGTGCCGCGGATGAGCAGCATCGTCAGCAGGATGAGAATGAAGACTGCCGGAATGTTGATGATGCCGTGCACTCCGGTTCCGGCCATCGACTCGAACGGACCGTGCGTCCATTGGAACGGCATCTTCATGCCGAACCAGTCGAGGACGCGGTTCGCGTACTCGCTCCAGGCGATGGCGACCGTCGCGGCGCCGACCGCGTACTCGAGCACGAGGTCCCACCCGATAATCCACGCGATCAGCTCGCCCATCGTCGCGTACGAATAGGTGTAAGCGCTGCCGGCGATCGGAATCATCGATGCGAATTCGGCGTAACAGAGACCGGCGAACGCGCAGCCGATGCCCGCGACGATGAACGCGATGACGACCGACGGGCCCGCACGATCGGCAATCGCGGCGGCGGTGCGCACGAACAGACCGGCGCCGATGATCGCGCCGATGCCGAGTGCGACGAGCGCGAAGGGGCCGAGCGTGCGCTTCAGCGTCCCTTCGCCGCTCGAGGCGGCTTCGGCGAGCAGTCGATCGAGAGACTTCGTTCGAAACAATGAATCAGACAACTGATTCTCCTTATTGAGGCCGCGCCGATTATAGCCGCAGGTACTCCCGGACGCGACGTTCCGGATCGTTGTTCGTCAACAAATCGCCGATGACGGCAACCGAGTCAGCCCCGGCAGCCAACACCGACGCAGCGCGGTCGAGCGTGATGCCTCCGATGGCGACCAGCGGCAGGCCGCGTGCGTGCGCCCGTTCGGCAGCCTGTCGCACGAGATCGAGACCGATCGCCTCGTACCCGGTCGTCTTCGTCGTGGTGCCGAAGACCGGACCAACGGCCACGTAGTCCACCGGGTGCCGCACGGCCGCATCGATTTGCTCGACCGTATGGGTGGACAGGCCGACAATCATGTCAGCGCCGACGACTGATCTGACGTCCTGGGGTGATAAATCGTCTTGCCCGACGTGGACCCCGTCAGCCTGCGCCAACCGGGCGATGTCGGCGCGATCGTTCACGATCAGGATCGCTCCGGACGCACGTGTGCGCGCGGCAATCGCCGTTGCCGTCGCGAGGCAGTCGCGGCTGCTCATCTGTTTGGCCCGGAGTTGAAGGAAACGCGCGCCGCCGCGTAGATACGCGTCCGCGAGCGCAACCGGCTGCCACCCGGCCCGCGAGGCGGCGTCGACGTCGACGATCGCGTTGAGGGGACTAAACCGCTTCGGCAAGTCGCCCATTGTTAGGGCGCGCCAGGAAGCGCTCCATGAAGCCCGTATTGAGCTTCCCGGCAACGAAATCAGGATCGCTCAGGATCTTGAGATGCAGCGGGATCGTCGTCTTGATCCCTTCGACGACCGTCATCTCGAGCGTGCGCTTCATGCGTGCGATGGCTTCCTGCCGATCGCGGCCGTGGACGATGATCTTCGCGATCATCGAATCGTAGAACGGCGAGATCGTGCACTCGGAATGCACGAACGTTTCGAAACGGACGCCGGGTCCGCCCGGCACGCTGAACGCGTGAATCACGCCCGGCGACGGCACGAACGTTTCCGGATCCTCGGCGTTGACGCGGCATTCGATCGAGTGACCGGTGAACGTGACTTCGCTCTGCTTGAACGACAGCCGCTCGCCCGCTGCGATACGAATCTGTTCCTTGACGATGTCGACGCCGGTCACCATCTCGGTCACCGGGTGCTCGACCTGCAGCCGCGTGTTCGCTTCCATGAAGTAAAAGCGGCCGTCGCTGTCCATCAGGAACTCGAACGTCCCGGCGTTGGCGTACTTCACCGCTTTCGCCGCATCGATCACGATCGCGCCCATCTTGCGGCGCATCTTCTCGCTCAGCGCCGGCGACGGCGATTCCTCGATCAGCTTCTGATGCCGCCGCTGGATCGAGCACTCGCGCTCCCCGAGATGCACGACCGCGCCGTACTGGTCCCCGAGAATCTGGAACTCGATGTGCCGCGGCGACTCGACGTACTTCTCGATGTAGACGTCGCCGACGCCGAACGCCGCTTCGGCTTCGCGCTGCGCCGTCTTGACCGCCTGCGACAATTCGCCGGGCGCGCGGACGACGCGCATCCCGCGTCCGCCGCCGCCGGCCGTCGCCTTGACGATGACCGGGTAGCCGATTTCTTTCGCGAGCTTGAGCGCCTTCTCTTCGCTCTCGATCGGGCCGTCGCTGCCGGGCAGAATCGGCACGCCGGCCTTCTTCATGACGCGGCGCGCGCGCGCCTTGTCGCCCATCAGCCGGATGACTTGCGGATCCGGGCCGATGAACTTGATGTGGCACGCCTCGCAGACTTCCGCGAGATACGCGCTCTCCGACAAGAAGCCGTAGCCGGGATGGATCGCGTCGGCGCCGGTGATTTCGGCCGCGCTGATCACCGCCGGCACATTCAAATAGCTGTCGGCGCTGCGCGGCGGGCCGATACAGACGTCCTCGTCGGCGAACCGGACGTGCAGCGAGTTTTCGTCGGCCTCGGAGTAGACCGCGACCGTCTTGATGCCGAGCTCGCGACACGCGTAAATGACGCGCAGCGCGACTTCACCGCGATTCGCGATCAGGATCTTCTTGAACATTTAGCGTGTTCGGATCGCAAACAGCCGCTCGCCGTACTGCACCGGCTGTCCGTTCTCGACGTAGACGTTGACGATTTCGCCGTCGTACTCGGAATCGATTTCGTTCATCAGCTTCATCGCCTCGATGATGCAGAGCACTTGCCCCTTCTTCACGCTCGAGCCGATCTCGACAAACGACGAGGCGCCCGGTTCGGGCGATCGGTAGAAGGTGCCGACGATCGGCGATTTGACGACGGCGAGTTCGATTTCGTCGCCGGCGGCCTCAGGCGCCGCCGCCGGTTGAGGGCCCGGGGCGGCCGGCGCGGGCGCCGCTGCTGCGATCCCCGGCGCCGCCGGCAAGACGACCGGCATCGCCGGCGCGGCGGGCAGCGCCACGACGTGCGGTGCGCCGCCGTCTTTGCGAATCTTCAGCCGAAGACCGTCGTGCTCGATTTCGAACTCGGCGAGCTCGTGCTCGCGCACGAGGTCGAGAATGTGTCGTAACTGGTCTAGGTCCATCAAATCTCGAGTAGTTGTGTCGGCACCGACGTCAGGACTTCCACGCCGTCTGCCGTCACCAGCACATCGTCTTCGATGCGAACGCCCCCCCAACCGGGGAGATACGCGCCGGGTTCGATCGTGAAGATCATGCCGCGCGCGACCGGCTCGCGTGCGGTGTCGATGTCCGTCCGGCGGCGTGTGATGCGGGGATCTTCATGCACTTCGATCCCCAAGCCGTGCCCGGTTCCGTGGCCAAATGCGTCGGCCAGGCCGTACCGGCCGAGGGTGTCCCTCGCCGCGGCATCGATGTCAAAGCGCGACCGCCCAGGAGCGACGGCCGCAATGGCCCGATCATGCGCATCGAGGACGGCGCCGTAGACCTCGCGGGCCCTGGCGCTCGCCTTCCCGACGCATACCGTTCGGGTCAGGTCGACGCAGTATGAGTCGTACACCCCGCCGAAGTCCAGCACGACGAGGTCGCCTTCGACAAATCTTCGCTCGCCAGGATGCGCATGCGGCAGCGCGGCGTTCGGTCCGCCGGCCACGATTGTGTCGAATGCGGGACGGCTGAAGCCCGCGCTCAGAAGCCGTGCGTCGATCGCGTGCGCCACCTCGCGCTCGGTCCGACCGACACGAACCTCGGACGGGACCATCTTCGCGACGTCCGAGAGGCGGCGGGCGCCTTCGCGCAGCGTCTCGATCTCGTACGCATCCTTGATCTCGCGTGCTGCTTCGACGATCCCGTCCGTGGCGACGAGTTCGGCTCCCGATTGCGCGCCGTGCGGCAGCGCTCGTGCGAGCCAGGCGTGACGGCTCACCGTCAGGTTCGCCGCCTCGAACCCGACGCGGTGCAACGGCAGCGCAGCGAGCGCGGCGGCAAGCGCCGAATCGTACGAGCCTTCGACGCGCACCAGCTCGAGATCGGGACACTCCCATTGCGAGCCGCGCGATTCCTCGACGACGGTGAGATAGCGAAAGTCGGTGAGAAAGACGACGCGGTCGTGCGTCAGGACGAGAATCGCGCTGCTGCCAATGAAGTTCGTGAGGTAGACGATGTTCGGCAGCGACGTAACGACGAGGGCGTCGAGCTGCAGCGCCGTGAGCCGTTCACGAATCGTGCGATGCCGCTGCTCAAGCGCGCGGCTGGGTGCGTGCGACATGGACCGCGTCGAGGAACCGCTCCAACGCCGCGACCTGCCGCTGCGCTGTCGTGTCCACGACTTCCGGTGATTGTACCGCGACTGGTGCAGGATCAGGTGCAGGCGGAGCGGGCGGCGGCGGACCGACCTGTGTGGCCGTAGCCGGCGCAGCGGGCGGAGGCCCAAACTTGAACAGCTCGTTCTCCATCTGCTGCATGGAGAGTCCGTCAGCGGCGTGCGTGGTGTGCGGCGGTTCGACCTGCTTTGCGAGCTCGGCGACCGTCTGCTGGAGATCGGGATCGTTCTTCGCGAGCGCGAGCGCCGCGCGGTACTGCGCGAGCGCCGCCGGCAGGTCCTCCCGGCGGTGGAAGATTTCGGCGAGGCCGCGGATCGCCGCGAGATTCTCGGGCGCGCTCTTCAGGACGACTTCGAGCTCGGCCTGTGCGTCGTCGAGGACGTTGACTTCGATCAGCGCGCGTCCAAGCGTGACCCGCGCGGAGAGATATCCCGGATGGATGGCGAGGCCGGCGCGGCACGTCTCAATCGCTTCTTCGAACTGCCCCGCCCGCCGGAGTTCTTCGGCCAGCTGCGCGAAAGCGATCGACGCCGGATCCTTCTGGACCCGGCGTCGAAGATCGTCGATG
The DNA here is from genome assembly GCA_035652075.1 of Vicinamibacterales bacterium. Classification (GTDB taxonomy): domain Bacteria; phylum Acidobacteriota; class Vicinamibacteria; order Vicinamibacterales; family CAVVIG01; genus Gp6-AA45. The sequence continues at coordinate 12,035 of DASREL010000118.1, forward strand.
CGCTGGTTGTCGGCCACGCCTACTGGATGATCACCGTGTGGTTCGTCGTCCCGGTACGCCCATTCGTCTGGGTTACGGTCAACGTCACCGAATAGGTTCCCTTCGCAGTGTATGCGTGAGTCGGATTCTGTGTTGTCGCCAGCGCCGAACCGTCACCGAAGTTCCACTGCCAGGCGGTGATCGCATTGCCCGGCGCCGCCGTCGACGAACTGTCGGTGAAGGTGACATTGACGCTTCCTCCGGCCAGCGTCGCAGGATTCGGCGATGCACTGAACGCGGCGGTCGGGTCGGCACCAGCCGCCACTGCGGCGGTGTTCGTCGCGGTGGCTGTTTTGCCTGTGCTGTCGTGCACGGTGAGCCGGATCGTGAATGTGCCGCCGTTCACCGTATTAAAGGTGTGGTTGATGATCATGCCGCAGCTCGACTGGCAACCTGCGGATCCCGCCGTGCCGTTGATCACAGTGCCGTCGCCGAAGTCCCAGTCGAACTGCGTGATTTGATTCAACGGGGTCGACGTGTTGGCGTTGAACGTGACGAGCTGCCCGCTCGCAGGCGCGGTTGGCGAGATCGTGAATGCCGCGCTAAGGCCGCTCGTCGTCGATGTGACGGTGACGGCATTCGTCTTCGTCGTGCTGAGGTTCTGGTCGTCCGTGACCGTGAGCACGACGTTGAACGTTCCCGCGATCGTGTACGTGTGCGTCGTCGTTGGCGTCGTCGTGGTCGCCGTCGAGCCGTCGCCGAAGTTCCACACGAAACTCGTCAAGGAGTGACCCGACGTCGCACGAGCGGCCGAGGCATCGAAGAAGACGGACTGATTCGTCTGCGGCGAACTCGGTGAGAACACGAAATCGACCGTCGGCGCCGACGCAGAACTGCCTCCGCTCGCGGTGGCGACAACGACCGTCTGCGACGTCGTGCCTTTTTGCCCCGCGTCGTCGAGGACGCTCAACACCACGTTGTAGCTGCCGGCCGCAGAGAAAGTGTGCGAAGTGACGATTCCGCTCGCAGTCGAATTCACCCCGTCGCCGAAATTCCAGCTGAACTGGGTCAGGTTGTGGCCGCTCGCCGCCGTCGATCCGTCGGCGTTGAACACAACGGATTGACCGGCTGTCGGTGCGGTCGGCGAGAACACGAACTTCGGCACGGGTACCGCCAGCGCGCCAACCACGACGGCTTGCGTCGAGGAAGCCGACAGACCGCGATCGTTGGTCACAGTCAGCGTGACGTTGAATGACGCGGCGCTGGTAAACGTGTGCGAGATCGTTTTGCCTGACGCGGATCCGCCGTCGCCGAAGCTCCACGCGTACGTGGAGATTTGCGTGGCTCCGGCGCCAGCCGTGCTGCCGGATCCGTCGAACGTGACGGCGCTGCCCTGCGTCACCGGCGTTGGCGTGAACGTAAACGCCGCCGTCGGCGTACCGGCCGGCGGCAGAATCACGCCGGGCGGGACGAGGCGAATCGTCGTCGTCGTCGACTGCGCGGTGCTGAAGTTGTTGGACGTCGGCGTCATGACGATGTCGACGCAGATGCCGGTCAAGCCGTTGCACGTGCCCGTGATCCCGCCGGACGGCGCCGCCGGCGCCGTGTACACGACCGACGCAACGCCGTCAGTGCCGGTCACGACCGTGCGCGCCGACAGCGTGCCGAAATCCTGCGGCACCATGTTGCCGCTCGCATCGGGCGCGCGCATTTCCACACGGAACGGCAGCGCCGATACAGCCTTGCCGTCCGGTCCCTTCGCCGTGACTTTCACCGACGCCTGCGATCCGCCGTCCTGGCTGATCGTGTCCGGCACCGAGGTCATCGAGAGCGACAACGCGAGTTCTGATGGACCGCTGAGCGGCGGCGCTTCCGTCTGATGAACGGTGCAGCCCGCGAGCGCGATCGCGGCGACGGCGGTGGCGAAATATGTAAAAGGCTTCATGACCTACTGTGTATCCCCAAAGTTTCCGAAGTCGATCTGGATCGTGCCGGTCGCCGAGATCTCGTTGCCGACGAGATCGGTCCCGTAGAACGTGACGCGCGCGATCGTCGTGATGATCACCGGGCTCGATTGCAGCTGGACGAGCGGCGATTCTTCTTTCGCGACGTGACGCACGAGTTCGAAGCTCAAGTTGAACGTGCCCGATGCCGGCACCGTGCCGGTGACCGCACCGTCGAATGCGAACGGCACGTCCACGCCCGGCGTGTTGCGGCCGTCGGCGCGCGTGTACTCGATGTGGACGCGGTTGATCGTCACCTGATTGTTGCTGCTCGCCGCAGTCGGCGCCGCGGTCGTCCCGACATCTTTCAACGCCAGCGACAACACCGCCTGCCCCACGTCGTTGAAGATCGTCGGACATGGCGTATTCGTCGTGCACGGCGGCGGCGTCGTCAGGTTGGTGATTACGTCGGAATTCAAGAACCCGCTCAAGTTGGTCGGCGTGTTGCCGTGCGCACCTTGCAGCGAGTTGATCACCAGGATGACTGGCGCGCGGCCATTGCGCACGACATCACCACAGGACGTCGTCGCGAGAAGCACCGTCAGGGCCAATGGCGACGAGCAGAGGGCACGAAGGACAAGGTGTTTGCGCATCATGACTAGCTCTTGAGAATTCGCGGCGTGATGAAGATCAACAGCTCGGTGTTCTGGTCGTTGATCGATTCGCGCTTAAACAGCCATTTCAGCAAGGGAATCTGTCCGAGTCCCGGCGTGCGGTCGGTGACCGCCTGTTCCTGACTGACGTAGATGCCGCCGATGACGGTCGTCTGCCCGTCCGTCACGAGGACGCTGGTGTTGGCGCGCTGCGTGTTGATCGGCGGGATGCCGTTGACGGCGCGCGAAAAATCCGCCTGGCTGTTCTCGACCGAGATCGCCATGATGACGGTGTTCGCCGCCGTGATTTGCGGCGTCACCTTCAGGGTCAGCGCGGCATCGCGGAACGTCACGGTGACGGTGTTGTTGGCGACCGTCTGAATCGGAATCTGGACACCCTGCGTCATTTCCGCCGCGACGTTGTTTTGCGTCGTCACGCGCGGCGTCGAGAGAATGCGTCCGTTGCCCTGCGTCTCGAGGGCGGACAGCGCCACGTCCAGGTTGAACGCGCCGTTGACGGATCCGAGCGCGAGGCCGACCGCGCTCGTGGCGCCGACGGCCGGCAGGTTCACGGCGCCGGGCACCGCCGCCGTGCCGCTGCCCACGGTCGTCCCGACCGCGCCGCCGAGGCTGCCGTTATTCGGAAACGCGAACGGCGTCGTGTTGCCGAGCGCGGGATCGACGCGGCCGTTGAAGCCCCACTGCACGCCGAGCGCACGCGCGAAATTCTTGTTCGTCTGCACGATGCGCGCTTCGATTTCGACCTGCGGCTGCGGACGATCGAGCGTCGAAATCAGATCGCTGGCCGTGGTCAGCCGATCCGAGAGGTCGGTGATGATCAGCGTGTTTGTGCGCGGATCGATCTGGACGGTGCCGCGCTGCGACAGCGCGCTCTTGGTCAGCAGCGCCTGCAGTTCCTCTGCCTTGGCGTAGCTCAGCGTCTTCGTCAGCACGCGGAGCTCGCCGGCGAGCGCCTGCTCTTCCGACAACTTGCGCTGCTGCGACTGCTCGTCCGCAAGAACCGTCAGCGGCGCAATCCGGACGATCGTGCCGTCGACGATGTACCCGAGTTTGTTCGCGCGCAGGATGATGTCGAGCGCCTGATCCCACGGCACGTCGCGCAGCGCGACGTCGACGCTACCCTGCACCGTCGGGTCGATGACGATGTTCAGTCCGCTGATCTCGGCGAACGTCCGCAGCACGGCGCGCAAGTCGGCGCCCTGAAAATCGAGACTGATCGGATGGCCCGAATATTTCTTCTGTCCCGGCGCCGTCGTCGGCTGATCGACGGTCTGCGGCGCCGGCACGGCCGCGGCCGCCTGCTGCACTCTCGGCGCTTCGGGGACCTTGGTCAAACCGAGTGTGCTGATTGGGTCGGCGACAGGTTGAGGCTGCGCGAGCGCCTGCATCGCATCCGGTCGGGAGTCGGGATTCGGGGTTCGGGATTCGCGCGGCGCCATGACGTAGGGCGCCGTCTTCGCGGACAACTTGTCGAAGTCGACGAACACCGTGTTCCGTTCGCTGCGAACGTGATGCGCGACCGGCTGCGTCAGCGCGATGCGCACGCGCGAGGCGCCGGTGCCGAGCGTGTCGCTCGGCTCGACGGCCACGGCCGCGATGGGACTCTTCGCGTTCGGCACGATGGCGCTGGTCGTCGCGGGGTCGACGGACAGGTTGCGGAATTCGAGCACGACGGTCAGCGGGTCAGGGCGCGTCGCCACGTACGCGACCGGATCGGTCGCCTCGATAACCAGCGATGCGCCTTTCGAATTCACCCGCGAGCTGATGTTCTTCAGGCGCGGTACGGCCGTGGTGCCGGCCGCCGGGGCGCCGGGCGCGGCGGCGACGAGCGCCCCCGCGAGCGCGACGACGAACAGCGAGGCCAGGCCTCTCGTTGCAGTCATTACTTGGCGTCCTCGAGCGATCGCAACAATTTGCGAATCTCCCGCTGTTTCACGAGCGAGAGCGGATCGTTGACTTCCTGAACGATGACGAGCCCCTGAGGTGTGATCGATTTGATCGTGCCGTCCGCGAGCTTGTCGCCGTGGTGCACGATGTAGGTCTTGTTGTCGGGTCCTTTGATCATCGCGACGAGCTCGCCCTTGCTCTGGACGATGCCGCTGACGACGATTTCGGCGGTCGTCAAACCGCCAGGACCTTCGCCGCGCTTCGACGTCACGTGCGGTTCGCTGCCGGTGCCGACGAGCGTCTGGAACGGATCGCGCCGCCCCTCCGCCTGATACGAATAGGTTTCGACCGGCGGTGGCGGTGCCGCCGGCTTCGCGGCGGCCGGCGTCTGTGCCGATGGCGGCGTCTGCGCCGCGGGCGATGTCGGCGCCTGCGCCGAGGCGGCGGCGACGGCTGCGGCGGAGAACGTCACGACGAACGCGAGCGAGAGGGTTCGCATCGGCTTATGCACCCTTCGTCGGCGTCGCCGGCGCGCCCGGCTTCGGTGGCGCTTTGGCCGAGGGCTTATCGAGCAACACGAACGTCGTGGCGACGCACGTCGCCGTGATCGTGGAGCCGTTCGCGTCCGGCTTCGGCTTGCCTTTGATCTCGACGTTCGAGACGTTCACGATGCGCGTGAACTTGCCGACGCGATCGAAAAACATCGCGAGGTTGTGATACGTCCCTTCGAGTTCGAGCGTGATCGGCCACTCGGCGTGCAACTGTTTGGTGACCGTCGCGCCCGGCTTGAAGCTCTTGATCGTCAGGTTCGATTGCGACGCCACCACCTGCATGCGATTCAACAGGTCCGCCGCGTCTTTTTCTTCGGGAAGAACGGCTCGGAGGCTTTCGAGTTGTGCTTCGAGGTCGGACACCTGCGCGCGGAACTCGGGCAGCTTCTTCGCGGTCGATTGCCCCTTGTTGATGTCAGCTTTGATGCTGATGAGTTGCTGCTGCCGCGCCGCCAGGTCCACCCGGACCGGCATCTCGTAGTAGTAGTAGAAAACGCCACACCCCGCCGCCGCCAGCGCGACGAACGCGCCGAGCTGCGCATACCAGGGAAGTTTTGTAAGACTGATATCCATTTAGAGCTACTGAGCCGTATCGGGGCTACGTGCCTCCACCTTTACTCGCCTCCGCGTCACGCGTCGGCGAGGCTTATCCCGTTGTCTTCGTCGGCGCCAGCGTCGCCGGTTTCGGCTCCGGCGGCTGGAACGTGGCCTTGATCTGGAACTTGATCAACTGCCCATTCGGCGCGCCAGCGACCGTGTCGACCTGCGTACTCACGATCTCGATCGACCGCTTGAAATAGCCGGACGCTTCCAGGTTCGACACGAACTCCGACAGTCCCGTCAACGTCGTCGACTGTCCGTCGATGACGACGTCGGCATTGGTCTGCTTCATGTTCGTCAGCCACAGCATCGGCGGCAGCGAGCGGCTCACCTGATCCAGCATGTGGACCGGGCCCGTCTGCCCTTTCCGCAGCTGCTGGATCAACGTGACGCGCTGCTGCAGCTGCGCCTTCCGCTGCTCGAACTGCTGCACCTGCTGGATGATCGAGTGGAGGCGCACCGTCTCTTGCTGCGCCGCCGAAATTTCGTTGTCGATTTGCGTGCTCTCGCGCGACAGCACGACGTAGCGCCAGGCCACGAAGCCGAGACCGAGGATCAGGATCAGCGTGCAGGCGACCACCATCTGCTGGCCGGATCCGAATGCAGCCTTCGTCTTCTTTTGCGTGCGCTCGGCGGCGAGGAGGTTGATGCGAATCATCGGTCGCCTGACTTTCTGAGCGCGAGGCCCACGGCAACCGCGGCGGACGGCAGCAGGTTCTCGGGATCATCGACGCCGAACTTGGCCGGCTCGAAGGCGATGTTGTGGAACGGGTCGAAATATTCGACCGTCGTGCCGAAACGCTCCTGCAGCGCTTCCGCGAACCCGTGCACGCGCGACGCGCCGCCGCTGAGGACGATGCGATCGATGCGGTCGGAGGTCGCGGACGCCTTGAAGAAATCGAACGTCTTCTGCACTTCGAGGACGACGCTGTCGGTCATCGACTGCAGCACGGGAATCGCGTCCTCGAAGCTGGCGCCGTCGACCGGCTGATTTTTCTTCAACTGCTCCGCCGCCTCGTACGGCAGGTTCAGTTCTTTCTGCACCGCTTCGGTGTACGCGTTGCCGCCGGTCGAGATGTCGCGCGTGAAGACCGACTGATCGCCGGTCAGGATGTTGATGTTGATCGCGCTCGCGCCGGCATTCAGCAGGACGATCACTTGATCGGGCTGCAGGCCGTAGTTCACTTCGTACGCGTTCTGCAGCGCGAACGCATCGACGTCGACGACCACCGGCGTGCGTCCCGCCTGCGAGATGACGCCGGTATAGTCGGCAATCTTCTCTTTCTTCGCGGCGACGAGGAGCACTTCCATCGTCCCCTGCGACTCGCCTTCGGTGCCCGAGTTGAGGATCTGGTAATCGAGGTTGACGTCCTGGATATCGAACGGGATGTACTGCTCCGCTTCCCAGTAAATGGACTCGGAAAGTTCCGCTTCGGTCATCACCGGCAGGTTGATTTTCTTGACGATGACGGCGTTGCCCGAGAGCGACGCGGCGACCTCTTTCGTCTTGAACGCTTTGTTCTCGAAGAGGCGTTTGATCGCGTCCGCGACCGCCGTCCCGTCGATGATCGCGCCGTCGACAATGCTGTCGGGCGGCACCGGCTGCACGCCGAACGCCGCTACTTTGTAGCCTTTGCCGGACGCCTTCAACTCGACCGCCTTGACGGCGCTCGAGCCGATGTCCAGACCGACAACGGATTTCGATTTACCTAAACCAAACACAGTTATGTCCTTGAAACGCGGTTCTGCTCGGCAAAGCCGATACCAAACCTCAACCGCGGCACCCGCGTGCAAATTCGTAGCTGAGCTCGGGTTTTCTCTTACAATTCTGTCTGCCGATCACAAAACGGTACATGGGTCTGTCGCCGTGTCCTTTATCGGCACCTGACCCCGGCATCTACACGGCATGGCCCTCTCGTCCGTTTGCTTGACACTCCCCAGAAAGGTGCGTATGATTTGGGTTTACCGTTGCCTGGACCTGCCCGACAGTGGCCCGAGCTAGCAGGGCGCGTCCGGGCGGGAAATCCCTCACATCGGTTCGCGAGATTCGGAAAGGTTTATCAGGGATGTCTACGTTCATGGCCAGCGCGACCAAGGCGGCCGCCGACAGTCGCTGGCACGTCATCGATGCGGATGGCAAGGTCCTGGGTCGGATTGCGACCGAGGCCGCTCGCCTGCTGCAAGGTAAGCACAAGGCGCAGTACACGCCCTTCATCGATACCGGCGATCACGTCGTCGTCATCAATGCGGCCAAGGTCAAGCTGACCGGACGCAAGGAAGACCAGAAGATTTACCGTCAGCATTCCGGGTACGAAGGCGGATTGAAAGAGACGCGCGCGCGGCTCGTCCGCCAGCGCAAGCCGGAAAAGCTCGTCGAAGATGCCGTGCACGGGATGTTGCCGAAGACCAAGATGGGCGCGGCGATGTACCGGAAGCTGAAAGTGTACGCCGGTCCGGACCATCCGCACACGGCGCAGAAACCTTCAAAGCGTGAGGTCGCGTAATCGTGGCAGCAGTCCAGTACTACGGAACGGGTCGGCGCAAGACGTCTACCGCACGAGTTTTCCTCCGGCCCGGATCGGGCGCAGTCACCATCAACAGCACGGCGTTCGAGAAGTTCTTCCCGACCGAAGCGCTGCGGACGCAAATCAAGCAGCCGTTGCTCCTCACCGAAACCGCCGATAAGTTCGACATCCTCGCGACCGTCGACGGCGGCGGCGTTTCGGGACAGGCGGGCGCGATGCGACTCGGCATCGCACGCGCGCTCGTGGAATACAACGGCGAGCTGCGCAAGCAGCTCAAAACCGAAGGCCTCTTGACGCGCGATGCCCGCGCCAAGGAGCGCAAGAAGTACGGCATGGCGGGAGCGCGGAAACGCTTCCAGTTCAGCAAACGTTAAAGGGAGGACCATTGGCCGCGATTGCGATGCAGGATCTGCTGGAGGCAGGAGTTCACTTCGGCCACCAGACGAAGCGCTGGAACCCGAAGATGAAGGAGTACATCTTCGGCGAACGGAACGGCATTTACATCCTCGACCTCGGTCGAACGGTGAAGCTGCTTCGCGAAGCCGAAGAGTTCGTGACGAATCTGGCCTCGGAGGGACGCACCGTCCTCTTCGTGGGCACGAAGCGGCAGGCGCAGGACGTGATCGCCGAAGAAGCGCAGCGCTGCGGGATGTACTTCGTCAACGAACGCTGGCTCGGCGGACTCCTCACGAACTTCGCGACGATCCAGCGCAGTCTGGGCCGGCTCCGCGACCTGGAAGCAATGGCGACCGATGGACGGTTCGATACGCTGTCGAAGAAAGAGATCGCGCGCAACGAGAAAGAGCGCCGCAAACTCCAGAAGAACCTGGAAGGCATCCGCGGCATGTCTCGCCTGCCCGACGCGGTGTTCGTCGTCGACACGAAGAAGGAAAAGATTGCGGTCGACGAGGCGCGCAAGCTGAAGATTCCGGTGATCGGCATCGTCGACACCAACTGCGATCCGGACGAAGTCGATTTCGTCGTGCCGGGCAACGACGACGCGCTGCGCGCGATTCGTCTGGTCGCCTCGCGGATCGCGGATGCGGTCATCTCGGGCCGCGACATGAAACAGTCGGTGGATGCGGAAGCGGCGCGCCAGGCGGAAGAAGACGCCGCCGCGTCGGAAACGGATCCCCGCCGCGCCGCGCGCCCGCAGCGCCGCCGCGAACCGCAGCCGGCCAATGCGTAACAACAGGGCTTAGGGCTAAGGGCTCAGGGCTTCGATGGCGCCGGCTCTTACGAGTCCGGCGCTTTTTTTTCGTACGGAGAAGGGTACGTAGGCCGGGTCGTGTTGGACCCGGCATCGGGAGAGAGACGATGGCGATTTCGGCAGAGATGGTGAAACAACTCCGCGACCAGACCGGTGCGGGGATGATGGACTGCAAGGCGGCGCTGACCGAGGCGAACGGCAACTTCGACGAGGCGACGACGATCCTGCGCAAGAAGGGTCTCGCGAGCGCGGCGAAGAAAGCGGGCCGCACGACGAACGAGGGCCTGATCGGCAATCGTGTGTCCGCGGACAAGACGAGCGGCACGCTCGTCGAAGTGAACTGCGAGTCGGACTTCGTCGCGCGCACCGACGACTTCAAACAGTTGATCGAGGACGTGATTTCGGAGATCGAGAAGGCGGGCGACGCGGCGAACCAGGCGTGGCTCGACAACCCGGACGGGGTGATCAAGAAGCGCGTCGCGCAGACGATCGGCAAACTCGGCGAGAACATGGCCGTGCCCCGCTTCGTCCGCTATGCGGGCACGGGGTACGTCGGCCAGTACATTCACCTGGGCGGCAAACTCGGCGTGATGGTGGAATTCGGCGGCGTGACGCCGGAGATCGCCGCGCGCGACGAGTTCCAGACGCTGGTCAAAGAGATCGCGATGCAAATCGCGGCTGCCGGCCCGCAGTACGCGACGCGTGAGGCTGTGCCGGCGGACCTCCTCGATAAAGAGAAATCGATCTACCGCGCGCAGATGGAAAACTCGGGTAAGCCGGCCAACGTCCTCGACAAGATCGTCGAGGGCAAGCTCGGGAGCTTCTATCAGCAGGTCGTGCTGCCGGACCAGGCGTCCATCCGCGATCCGAAGCAGACCGTCAAGGACGTGATTGCGGCGGCGAACAAGACGCTCGGCGGCAACGTGTCGGTGACGCGTTTCGCGCGGCTGAAGGTCGGCGAACAAAGTGCCTAGAGTGCCTACGGTGCCTGAAGTGCCTGATGTGCCGGTGCGCGCGTCAGCACTCCAGGCACTCCAGGTACGACAGGCACCCTAGGTACGACAGGCACGCTACGCACTATAATCGTCGTTCGTGACTGCCCCGCCCCGTCCCGCTTACAAACGCGTCCTCCTGAAACTCTCCGGCGAAGCCCTGATGGGCGAGCAAACGTACGGCATCGATCCGGCCGTCGCGACGCAGATCGCACGCGACATCGCCGAGATCCAGGGGATGGGTGTCGAAACCGCGATCGTCATTGGCGGCGGCAACATCTTCCGCGGCGTCGCCGCAAGCGCCCGCGGGATGGACCGCGCGACTGCGGACTACATGGGCATGCTGGCGACGGTCATCAACGCGTTGGCGTTGCAGGACGCGCTCGAACAGCAAGGTGTCCTGACGCGTGTCGTCACCGCGATTGAGATGCGCGCGGTCGCCGAACCCTTCATTCGCCGGCGCGCCATCCGGCACCTCGAGAAAGGACGCGTGGTCGTCTTCGGCGCCGGCACCGGCAATCCCTACTTCAGCACCGACACCGCCGCCGCGCTGCGCGCGATGGAAATCAAAGCGGACGTCATCCTGAAAGGGACGAAGGTCGACGGCATTTACGACGCCGACCCGATGGTGAAACCGGGCGCCACGCGTTTCGATACGATCTCGTACTTGCAAGTGCTCGAGCAGGGCCTGAAAGTGATGGACGCGACGGCCATTTCGTTGTGCATGGACAACCGGTTGCCGATCGTCGTCTTCAACCTGCGAACCCCAGGCAACATCAAGCGTGCGATCAGTGGCGAGCCGATCGGATCGCTCGTCACCGCGTAGTGGAGAGATAGACGATGGACGTGAATGACTTAAAAGGGTTGTTTGCGGAATGCACGAAACGGATGTCGACGTCGATGGAGCACGTGCGTCACGAGCTGGCGGGCGTGCGGACCGGCCGCGCGACCGTGACGATTCTCGATCCGGTGCACGTCGAAGCATACGGCTCGAAGATGCCGCTGAATCAGGTGGCCAGCCTGTCGATTCCGGAACCGTCGCTGATTGTGGCGCAGCCGTTCGATCCGTCGCAGCTCGGCGCGATTGAAAAAGCGATCCGCGCCTCCGATCTCGGACTCAATCCGGCCAACGACGGCAAGGTCGTTCGGATCCCGATTCCGCCGCTGACCGAGGAACGCCGCAAGGAACTGTCGCGGCACGTGCACAAACTCGCCGAAGAGGGACGCAATCACGTCCGCACCGTGCGCCGCGACGCGAACGAGCGCCTGAAGAAGCTGCTCAAGGACCACAAGATCTCGGAAGACGACGAGCGGAAGGGCCTCGACGAAGTGCAGAAGCTGACGGACAAGTTCGTCAAGGACATCGACGACTTGCAGAAAAAGAAGGATACGGAACTACTCGGAAAGTAGAAAGTAAAAAGTATGAAGTACGAAGGGGTCGTACTTCGTACTTCATCCTTACACATGTCATTCTTCTCCCATCTCGAATGCTCGGTCCCGTGCGGCGCGCCGCCGCTCGATCCGCGCGGCCGGCATTTTCTGTGTCCGTCGTGCGGGATGCCGCTGCTCGCCCGCTACGATCTCGACAAGGCGGGATCGTGGTCGCGCGATTCGTTGCGCGACCGCGAGCCGAACATGTGGCGGTACCGCGAGCTGATGCCGCTCTTCGATGGCGAGCAGCCGGTGACGCTCGGCGAAGGCTTCACGCCGCTCTTCCACGCGAAGGCGCTGGGCGCCACGATCGGCCTCGACAACCTCTACATCAAAGACGAATCGCTCAACCCGACGAACTCGTTCAAGGCACGCGGCCAGTCAGCGGCGATCACGCGCGCGAAGTACATCGGCGCGAAGACGATCGCGCTGCCGACAGCCGGTAACGCTGGCAACGCCGCGGCTGCCTACTCCGCCGCTGCGGGCCTCGCGTGCGAGGTCTTCATCCCGAAGGACGCGAAGCGGCCGTTCGTCGACGAATGCCGGCTGTACGGCGCCAACGTCACGCTCGTCGACGGCCTGATTACCGACGCCGGACGCATGGCCGCCGAACAAGGCGGACCGCTCGGCTGGTACGACGTGTCGACGTTGAAAGAGCCGTATCGCATCGAAGGCAAGAAGACGATGGGATACGAGGTCGCCGAGCAGATGAATTGGTCGCTGCCCGACTGGATCATTTATCCGACCGGCGGCGGCACCGGCATGGTCGGTATGTGGAAAGCGTTCGACGAGATGGAGCGCATCGGCTGGCTGCCGAAGGGCGGGAAACGCCCGAAGATGGTGTCGGTGCAGGCGGAGAACTGCGCGCCGATCGTCCGCGCGTTTCAGCAAGGGACCGAGAAGGCGCAGCCGTGGGAGCACGCCTCGACGATCGCAGACGGATTGCGCGTCCCTCGCGCGATCGGCGACTTTCTGATCCTGCGCGCCGTTCGCGAGAGCGGCGGCACTGCGGTATCAGTCCCCGATTCGACGATGGTCGGCGGGATGCTGGCGATCGGGAAGCACGCGGGCGTCAGTGCCGCCCCGGAAGGCGGCGCCGCGTTCGTCGCGATTCAGATGCTCGCGAAGAACGGCACGATCACGCGGGATGAGCGCGTGATTCTCTTTAACACTGGCGGAGCGCTCAAGTACTTAGATGTATTGCGGAATGCGGATTGAGGATTGCGGATTAATCGTTCAATAAATCCGCAATCCGCATTCCTCAATCCGCAATACACGCGTCAGTCACCGAAGGTCACGCCGAGCGCTTTCGCCGTCAGGAGCAGATCGTGATCCGACGGCACGATCTTCGTCTTCCCCACCACATCCTCGAGACGCCGCGCGACGATATCCGGCGGATCGAACGCGACCATCGTCCCGAACTCGCCACGCCGGACCAGTTCGACCGCCTTGCCGCCGAAACGGGTCGCCAGCACGCGATCGAAACTGGTCGGCGCGCCGCCGCGCTGCAAGTGGCCCAGCACGACTGAACGCGTCTCCTTGCCGGTGGTTTCGGCGAGCGCCGCACACACTTGCGCGCCCATGCCGCCGAGCCGTTCGACGCGGGCGCCGTTCGCCGCTTCGACGAGCGACACTTCGCCGCCGCGCGGAAACGCGCCTTCAGCGACGACGACGATGCTGAACTTCGCGCCCCAGCGATCGCGCGCCTTCAGTCGGTCCGCGACGATGGTGATGTCGAACGGGATCTCCGGAATGAGGATCGCATCGGCGCCGCCGGCGACGCCGGCGTACAACGCAATCCAGCCGGCGTAGCGACCCATCACCTCGACGACCATGATCCGGTGATGCGCTTCCGCGGTCGTGTGCAGCCGATCGATCGCATCGGTCGCGAACGCCACGGCGGTGTCGAAGCCGAAACAATTCGTCGTCCCGACGATGTCGTTGTCGATCGTTTTCGGGACGCCGACCGTCGGCACGCCGCGCTGGCAGAACTTGTGCGCGATGCCGAGCGTGCCGTCGCCGCCGATCACGATCAGCGCGCCGAGCTCCATCTTGTGAAACATCTCGATGCAGCGATCGGAGTAATCCTTCGTCCCCTCCGACGTGCTGATCGGATACGCGAACGGGTTGCCGCGGTTCGTCGTCCCGAGGATCGTGCCGCCGAGACGGAGGATGCCGGTGACGTCGCGCGGTGTGAGCAGCCGCGATCGATCTTCTTCGATGAGCCCGTCGAAGCTGTCTTCGAGCCCGACGACTTCGATATCCGCATTGCACGCCGTCTTGACGACGGCGCGGATGACGGCGTTGAGGCCGGGCGCGTCGCCGCCGCCGGTCAGCACACCGATGCGTTTGACGTCGGACATATTCGATCGAGTGTACTCGGCGTTGCGGTTGCCGAAAAGCGCGTGGTAAACTTGGGGTTCGGTTCGTGGGCGGCTAGCTCAGTTGGGAGAGCGCCGCGTTCGCAACGCGGAGGTCGGGAGTTCGAGCCTCCTGCCGTCCACCAAAATTCCTAGAGAATGAGGCAGCTTCGGCTGCCTCTTTTGCTGTACTCCATTGCCAGGCGCCATTGTTTCGACGCGCCTCTCCATTTCGTCGACGCATCACGGCGTTTGCTCGCCGAGCAACGCCATCTCGAGAATGGCTCTGGAACATTCGACAACGCGCCAGGCCATTTTGGGAACGCGTCAATAAAAGCGTTCGCCGCGTGAAGGCGTTCGCGCGGCACGCCACAGCATTTCGTGTCTCCGAACCGCGAAACGATCGACTCGGGTCGGCCGAGCAGCACGCGGTGACGTCGTTCGTCCCGCGCGCCACCGCGCGTATCGGCGTCGAGTCGCGGAATGTTCGTTCCGACTGTTGCAAACGCCGGCGCGCGGCGATATCAGACGCGCCGAGTGAATCGACGAGCACGCCCTGCGATAAGATCAATCCGTTGAGTGAAAACGGAGACCGGCCGTGACGACGAGCGACCCATTCGAGCAGTTCAAAGCGATGCAACGCCAGGGCTGGGCGCACTTTGCCCCGCTCGAAGCGATCACCACGGCGCAAGCGGCGCAGCTCGTGAAGTTCGCCGGCGTCCGCGCCGGCCAAACGGTGCTCGACGTCGCATGCGGGACCGGCGTCGTCGCAATCACAGCCGCACGGGCGGGCGCGACGGTCACCGCGCTCGATCTCACGCCGGAGCTCCTCGCACGCGCGCGAGAGAACGCCCGCATCGCTGGAGTCGAGATCGCCTTCCACGACGGCGACGCCGAAGCGCTCCCCTTCGCCGACGCGTCGTTTGACGTCGTCGTCAGCCAGTTCGGTCATATGTTCGCGCCGCGGCCCGACGTCACGGTTGCGCAACTGCTTCGCGTGCTGAAACCAGGCGGGACGATCGCGTTTTCGACATGGCCTCCCGAAACGCTGGTCGGCCGCGCGTTCGCGTTTCGCGATCGCTACGCGCCGCCGCCGCCGATCAAGGTCCCGTCGCCTGGCGAGTGGGGCGACCCGAACATCGTCCGAGCTCGTCTCGGCACGGCGGTGACGCACATCTGCTTCTTGCGCCCGACCATGTTCGTGCCGGCGCTCAGCCCGCAGCACTATCGCGCGACATTCGAGCAGACGGCCGGGCCCGTGCGCAAGATCGTCGAAGTGCTGTCGGCGACCGATCCGGCGAAGCTCGAAGCGTTCCGTCGCGAATACGAATCCCTCGTCAGCGAGTACTTCGACGACAACCTCGTGCGGCAGGATTACCTGATGACGCGCGCCGTGAAGTCGTGACGTGAGCGTCGCTGCGCATCTCGGCATCCGCCTGGGTGAATACGACGCGCGCATCCGCACGTTCATCCCCGACTACGAAGAGATGCTCGACGTCGCGGCGCGCGCGGTGCCGCGACACGCACGAATGCTCGTCGACCTTGGCACGGGCACCGGCGCGCTGGCTGCGAGGTGTGCCCGCGTCGCGCGGCGCGCACACATCGTCGGCATCGATGCGGATCGCGAGATCTTGACGGTCGCCGCAAGACGGCTCGGGCGGCGCGCAGAGTTCATCGCCGACAATTTCCTGCGCGCAACCATTCCTCGGTGCGATGTGGTCGTGGCCGCGTTCGCGCTGCACCACGTTCGCACGCGCGCGGCGAAGGGTCGCCTCTACACCCGGATCCGTTCCGCACTGCAGCCCGGCGGCGTGCTGATTTCCGTCGACTGTCAGCCGTCAGCGGCCGCCGGCCTGGCGGCGGCGCAACGGTCCCAGTGGCTTGCGCATCTGGAGCGCAGCTACTCGCGCAAAGAAGCGAAGGGTTATCTGCGCGCGTGGGCGCACGAGGACACCTACGTCCCGCTCGATGCTGAGATGAGGTCGATGAACCGAGCCGGCCTTGCGCCGGAGGTCATCTGGCGAAAGGGCGCCTTCGCGGTTTTGGTCGCCGAAGTCTGACTAAACAGTCAGACTTCCAAGTCAGACTCCCAAGTCAGACTCGCAAGTCAGACTTGTTAGTCAGACTAGTACGCCTGGAGCATCCGGCGGAGCTTGCGTTCGACCGCCTCGTCGGCGGCGGTGCGGGTCTCGGCGGTCGCATCCAGGCCCACCGGCTCCTGAGAGCCGTCGGCCTTGACCTCCGTCACGCTGGCCCTCCACCCCGGCCCGTCTGGTTCCGACAGAATCCAGTAGGTTTTGCCCTTCAATTCCAGCTGTTTAGCCAAGATAGCCTCAAGTTTCGCAGGTATGGGGCCGATGACATAAGAGATTTCGGTCGACTGCACCCACTATTTAGCGGTAGGGTAAGCACCCCAATCAGCACAGCGCGCGAGGACGTATGTGGAACTTGTTTAACTGCTACCTCTCAGGCCGACATGAATACGGTGTCTGGTGCGAGCCCGGCAGTATTTTTCTCCGATGCGTCCATTGCGGCAAGCGATCCGCCGGCTGGTCCGTCAATGCGACGCCGCACACACCGCCCCCGCAGCCTCGCGCGATGACGACGACCGCCACGACGACGAAGAAGGCTCGGGTCGTGCCGTTTGACCGCGCCGTCGCACGCTGACAAAATACACGCGTGGCCGTCCCACGCATCAGCAAAGAAGATCTCAAGCAGCGTCTCGATGCCAGCGCGCCGATTACGATCGTCGATGCGCGGTTGAAGTATCCCTACGAACACAGCACCGTCAGGATTCCGGGCTCGGTTCGCTTCGGTCCCGACACGACGCCGCCCTCGCTCCCCCGCGATCGCGAAGTCGTCGTGTACGACTCGGATCCGAACGAGCTCGCCAGCTCGCACGTCGCCGCCGAACTGATCCGGCAAGGGTATCGCGCGTCGACGTTGAAGGGCGGCATCGTCGAGTGGCTGACGGCAAATCTGCCGACCGAAGCCAAAGAGGCGCCGAAGCAGGCGCCGCCCGAACCCGGCGCGCTGAAGGGGTAATCACCCGTCGTCGCCTCCCTCAACGAAACCCTTGATCAACTGATCGCGCTGGCCGCGATTCGCGGCGACACTGCCGAAGAAACGCTGCTCGCGCATGCGCGGCATCTGGCGGCGCGCCGCGGCATCGTGGCCGAGGGGGATCTCGGACCGCTCTTCGAGATGGCCGCATCGGACTCCGACGCGGACGCGCTCGTCCGTCTCCGGCAAATCTACGAGACCTGCGGCTGGGTGCTCGTCGAGTCGGTGCTTGCCGACATCCCCAGCGACCTTCGGTGGCTGTACGAATCGGGCGCGGTGACGTTGCCGCAGCTCGCCGAGCTGCAGCGCAGCCTTGGCGTCGCATCGGCAGCCGATCTTGCCGCCGCGGCTGACGAGCACGCGATCCGCGACGTTCCGTCGCTCGGCGAATCCGTCGAAACCGCAATCGCCGACGGCCTGCCGCAACTGCGCAAGCGTGTGCCGCGGATTCCGCTCGGTCGGGCGATGGCCATGGTCGAACCGCTGCTCGAGCAGGCGCGATCGCTGCCGGACGTCGCGTGGGCCGAGCCGGTCGGCTCGCTCCGTCGTGGACAGGACATCGTCGGCGACGTGGAGTTGCTCGTGTCGACGCGCGCGTCTGGCGGCGAGCCGATCACGGAAGCGCTGACCGCGACACAGGACGTGACGCGCTGGCTGCACAAGAGTCCGCATCGCGCGTACATCCTCGTCGACCGTGTCCAGATCGGGCTGCGCGTGGTGGACGCCGCGAATGCCGGCGCCGCCCTCCTTTACCTGACCGGATCGAGCGATCACTTCAACGGGCTTCGCGCGCGCGCGGCAACGCGCGGCTTGCGTTTGGCGAGCAGCGGTCTGTATGCGGCCGACGGCACGCTTCGCATGGCCGAGGACGAAGAGACGATCTATCGTGCGCTCGACCTGCCGTTGATTCCGCCCGAAATCCGGCACGGCGAAGACGAGCTCGAAGCGGCCGATCGCGGCGAGTTGCCGCGGCTCGTGACGCGCGGCGATATTCGCGGCGACCTCCACATGCACACGACGTGGAGTGACGGTCGCGACTCGGTCGAAGAGATGGTGGCGACGTGTCGCGCCCTCGGCTACAGCTACGTCGCCATCACGGACCATTCGCCTCACTCGGCGGCGTCGCGCAATCTGACGGTCGACGGCGTGAAGCACCAAGCGGACGAGATCGCGGACGTCAGGGCGCGATACCCGGACATCACGATCCTGCACGGATGCGAAGTCGACATCCTGCCGGATGGCACGTTGGACTTTCCCGATCGCATTCTGGAACGGTTCGACATCGTCCTCGCCTCGCTGCACGAGCGCGCCGGTCATGACGGCGATCGACTGATGGCCCGCTATGTCAGTGCGATGAAGCATCCGCTCGTCTCGCTCATCACGCATCCGACCAATCGCCTGGTCCCGCATCGCGCGGGGTACGACCTCGACTACGAGCGGCTGTTCGAGATGGCGGTCGAGACGACGACGCTGGTCGAGATAGATGGCTCCCCTGCGCATCTGGACCTGGACGGCACCCTCGCGCGGCTCGCGATCGAAGCGGGAGCGATGGTGGCCATCGACAGCGACTGCCACCGCGCCGAGATGCTCGGCCGGCAGATGGATCTCGGGCTGCTGATGGCGCGGCGCGGCTGGGTCGAACCGCGTCACGTGATCAACACACGGCCGATCGACGCCGTGCGACAGATCATCGCGTCCAAACGCGGATAGCGCCAGTGATGACACGACGGCTGCTTGCGAGCGTCGCCGTTGCGCTGGTCGCGTTCGTCCTCTACCACGCGACGCTGCTGCCTGGATTCGACTTCGGCGACACCGGATCGTTTCAAACGATCGTCGGATCGTCCGAGATTACGCCGCGCGATGCGTATCCGTTGTATTTCGCAATCGGCGGCGCGTTCGTTCACGTCACCGGACTCGACCACGCGTTCGCGCTCAACCTGTTGTCCGCCATCGAGGGCGCAGCGGCGTCCGGTCTCCTGGTGCTGCTCGCGTCCGAGTTGTCCGGATCACTGCTCGCTGGCATCGCCTCGGCGCTGTTGTTCGCCACGTCGTACACGTTCTGGAGTCAGGCGACGATCGCCGAGGTGTACGCGCTCCACGCCATCTTCGTGACGCTGACGACGTGGCTGCTGCTGCGATGGGCGCAGCAACCGACGCTGCGGCGCCTGACGATGTTCTTCGCCGTCTACGCGCTCGCGTTCGGCAACCATCTGTCGACGGTGTTGCTGTTGCCGGGATTCACCGTGTTCCTGTTGATGGCGGCGCCCTGCGGATGGCGGTCGATGTTCGCGCCGCGCATCGTGGCGGTGGCACTGGTCTGCGCCGCCGCCGGCGCCATGCAGTACGCGTGGAACCTGAGCGCGCTGTGGGCGATGCCGCATCCACCGAGCGGAATCGCTGACGCGCTGCGGACGTTCTGGTTCGACGTCACGAAGTCCGACTGGCGCGAGACGATGGTCCTGAACGTTCCCTCGTCCATGCTGCGCGATCACGTGGCGATGTACTGGTTCGACGTGACGCAGCAGTTTGGTCCGATCGTACCGGTGCTATCGGCGATCGGGCTGATTCGACTGTTTGTCACCGATGCGAAGCGGGGCGTGCTGTTCACGCTGCTCTTCGCGGTCAACTTCCTGTTCGCGTTCAACTACAACGTCGGCGATACGCACGTCTTCTACCTGCCGTCGCACCTGATGCTCGCGCTGCTCGTCGCGCCAGCCGTCGTAGCGCAGGCACTCAGGCCTGCTGCAGGCAGCCCTAACGGGCTGCGCTACCCTGTCAGCGTCATCGTGGGCTACGTCGCGTCCGCGCTCGTCATCGGATACGCGGGCGTCCGCGCCTATCACGATTTTCCTGCCATGGATCGCAGCCACGACACACGACCGACCCAGGCGCTCGATCGGTTGACGAACGGGGTCGACGATCAGCGCGCGATCCTGCTGACCGATCTCAATTGGCAGGTCGCGAACGGTCTCTCGTACTACGCGAAAGAAATGCGGCCGGAGGTCGTTCACGCCCGGATGCCCGACGTCCTGCTCTACGCGCCGACGTTGATCGCCGACAACGCCGCTATTCACCGGGATGTGGTCGTCACCGACCGCGCGCGACAGGAACTCGACGCCGCGTATGGACCGCTGATCGGTGCGCGAATCGCGCCGAACACACAACTGACGCGGCTGCCGATGGAAATCGCCGAACTCCCGCGCGGGACGCGATACGTCCTCTGCGTGCTGCGGCCGTCACGCGATCTGCCGCTCGACGCCGACGAACTCGCCGGCGCCTACCGGTTGCTGACCGGTACCGCGTCATCAGTTCCAGACGGTGACTACGTCGCCATCGCCGGGACGACGGGGCGGCCGCCGGACCTGGTTGCCGCCTCAGGCCGGCCGTTCGATCGCGACGTCAAAGTCGATGGGGTGCACGTGGAGATCCGAATGGAGGCGTGGCTCGCGTCCGACACAATTCGGCGGATGGGATTCGGTCACGTCATCGCAAACCGGCAGCACACGCTGATCGTAGAACGAGGTATCAGCTTCGTCGCGTTCGATGACGCCGGCACTGCCATTCGCACGGCATATCGAGCGAACATCTTCGCGCCGCTCCCGCGATACGTCTGCTATCGTTGAATCCATGCTTCGCGTGTGTGCGCTCGTCCTCGCCTCCGTGGTGTTCGCCGCCGACCAAACGCCGGCCGAGCTGGCGCAGGCGCTGCAGAAGAAATACGACACCATCAAGGATTTCTCGGCAGACTTCGTTCACGCGTACGAGGGCGGCGCGCTCAGGAAGCAGCTCACCGAGCGCGGGCACCTTCTGATCAAAAAGCCCGGCAAGATGCGGTGGGACTACAGCGCGCCGGATCAAAAAGAATTCGTCTCCGACGGCATGAAGATGTACTCCTACATCCCGCAAGACAAACAGGTCATCGTCTCGAACGTTCCGCAGGACGACGATGCCGCCACGCCGACCCTGTTTCTGGCGGGCAAAGGCAACCTGACGCGCGACTTCACCGCGTCAACCGTCGACCTCCCGAAAGGGATGCCGCCGGGCAGCCGGGCGATCAAGCTCGTGCCGAAGTCGAAGCAGCGCGACTACGACTGGCTGATCCTCGTCGTCGATCCGGCGTCATTGGATCTGCGCGGCCTCGTGACGGTCGACGCGCAGGGCGGGATCTCGAGCTTTTCCTTTACAAACCTGAAGACGAACACGAATCCGGCCGATAAGGAGTTCGCGTTTAAGATTCCACGTGGTGTCGATGTTGTCAGCGCGACCGGCCGTTAAAACCCTCATCGGGGCACTCCTCTGCCTCGTCGTCGCCGGCTGCGCCGCATCGACGGCGTTCCACCACGGCCGCGACGCCGAGCAGCGCCAGGACTACGACGTCGCCGTCGTCGAATACACGAAGGCCGTCCGGCTGCGCCCGGGCGATGTGAATGCCCGTCTGGCGCTCGACCGCGCGAAGATGCGGGCGTCCACCGATCACTTCAACCGCGGACGCCGTTTTGCCGCGACCGCCAAGCTCGATCAGGCGCTCGCCGAGTACCAGCTCGCGATCGAACTCAACCCGACCAACGCCGAGGCCGACGAGGAACTGCGCGCCACCCGCGCGAAGCTGCGCAACAAGGTTGCGGTGTCGCGCGAAGGCAAGACCGAGCTCGAGTCGTTGATCGAGCGCACGCGCGATTTGCCGCCGCCCGGACTCGACCTCCCTGCCGGCATCAAGATGCCCGCCTCGCTGACGTTCCGCGAGGCAAGCAGCCGAGACGTCTTCACCGCGATCGCGCGCATGGCCGGCATCAGCCTGATCTTCGACACCGCGTTCCGCGAAGCGCCGATCACGGTCGATCTGCGCAACGCCACGCTCGACGACGCGCTCAACACTGTTGCCGGTGCGACAAGGACATTCTTCCGGGTCACGGCGCCGCGCACCGTCATCGTGATCCCCGATACGCCGGCGAAACGACGCGAGTACGAAGAGCAGGTCGTCCGCACGTTTTACTTGAGCAACGCGGATCTGAAAGAAACGATGGACCTGTTGCGCCTCGTGCTCGACGCGCGCAGGATTTCGCCGACGACGGCGACCAACGCCGTCACGATTCAGGATTCGCCGGAGCGAATCGCCGCGGCCGCCCGCCTGCTGTCGGCCGTTGACAAGGCGCGGCCCGAAGTCATCATCGACGTCGAGCTGCTCGAGGTGAACCGGTCGAAGCTGCTCGAATACGGATTGCAGATCGCCTCCGCGGGTTCGAGCGGCATTAACGGATCGGCGTCCGTTGACAGCCCCACGACGTTACAAGCGCTGCGAAATTTGACGCAGTCAGACGTGCTGCTGACCGCGGTTCCATCGCTGTACTATCGTCTCCTCAAGACGGACACGAATACGCGAACGCTCGCGAGCCCGCAGCTGCGCACGACCGACGGCTCGCCGGCGAGCGCGCGATTCGGCGAACAGGTGCCGGTGCCGCAAACGACCTTCACACCGTTCGCGACGGGCGGGACACCGCAGCAGCCGATCACGTCGTTCAACTATCAGAACATCGGCGTCAACATCGACATCACGCCGCGAACGCATCATGACGACGACGTGTCGCTGACGATCAAAGTGTCGGTCACGAATATTTCCGGGACGGGGTTTCAGGGGCTGCCGACGTTCGGCAATCGCGAGATCCAAACCACGATTCGATTGAAAGACGGCGAAACGAACATGCTCGCCGGCTTGATTCGCGACGACGAGCGAAACGCGCTCGAAGGCCTGCCCGGCCTGAGCGACGTGCCGCTGGTCGGCCGCCTCTTCGCGCACAACACGAAGCAGACCGATCAAACCGACATCATCCTGACGCTGACGCCGCACATCATCCGCGTGTTGGACTTGAACGAAGGCGATCTGCGGCCGTTCCGTGTGGGTCGAGATTCGATCGCGCCGATCAGCGAGCTGCCGCTGCCGCTCGAACTTCCCCGTCCGCCCGCGCCTCCACCAGCGCCAGGAGCGACCGGTCCGACCGGCGTCACGGGTCCAACGGGCACCACCGGACCCAGGTAGCGCAGGCCTTCAGGCCTGCTTCGACCAGCCCTAAAGGGCTGCGCTACATCAGCGTCAGACCTTCGCGACCTTCGCGCCCAGCGCCTGCAACCGTTCCACAAGCCGACCGTAGCCGCGCTCGACCGTCTCGAGCTGCGCGAGCCGGCTCTGACCATCCGCGGCGAGACCCGCGGCGATGAGCGCCATGCCTGACCGCAGATCGCGGCTGTCGAGCGGACGGCCGCGTAGCTTCATCGGTCCGGTGACGATGATGCGATGCGGATCGCAGAGGAACAATCCGCGCGCCGCATCCATGCTGCTCAACTGCTCGAGCGCGAAGAGACGCAGTTCGTACATCCAGTCATGCACGAGCGTCTGCCCCTCGCACTGCGTGGCGAGCACGGTGACGAGGCTCACCATGTCACTCGGGAATCCTGGCCACAGACCGGTAATGATGCGACCGGCAGCTTTCAACCGCGACGGCTCGACGCGGAAGACGTCACCATCCAAGGCGCAGGCGATGTTCATGCGCTTCAGCACGGCGGCGATGACCTCCATGTCTTCGCCGCGGGCGCCGCGCACTTCGATTTCGCCGCCGGTGACCGCGCCGACGACCGCCCAACTGCCGGCCTCGATGTAGTCACCCCACAGCTGATGCTCGGCGCCGCGCAGCTTTGCCCCGCCTTCGACGCGGATTGTCGACGTCCCCGCGCCGGTGATGCCGACGCCGAGCTGCTGCAGGAACACGCACAGCTCGACGACATGCGGCTCGCACGCCGCGTGGCGGATCTCGCTGACGCCGGGTGCAGCCGCCGCCGCCAGGAGCGCGGTTTCGGTCCCGGTGACCGACGCTTCGTAGAGATACATCGACGTCGGCTTGAGACCGTCAGGCGCCTCCAGCCGGTGCCCCGATCCGGCGACGAGCTGCGCGCCCATGACCATCAGCGCTTCGAGATGCGTGCTGATCGTGCGTCGCGCGGGAAAATCGCCGCCGGGCGCGCCGAGATACGCGCGTCCACGTCGCGCGAGCAACGGACCGAGCAGCAGCACCGATCCGCGCAAACGGCCGACCAGCGCGCCGTCCGGTTCGTCTTTGACAACCTCGGGACAGCAAATCCGCAGCGTCGTGCTGCCGATCCCCTCGACCTCCGCGCCGAGATCGAGCAGCAGCCGCGCCATCACCTCGACGTCGCTGATGCGAGGCACGTTTGTGAGCACGCATGCTTCGGTCGTCAGCAGACATGCGGCCAGCAGCGGCAGCGCCGCGTTCTTGTTGCCTTCGACTTCGACCGATCCGGACAGGCGCTGGCCGCCTTCAATGACGAGTGTCGACATCGAACTCCCCGAGGTAAACGATCTCTTCGCGCAGCGCGATGCCGAACTTTTCGCGCACCGCCACACGACACCGTTCGATCAACATGCGAATGTCACGGGCGGTGGCATGGCCCGTGTTGATGATGAAGTTGCCGTGCGTCGGCGAGACGCGGGCGCCTCCAATCGACACACCCTTGAGTCCGGCTCGATCCACGAGCGCGCCGGCCGATTGGCCGTCCGGATTCTGGAAAATGCAGCCCGCGCTCGGTGTGTCGAGCGGCTGCGTTTTCTTGCGATACGCGAGCGACTGACGTGCGGTCGCTCGCAACGCGGCAGTATCGCCAGGCGTCACACGAAAGGTTGCCGACAGCAGGATCTCGCCGCTCGTCTGCAAGCGGCTGCGATCGTATCCGAATCCCATTTCGGCGACCGGCACCTCTCGCGTCACGCCGTCGCGCGACGTGACGCTGACAGCCGTGACGTACTCGCTGATATTCCTGCCACTGAAGTGCGCGTTGCCGTAGATGGCACCGCCAACGGTGCCGGGTGTGCCGGCCCAGGCTTCGAGTCCGGCGCAGCCGTGATTGATCGTCCAGCGGACGAGCCCGTTGATCGTGACCGCCGCATCCGCTACGACGGTGTCTGAAGGTAGCCCGGCACCACGTCGGACCTCGCCACCGCGCGGGCGAAGGACCAGGCCGCGGACGCCCGCGTCCGACACGAGCACGTTCGAGCCGCCGCCGAGCAGCGTGACCGGCACGTCTGCCTCGTGCGCGATGCGCAACGCGGTCACCAGTTCTGCGCTCGATCGCGTCTCGAGCAACACGTCCGCTTCCCCGCCGACCTTGAACGTCGTCAGCGGCGCGAGCGGGACGTCCACCTGGACGCGGCCGCGGCCGAACGCTACCGTGAGCGCGCGCACAACATCGCCCATCACGCCGCCTCGAGGGACATGAGCGCTTGCTCCTGCGTGATCAGCGCCGCCATCGCCTCGGTCATCGTGCACACGATGAACGAAATCGTGTCGCCCGGTCCGAGCTGCCCGGCGATCGGAATGTCGGCCGAGATCACCGTCGCGATCTTCGGGTAGCCGCCGGTGCTCTGCCGATCGGCCATGAGCAGAATCGGCTGGCCGGATGCCGGCACCTGCAGCACGCCCAACGGCGTCGCGTCGGAGATGATGTCGGCGCCGCGTGCGTGCGCCAGCGTCGGACCGTCAAGCCGAAATCCCATGCGATCGGATTGCTGTCCGACGGTGTACGGGCGTGACTGCAGGATCTCGAGCGCGTCGGCGCTGAAATAATCCGCCTGCGGTCCGGCCAGCACGCGAATCGTCGCGTGACGGTCCGGCAGTTCGATGACGGGCGTCGCCGCGCGCGGCGTCACGTGCTCGATGCGCGTGGGACCGAGCGGGACGACATCGCCGGCGCGCAGCGGACGTCCGTCGAGGCCGCCCATGCCGCTGATCAGGTGTGTCGAGCGGCTGCCGAGAATCGGCTCGGTTGCGATGCCGCCCGCAAACGCGACGTACGCGCGCGAGCCTCGACGGCGACCGCCGAACCGCAGGTGCGACTCCGGCGACACGATGAACGGCGCGTTGAGCGGCACCGGTTTGCCGTCGAGCGTCACGTCGAACTCGGCGCCGGCAATCGCAACGATGCGTTCCCCGGCGAATTCAAGTTCCGGACCGAGGAGCGTGATCTCGAGCGCCGCAGCGGTGCGCGCGTTCCCGACGAGCGCGTTCGCGAGCCGGAACGAGCACGGGTCCATCGGTCCGGCGACAGGCACGCCGCGCGACTGATATCCCCATCGCCCCGCATCCTGGATCGTGGTCAGCATGCCGGGCTTGATCACGCGGACCATCGGTCGTATTCCTCTCGCGTGATCGCATAAAACTGCACGCTGTCGCCCGCCGCCATCAGGAACGGCTCGGCGCGATGCGGATCGAACGGCTTCACCGGCGTGCGGCCGATCAACTGCCAGCCGCCCGGCGTTTCGGCCGGATAAATTCCTGTCTGCACGCCCGCGATGCCGACCGTGCCAAGTGGAACGCGGACGCGGGGTGTCGACCGCCGCGGCGCCGCAATCCGCGAATCGACGGTCCCCATGTACGCGAATCCGGCGACGAAACCCAGCATGAACACACGATACGTCGTCGCCGTATGGAGGCGCACGACGTCGGATTCGGCAAGCCGCGCGAACGCCGCCACGTCGGCGAGATCGGGGCCGAGATCCGCGCCGTAGCACACCGGGATCCTGATCGTTTCGTGCCGCGCGAGGGCCGCGCCTGACGGCTGTGTGACTTCGTGTTCGATGCGTTCGAGGAGCGCGTCGTAATTGGTCCGCAGCGGATCGAAGTACACCGCGACCGCGCGATACGTCGGCACGACGTCGCGGACGCCGGGAATCGCAGCCGCCTGCACCGCGTCCGCGATCGCAATCGCGCGCGCGTTGACCGCGACGTCGATCCGCTCCTCGAATTCGACGAACAGCGCGGAATCGCCCGCTGGAACGATCGTCACGCGAGCGCCTGCAGCAGCTTGCGGTGGATGCCGCCGAACCCGCCGTTCGACATGATGACGACGAGATCGCCGCGCCGGTGCTCGCGGACGATCGTCGCGATGATGTCGTCGGTGGACGCCGCCTCGCGAGCCGACGCGCCGCGCGCGTTCAGATCGCAGACGAGCTGCGGCACCGAGAGGCGCTCCGATTCCGGCAGCTTCGATCGAAAGACCGGCGCCAGGACGACCTCGTCGGCCATCGCAAACGCCCGCGCAAAGTCGTCCTGGAACACTCGGCGACACGACGAAGCCGATCGCGGCTCGAACACCGCCCAGATGCGCGCGTCCGGATGCGACGCGCGCACACCTGCGAGGGTTTCGGCGACGGCGGTCGGATGGTGCGCGAAATCGTCGAACACGGTGACGCCGTCCGCCTCTCCGACGACCTCGAGCCGCCGTTTCACGCCGGCGAACCGCCGCAGTCCGTCGGCGATGCGCTCGACGCTGATGCCGAGGTGATGGGCGATCGCGATCGCGACGAGCGCGTTGCGGACGTTGTGGGCGCCGACGAGCATCATCTCGAATGCGCCAAACGGCGCGCCGCGCAAATGCACGTCGAACCGTGTTCGGCCGTCCACCGCCACGATGCTGTCCGCGTGCCAATCGACGCCCTCGCACGTGCCGAATGTTTGCACTGGCGATACAGCGTGCTGGGCGAGGTCCCGCGCCGCCGGGCTGTCGGCGCCGACCAGCAGCAGTCCTTTTCGCGGCACGAGATTGACGAGCCGCCGGAACGCCAGCTTCACGGCGTCGAAGTCGGCGTAGATGTCGGCATGATCGAACTCGACGTTGTTGATGACAGCGATGTCGGGCAGGTACTTCAGGAACTTCGCCGTCTTGTCGAAGAACGCGCTGTCGTACTCGTCGCCTTCGATGACGAAGTCGCGGCCCTCGCCGATACGGTAACTCGAACCGCCGTCGCCGAGGTTGCGCGCGATCCCGCCGATCAGAATCGTCGGATCGAGATCGCCGTGCGTGAGCAGCCACCCGGTCAGCGCGGTGGTGGTCGTCTTCCCATGGGTCCCCGCGATGACGATCGACCGCGCACCCCACAGGAAATACTCACGGATCGCTTCGGGCAGCGAGCAGTAGCGGATCTTGCGATCGAGCACTTCTTCCAGTTCCGCGTTGCCGCGGGAGATCGCGTTGCCGACGACGACGATGTCGAGGTCGGCGGTGATGTGGTCGGCGTGGTAGCCGGTCATCACCGGAATGCTTTCGGCGGCGAGAAAGTCGCTCATCGGCGGGTATACGTCCTGATCCGATCCGCGGACGTCGTAGCCCTTGCGTTTCAACATCGCCGCCAGCGTCGCCATCGCCGTGCCGCAGACGCCGATGAAATGGATCTTCGTCATCGCACGGCCGCCTCTTCGATGACGAGGCGATTCGCAGCGCCGGCAATGACGCGACAGCCGACGCCAAACGGCAGCGTAAACGTGGGGCCGATGGTATGGCCTGACGGAAACCCGATGACGACAGGCCCTGAAAAATCGCGAAGGAGATCGGCCATTACAGCACGGCCCGTCAGCTCGCCGTTCGGTTCATCACAGCGCGGGAGTTCGCCGATCACCACCGCGGTCGCCTGCGCGAGCAGCCCGCTCTGCCGCAATTGCGTGACCATCCGGTCGAGACGATAGGGGCGCTCGCCCACTTCGTCGAGGAACAAGACGTACCGGCTCGGCGGATCGAATGCGTACTGCGTCCCGAGCGACGCAACGAGCTGCGTCATCGTGCCTCCGAGGAGCGGCCCGGTCGCTTCCCCGGCGCGCACGCATTCGAGGCCGGGCGGCGCGAGCTCGCCCATCGGCTCGGCCACGCACAACGCCCTCTCGAACGACGCGCGATCGTACCCGTCAGCACCGTGCGACAGGCGACGATCGATCATCGGTCCGTGGAACGCGACGATGCCGCAACCGGTCGTGAGATACGTCAAGAGCGCCGTCAGGTCGCTATAGCCGATGAACGCCTTGATCGCGACCTGCAATTCGTCACGATCGAGCAGCGGCAAGATCTGCGCGCTGCCGTAGCCACCGCGGACGCCGACGACGGCGGCAATCGATCGGTCCGACCAGGCATCGCGAAACGCCTTCGCGCGCACGTCGGCGCTGCCGGCGACGTAGCGGTCGCGCGCAAACACGCGCTCGTCGTAGACCGGTTCGAAACCCAACCGTCGAACCTCCGCAACGCCGCGGTCGAATTCCTCACGGCTGAACGGGCTGGCGGGGGCAACGAGCGCGATGCGGTCACCGGACTGCAGCCGGCGTGGGGTCTGCATCACAGGTAGCGGGACATCTCCTGCGCGATCGCCGCGTGATCGTCGCGCCCGATCGCCTCGCGCAGTTGGCGTCCCGTCAGCGGTCGCGTGGTGACGGCCGCCGCAAGGAACCGCTCTTTCGCGCGCTGGTGTCGTTGCAGCGCCGCTTCGATCGTCCGCAGCGGAAGCCGCTCCTCTTCGACGGCATGGATCAATGCCTCGAGCGCGGCCGCTTGCGTGTGGTGATCGCCGCTGCAAACCAACATGCCGTCGCAACCGGCTTGCATTGCCATGACGGCAGCCGTCGGCACTTCGTAGTGGCTCGCAATCGCCTTCATCTCGAGGTCGTCGCTGAGGATGACGCCGTCGTACTTCAGCTCCTCGCGCAGGATCTTCTGGACGACGCGCGGCGACAGCGTGGCCGGCAACTTCTCGTCGAGCGACGGCACGAACACATGCGCCGTCATGATCGTCGCGACACCGGCTTCGATCGCCGCGCGAAACGGGACGAACTCGGTCTCGCGCAGACGCTCGGGCGGATGCTCGACGAGCGGTAGCTCGTGGTGCGAGTCGGTGCTCGTATCCCCGTGACCGGGGAAGTGTTTGCCGCATGCGGCGATACCGTTCGACTGCAGCGTTCGGATGATCGCGCTTCCGAGTTCGGCGACCGTTTGTGCGTTCTCCGCCAAGGCACGGTCGCCGATGACCGGATTCCTGGGATTGGTGTGGACGTCGAGGACGGGCGCGTAATCGAGTGTCACGCCGACCGCTCTCAATTCGGATGCAAGCGCGCGCGCAAATCGCTCCGCCAGCCTCACATCGCCGCTCCGGCCGAGCGTCATCATCGGCGGCCACTCGGTGAACGGTGCTTTCAAGCGCGCGACGCGGCCGCCTTCCTGATCGATCGATACCCACAGCGGCAGATCCGGATTCAGCCGCGACGCTTCGAACGACAGCTCTGCCACCTGTTCCGGATCCGCCACGTTGCGGGCAAACAGGATCACGCCGCCGAGGCCGAAATCCTTCTGCAGCGATTTGAGTTCCGGCGATATCTGGTGGCCGTTGAAGCCGGCAATCAGCAGCTGACCGATCTGCTTGCGCAAGGTGGCAGGCGACACACCGAGATTGTACCGCTAACCGCCGTGGCGGCTCGGCCGTCCAACGCCGGTATGCGAGACCAGCTTCGCGCCGCCGCACGATCGCTCCGCCATCGTCCCGGCCTTGCGCTGACCGTCATCGTGACGCTTGCGCTCGGCATCGGCGCGAACAGCGCCATCTTCTCGGTCGTCGACGCCGTCCTGCTGCGTCCGCTGCCCTACCCGCACTCGGAGCGCCTGGTCAACGTGTACGAGCTCAACCTGCGCGGCACGGGACGATCGGCGACGCAACTCGTCGCGCCGGGACGTCTCGAGGAATGGAACGCGCGCAGCCGCACATTCGATGGCCTCGCGGCGAGCTACTTCGAGAACATGACCGATACGAGCGGCGCGGAACCCGAGCGCGTTGAGGTTCGGCGGACCTCGCCGCGATTCTTCGCCGTCATTGGCGTCACGCCTGCGCTCGGCCGCACGCCGACGCCGGACGAAGAGCGCTTTGGCGGCCCCGCGGTCGTCGTCATCAGCGACGCGTTCTGGGAGAAGCGGTTCAATCGCGATCCCCAGGTGCTGGGTCGGCGCCTCGTCCTTGGCGGCGGTCAGTCGACGATCGTCGGCGTGATGCCGCCGCGGTTTACCTATCCAACCGCCAGCACCGAAGTGTGGCGGCCGACGCAGGCA
Source organism: Vicinamibacterales bacterium (assembly GCA_035652075.1). Lineage (GTDB taxonomy): Bacteria > Acidobacteriota > Vicinamibacteria > Vicinamibacterales > CAVVIG01 > Gp6-AA45. Next base: position 43,167 of record DASREL010000118.1, read on the forward strand.
CCGCAACTCTTTCTCGCGGCTCGATCGGCACGGCTCTACACGGCATTCGGTCGGCTGAAGCCCGGCGTCACGCTCGACCAGGCCGTTGCGGATCTCGATCGGGTGGAGGCGCAGCTCGGCGAGCAATATCCGCAAACGGACCGTGGCTGGGGCGCGTCGCTCGTCCCGATGAAGGAAGAAGAAGTCGGCGGTGTGCGGCGCTCGCTGTGGTTCCTGCTCGGAGCGGTCGCGCTCGTGCTGCTGACGGCGTGCGGAAATGTCGCCTGCCTGATGCTCGCGGACAGCGCGCGGCGCGAACACGAAATCGCTGTTCGCTTCGCGCTCGGGGCGGATCGCCGTCGCGTGATCGCGCAGCTGCTCGTCGAAGGCGCGTTGCTGGCCATCGGCGGCGCGTGCGCCGGTCTGGCGTTGGCGGCGTGGGGTGTCGCGGCGCTGCGCGTCGCCGCTACCGAACTGCCGCACGCCAACGCGATCGCGATCGACACTCGGCTTGTCCTCCTCACGCTTGTGGCCGGCGTTGCGACGACGCTCGTGTTTGCGCTCGCGCCGGCGGTGCAGGCGACGCGTCGCGATCCCGCGGATGCGTTGTCCAGAGGAGGGCGGGCGTTCGTCGGCGGTCGACACGTGTTGCAGCACGTGCTCGTCGCATCCCAGGTCGCGCTCGCGATCGTGCTGCTCGTCGGCGCCGGCTTGCTCGTGCGCAGTTTCGTCCATCTGCAGCACACGTCACCCGGCTTCGATGCGGACAACGTCCTGACCTTCCGCATGAGTGCGTCCTGGAGCGAACGCCTCGATGCGGTCGTCCAGCGAGAGGCGCGGACCGTCAACCGCCTGAACGGCATTGCCGGCGTCGAGTCTGCCGCGTTCAGCCAGCAGCCGCCGGCCGGCCTGGAGATTCCCCCGGGAGAGTTTCACATCGACGGACGCGACCCCGCGGAGCGCACGTTCGCGACCGGTCGCTCGGTCAGCGCTGGATACTTCCGGACGCTTCACATTCCGCTGCTGCAGGGCGAGACCTGCAGCAGCGATCCAAGCGCGTCGAAACCAACGGTCCTCGTGACGCGCGCTTTCGGCAATCGATTCTTTCCGGGCGAGAATCCAATCGGCCACACGATCACGCCGCAAGGTCTCCCGACCGCGCAACGCATCGTCGGCGTCGTTGGCGACGTGCGCGAAAACGGCGTTCTCCACGACGCGGAGCCGCTGATTTATTACTGCGGTTTCAACGGCTATTGGCCGGACCCGTACTTCCTCGTCCGCACGAGCGCCTCACATCCGGCGACGATGAACGAGATTCGAGCGGCGCTGCACGAGATCGAGCCGGCGCGTGCGGTCTTCGCCGTGCGCTCACTGGACGAGTTGATCGCCGACTCGACGTCTCAGCAACGGATCAATACCTACTTGCTCGTCGCTTTCGCCGTGATGGCTTTGTCGCTCGCCGCAATGGGCCTGTACGGTGTGCTGTCGCAGGTCGTCGCAGGCCGACGTCGCGAGATCGCCGTCAGACTCGCGCTCGGCGCCCAGCCGACCAGGATTGTGACGTCGATCGTCGGTCACGCCGCAGCGGTCGCCGGCGTCGGCGTCGTCGCCGGGCTGGCGGCGGCAGCGATCGCCACACGTTTCATGTCGTCACTGGTGTTCGATATTTCCACGCGCGATCCGATCACGTTCATCCTCGTCCCGCTCGTGCTCGCCGCTGTGGCGTTGACGACGGCGTTGATCCCTGCGCGTCGAGCCGCGACGGTCGAACCGATGGAGGTCCTCCGCCTATAATCGACGCGTGCGTATCGTCTCTTCTGCGCCGACCCGCATCGATCTCGCCGGCGGCACCATCGACATCTGGCCTCTGTATCTGTTTCACGACGGCGCGACGACACTCAACGCGGCGATCAATCTGCGCGCGCACGTCGAGATCGCGTCGCGGACCGACGGTCGCATCGAGCTGAGGTCCATCGACACCGATCGCACGGTGACGGCCGCGCGCTGGCAGGAACTCGACGGCAGCGGCGATCTGTCACTGCTCGCGCTGCTGGCGCGCCACTACAGGCTCGAGAACGTGACGGTGACCACCCGCGGCGAGTCACCCGCTGGCGCCGGCATCGCGGGATCGTCGGCGCTGACCATCGCGTTGTGCGGCGCGATGGCGAAGTGGAGTGGCGATTCGATCGAACCGGATCACCTTCTGCAAGTCGCGATGAACGTCGAATGCCAGACGATTCGCGTGCCAACGGGCGTGCAGGACTACCGCCCGGCGTTGTATGGCGGGATCGCGGCCGTCGAACTTCGCGTTGACGGGATCGGACGTGTCGGACTCGACGTCGACGCTGCCGAACTCGAACGTCGCCTCGTCCTCGCCTACACTGGCGCGCCGAGAAACTCCGGCACCAACAACTGGGACATCACCAAGCGCCACATCGACGGCGATCGGCACATCTTCGACTGCTTCGAGCGGATTCGCGACACCGCCGTGGCGATGCGCGAGGCGCTCGTCGCGGGCGACTGGGACGAGGTCGGACGGCAGATCGCGATCGAGTGGGAGAATCGCAAGCGGCTGGCGCCTGGCGTCACGACCGACACGATCGAGGATCTCATCGCACGCGCGAAGGCGGCTGGCGCGACGGCCGCAAAGGTCTGCGGCGCCGGCGGAGGCGGCTGCTTGTTCTGCTACGGTCCGCCCGGGAAGCGTGAGGCGATTCGCTCGGCGCTCGCCACCGCCGGTGCGCGTCTGCTCGAGTACCGCATCGAGCGCGAGGGACTCACGTTTGGATAACAACGCCATCGCGCGGATCCTTCGCGAGATCGCGGATCTGCTCGAAATCAAGAACGACAACCCGTTCAAAATCCGCGCGTATCGCAACGGCGCCGACATCGCCTCGAATCATCCGCACGATCTCGCCCGGCTGAGCGAGAACGAACTGCGCGAAATCCCCGGCATCGGCAAGGATCTCGCGTCGCGCATTCACGAGATCGCCGACACCGGCGACGCCGAGTTCCATCGCGAGCTCATCGCCGAGTTCCCGCCGACGATTCTCGATCTCCTCCACCTGCAGGGCGTCGGGCCGAAGACGGTCGCGACGTTGTATCGCGAGCTGGGAATCCGCACGCTCGAGGATCTCGAAGCGGCGGCCAAGGACGGGCGCGTCCGCGGCCTCAAGGGCATGGGCGTCAAGAAGGAAGCCCTGATCCTGAAAGCACTCGACGAGCGGAAGAAGTTTGCCGGCCGGCATCTGCTGCCGGATGCGCACGACACCGCTGCCGCGCTGGTCGCGTACCTGCGCGAGCGCGCGCCGGCGGCGACGATCGACCCGGTCGGCAGCCTGCGCCGGGGGTGCGACACGTGCGGCGACATCGACGTGCTCGCATCGGGCGCACCGCCGTCACTCATGGACGCGTTCATCGAGTACCCGCACGTCGAACGCATCCTCGGTCACGGCGACACGAAATCGAGCGTGTTGCTGACGGGCGGCTTCCAGGCTGACCTGCGCCTCGTCGAGCCCGACAGCCGCGGCGCCGCCATGCAGTACTTCACCGGATCGAAGGCCCACAACATCGCCCTGCGGGACCGCGCCATCGGCATCGGGCTGAAGCTGAACGAATACGGCGTGTTTCGAGTCGCCGATGACGCAAAGATCGCCGGCGCCACCGAGCAGGACGTCTATGCCGCGCTCGGTCTCGATTTCGTGCCGCCCGAACTTCGGGAGATGCGCGGGGAAATCGACGCGGCGCTCGCGCACACCCTGCCACGCCTCGTCGATCGCGCCGACCTGCGCGGCGACCTCCACATGCACACGACGCAGACCGACGGCAAAGATGATATCCGGGCGATGGCGCTGGCGGCGCGGGATGCAGGCCTCGAGTACATCGCGATCACCGATCACAGCCAGGCGCTGGCGATGGCGAACGGCCTCGACGAACGCCGTGCGCTCGAACATGCCGAACGCGTGCGCGCCATCGATCGCGAGGCGCTTGGCATCCGCGTCCTCGCCGGCATCGAGTGCGATATCCGTCCCGACGGCTCGCTCGATCTCGCCGACGAGTGCCTTGCGGCGCTCGACATCGTGATCGTCTCGGTCCACTCCGCGTTCAATCAGGACCGTCAGCAGATGACCGACCGCATCGTCCGCGCGATTGCGAATCCGCACGTCGACATCGTCGGCCATCCGACGGGACGACGGATCCTGGCGCGCGAGCCGTATCAGGTGGACGTGGAGACCGTCATTGACGCCGCCGCCCGTCATGGGGTGGCGATGGAGATCAACTGTCAAGTGGACCGGCTCGATCTGAACGACGCCTATGCGAAACTGGCACGCGACCGTGGAGTCAAGATTGTGATTTCGACGGACGCGCACGCACGGACGGCATTCGGTCGGCTACGATGGGGTGTGCTCATCGCCCGTCGCGCCTGGCTGACGCCGGACGACATCCTGAATACGCAGCCGTTCGACGAGTTTCGCGCGTCGCTGCGCCGGAGCCGCCGATGAAGCTGCCGATGCTGTCCGACGATGACAAGCTCGCGGAGATCCGGCGTCTGTACTTTTCGACCTCGCGAGATCGCATCGAGCAGGACCTGCCCAAAGCGCTCGACCTCCTGAAGTCGATGGCGAGCGAAGACGAACGCGAGCGCGCGACCGTCTACATGGAAGGTCTCGCGGAGATGTGCAAGGACTGGAAGAAGAAGAACAAGAAGCCGAAAGCACGAAGTACGAAGGCTTAGCCTTTGCCGCTGAGATTCGCGATGACTTTCTTGCGGGCGGCGATCCGGAGTGCTTCAGGAACGTTGCGATCGACCGACAGCTGCGACATGTCCTTGCTGTTCAAGCGTCCCATCAAATTCATCGACAGCGCGAGCGGCGTCTTCGGATTCCTCGTCAGCCCCAGGACGACTTTGTAGCTCTTCGTCCAGGCGCGGTTGTTGCCGATGATGCGCAGCACGTCTTCGCTCAGGCTTGCCATCCGTGCGAACGCTTCGACTTCCGATTCGGTCAGCTTCGGGCTGCTCAAGACGGCCGCCGAAATCATCTTGTTCGGATCGCGGACGAGCAGCCCCCGCATCTCGCGCGATCCTTTGACCGCTGCCTTCAGGCGCTCCGAGAATCCCATCTTCGCGATCCGCTGTGTCGCGCTCTCTTTCGTCTCGTTCTCGTCGCCGAGATCCAGATCGTCTCCGCCCAGGTCGACCAGCGGTTCGTCGACGATGTCCGCCTCGAGCTCGATCTGCGGGATCTCGTCCGGGAAGATCCCGCGATCGCCGAAGAACTCGCGGAGCCCCAGCGGGACGTCCGAACGGCCGAGAAACGCCTTCAGCGATTCTTCCGGGATGCGGCCGAGCGTCTCTTCGGCGGTCCGGCGGATCTCGGCGTCCGAGTCCTCGAGCAGCAGGACGAGGATCGACAGCTGCTCCATCGCGCGCGGCGCCAGCGCGCCTTCGGCCGCCAGCATCCGCGTTTCGCGATCCACTTCGCCGCGCTTGAAGAAATCCAGGAGCGGAGTGGGAGCGATCACCGTGCGGTCTGCAGGAAGTCTTTGAAGTTCGTCAGGTTGACGCGGCGCGTCACCACTTCGCCTGTTTTGCCGAGCGGTTTCGCGTCGGCGCCGTTCAGCGTCATGGCGATCGCCGATGCGTCGCCGGCCGTCAACACCATCTCGCGCTTGACGTCGATTGTTTGCGTTTCGCCCGCCTGCAGCAGGCGCTCGATCGTCTTCTGCCCGTCGACCGTCGCCGACACCCAGCATGGACGCTTGACGGACAAGCCGACGGTCAATCGATCTTCGGCGACCGATTCGGGGGCAGGCGCGGGTGGCGCTGCCGATGTCGATGCAGATGCAGATGCAGGGGAAGGTGCCGCAGGTTCCGGCGCGGGCGCTGGTTTCGGTGGATCCGCGACTTGCGCAGCCGGCGCGGGCGCGGTGCGGTGGATGAACCGGCTGCCCGACGTGCTCAAGTACACGACGCCGCCTGCGATCGGAATGCTGATCAGGATCAACACGAGAAATGTCGATGCCATGCGACGATCGCTTTCGACCGCTTCGTGGTCGTCGACCTGCTCGGAGGTCGGATGCCCCGCCGTCACGGAATCGTGCGGGAACTGCGCGATGAAATCCTGGATGGTCTCTTCGGGATCGAGGCCAACTTCGATCGCGTACGACCTGACGAAGGCACGGCCGAAGATGCCGCCGGGCAATCGAGAGATGTCGTTGCGCTCGAGCGCATCGAGGACGGCGACCGAGATTTTCGTCGCGCTGGCGATCTGGCGCAGCGATACGCCCTTGCGCTCACGCGCGTCGCGCAATTTGCGCCCGAAATCGACAGGCGTACGTTCTGCGGCCATGGGGGACAAGCGACCGTCGTTAATGTTAGGGACCGATTTTCGCGCTGTCAAACCGCGATCGCAGCGCGCGCACCGTTTCGTCGAAGCCCCGGTCGTGCGCAAATAGACCGATCGCGGCGATGCCCGCTGCGCCAACACGTGCAATCCCGGCCACATTGTCGACCGTCACCCCGCCAATCGCCACGACCGGCATCGCCGCCGCCTCGACAATCGCGCGGAGACCGTGTTCATCGAGCCAGGTGTCGACACCCGGCTTCGAGGATGTCGGAAACACAGTGCCGGCGAGCACGAAATCGCAACCTTCGGCGTGCTCCAGTTCCTCCGCCGAATGCACCGATCGCGACACGAGCCGCGGCGACGGCAGCAATTGACGTGCAGCGGCGGTCGGCAGCGAGTCGCTGCGCAGATGCGTGCCGTCCGCCGACGCGGCCAGCGTCACGTCGACGCGATCGTTGACCAGGACCCGCGTCGCCGATCCGCGCGTGACGGCGAGCACGTCGCGCACGATCGCGGCCAACGCGGCAGCCTCGAGGTCGCGCTCGCGAATCTGCAGCACATCGATGCCGGCGCGCACGGCGTGTCGCGCCTGCGCGACCGGATCAGCGCGGCGACGATCCGTGACTAGGCAGATGATCATCCCTGGCAATGAACACGAGCGCGAGATCGGCGAAGCCGGCGAAGAGGTTCACGAGACCGAGTCCCGTGACGGCGCCGCGGACGAAGTTGTTCATGAGGAAGCCACGAAGCGGCGGCCAGACGTCGGCGAAGTAGTTGCGTTCCCAGAACGCCGACCACGGCAGCACGAGCAGCAGGAGGCCGACTTCGAGGAAGAACGCGACGTAGACCAGCCGGCGGATCAGGATCGTGTCCTCAGGCCTGGACCTTCGTCAGGCGACTGATCCGTTCGTCGATATCGCGATAGGCGCCTGCGTCAGCCTGCAGCTCGAGGAGCACGGCCAACGCGCGGGCCGTCTCGCCCACCTTTTCGAGGCCTTCCGCCAGTTCGAACAGCAGTTGATGCCCATCGTCGGCAGTCGGCGCCGGCGCCTGCGCGGCGCGCTCGAGCCACTCGAGCGCTTTCTCCATGTTGTTGCGGTCGCGGTACAGGCGCGCGATGATCCACGAAGTCGAAAACCGCAGCTTCGGCGATCGCGACGCGTTCTCGAGCGCTTTGATGCAGCCTTCGATATCGCCCTTCGAACGCAGTTGCAGCCCGCGCTTGTATTCCTTCTCCGCGTCTTCGTAGCCCGACTTCTTCGCTGACTGATCGCGCATGCTGCCGAAGATCGAATCGAGGTCCTGCGCCGGCGCCGCTTTCGCCGGCGCGGGCTTCACGTCGTCCAATACATTGTTGAGATCGACTTCGACATCTTCGGCCACCGCTGGCGCTTTCGGCGGCGCGGCCGGCTCCTCGATTTCGCCGAAGATGCTTTCCATATCGATCGCGTGCGCGCTGATCTCGAACTGCTTCTTTTCTTCGACGCGCGCCGGCGCGGCGGCCTTCGGCGATGCCAGCAATTCGTTTTCGAGCTGCTCGACGAGCAGGATGTCTGGATCGACCGACTGCTCGACTTCTTCTTCGGTCAGGAGCGGTGCCTCTGGTTCGTCGGAGCCGAGGTCCATCGATGCGAAGAGATCGGTGCTCGTGAACGGCGACTCGCCGCTCAATCGCTGCGCGATGACGCCATCGGGGTCGGGCTCTCCCATCAACTCGAGCGCGCGGCGGAAGCGCTCGACGTTCGCGCGCTCCCACGGTTCGCGCGCGACCAGGTCCTCGGCGATGAAGCGCGCTTCGGTCGCCATCCCTGCGGCGATGTAGGCGTCGGCGAGCTGCGCCTGCGCGCTGTACATCGTCGCTTCGAGACCACCGTCGACGCAGATCTCGACGAGCCGCATCAGCGCGGGAATATGGTTCGGGACGCGCGTCACGAATTCCTGCAACACGGCGGCGGCGCCGGCCCAATCGGTTGCCGCGATCGCGACATCGGCCACGAGCTCGACGACACGGAAGCCGGATTCGGGGTTCTGCTCGGCGACGGCCCATCCGAGCGCCGCCACCCCCTCGCGCCGCGAGGCGTCTTCGTCGAGCAGGCGCTTGACGAGCGCAAAGCCTTCGTCGGCCTTGTCGCCGCGCAGCTGGATATCGGCAACCGTCATCAGCAGCGCGGGATCGTCGCCAGCGGTTTCGACGGTCAGGAACTCGGCCGCCGTCGCCAGATCGCCGCGTGTGACGTACTTCTTCGCGAGTTCGGCCTTGAGCTCGGTGTCGACGGGGTTCGCGACCGCCGCCTGACGCAGCGTCTCGAGCGCTTCGTCCGCCTGCCCCTGCGACTCGAGCGCCGCCGCGATCATCCGGAACTGCTCGACGCTGGTCGCGCACTCGCGTGCGCGCCCGTAGTCGCCCGCGGCCGTGAACACGTCGAACAGCTTCTCGCGGATCTCCTCGTCGTCCGGATTGAGCTTCGCCCCTTCGCGAAGCACCTCGATCGCTTCGTCGTGGCGCCCTTTGTCGCTGAGCTCGCCCGCGATCTCCTTCAGGTCGCTGAGCGCACCGCCGACGTCGCCCATCTCGATGCGCGCGCTCGCCGCGGCGAGGCGGCCCTCGTAGTCCTCGGGATCGAGCGATCCGAGGCGCACCTTGGCCTGCAGCGCACCGCGTTTGTCGCCCTTGTTCTGACGCAGGACGATGAGCGTGTTCAGGTGGGCGCGGGCGTCGGCGTAGAGGCGCTGACCGGCCAGGATCTCGGACAGCTGCAGCAGTGCGTGCTCGTGATCCGGCTTCAGCTTGATGATCTTCTTGAAGATCGCGGCCGCCTTCGCCGCCGCACCTTCTTCGCTCAAGTGCTCAGCGATTTCGACGAACTGGCCGACCGCTTTGTCGATCTGTCCCGCGCGGACGTACAGGTCGCCGAGGACGTTCTTCGCGTTCCAGTCGCCGGGCGCATCTTCGACCAGCTGCACGTACTCGGCGATGCCGGCGTCGATCTTGCCTTGCCGGATCAGCTTTTCTGCATTCCGCAGAGTCTGTGCGCGATCAATAGCCACGGCGGGGTTCAATCAATCGTATCAAACAGGGTTGGCGGCCGGAACGAGCGGCGATGCACTTGTGAGTAACCGAACCGTGCGAGGGCGTCGAGATGATCCGCGGTCGCGTAGCCCTTGTGCCGATCGAACCCGTAGCGAGGGTCCTGGCCGTGGAGTTCGAGCATCGCGCGGTCGCGAGTCACTTTCGCGACGATCGAGGCCGCGGCAATCGCCGAACACCGGCGGTCGCCGTGCAGCACGCCGCGCTGCGCCATGGGAATCTCGGGCACGCGAAACGCGTCGACGAGCACGATGTCGGGCAGCGGATTGAGCGCGAGGATGGCGCGCTGCATGGCGCGCAGCGACGCCTGATGGATGTTGATGCGATCGATTTCGGCGGGATCGGCCGCGGCGACCGACCAGGCCACCGCGCATTTCAGGATGCGATCGTAGAGGCGCTCGCGCTCGGCTGCCGGCACGAGCTTCGAATCGCACACGCCCGGGACGTGCTTGTCGGGATGCAGAACGACGGCGGCCGCCATCACCGGTCCGGCGAGGCAGCCGCGGCCCACTTCGTCCACGCCCGCGACGTGCATGAACCCGACGCGCCGCAGCGCGTTCTCGAGCGTGCGCATCGCCGGGACACGGGCCATACAGGGCTGGTGAGGCAGGTAGGGCGGGTGGGGCGGGTGGGGACGGTGGGAAAAGCAAAAACGTTCTTACCTGCCCTGCCTGCCCGACCCGCCTAACCTGCCCTTCCCGCCCGGTTACGCCTTCGCAGTGTCTCGCATGCGAGCCGCTTTACCTTTGAGATCCCGCAGGTAATACAGCTTCGCCCGGCGGACCTTCGCCGACTTCGTCACTTCGACCTTCTGAATCGTCGGCGAGTGCAGCGGGAAGATGCGCTCGACGCCCTGGCCGAACGACACTTTCCGGACCGTGAACGACGCGCGCGTGCCGCCGCGGTGAACGCCAATCACGACACCCTCGAAGATCTGGATGCGCTCCTTGTCGCCCTCGCGCACCTTCACGTGCACCCGGACGGTGTCTCCCGACTTCATCGCCGGCCGCTCTGCCAACTGCGATTTCTCGACCAGCTCAATCGCGCCCATGTCGCAACTCCTTCAGAATCTCTTTCTCTTCATCGTCCAAATCGGCCGAACTCAATAGATCCGGCCGTCGTTCCAGGGTCCGTTCCAGCGCTTGCCGCTTTCGCCAGCGGCGAATCTCCGCATGATTGCCCGATAACAGCACGTCCGGCACGCGAAGACTGGCAATCTCCGGCGGCCGCGTGAACTGCGGAAAATCGAGCAACCCGCGGTTGAACGACTCTTCCGCCACCGATTGTTCGTCGCCGACGACCCCCGGCACCAACCGCGCGACCGCATCGACGATCACGAGCGCCGCCAGTTCGCCTCCGCTCAAGACGTAGTCGCCGATCGAAATTTCCTCGGTCACGCGCTCGCGCACGCGATCGTCAAACCCTTCGTACCGGCCGCACAACAGCACCACGTGCGGCTGCGTGCGCAATCGACCGGCGACGGCCTGCGTGAACGGCGTCCCTTGCGGGGACGTCAGGATCACGCTGAGCGGCGCGCCGCGTTCCGCTTCGATCGCGTCGAGCGCGCGGAAGATCGGATCGGGCTTCAGCACCATGCCCGGTCCGCCGCCATACGGCACATCATCCACGACGCGGTGACGGTCTGTCGTGAAGTCGCGCAGGTCGCGAATCTTCACGTCGATCGTGCCGCGCTCGATCGCCCGTCCCAGGATGCCGGCCTTCAGCGGTTCCTCGACCATCGCCGGAAAGATCGTGACGATGTCGAAGGTCACGCGTTCAGATCCAACAATCCCTCGGGCGGCGAGATGACGATCCGTTTCCCCGCCGGGTCGATCGTCGTGCAAATGTTCGACACGAGCGGAATCAGAATTTCGCCGTTCGCGCCCTCGATCACCAGCCGGCTGCCGGTCAGCTCGCCTTCGACGTTGCTGACTTCGCCGACGTCACGGCCATCCGTCGTCACCACCCGACATCCGATCAGGTCGTGACGGTAAAACGTGTGCGCCGGCAGCGCGGCCAACCGCTCCACCGGAATCCGCAGTTCGTATCCCGCCAGCGCTTCGGCGTCGTTCATCGTGTCGACGCCGTCGATCGCGATCACCGGCCGCTGATTCTGAAACCTGACCGCGGTCAACGTCAGCGTTTCGATGCGGCCGTTCCGCTCGATGAACAGCTCGGCGCCCGGTTGAAAGCGCTCGTCCGGGAAATCCGTTTCGAGGTTGACGATCACCTGTCCGCGAATGCCGTGCGCCCGAGCGATCCGCCCGACGACGGCCATGTCGGACCAGTTCACCGACCCTCGCGAATCTCCAGGGTGACTTGCTTACCCTCTTTCTCGCCGGCCGTCGACGCCAGCGTCCGCAGCGCGGCTGCCGTGCGTCCCTGCTTGCCGATCACCTTGCCGATATCCGTGGGCGCAACGAACAGTTCGATCAACGTCATGTGCTGGTGCTGTGACTCGGTCACCCGCACGTCGTTCGGACGATCGGTCAGCGCCTTGGCCAGGACCTCGACGGCGTCGCGAACGCCCGGCACGTTACTGCGCCTCGGCGGTCGCCGCCGGCTTCGTCGCCGCTTCCGCGGGGACCGGCGCCGGCGTCAAGTGACGCGCGATCAACGTCCGCACCGAATCCGACGGCTGCGCGCCTTTCGAGATCCAGTAGGCGACGCGGTCCTTGTCGACCTGCACGATGGCCGGCTTGGTGCGCGGGTTGTAATGTCCAAGGATTTCGACGAACGAGCTGTCGCGCGCGGCGCGCGAATCAGTCACCACGACGCGGAAGAACGGCCGCTTCTTCGAACCGGCCCGACGCAAACGAATCGCTACCATCTGACGCTCCTCAACGGCTCGCGCGCTCTGATCGCTCGCCTGTTTCGCTGCGCTGCGGCGGGTCTCCAAAGACCCGCCCTACGTACGTAGGCCGGGTCCTTTGGGACCCGGCGCCTCTGAGCACCGCTCAATTGCGGTTGCGCAGCATCTGCATCGCCTGGCGACGGGCCTGCTTACCGCCGCCGGCGAGCCCGGCCATCCCGCCGAGCTGTTTCAACATCTTCTGCATCTGCACGAACTGCTTCAGCAGACGATTCACTTCCTCGACCGACGTTCCGCTGCCCTTGGCAATCCGCTTGCGGCGGCTGCCGTTGATGATGTGCTGCTTCCGCCGCTCTTCGGGCGTCATCGAGCTGATGATCGCCTCGACCCGCGTGATCTGCTTCTCGTCGGGCTTGTTGTCCGCGAGCGCCTTCAGGTTCCCCATGCCGGGGAGCATCCCGATGATCTGCTCGAGCGGGCCCATCTTCCGGATCGTCTTCAGCTGATCGCGAAAGTCTTCCAGCGTAAATTCGTTCGCGCGGATCTTCTCTTCGAGCTTCTCCGCGTCTTCCTGATCGATCGCCGCCTCGGCCCGCTCGATGAGCGACAGCACATCGCCCATCCCGAGCACGCGCGACACGAAGCGGTCCGCGTGGAACGCTTCGAGATCTTCCAGCCGCTCGCCGCTGCCGACAAACGCGATCGGCACGCCGACGACCGAGACCACCGACAGCGCCGCGCCGCCGCGCGCGTCGCCGTCCAACTTGGTCAGCACGACACCGGTGACGCCGACCCGCGCGTTGAATTCACCCGCGCTCTTGATCGCGTCCTGACCGGTCATCGCGTCGGCGACAAACAGCCTGTCGCTCGGGTCCGTCACGCTCTGGATCGCGACGAGCTCGTGCATCAACTCGTCGTCGATGTGCAGGCGGCCCGCCGTGTCGACGATGACCGTGTCGAACCCGAGGTTGGTCGCCTCGGCGACCGCGCCCTTCGCGCGCGCGACCGGATCCATCTGCCCGGCCGGATCGTGAACGCGAACGCCCGCTTTCTCCGCGACGACGTTCAACTGCTGGATGGCGGCGGGACGCTTCACGTCCGTCGACACCAGCAGCGGATGTTTCCCCTGCTTCTTCAGCCACGCCGCCAGCTTGCCCGACGTCGTCGTCTTGCCCGCGCCCTGCAGGCCGAGCATCAACACGACGCGCGGCCGTTTCGTCGACGACTGCAGTCCGCCCGGCGTATCGCCGAACAGCGCGACCATTTCGTCGCGCACGATGCGGACGACCTGCTGCGAGGGATCCAGGCCGCCGCGGAGGACGCCGCCGTCGTCCGAGATCGCATCCCGCGCGCGATCGCGCACGCGATCGATGAACGCCTTGACGACTTTGAAGTTGACGTCCGCTTCGAGCAGCGCCAGCCGAATTTCGCGGAGCGCGGACTCGATGTTCTCCGGCGTCAGCTTCGACTCGCCGCGAAGCGTCGCGAAGACGTCTTGCAGGCGTGTGCTTAGGGACTCCAGCATGACCGCTAACCCGCTCTACCGCAAACGCTTATCGTAGCGGACGGGCTAGCCGCGTGTCAACGCGTGGGGGCGGACTTGGGGGGGCCGAGCTCTTCGCGCAACGCTTGCAGCCGCTCGATCGCGCTCCGGATGGCGCCGATCACGCTCGGATCGGCGTCTTCGGAGTACAGCTCCGCGGCGGCCTTGTTCAACAGCGGAATCGTCGATTCGACTTCGTACGATTTGACGTTTTCGGATTGCCGGACGAGCAGTTCGACGTGATCCATACAGGCGCGAACGAGTTTAATGGCGCCGGGCGAATCGCTGCGCTCCGCCGCCTTCATGGCGACCATCAGGAAATCGGTGCAGGCGCGGAGTTGACCTTTGACGCTCATCAGTTCTCTGTTCTCAGTTCTGTTTATACCCCGGACAGCTTGTGACCGAGCTTTTCTTTTTTCGTCTTCAAGTACCGTCGCGTGTGATCCGATGCGGGAATCTCGAGCGGTAACCACTCGCTGACCGACAAACCGTACCCTTCGATTCCCACCAGTTTACGCGGGTTATTGCTCAGGAGCCGCATCGAGCGGATCCCCAGCTCCTTCAGGATCTGGACGCCGACACCGTAATCACGCTGGTCGGCTTTGAACCCGAGACGCTCGTTCGCTTCGACGGTGTCGAACCCCTCGTCCTGCAGTTCGTACGCCCGAATCTTGTTGGCGAGCCCGATGCCGCGCCCTTCCTGATTGAGATACAGCAGGACCCCACGCCCCTCGGCCGCAATCTTATGAAGCGCCGCATGCAGCTGATCCCCACAATCACAGCGCGCCGAGTGAAACACGTCACCGGTCAAGCACGACGAGTGCACGCGTACAAGGACGTCGCGACCATCGTTGATATTCCCGCACACGAGTGCGGTGTGCTCCATTTTTGTGATCTGGTCTTCGAAGACGTGCACCACGAATTCCCCGTGCTCGGTCGGCAACTTTGCCGTCGCCATGCGCTTGACCAGCGATTCGGTTCGGGTTCGGTACTTGATTAAATCGGCCACCGTGATCATCAGCAGGTTGTGTTTCCGCGCGAACTTCGTCAGTTCCGGAACGCGCGCCATCGTCCCGTCCTCGTTCATGATTTCGCAGATGACGCCGGCGGGATACAGGCCCGCGATCCGCGCGAGATCGACGGCCGCTTCCGTCTGGCCGGTGCGCACGAGCACGCCGCCCGTCCGCGCGCGCAGCGGGAACATGTGACCGGGGCGGATCAGATCCGACGGCTTCGTCGCGGGGTCGATCGCCGCAAGGACGGTCGCCGCGCGATCCGCGGCCGAGATGCCGGTCGTCGTGCGGCCGCGCGCTTCGATCGAGACACAGAACGCCGTGTTGAACCGCGAGCTGTTCTGCGACACCATCAGCGGGATCTCGAGTTCGTCGAGGCGCTCGGGCGTCATCGACAAGCAGATCAGCCCGCGGCCGTGACGCGCCATGAAGTTGATCGTATCCGGCGTGATCTTCTCTGCCGCGATCGTCAGATCGCCTTCGTTCTCGCGATCCTCGTCGTCGACCACGATGACCATGCGGCCGTTGCGGATCGCCTCGACGGCGTCTTCGATCCGCGCGAACGGCGAACTCTTCTTGCGAGCGCCTTTGGCTATTTCCATTAGTGAGTGACCTCGCCGGGTTTGACCTGCTGCAGGGTCAGGCCGGCCAATTCCGCCGCGCGGACAACGTACTTTCCGACCATATCGCACTCGAGGTTCACGCGGTCCCGAATCTGCGCCTTCGCGAGGTTCGTGTGCTCCATCGTGAACGGGACAACCTGGATGTCGAATCGATCCTTCCCCAGGCCGGCGACGGTCAAGCTGATCCCGTCGACCGCGATTGATCCTTTGTGGACGATGAACGGCGACAACGATGTCGGGAAACTGACGGTCAACCAGTGGAAGTCGCGATCTGCGCGCAATTCTTCGACGTGACCGATCGAATCCACGTGGCCTTGCACGAAGTGGCCGCCGAGCCGGCTGTCGGCGCGCAGCGGCCGCTCGAGGTTTACGCGACTCGAGATCGGCAGCCAGCCGAGCGTGGTAACGCGCACCGTTTCAGGTCCGACGTCCGCGTGGAACGCTGCGCGCTCGGCAAGGATCACCGTGAGGCAGACGCCGTTGACGGCGATGCTGTCGCCCGGCGCCAGTTCCGGCGCAAGGGCCGTCGCGATGCGAAGGCGAAATCCTCCGCTCGTCGGCTTGCGTTCCGCCAGTTCTCCTACGGCTTCAACGAGTCCGGTGAACATAACCTTCGATCAGGACATCCGGTCCGAGCGGCTCGACGTGCCGGTCGTACAACGCCGCCGACACGCTTTCACGACCGGGTAACAGCGCGACGCCTTCACGTCCGAGGACGCGCGGCGTCACGTACAAGCTGACGCAGTCGACGAGGCCTTCGTCCCACGCGGAGGCGATGACCTCGGCGCCTCCCTCGAGCAACAACGATTCGATTTCGCGTCGGGCGAGTTCGCGGAGCGCGGCACCGAAGCTTCCGTCGGCCGCGACCACGACGTCGGCGCCGGCGTCTTCGAGCGGCTTGCGCACATCTGCACGCGCCGCCGCATCAGCCGTACTCACGATGATGACAGGGCCGGCGTCTCGTGTCGAGAGCACTTTGGCGCTCACGGGCATTCTCAGCCGCCGATCGAAGATGACGCGCGTCAGCGGACGCTCGCGATACGGTCCGCGCGGCGTCAGCAGCGGATCGTCAACGAGCAGCGTGTTGATGCCGACGCCGATTGCGTCGACCTCGGCGCGCACCATGTGCGCGTGGCGATCCGCAGCCGCCGACGTCAACTGCGTCCGGCGTCCCGGCGCTTCGGCGATGCACCCGTCGAGACTCGTCGCTGCTTTCAACAGCACGAACGGTCGATGCTCGCGCATGAACGTGAAGAAAGGCCGGTTCAACGCACGCGCGCGGTCGGCGGCGAGGCCAACCTCCACCTGGACACCGTGGTCGCGCAAGTACTGAAAACCGCGTCCGTTCACGACCGGATTCGGATCTTCCGTCGCGGCGACGACGCGCGCGATGCCGGCCTGGACGACACGCTCGGCACACGGGCCGGTACGTCCATGATGCGCGCATGGCTCGAGCGTGCAATACAGCGTGGCGCCGCGCGCCCGCTCGCCCGCATCGTCGAGCGCATGTACCTCGGCGTGCGCTTCGCCGGCACGCTCGTGATAGCCCTGGCCGACGACGACGCCGTCCGGGGACACGACGACGGCGCCGACGAGCGGGTTCGGACTCGTGCGCCCGCGCCCGCGCGCGGCATGAAACAACGCGCGGTCCATAAACCGCGCGTCGGCAGGCGTGAAGGCCTGCGCTACATCCGAGGCTGTGTCCGTTACCACTTTTGTTCGAAGAGGCCGTCGACGTACTCGTTGGCGTCGAACGGCACCAGATCGTCGATGCCTTCGCCGACGCCGACGTAGCGAATCGGCAGCTTCAAGTCGTTCGCGATCGCGACCGCGACGCCGCCCTTGGCCGTCCCATCCAGCTTCGTCAGCACGATGCCGTTCACGCCCGACGCCGCCATGAACTCGCGCGCCTGCGTGACACCGTTCTGGCCGACCGTGGCATCGAGCACCAGCAGCACTTCCTGCGGCGCGCCGGCGACTTCACGAGCGGCGACGCGGCGGATCTTCTCCAGCTCGTTCATCAGGTTCACGCGTGTGTGCAGCCGGCCCGCCGTGTCGACGAGGATCGGATCGCGCCCTTTCGCTTTGCCAGACGAGATCGCGTCGAACACGACCGCCGCAGGATCGGATCCGTCGCGGGCGCGCACGATATCGACGCTGGCGCGCTTCGCCCAGATCTCCAGCTGCTCGACCGCGGCCGCGCGAAACGTATCGGCGGCGCAGATCAACGGCGACTTCCCTTCGCTCTTCAGGAGATTGGCGAGCTTGCCCACGGTCGTCGTCTTTCCCGTGCCGTTGACGCCGACGATCAACGTGACCTGTGGGTGATTCGCCACCGCGAGCGGTCGATCGACTGCCGCAAAGATGCGCTTGATCTCCTGCTTGACGAGATCCCGCAGGCTGCCGCCATTGCGCGTCTGGCTCTTGACGCTCGCGATGATCCGGTCCGTCGCGGCGACGCCAATGTCGGCCGAGATCAAGAGTTCTTCGA
>DASREL010000119.1:0-48526 GCA_035652075.1 Vicinamibacterales bacterium
CCCGATGCGAGCCGGTGGCTCTCAGATCAACTGCGGGCGCGACGGGACAGCGGAACGGCCGTCGTCGTGTCGTCTCATCGCATTCACGATCTGGCCGACGTCTGCGACCGATGCGATTTCCTGGTCGGTGGATCGCTCACTGCGACGGTCACATGTCAACGTGAATCGACGACCGGAGAACGGGTCGAACAACTCCTGGATGCGTTCGATCGCGCAAGCGGTCGATGCGTGACCGAGGCGCGGGCATGATTGCGGGCATCCTCTTCGCGGTGGTCAGTGGCGTTGTGCCGGCTTCGTTGCCATCACCGGCTCGAATCGCATGGGTCGGCGGGACGGACGTCGTCGCGTGCCAGGTCGCCGATCGCCGTTGGTCATGCGAAACCGAGGGCGTTCTGTCGCAAGGCCTCGTCGTAATTGCGGGAGAGAATCGAATCGCCTACGCGCAACCGCAGTCCGCCGATCCCTTGTTCGCTATCGCTTCGTGGGGCCGTCTCGTCGTCGCGCCCGACGCGGTGCGTGTAACGGCGTGGAAGCCGGACCGTTCGTCGTGGCGATCGCATGTGAAGAAGCTGACGCCTGCGAAGGACGACCAGACGACGATCGTTCCGATAGCGGCGGGGCAGTTCTGGATTGTTGGCGCGGACGCCACAAGCGACAACGATGCGTTTGTGGTCCTGGAGTCTGACACCTTCGCCCGGACACGTATTTCTGTCTCGCGGCTGCGCAGCGGCGACGTCGCGACGCCGGAGTATGTAACACCTGTCGTGGCGACCACGCTGTTTGGGCGTGTGCAGAGCACGGCCGGCAACGACATCGCCGATACGGACGTGGAACTCTTCGAGCCATTGGTCGAGGACGCGCGCCGTTCGGCCGACGAACTGACGAACACCGAACTCGTTCGCGTAGCGATCACGCGAACCGCTGAGGACGGCAGCTTTCAGTTCGACCGCCTCGGACTCGGTCCATACGTCTTGACAGTGACCGATGAATCCCGCGGCCGCACCGCAGTTCCGGTTCTAGCCCCGAGCGCGCCTATCACGGTACTGTTGCGACCACCGCCGCGTCTGACCGGTCGGGTGTTGCGCCGACAGCTTCCGGTCGTCAACGCGCGGGTTCACCTCGTGCCGGAGCCGGGCACGCTCATCACGGCAGCCGACCCACGCGATCTCGCGACGCGTGATGTCTCGACGGACATGAACGGCCGATTCGCATTTCCGTTGCCACCCGTCTCGAAGGGCGAACTCCAGATCAGCGCGGCCGACAGCGCGATCGCGCGTGTGCCGGTGCCAAGTGTCAACGGTGACGGCGATCTCGACATCGGCGACATCGCGCTTCCGGATCCGCGTCAGATCGCCGTCCGGCTGTTCGATGGCGACGGTTGTGTGGTTTCCGCGACAGGGCCCACCGGTCGCCTCGGCGTTGCGACGGTGACGGAGAAGTCTGCTGTCGATATCGTCCACTGGCTCGAAATCCCTGAACCCGGTCAATGGATGCTGTCCGCCAGTTGCGGTACGCGGCCCGCGGCTGTTGAACCGGAGCTTCTCACCGTTTCGGATGGCGCCGGACCACTGACCGTCGACGCTCACGTTACCTCGCGACGGGATTGATCGGAGGAACTACACATGTTCCGATGGCAATATGCGGCAATAGGCGCGTCGACGTTCGCGCTCGCTCATACGATCGAGTGGCATTTCCGGGATACGTGGTTCCACGGCGCATACACGCCCTGGTTCCTCGACTCTGGGCCGGCGATCGCATTCACGATGGTCTCCCTGTTCATCGTGGGCGTGACGGCCGGATCCGCCAACCGCCGCGAGGCGGTGACGCGCAGCAGCAACGCGTGGGTCGGCGCGTCGCTGGCGATGGCGGTCACGCTCTTCGTCATCGGCCCCGGGACGATTTTCCCGATTGTGATTGTGGGAGGCGCGCTGGTGCTTGCGCTCGCGATCGCGGCCGGGGCGCTGCTCGGCTCCCTGCTTCGACTTTCTTGACCGCACGTGAAAGCGCATAGTACCGTTGTCTGTTCCGACGTCACGTCGCTGCCACTCAATGGAACAGGCCACCGAAGCTCCACTCAAAAAGACGCCGCTCAACGCTCGCCATCGCGCGTCGGGCGCGAAGATGGTGCCGTTTGCCGGCTGGGATATGCCGGTCGAATACGCCGGAGGCGGCGTCACGGCCGAACACATGGCGGTGCGCACGCGCGCAGGGCTGTTCGACGTCAGCCACATGGGCGAGATCGAAGTCGCGGGTAAAGACGCGCTCGCCGCGGTCCAGCGGATTTCGTCCAACGACGCCAGCAAGCTGCAGGTCGGGCAAGCGCAGTATTCGGGTCTGCTGACGCCGCAAGGCACCTTTGTCGACGACCTGCTCGTCTACCGCCTCGCGCCGTCCCACTTCCTGCTCGTCGTCAACGCGGGGAACATTCCGGGCGACTACGCGTGGATGGTCGAAAACATCAAGCCGGCCGGTGACGCGGTCGCCGTGGACGCCAGCTCGCGCTACGCGCTGATCGCCGTCCAGGGACCGCAGGCGCAGTCGGTCCTGCAGCAGTTGACCGGCGTCGACCTGGCGTCGATCAAGTACTACTGGTTCGCGCACGGGGAAGTGGCGAGCG
This sequence comes from Vicinamibacterales bacterium, assembly GCA_035652075.1. Taxonomy (GTDB): domain Bacteria; phylum Acidobacteriota; class Vicinamibacteria; order Vicinamibacterales; family CAVVIG01; genus Gp6-AA45. The sequence goes on from DASREL010000119.1 coordinate 2,618, forward strand.
TCCGCGCGACGATCTCGCGCACCGGCTACACCGGCGAGGATGGCTTCGAGATCTTCGTCCCGCCGCAGTCCGCCGACCGCGTGTGGCAGGCGCTGCTCGAGGCAGGCAAGTCGGTGGACATCATGCCGTGCGGGCTCGGCGCGCGCGACACGCTGCGCCTCGAAGCGTCGATGCGCCTGTACGGCAACGATATCGACGACACGACGACCGCCCTCGAGGCCGACCTCGGTTGGATCGTCGGCTGGAAGAAAGACGACTTCATCGGCGCCGCGCCTCTGCGCGAGCAGAAGGCGAACGGCACCAAGCGCAAGATCGTCGGCTTCGAGATGCTCGACCGCGGCATCGCGCGCCACGGCTACGACGCCTACATCGGCGACACCAAAGCGGGCATCGTCACCAGCGGCACGCAGACGCCGTTCCTGAAGAAGTCCGTCGGCATGGCGTATCTGCCGGCCGAACATTCCGCCGTCGACACCGAATTCGATATCGATATCCGCGGACGCCGCACGCGCGCCCGCGTGATCCCCATGCCGTTCTACAAGAGGCAAAAATAATGGCCGCTGCCTATCCTGCTGGATTCAAGTACACGAAGGACCACGAGTGGATCGATCTCGCCGGCGATCGCGGCAAGGTCGGCATCACCGATTACGCGCAGCAGCAGCTCGGTGACGTCGTCTACGTCGAATTGCCCGAGGTCGGTGCGAAGCTGAAACAGGGGCAGTCGTTCGGCACGATCGAGTCGGTCAAGGCCGTGTCCGAGCTCTATTCACCGGTGACGGGCGAGGTGGTCGAAGTCAACGCGCCGCTGAAGGACAAACCGGAATCGGTCAACGCCGACCCGCACGGCAGCTGGATGGTCGTCATCAAGCTGACGAACCCGAGCGAAGCCGGATCGCTGCTCGACGCCGCGCAGTATCAGGACCTCATAAAGTAGCGCAGGCCTTTAGGCCTGCCGGGCCAGATGTAGCGCAGGCCTTGAGGCCTGCCTTCCGATACCACATGATGATCGATCACGAACGCTTCCAATCCCGCCACATCGGTCCCGACGAAACAGAACGCGACGAGATGTTGAAGGTCGTCGGCGCGCCGTCGCTGGACGCGCTGATCGACGAGGCGATCCCGGCGCGGATCCGCCTGAAGCAGCCGCTCGACGTCGCGGAGGGGAAGAGCGAGTACCAGTTTCTCCGCGATCTGCGGAAAACGGCCGCGCGCAATCAGGTGTTCCGCTCGTACATCGGCCTCGGTTATTACGACTGCATCACGCCGAGCGTGATCCTGCGGAACGTCCTCGAGAATCCCGGCTGGTACACACCGTACACCCCGTATCAAGCCGAGATCGCGCAGGGACGCCTCGAATCGCTCCTCAATTTCCAGACGATGGTGCGCGATTTGACGGGGATGCAGATCGCGAACGCGTCACTGCTCGACGAAGCCACGGCGGCGGCCGAGGCGATGACGATGCTGCACCGCGTGCAGACGAAACGGATCGACAGCGCGGTTGGGGCGGCGCAGTTTTTCGTGGCGGATTCGGTGTATCCGCAGACGCTCGACGTCCTGCGCAGCCGCGCCGAACCGCTCGGCATCGAGCTCGTCGTCGGGGACTGGAAGACGGCGACGTTTGGCGACCGCGTCTTCGGCGCGCTCGTGCAGACGCCGGACGAAGCCGGCTGCGTCCACGACTTGCGCGACTTCATTGCCCGCGCGAAACATGCGGGCGTCGCCGTTGCGGTCGGCACGGACTTGCTCGCCTGTGTCTTGCTGACGCCTCCCGGCGAACTCGGCGCTGACGTCGTCTACGGCAACTCGCAGCGATTCGGCGTCCCGCTGGGGTACGGCGGTCCGCACGCGGCGTTCTTCGCGACGCTCGACAAACACGTGCGTCAGGCGCCGGGACGGATCATCGGCGTCTCGATCGATGCGAACGGCAACACCGCGTACCGGATGTCGCTGCAGACGCGCGAGCAGCACATCCGGCGCGAGAAGGCGACATCGAACATCTGCACGGCGCAGGCGCTCCTCGCAAACATCGCGGGGCTCTACGCGGTGTATCACGGGCCCGAAGGCCTGAAGCGCATCGCCGGCCGCGTCCACGCGTTTGCGCAACTGCTGACGCAGGAGCTTGCGAAGCTCGGAATCAAACAACTGAACGAGCAGTACTTCGACACGCCGCGGTTCGACGTGCCGAAAGGGACCGGCGAGAAGATTCGCCAGGCCGCGCTCGCAGCCAAAATCAATCTGGCGTATCGCCCAGACGGCACGATCCACGTCGCGATCGACGAAACGGTCGACGAAGGCGACATCACGGATCTCGTCCGTGTGTTCGCGGCGGGTGTGGGCCAACCGCCAGGCACCGCAGGCACTCTCGGCACCGTAGGCACTCTGGCAAGGACATCGCCCTTCCTCACGCATCCCGTGTTCAACGCGCACCACAGCGAAACCGAGATGATGCGCTACATCCGCGGACTCGAACGCAAGGACATCGGCCTCGACACGTCGATGATCCCGCTCGGGTCGTGCACGATGAAGCTGAATGCGGCGTCAGAGATGCTGCCGATCACGTGGCCCGAGTTCGGCAAACTGCATCCCTTTGCGCCGACCGATCAGGCGCAGGGATATCGCGAGATCTTCACCGAGCTCGAGTCGATGCTGGCGAAGATCACGGGATTCGCGGCCGTCTCGCTGCAGCCGAACTCCGGCGCGCAAGGCGAGTACGCAGGACTGATGGTCATTCGTGCGTATCACCAGGCGAATGGCAATGGCAATCGCGACGTTGTCTTAATTCCCGCCTCGGCGCACGGCACCAATCCTGCCAGCGCCGTCATGGCCGGCATGCGCGTGGTCGTGGTCGCAAGCACGGCCGAAGGGAACATCGACGTCGACGATCTGCGGGCGAAGGCCGAAGAGCACAAGGCGCGATTGTCGGCGTTGATGGTAACGTATCCGTCCACGCACGGCGTGTTCGAAGAATCGATTCAGGATGTGTGTTCGATCGTCCACCAGCACGGCGGTCAGGTGTACATGGACGGCGCGAACATGAACGCGCAGGTCGGGCTCACCAGTCCGGCGACGATTGGCGCCGACGTGTGCCACATCAACCTGCACAAGACGTTCAGCATCCCGCACGGCGGCGGCGGTCCTGGCATGGGTCCGATTGGTGTCGCGAAGCATCTCGCGCCGTACTTGCCAGGACATCCGGTCGTCAAGACGGGCGGCGACCACGCGATCCACGCGTTGTCGGCGGCGCCGTGGGGAAGCGCGAGCATCCTGCTGATTTCGTACGCCTATATGAAGATGCTCGGTCGCGACGGCATGACCGACGCGACGCGCTACGCGATCCTGAACGCGAACTACATCAAGTCACGGCTCGAGAAGCATTATCCGGTCCTCTACACGCGGACCAACGGTCGCGTCGCCCACGAGATGATTTTCGATCTGCGGCCGCTGAAGCAGGCGAGCGGGATCGAGGAAGGTGACGTCGCCAAGCGGCTGATGGATTACGGCTTCCACGCGCCGACGGTCTCGTTCCCGGTCCCGGGCACGTTGATGGTCGAGCCGACCGAGAGCGAGCCGAAAGGCGAGCTCGATCGGTTCTGCGATGCGATGATCGCGATCCGCCGCGAGATCCAGGACATCGTCGACGGCAAGGCGGACCTGAAAGACAACGTCCTGAAGAATGCGCCGCACACCGCCGCGTCAGTCACCGCCGACGAGTGGACGCATCCATACTCGCGCGAGCAGGCCGCGTTCCCGCTCCCGTTCGTCCGCGCGCACAAGCACTGGCCCAGCGTCGGCCGCATCGACAACCCCTACGGCGACCGAAACCTGATCTGCTCCTGTCCGCCGATCGAACAGTACGCCTAGCACGTCAGACCGGGGTCAGACTGGTGTCAGACCAGGGTCGGACTCGGGTCAGACTGGTGTCAGACTGGTGTCAGACTCGGGTCAGACTCGGGTCAGACTGGTGTCAGACTCGGGTCAGACCGGGGTCAGACTCATTAGCGCCACACGGACCGGAACCGCTCGAGGATCACTTCCGCGGCGCGATGATTGGACATCGCGTTCGGATGCGCGTCGAAGGGACTGACCCATAACGTCTTCGGATCCGCAAACGTGGAGTACAGCGGCAGCAGATCCAGACACGGGACCTGCTTCTCGGCGCAGACGCGCTTCGTCCCCTCGTGCAGAAACCCGAACGGGTAATCCTTGCCATACGGACCGAGCGAGTCCGGCGCGGGGAAGAGGACGCTGCCCGCGCGGACGTTCGCCTTCCGCGCATCGTCGAAAAACTCCCCGAGCTGACCGTAGGCAATCTTCGCGTTCGGCGCGTTCGGATCGCGCAGATTCCGCTCCATGTAGCGCGCGTAGCTGTCGGTGATCCCGACTTTCTCCTGAATCGTGTTCCACTGATTCCTGGCAAGGTCGTACAGGATCGACTTCTTTTCCATCACCCGATCCCAGTCCGCCGGCAGCAGCGGCTTCGGATGTGGCCGCACCATGTCCGCCGTCTCCCAGTCGTTGATGTACAGCTGCAGCAGCACGAAATCCGGCGACGTCGTCAGCGCCGTCTGCAGGACCTGGAGATGCTCCGGCATGTTGTTGCCGGGACGTCCGAAGTTGAAGACCTCGTATCGCGGACCGAGCGCATCCTGAATCAGGTTCGAGAACCGATCTTTCTCCTCGACGCCCTGTCCCCACGTAAACGAGTCGCCGACGACGGCGATGCGGTATTTGTCTGACTTGGGCGGAATCTCGCGGTCGCGAAATCCGAGGCTGTTATTGCGGATGACCGGCGCCGGACCGTGTTGCGCGACGAAGTCCGCGGCATTTCCGCTCGTGCCCGCGTTCCGAAACACAAAGCGCGCGATGAATTCAGCGGCGACGAGCGCGAGCGCAAAAACGACGAGCGCGAAGGCGAGCCCGAAGAGCCGTCGCTTCACTTCACCTGCGCGACGCCGCGCGTCAGCCGGTCAGCGGCTTCGCGGAAGTGCTTCAGCAGCGATTGCGTCACCGGTCCGGGGACGCCGCTGCCGACTTTGTGCTCGTCGACCTGGACGATCGGCACGAGCTCGCGCGTGGTGCTCGTCAGGAACGCTTCGTCCGCGCCGAGGAGATCCTCGTCGCGCAGCACCGCTTCTTTTACAGGGATGCCATGTTCCGCGCCGAGCTCGAAGAGGAACTCGCGCGTGATCCCCGGCAACAGTCCGGCCTCGACCGGCGGCGTCATCGCCGTCCCGTTCTTGACGATGAACAGGTTCGACTGCGTGAGTTCGGCCAACTCGCCGCGATGATTCCGCATCACGCCTTCGAACCCGCCGTGCTTCAGCGCGTACTGCATCGCGAGCGCGTTGTTCAGCAGGTTGTTCGACTTGATCGCCGGGCTCACCGACTTCGGATGATTCCGCATCACCGGCACGAGCGACACGCGCACACCTTTCGCAAACACATCGGCCGGCGGATTCACGTGCGGTTTGACGATGACGACGATCGAGGGAACGGGGCAGGCGGCCGGGTCGTACGTCAGTTCGCCGACGCCGCGCGTGACGAGAATGCGAATGTACGCGTCACCCGACAGCTTCGCCGCCGCCATCGTCTCGCGAAAGCGCGCGTCGATGTCCGCGTCCGACAACGGGATGCCGAGCGCCATCATGTCGGCCGAGTGGCGCAGCCGCCGCATGTGCCGCTCGAACAGGAACGGCTGACTGTTGTACGTCCGCAGCGTCTCGTAGACGCCTTCGCCGTACAGAAACCCGTGATCGAACACCGAAATGACGGCATGCTCCTGATCGAACACGCGTCCGTTGACGTTGACTGTGGCGGCCATCCCGCGAAGCGTACCATAAGGTAATATCGTTTCGCTTGCGAGTACTCAACGCCACACAGATGCGCGACGCGGACCGTCGCACGATCGAGGAAATCGGCATCCCGTCGCTCGTCCTGATGGAAAACGCCGGGCGCCAGGCGGTCGCCGCGATGGAGGCGATGTACGCCGACCTGATGGAGCGCCAGGTCGCCGTCCTCTGCGGACGCGGCAATAACGGCGGCGACGGCTTCGTCATCGCGCGCACGCTGGTGCAGCGCAGCGTCGACGTCACCGTCTTCCTGCTCGGCAGCGTGCAGGAAGTGCGCGGCGACGCGCGCACGAACCTCGAAATCCTCGGACGTCTCGGCATCACCGTCATCGAAGTCGCCGACAGCCAGGCGTGGGAGCTTCATTTCTCGGAGTTCAGCGACTGCAACCTGATCGTCGACGCCATCTTCGGCACCGGCCTCAACGCGCCGATCAGCGGCATGATCGAATCGGTGATCGCCGACGTCAACGCATCGGGCATTCCGGTCATCTCGATCGATCTGCCGTCCGGGCTGTCTGCTGATTCGGCGGAACCGATCGGACCGTCGATCGACGCGTCGCTGACGGTCACGCTTGCCGCGCCGAAGCTGCCGCTCGTGCTGCCGCCGGCGGAAACGCACTCGGGCGACATCGTGATCGCCGACATCGGCATCCCGAACGACGTCATCGACAGCGTCGACGGACCGTACATCGATCTCCTGACGCGCGGATCGATGCGCGAACTGATTTCGCCGCGTGCCGCGGACAGTCACAAAGGCGACTACGGCCGCGTGCTCATCGTCGCTGGATCGCGCGGCAAGACTGGCGCCGCGCATCTGGCGGCTGTCGGATCGCTCCGCTCGGGCGCCGGTCTCGTGACGGTGGCGACGCCGGCCACGTGCCAGGCAGTCGTCGCGACGCTCGGTCCCGAGTACATGACCGAAGCGCTTCACGAATCAGACGAAGGACTCGACCCCGAAGACGTCGAACGCGTGATGGAGATGGCGCGTGACGTCATCGCTATCGGGCCTGGACTCGGACAGGCGCCAGGCACGCAGCAGTTCATCCGTCAGCTCGTCGATCGCGCGACGGCGCCGCTCGTCATCGACGCCGATGGACTGAACGCGTTCGCGTCCGATCCGGATCGGCTCGCGGGACGCGAGGGACGCGACGTCATCATCACGCCGCATCCAGGCGAGATGGCGCGGCTCGTCGGCATGTCGTCCGACGAAGTGCAGGCGAGCCGGCTCGAGATCGCGCGCAACTTCGCCGTCGCGCATCACGTGTATGTCGTGCTCAAGGGTCATCGCACGCTGATCGCCACGCCCGACGAGAAGATCTTCATCAACCCGTCTGGGAATCCCGGGATGGCCACCGGCGGAACGGGGGACGTCCTGACCGGCATGATCGCCGGCTGGCTCGCGCAGCTGCTCGACGCCGAAGCGGCGTGCAAGCTCGCGGTCTACCTGCACGGCATGGCCGGCGACCTCGCGGATGCCGACGAAGGGGAAGTCGCCATGACCGCGACCGATCTCGCCGGCCACGTCGGCGACGCCATCCTCGAACTGACCGCCCGCCGCAAAGTCGTCGACAAACAGTCGTAGCGGCAGTTGTAGTTGTAGCGCAGGCCTTCAGGCCTGCCGTCGATGCAGCCCTAAAGGGCTGCGCTACACGTGTTTGTTCGCGATTTCTTCGAGCTGTTTCAGATGATGCATATCGTGACCGCCCATCGTCTCGACGATCGTCTCGAACGTCATCTCGCCGCGTTCGGGATGCGTCACCTTGCGTGACAGAAGCTCGCGCGTGACCGTCTTGAGGAGCGCGACATTCCATTTCCGAATCGCTTCGAACAACAGCAGCGCTTCGTTCGCGTCGTAGGTCGCGTACGGCGCCGCCCACTTGTCCTGGTCGAACGGCTGAATCACGTGATGGTCGTCCGCGAGCGCTTGACGCAGACGGTAGGCGAACACGATTTCGCAGTCCGCCAGGTGCGCGATGATGTCGCGCGTGCTCCACTTGCCGGGCGCGCGCGGCGTCGTCATGCGCGCGGCACCGATGCGGCCGGCGAGACGATGGAGTTCGAGCGGTGTGGTTTCGATCACTTCACGCGCATCGCGCGTGCCGAGGGCAGGAGCATATGGGTTGGTCGACATAGCGTTTGACGATACCATGAGCCCATGTTCCACACGCTCGGCCTGCCGCAGCTGATCACGATCTTCCTGGTCGTGACAGCGATCTGGGCGTACTTCAGAGGCAACCACAGAATGCACTGAACGCACCGAACCACGTTATCCTGTGGTTTCCGTGCGTTCCGTGGTCACAACATCTGAAGCTGATACGGCCGCCGTCGGCCGCGACCTCGCGCAAACCTTGTCACCGGGTGACGTCGTGTTGCTCTACGGCGATCTCGGAGCAGGGAAGACCGCGTTCACGAAGGGACTCGCGGAAGGCCTGGGTGCGTCACGCGACGACGTCAGCAGCCCGACGTTCACGATCATGCAGGAGTACCGCGGCGGACGGCTGCCGCTGTTCCACGTCGATTTGTATCGCTTGAACGATCCCCGCGAAGTCGAGGATCTCGGATTGGAAGAACTCGCGAACGATGGCGTGCTCGCGATCGAATGGGCGGACAAAATGCCCGCCCGCGTGAAGCCTTCGCGCTACGTTGAGATCAGGATCGAGCACGGCGCAGAGGACACACGCACGATCCGCCTAACGACGAATCCCTAATCCCTAATCCCTATTCGCTCCTGTAATTCGGCGCTTCTTTCGTGATCGCCACGTCGTGGACGTGCGATTCGCGGACGCCGGCGGGCGTGATGCGGATCATCTTCGCGTCGCGCTGCAGCGCGGCGATGTTCTTCGCCCCGCAGTAACCCATGCCCGCGCGCAAACCGCCGACGAGCTGATGCACCATCGCGGCGACGCTGCCTTTGTGCGCGACGCGACCCTCGATGCCCTCCGGAACCAGCTTGTCGCTGCCGCCCGGCGCTTCGAGGTCGAACTCGTCCTGGAAGTACCGGTCACGACTGCCGCGGCGCATCGCGCCGATCGAGCCCATGCCGCGGTACTCCTTGAAGCTGCGGCCCTGATAGAGGATCAACTCGCCCGGGCTCTCGTCGGTGCCGGCAAAGAGGTTTCCGATCATCACCGAACTCGCGCCGACCGCGATCGCCTTCGTGATGTCACCCGAGAAGCGGATGCCGCCGTCGGCGATCACCGGGACGTCATGCGCCGCCGCGGCCTTCGCGCATTCCATCACCGCTGAAATCATCGGCACGCCGATGCCGGCGATGATGCGCGTCGTGCAGATCGATCCGGCGCCGATGCCGACCTTCACCGCATCGACGCCGAGCTTGATGAGCGCGTCCGTCGCTTCCGCCGTCGCCACGTTGCCGGCGACGAGGTCGACGTTTGGAAAACGGCGACGCAGGGTGCGCACCATGTCCAGGACGTTTTGCGAGTGCCCGTGTGCCGTATCGACGACGACGACGTCCACGTTCGCGGCGACCAACGCTTCGGCGCGATCGACGGTATCTTTCGCGATCCCGACCGCCGCGCCGCAGCGCAGACGCCCGAGCGGATCCTTCGACGCGTTCGGATACTTGACCGCCTTCTGGATGTCCTTGACGGTGATGAGCCCCTTCAACCGGTAATCGCGATCGACGACCAGCAGCTTCTCGACTTTGTGCTGATGCAGAATCTCGCGCGCGTTGTCCAGCGTCGTCCCGACCGGGACCGTGAAGAGCGGCTCGCGCGTCATGACCTCGGAAATCGGCCGGTTCACGTTCGTTTCGAAGCGCAGATCGCGGTTCGTCAGGATGCCGCAGAGGCGCCCTTCCTTGCTGCCGTCCTCGGTGATCGGGACGCCCGAGATGCGGTACTTCTTCATCAGCTCGAGCGCTTCGTAGATGCTGTTGTTCGGGGACAGGGTGATCGGATTGACGATCATCCCGCTCTCCGAGCGCTTCACGCGATCGACCTCTGACGCCTGTTCCTCGATCGACAGGTTCTTGTGGATCACCCCGAGCCCGCCCTGCTGCGCCATGGCGATGGCGAGCCGCGACTCGGTCACCGTGTCCATCGCCGCGCTCAAGAGCGGCACCGACAGCCGGATGTTGCGCGTCGCCCGCGTCGAGACGTCAACCTGCGTCGGAACAACTTCGGAATGTCGGGGGACCAGAAGAACGTCGTCGAACGTGAGGGCAGTGGCGAGGCCGGATTCAGTCGAGAGCAGGGTGGGGATATCGGTTTTCAGTTCCATAGGTTTTGGACCACGAAGACCACGAAAACACGAAGACCACGAAGAACATCATCTTGCTTCGTGTTCTTCGTGGCCTTTGTGAGCTTCGTGGTCATCTTGTGGGGGCGATTCTAGGCTGCCGCCCCATGACATTTTTTGTACTTCTTGCCGGACCCACACGGACACGGATCGTTGCGGCCGACCTTTGGCTCGTCTCGCCGCACCGTCTTGACGACATCGTCGCCGCCAACGCGCGCGGGCTGCGGTTGCTGCTGCGTCGCGCTGTTGCGCGCGGGTGCGGCTGTCGCGGTCGCCGGCGTCCGGGGCGCGCCGAACACGGACTGCTGCGCCGATTCAGCGCTGGGATCGTTCATGATCAGCGACTGTCGCCGCGGCGCAGGGCGCCGGACGGGCGCCGCGTCCTCGTTGAGCACCGGCCGCAGCCACCACAGATAGCGCACGGTCTCTTCGTCGACGCGCGCCTTCATCGCCGTGAAAAGATCGAAGCTTTCTTTCTTGTACTCGACCAGCGGATCGCGCTGGCCGTAACCGCGCAGCCCGATGCCTTCTTTCAGGTGGTCGAGGCTGTAGAGGTGATCCTTCCACTGCTGATCGACGATCTGCAGCATGATGTCGCGCTCGACGCGCTGCAGGATCTCGCGTCCGACCAGCTTTTCCTTCTCGTCGTACGATTCGACCGCCTTCGCCCAGATCTCGTCGCGAATCTCGTCGGCCGATTTGTTCGAAAAGTCGAAGCCGTTCGGATCGAGCGCGAAGACACGCCCGACCTCGCGCTTGAGCGCTTCAAGATCCCACTGCTCGAAGTCGGCCTCGCGAGGCGCGTAGGTTTCGAGCATGATGTCGAGGCTGTCCTCGGCGAGATCCATCAGGTACTCGCGCGTGTTCAGGACGGCCTGCTCGCCTTCCTCGTCCTCGAGCTTGATCGCCCCCTCGAGGATCTGACGTCGCAGCGCGTAGACGCTTTCGCGCTGCTTGTTCATCACGTCGTCGTATTCGAGGAGGTGTTTGCGGACGGAGAAGTTCTGCGTCTCGACCTGCTTCTGCGCGCGCTCGATCGCCTTGGTCACCATGCCGTGTTCGATCGGCACGCCTTCTTCCATCCCGAGCCGTTGCATCAGGCCCGCGATGCGATCGGATCCGAAGATCCGCATCAGATCGTCTTCGAGCGACAGATAGAAGCGCGAGGATCCCGGGTCGCCTTGCCGGCCGGCGCGGCCGCGCAACTGGTTGTCGATACGCCGCGCCTCGTGACGCTCGGTGCCGATGATGTGCAAGCCGCCGAGCGCGACGACCTCGTCGTGCTCCGCATCGCAAATCGTCTTGAAATGCGCGTAGATGCGCTCGTACGCCTCTTTCGGCACGCGGTAGAACGCGTCGAGGTGGAAGAAGTAGACGAATTGCTCGTCCTCGGTAAAGCGTTCTTCGCCCTTCGCGAGCCGTTCGGCGATCTCCTCGGCAAGGCACTGCTGCCGCGCCATGAACTCGGGGTTGCCGCCGAGCAGGATGTCCGTGCCGCGGCCCGCCATGTTGGTAGCGATCGTCACCGAGCCCTTCCGGCCCGCTTGCGCGACGAACTCCGCTTCCTGCGCGTGATACTTCGCGTTGAGGACGACGTGCTTTTCGGCTCCGCCGCCAGTCGTGGTGCCGCGCTTCAGTCCGCGTCGATCGAGCAGCGTCGACAGCCGCTCTGATTTTTCGATCGACACCGTGCCGACGAGGACGGGACGGCCTTTCTTGTGCTCCTCGATGATGTCGGTGACGATCGCGTCCCACTTTTCGCGCTCGGTCCGGTAGACGAGGTCCGGGTTCTCGATGCGGCGCAGGGGACGATTGGGCGGCACGACGACGACGTCGAGTTTGTAGATGCGGCCAAACTCTTCGGCTTCGGTGTCGGCGGTGCCGGTCATGCCGGCCAGCTTCGTGTACTTGCGGAAGTAGTTCTGGAAGGTGACGGTCGCGAGCGTCTGGTTCTCGCGCTCGATCTTCACCTTTTCCTTGGCCTCGACCGCCTGGTGGAGACCGTCGCTCCAGCGGCGTCCGGGCATCAACCGTCCGGTGAACTCGTCGACGATGACGACTTCGCCGTCGCGCACCATGTAGTCGACGTCGCGGTGGAAGATCACGTGCGCGCGCAGCGCCTGGTTGATGTGATGGAGAACCTGCATGTTCTCCGGGTCGTACAACCCCGCCGGCACGTCGTGATACTGCGCCAGCCCCTTGACCATCGTCTCGCACTTCGCCATGCCGCTTTCGGTCAGCGTCACGGTCTTGTGCTTTTCGTCGACGATGTAATCGCCGGTCAGCTCGAGCGCTTCGCGGTCCTCGGCTTTGGTGTCGCCGACGACAACCGCGCCTTTTTTCAGCGACGGGATGATGCGATCGATCTGGTAGTAGAGATCGGTCGATTCTTCCGCCGGACCGGAGATGATGAGCGGCGTGCGCGCTTCGTCAACGAGAATGCTGTCGACCTCGTCGACGATCGCGTAGTGATGTCCGCGTTGGACGTAATGCGCGAGCTCGAACTTCATGTTGTCGCGCAGGTAGTCGAAACCGAACTCGTTGTTCGTGCCGTAGGTGATGTCGGCCGCGTACGCCTTCTGCCGCTCCGCGTCGTTCAGCTCGTGCTGGATGACGCCGACCGTCATGCCGAGGAAGCGGTAGATCTTGCCCATCCACTCCGAGTCGCGGCGGGCGAGGTAGTCGTTGACGGTGACGACGTGGACGCCTTTGCCGGCGATCGCGTTCAGATACGCGGGCAGCGTCGCGACGAGCGTTTTGCCTTCGCCCGTCTTCATCTCGGCGATCTTCCCGGCGAATTTCGACGCGCCGCCGCCGTAGTTGTGCAGGATCGCGCCGCCGCGAATCTGGACGTCGAAGTGCCGCATGTTCAGCACGCGGCGTCCGGCTTCGCGGCAGACGGCGAAGGCTTCCGGCAGCAACTCGTCTAGTGCGTCCTGAAGTTCGTCGGCCGGAACGTCCTTGATCCGCTCGCGGAATTCATCGGTCTTCGCGCGCAGTTGATCGTCGGTTAGCGCGCGGACGTCCGATTCGAGCGCGTTGACCGCGGCGACGACGGGCTCCAGCCGCTTCAGTTCACGCTTGTTGTGGGCGACGATTTTCTCGAGAAGGGCTTCGAACATCTACAGCTTGGGCTGACCCTGAAGAGGGTATCCACAAATTGTAGCAGGAAACGTAGCGCGAAGGCTTTCAGCCGAGCGTCAACGCGTGGCTGGTTGCGTCAGGAGTTGCAGCGGGTTGATCAGCTGTCCGTTCGCGAGGATCTCGTAGTGCAGGTGAAAACCGGTCGCGCGGCCCGTCGCGCCAACGTAACCGATCACGTCGCCGCGCTTGACGGTTTGATTCGGTTTGACGTTGAACGCGCTGAGATGACCGTAGCGCGTCGTCAACCCAAAACCGTGGCGCAGCTGAATCATGTTGCCGTAGTCGCCGTTGTAGGCGGCCGTTTCGACGGTGCCGTCGGCCGTGGCGTACACCGGCTGGCCTTTCTCCGTCGAGATATCGAGGCCCTGGTGATACCCGGGTTCGCCGGTGAATGGATCGCTGCGTCCGCCGAAGGTGCCCGTCAACCAACCGTGTGCGGGCCAGATCGACGGCGTGGCATTGGCGAGCGCTTCACGGCGTTCGACGACGCGACGCACCGACGTGAGACGGCTCTCGAGGCCTTGCAGCAGGTCGCGCAGGACGCCGAACGTGTCTTCCGGCGAGCTGACGGCCACCTTCGACAACTCCGACATCGTCGTATTCGTCACCGACGCGCCGCCGGCGGCTCGGGACCGGACGACGGCGGGGAGCTTCTGCATCGCTTTGACCTGCGCCGGATCCAACGTCGCGCGTGCGCCGAGATCGTTGATGACCCCTTCGAGCGATTGGATCTGGCCGGTCAGTTCGCCGGTCGCGGCGCGGTAGCTGCCGTTTTCGATTTCGAGCGCGGCGGCCGCGGCGCGCAGCTGCGACATCTCGTTCCGCGCGCTCCATCTCGCGCCAAGTCCCATCAGAATCGGCAGCGACAGGATGCCCAGCACGGTCGCAATCAACGGACGCAAACTGATAGTCAGGCGGCGAGTTACACCACTTGAGCGGTCCGCGATTATTACCGTATACCGACGCGTTTGCATGCGACTGGAGCCCGAAAACTGTATCACGGTCGACACACAGGACCAAGCACTTTTGCGCTACTATTCGCCCACCATGGCCCTGACCTTTCGCCGATTGTTCGGCATGATTTCAGCCCTGATCGTCCTCGGCACCGCGGTCCACGCGCAGCAGATCACGATGAAGGACCTCGCCGACGGTCTCGCGAACCCGTCGAGGTGGCTGACATACTCCGGCGACTTCACCGGGCAACGGTTTTCGCCGCTCACGCAGATCACGCCGGCCAACGCCGAGCAGTTGTCGGCGCAGTGGACGTTCCAAACCGGGGTCAACACGAAATTCGAGGCGACGCCGATCGTCGTCGACGGTGTGCTCTACGTCACCGGCGGCGCGGCGCCGGCGCTCGGCGGCGCGGTGACGCAGCACGCGTGGGCCATCGACGGTCGCACGGCCAAGCAGTTGTGGCACTACCAGCGTCAAATGCCGGAAGGCCTGAAAGTGTGCTGCGGGCTCGTCAATCGCGGCTTCGCCGTATATCGCGATCGCTTGTTCTTCGTGACGCTCGACGCGCACTTCGTCGCGCTCGAGATGAAGACCGGCAAGGTCGCGTTCGACGTGGAGATGGCAAAGATCCAGGACGGATTTGCCGGCACCGGCGCACCGCTTATCGTGAAAGACAAAGTGATCGTCGGCGTAGCCGGCGGCGAGTACGCGAACCGCGGGTTCATCGACGCGTACGACCCGATGACCGGCGCGCGCGTGTGGCGCCTCTATACGATTCCAGCGCCGGGCGAAAAAGGGAGCGAGACGTGGAACGGCGACATCTGGCAGCGCGGCGGCGCGCCGACGTGGCTGAGCGGCACCTACGATCCGCAGTTGAATCTCGTCTACTGGGGCACTGGGAATCCGAATCCTGACTGGAACGGCGACATCCGTCCCGGCGACAACCTCTTCACCGATTCGCTGCTCGCGTTCGATCCTGACAGCGGCACGATCAAATGGCACTTCCAGTTCACGCCCCATGACACGCATGACTGGGACTCGAACGAGATTCCGGTGCTCGCCGACGTCAACATCGCCGGCCGGACGCGCAAAGTCGTCATGATGGCGAACCGCAACGGCTTCTTCTACGTGCTCGATCGCGAGACGGGGAAGTTCGTGCTCGGTCGACCCTTCGTCAACACGACGTGGGCGAAGGAACTGAACGCCGACGGGAAGCCGAACGTCATCCCCGGTCACGATCCGACGGCGGAAGGCACGGTCACCTGTCCTGACTGGTACGGCGGCACGAACTTCATGTCGCCCTCGTTCGATCCGCGGACGAGCACGTTCTTTGTCACCGCGCGCGAGACGTGCGCGCGGTTCATGCTGCGTCCGCCGGCCACGGCAACGGTGGGCGACCGCACGATGGGCGGCACGGTCGCGCCGTTCAACGATCCGCCGCGCGGCGGAGCGCTACGTGCGATTGACGCGACGACCGGTCAGCAGAAGTGGTCCATCCCGTACGCGGATGCCGGCTGGGCCGGCGTGCTCGCGACGGCCGGCGGCGTCGTCTTCAGCGGCGACTCCGAGGGTAATTTCTTCGCGGCCGATTCGAAGAGCGGTCAGAAGCTGTTCCAGTTTCAAACCGGCGCACAGGTCTTCAGTCCGCCGACGACGTATGCCATTGATGGACGACAGTTCGTGGTGATTCCGTCCGGTGCGAACCTCACAGCGTTCGCGTTGCCGAAAAAACCAACCACCTAGACGCTCGCAGTCAGGAGTTCAGATGCGGTTTCGAGGTTTCGTTTGCGCGGCGGCTATTGCGACGGTCGCGGTCGCATCCTCGTCACGTCCAGAGGCGATGGGGAAGCCGGGCATCAATCCGGTTCCGTGTCCTACCCAAGAGTGGACGCTCGGCGACGCGACGTTCGAGGCGCTCCCTGGCGCGAAAGCATTCTTCGGCAAGTACGACGGCGGGATCTACCGTATCGAGATTCCAGAGAAATGGAACGGCGAGCTCGTCCTGTACGCTCACGGATACGTGGCGAACGCCGGGCAGAACGGATCGAATCTGCGCGTCGGCAACGATCCGATTCGCGAGCATCTCGTCAACGAAGGCTTCGCCTGGGCGGCGTCGAGCTACCGCTGCAACGGCTACGTGCCGGGGCAGGGCCTCGTCGACACGATGGCGCTCGTCGGTCTGTTCACGAAATCAAACGGCGGCAAGGCGCCGCAGCGCACGTATCTGACCGGCACGTCGATGGGCGGTCACGTCACGGTGCTCGGCATGCACGAGTTCCCGACGTCGTTCGCGGGCGGGCTGGCGATGTGTCCCGCCGGTCCCGAGCTGTTTGACTTCTTCGCCGGCACCGCCGCGGCCGCCGAAGTCATCACCGGCGTGCAGCTGAAACCTGATTCCCTGCGCGACGACATCGCGAAGATGTCGGACGCGCTTGGTGCGCCGCCGAATTACACCGACAAGGGGCGTCAGCTCGCGGACGAAGAAATCCGCATCAGCGGTGGACCGCGACCGTTTGCCGTCGAAGGTCTCGCCTCGGGCGGACGCTTCGTCGGCAATATCACGAGCGGCGCCGGTGCGATTGCCGGCACCGACACGCCGCAGAATCATGCGGTGATGACGACGCAGATCAAGTATTCGGACCCGCTCGACAAGCAAGTCCGTCGCAAGTCGGCGGACGCCGTCTACCGCAGCGAGAAGACGCCGTACGAAGAAGTCGCGCCGTTCGACGGCAAGATTCAGCGTCCGTTGTTGACGATGCACGGCACCGGCGATCTGTTCGTGCCGATCTTCCTCGAGCAGACGCTGAAGCGCGCCGTGACGAAAGAACACAACGACAGACTGCTCGTGCAGCGCATCTATCGCATCGCCGGTCACTGCGGTTTCAGTCAGCCCGAGATGATCAAGGCGTTCGACGACCTGGTGAACTGGGTGCGCAACGGCAAGAAGCCGGAAGGCGACGAGGTCTACGGCGACCTGTCGAATGCCGGGATGAAATTCACCGAGCCGCTGCGGAAGGAAGATCCGGGCGGTCTCCGAATGAAGAACGGAACGGACCGCTAACGTGCGCGCGTTGTTCGCTGCCGGCATTGTCGCCGCGGCCATCGCCGTCGGCGCGCAACAGCCGGCGCGCGTCGATTTCGGCCGCGACGTCCAGCCGATCTTCCGTCAGCAGTGCTATGGCTGCCACGGGCCGACGGTCCACCAGGCTGGCCTCCGGCTCGATCGCCGCGCCGACGCCAAACGCGGCGGTTCCATCTCCGACATCGGTGCCGACAGCAACGCCAGTCATCTCTATCGGCGCATCGCGGGTCTCGAGAATCCGCAGATGCCGCCGACCGGTGCGTTGAAGCCGGAACACATCGAGATCATCAAGAACTGGATCGACCAGGGCGCCGACTGGCCAGACGAATTCGCGGGCGATGTCGCGCCGAGACCGACGCCCGCCCTGATGGCAGCCATCGAAAAAGGCGACGCCGGGACGGTCCGTCGGCTGCTCGACGAGCATGCAGACGTCAACGCG
This sequence comes from Vicinamibacterales bacterium, assembly GCA_035652075.1. Lineage (GTDB taxonomy): Bacteria > Acidobacteriota > Vicinamibacteria > Vicinamibacterales > CAVVIG01 > Gp6-AA45. Next base: position 20,346 of record DASREL010000119.1, read on the forward strand.
ACAAACGACGCTGGTGCGACCGCGCTGATGCGCGCGGTATGGAATCTCGACCTGCCGCTGACGCGGACGCTGATCGATCGCGGCGCGAACGTCAACGCCAAGTCCGACGATGGGCGAACGGCGCTGTTGATCGCGTCGCGATTGCGCGGCGCGCTGCCGATCGTCAATCTTCTCCTCGACCACGGCGCCGATCCGTCGGTCAAAGCGTCAGGATTCGGCGGCCAAACGAATCCGCTCACCGAAGCGGCGTGGTCCGGCGAAATCGACATCATGCGCGCGCTGGTCGCGAAGGGCGCCGATCCCAAGGCGGCGGGGTTCGTGGCGCTGGCATTCTCGCTGCGCGCCGGCTGTCAGCCCTGCTACGACCTCCTGCTGCCGGCGATGGATCAGCAGGCGATCACGTATGCGCCGCTCGTCCTCATCGCGCCCGAAGACGATGGTCACGCGATCAAGCCGCTCATCGAGCGCGGAGCCGATGTCGGCTTCGTGGATTCGGCCGGACGCTCGGTCCTGATGCGCCTCGTCCACGCCGACACGCCGCCGCTCGACCTCGTGCAGGCCGTGATCGCGAAGGGCGTCGACGTCAACTACACCAACCCGAAGGACGGGATGACGGCGCTCAGCGCCGCCGAACTGCGAGGGCACACGCCGATTGTCGACGCGCTCCGCAAGGCCGGCGCGCGCGAACCGGCGGCGGCGCCGGCGCCGGCGCGATCGCTCGCGTCGAAGTCATCCGCACGCGCCGCGATCGAACTCGCGCTGCCGCTGCTGCAACAGAACGACGTCACGTTTCTGAAGAAGACCGGCTGCGTGTCGTGTCACAACAACACCTACACGGCGATGGCGGTCTCGCTCGCGCGCAGCCATGACATCCGCGTCGACGAAGAAATCGCGCAAAGCCAACTCGATGCGATCGCGACGTACCTCGATGGCTGGCGCGAACGCGCGCTGCAGGGTAATGGGCTGCCGGGCGACCAGGACACCATCAGCGCGATTCTGCTCGGCCTGTCGGCCGAGGGATTTGCCCAGAACCCCACGACCGACGCCATGGCGCAGTTCATCCTGCATCAGCAGATGGCGGACGGTCACTGGCCGATCGTTGCGCATCGGCCGCCGATCGAATCCAACGACATTCAAGTCACTGCGAATTCGTTGCGGGCGCTGCAGGTCTATGGCCCACGAGGTCATCGCGCCGACTACGACGTCGCCATTGCGAAAGCGGCTACGTGGCTGCAACACGCGCAGCCGCGCGTCAACGAGGAGTACGCCTATCAGCTCCTCGGTCTGGGCTGGAGCCGTGCGACGAAACCGGCCATCCAGAGAGTCGCGAAGGCGCTGATCGCGCAGCAGCGGAACGATGGCGGGTGGGGACAGCTGCCCACACTGTCGAGCGACGCGTATGCGACGGGACAAGCGCTCGTTGCGCTCGAGCAAAGCGGCGCCATCACCGCAGCAGACCCGGTCTATCGTCGCGGTATCGAGTTTCTGCTGCGAACGCAGCTCGCGGACGGCTCGTGGTATGTGAAGAGCCGCGCCATCCCAATCCAGCCGTATTTCGAGAGCGGGTTCCCGCACGGGCACGATCAGTTCATCTCCGCCGCGGCGAGCAATTGGGCCGCGATGGCGCTCGCTGCGGCCGTCAAGCCGGCCTCGTAACGCCAAGTCTCTACAAGTACGACAGCAGTGGGTGTCGTGACCGCTGCTTCACGTCGGCATACCAGCAGCACACCGGATACAGACCGGCAACGACTCCGATCCAGACCGCGTAGACCACTGGCAGCGACCAGCCCCATCCAGGCGGCGATGTAAACGGATACCGGGCCAGCGTCGGCGACTCGAACATCCAGTGGATGGCCCCGTATCGCGCGTAGCAGAACAGGACCGCGATCAGGTGAATCAGCGGCAGATGGAGCAGGAAGTAGAACATCGGCACGCGGCCAAGCGTCAGCGCCGGCGACAGGAATCGCGGCGCCTTGCCGTCCAGCCACGCCAGCACGAGCAGCGCCGGGCCGAGCGTCATCAGCAGAAACAGGAGCGACGGCGGATATTTCGTCGCGTTCAAGACCGACAGCACCGTATGACCCGCGATCGCCTGCGCCTTCCATTTCACCGGATCGCCATAGATGTTCGGCAGCCGCAGGACCACGAACAGCGCGATCGCCGCTGCTCCTGCGCGGACGAGAAACCGCCGGCGCGCCTCGGCCGACCAGGTGAAGACGATGCCGAGGCAATAGCCCGCGGCTGTGACACCAATCCACGGCACGATCGGATACGCCACGAACACCACGAACGGTGACGATCCGGAGACGACGCCTTGTCCGTGCAAGATCGTGAACAGCGGACCGCCGCGGATGCCGTCGAGCAGGTTGTGACCGGCGATCGTGATACCGGCGAACGCGGCGATGACGGCAACAGGGAATCGGACCAGCAGGCCGAGGACGATCATCGACCAGCCCAACGCCCACAGGATGACGAGCATCGTCACGCGATAGTCGAAGTTGAACTGATAGCCAAGGCAGCGCAGGGCAGTCAGTTCCAGCACGATCAACCAGAGCCCGCGCGTGATCAAGAAACGCGGCCGCGCGCGTCCCAGATAGGCGCCCGTGCCGGTCAGCAGGAAGAACACCGGCGCGCAGAAGTGGGTGATCCACCGCGTGAAAAAGAGTGCAGCGCTCGCGCGCGTGACGTCCGTCGGATTCCCCGGCAGCCCGATGTAATCCCGCACGTGATCGAGCGCCATCAGAATCATGACGATGCCGCGAAGGACGTCGATCGAGGCGAGACGAGGCTTCATTCTGGCTTCACGATACCCGCATTACGATTGACATCACTTTGTCATTCGTATAGAAGTATGCGAACGTGACACCAAAGCTGCTGACGGTCGGAGAAGTGGCGACGCTCGCCTCGCGGCTGACCGGCCAGGGGTGCACGCCGCGACAAGTCCGTTACCTGCTCGTCGACGGCGGCCTGGGAACCGAATCCGGTCCGCGACCGCAGGGTCAGACCCGCATGTACGGCGTCATCGACCTCGCCATCGTTTGCCTCGCGCGCCGCATGCAATCGGCCGGCATGTCGTCGGCCGTCGCCCGCGCCGTCCTGACCTACCGCCGCGACGACATCGTCCGGGCGTGGAAAGCGGGGGCCAACGCGGCGCTGGTCGTGACCGGTCTGCATGGCGCCGTAGTCCCGGCGGCCAAGGCGACGTCGGCGAAGGCAGCGGCGACAGTGCCGCTGCAGGACGTCTGGCGCGGCCTCGACGCCGAAATCGAGCGCCTGACGCGAACGCGACCCACCGTCTGGATGTGGCGCGACGTTCCGGTCCACGCCGTGCCGCGGTCGATCGCCTAGCGCCGGCGGCACTACAATCCCCAGCACATTCCCATGCCTATCGACACGCGACCCGCGTTTCGCGAACGCGTCCTGCTGTGGACCGCGTCTGCGCTTTTCCTTCTCGCCGTCTTCACGCTGCTCGCGAGGCCGCGTCCGCCGGCGACGGGTGGACAGACACCCGCGCGAACCGTCGACGTGACGATCCTGCAACTCAACGACGTCTACGAAATGTTTCCGGTGGACGGCCGCGGCGGGCTCGCGCGGATCTCGACGCTGCGTCAACGACTCGAATCGAAGAATCCGAACACGATTGCGGTCCTGGCGGGCGACCTGCTGAGTCCCTCTGCGCTCGGCGAAGCAAGAGTCGGCGGGTCGCGCCTAGCCGGCCGCCAAATGATCGACCTGATGAACCGAATCGGACTGAAGTTCGCGGTTTTCGGCAATCACGAGTTCGATCTCAAAGAAGCCGAACTGACGGCGCGCATCGCGCAGTCGACGTTTTCCTGGCTGGGTTCGAACGTCGATAAGGTCTCGAGCGCGGAGCCGTTTGGCGGCAGCGTGCGAGACGTCGTCGTCCCATTTCACGCACCAGACGGGACCGAGGTTCGTGTCGGCCTGTTCGGATTGACGATCGCGTCGACGCCGACCAAACCGTATGTCACGTACCGTCCCAACGTGGCGACGGCCCAGTCCGAAGTGGCGTCGCTGAAGTCGCGCGCGGACGTCATCATCGCCGTGACGCACCTCTCGCTCGCCGAGGACGAAGAGGTCGCGACGATGGTCCCTGGCATCGATGTCGTCATCGGCGGACACGAGCATCAGAACATCTACGCGCGGCGCGGCGCCGGCCTCACGCCGATCGCCAAGGCCGACTCGAACGGGCGGACCGTTTACGTCCACCATCTGCGGTGGGACGCGACGGCGCGACACGTCGACGTCGAATCCCGGCTGACTCCCATCACCAATGCGTTGCCCGACGATGCGACCGCCGCCAAAGCCGCCGAGGATTGGCGCGTGCAGGCGTTCAACGCGTTCGAGGCGGACGGCTTCAAACCGAACGAGGTCGTGACGACGCTTACGGCGGAACTCGATGGGACCGAGGCGAGCGTGCGCACGAAATGCACGTCGCTGACGCAACTGATCGGTCAGGGTATGGTTTCGGCGGCGAAGGGCGCAGTCGGCGCCGTCTACAACAGCGGATCAATCCGGCTGGATGACATCCTGCGTCCTGGGCCGCTGACCCAGTACGACGTCATGCGCGTCCTCCCGTATCCAGGCAAGGTTGTGCTTGTTCGTATCGGTGGCCAAGTCTTGAAAGATGCGTTGGAGAAGGGGCAGACGCTGCGGAACAGCGGCGGCTATCTGCAAACGTTCGGCATCGATGCCAGAAATCTCAAGCCGACCAGCAGTTATTTGATCGCGATGAACGACTTCCTGGCCGGCGGCAACGAAAAGGGTCTCGAAATCCTTGGGCAGGATGCGGCGCGAACGATTGTGGACAAGGACGTCAAGGAGTGGCGTCAGGCGACGATCGCGCAGTTCATCGCGTCGCCGGGCGGCGTGCCGTGTCCGGCGCCCTAGCTGCTCGCGTACGGCGTGCGGAACTGCAGCGCCTCCGCAAGATGATCGACGCACACGCGGTCATCGCCGGCTAAGTCGGCAATCGTTCGCGCCACTTTGCGGACGCGGGTGTACGCACGCGCGCTCAGCGCCATCTTCCGAACCGCCGCGTCGAGCATCCGCGCCGCCGGACGATCGAGCGCGCAATGCTCGGTCAGCATCGACGCCGTCATCGCCGCATTGGTCATCGTCGAACTCTCGTAGCGACGATGCTGACGTGCTCGCGCCGACACGACCCGTGCGCGAACAATGGCGGAGGCTTCGCCATCGGCGTTCGATCCGAGGACCTCGGGCGGTACGGCGGGGACGTCGACCGTCAGGTCGAGGCGATCGCGCAACGGTCCCGACAGCCGGCTGCGGTATTTCAGCATCTGCTGCGGCGTGCAGCGGCACTCGCGCGCCGGCTCAGTCGAAAATCCGCAGGGGCACGGGTTCATCGCGCCGACGAGCACGAATCGCGCCGGAAACATCGACGTCCGCGCGGCGCGTGCGATCGTCACGCATCCTTCTTCGAGCGGCTGCCGCAACACCTCGAGCACGTGGCGACTGAACTCGAGCATCTCGTCGAGAAACAAGACGCCGTGGTGCGCGAGGCTGACCTCCCCAGGACGCGGCTGCGATCCACCGCCGACCAGCGCGGCGTTGGAAATCGTGTGGTGCGGCGCGCGAAACGGACGGTCAGTCAAGAGACCGACGCCGGGACGGAGCACTCCGGCGACCGAATGGACCGCCGTCACCTCGAGCGCCTCTTCGAACGTCAGCGGCGGCAGGATCCCCGGCATCCGCCTCGCCATCATCGTCTTGCCGGCGCCCGGCGGACCGACGAGCAGCAGGTTGTGCCCGCCGGCGGCGGCGATTTCGAGCGCACGCCGGGCGAGGAGTTGGCCGCGGACATCGCGCAGGTCTGGGGCTGATAGGGCCGGTGGGGCTGGTAGGGCGGGTGGGGCAGGTGGGGCAGGTAAGGATGGTGGGGAGGCGGGAACGCCCGCGGGGTTGTTGAGAACAGCGACGGCTTCGGCGAGAGAGGACACGGCGAACACTCTCAGTCCTTCGACGATCGACGCTTCTTGCGCATTCGCTGCAGGCAGCAGCAGTCCGCCCACGCCGGCCTTTCGTGCCGCGACGGCGATGGGCAGGACGCCACGCGTCGCGTGAATCGAGCCGTCCAGCGACAGTTCGCCCAGCAGAATCAGATCGTGGATCTTGCGGCGCTCGACGACACCGGACGCCGCGAGGATGCCCAGCGCGATGGGCAGGTCGAAGGACGCACCGGCCTTCCGGACATCCGCCGGTGCGAGGTTGACGACGATCTTGTGCAGGGGAAACTCAAATCCGGAGTTGCGAATCGCCGCCCTCACGCGGTCACGGCTCTCGCGGACGCTGGCGTCTGGCAATCCAACCATCGTGAAGAACGGCAGCCCGAACGAGACATCGACTTCGACATGGACGGAACAGGCGTCCAACCCAAACAGCGCCGACGTTCGCAAGCTGGCCAGCATGGCCGCGCATGCTTGCAAACCTCATCGCATGGGACGCGGTCGTGTGTTTTCAATAAGTTGGCGATGGAACCGACCGAAAAGCGGGCAATTCCTGCCCTGCAGAAATGGGCACGAGCGGGCAACCCGAGGTGCCAGACCACTCTGACACCTCTGACACCTCTGACGTTTTGAACGGTCGACGCCGATATCCTGTGTGCACTATCCTTTAGCGGCAACCCCGCACAATTTTTCTCGGAGCTGAAGATGCTGGACGCCTTCAAGAACCTAACCGGCGGCAAGGGCAAGCTGGTCCAAAAGCAAAGCGAAGAGCTCGAACTGCTGATCGCAAGCGCGCGCGAAGAACGCAGCGCCATCAGCGCGATGCTCAATGCATTGACGACGCGCAGCGCGAAGTTGACGCCGCTCAGCAAGTCACTCGAGCAGGTGACCGAGAAGGCAACGAGCGTGACGACGCGCCTCGACGAGATCGCGAGCCGCCTCGCGACGCTCGACGATCGCTCGAAAGAGCTGGCTGACGTCGACAATCGCATCCAGGCGCTGAAGGAAGCAGCGCGTCAGGCGGAGCAGACGACGCAGAAGGCGATCGGTCCCGACGGCGAACTGCAGAAGCACCGCGAAGCGGTCCAACACCTGTCGTCGCAAGCGCTGCAGACGCAGGCGACGCTCGACACGTTGAAGAAGGAACGCGCGGCGCTCGAAGAACTCCGCGGTCAGCTGCAGAAAGCCGAAAACGACGTCAAGCAGGCCGTCGGCCATGCGGGTGCGCTGAAGGGCGACCTCGATCAAGTGCGCGCGATGGCGACGACGCTGACGCAGGACTACGCGAAGATCCGTGACACGGCGCGCGCCGCGCGCGAAGACACCAACACCGCAGTCGCCACCGTCAAGGACGTCGAGAACAAACTCGGACCGCTCACGCGTCTCCACGAGTTGAGCCAGAACACCGAAGAGCGGCTCACGGCGCTCAACGCGTTGTCGGAGCACGTCTCGCGCAAAGCCAAGGCACTGGAAAGCCAGCAACAGTCGGTCGAACACGCCGTCGTCCAGGCCAACCGCGTCAACGAGATGGTCTGGGCCATGGACGTCCAGATCAACAAGCTCAACGAAGGGATGAAGCAGGCGGCGAAGGCCGAAGAAGTCATCGGGCGGATCGAGCGTTTGTCCGAAGACAGCGCGATGCGGATGGACGCCGCGTCGAAGCTCAATCAGGAGTTCCAGCGCGAGACGATGCGGCTCGAAAAAGACAGCAAGCTGATGCTCGAGGCGGTCCGCACCGAGGTCAATTCGCTATCGATCCGCAAGAAGGAGTTCGAGGCGTTCGACGAACGGCTGCAGGTGCTGCAGACGTCGGTTGGCGACGCGGAGCAGCGGATGATCGCGCTCGCCGCCAAAGACAAGGCGATGGTCGAGCTGACGCAGAAGGTCGACACGCTGACGAAGCGCTTCGAATCGCTCTTCACGCAGGCCGACGACCTGACGAAGAAACAACTCTCGCTCGAGACGATGCGCGAGCGGCTGGCGCAAGTCGACGAACTGTCGAAGCGGACGTCGTGGCAGATGGACGCGCTGCGTCAAAGCCGGCAGGATCTCGACGTCCTCCGCAAAGAAATCCAGGAGTTCTACAAGTCGCACGCCGAAGCGGCGAAGCTCGCCGACAAACTCGCCGGCGATCGCCAGGCGCTCGAGGCCTTCACCGACCGGATGACGGCGTTCGGCGCGCAGGCCCCCGAGCTCGAAGCGAAGATGGACGCGATTCTCGGCAAGCTGAAGCTCGTCGACGAGGGGACGCAAAAGGCCACGCGGCTGCACGAATCGGTCGCTGAACTCGATGCGCAGATCTCGCGCGTCAGCGCGCGCGTGCCGTTCGTCGAAAAGCTCGAAGGCCGCCTGAACGGCCTCAACACGTTGAGCGGCGAAGTCGATTCGAAGCTCGCCGACCAGCTGGCCCGCCGGTCAGAGCTCGATACGCTCAAGACGGCGCTCGATGGTGTCGCCGCGCAGATGGTCGACGCGCAGCACAAGCTCGAGGCGGTCCGCACGCTGGAGCACTCGCTCGTTCCGCTCATCGCCGAAGTGAATCGGCTGCGAGCGGACATCACCTCCTCCGAGGAGCGCGTCGGCGCCCTCAAGTTCACCGAAGCCGCCGCGGTGGAGCAGGAGAAACGGTACGCCGAGCTCGTCGCGGCGAGCCGCAGCGTTGCGGCGGAAGTGGCCGAACGGTCACGGCAGATGCAGACGCTGTCCGAGGAGCTCGCGCGATCGATGAAAGTCAAGGACGAGATGATCGCCGAGCTGGATCGCGTGCAGAATCGCCAGCGCGACACCGTCAGCCAGATTCAGGCGTCCGAAGATCAGCTGGCGCGCGCCGAAAGCATGTTCAAGCAACTCGAATCGCGCCGCTCGCAGGTGGCGTTCGGAGAGAAGAAGCTCGCTGCGGTCGAAACGCGACTGGCCGAGATCAAGACGCTGGCGACCGAGCTCGACAAGAGCATCGCCGCCATCGCGAACCGCGAGCAGTTGATTGGCGCCGTCAAGACCGAAGTGGAGAACGTCCACCAGATCAGCGCCCGCAGCAAGGCCGACTTGGCGCACGTCATCGAACACCGCGGCGAAGTCGCCACGCTCAAGACACAGGTCGACACGCTGCTGTCGCGCATCGCGGAAACCGACGAGCGCATCGCCGCAATCGACTCACGCCGGAAGCTGGTCGACGAAGTGCAGACCAAGGCGAACGCGATCGTGCATGTGCTTGACGATGTGCGCGTCAACCTCGAAGCGTTGGGCGAACAGAAGGCGGTGATCGATCACGTGGCCGAGAAGGTCGCCCAGCTCGACTTCATGCTGCAGGAAGCGCGCAACACGCTGCGCACCCTCCAGCACGAGCGCGAGTTGGCGGAACGGATCGAACAGGGTATCAAGCAACTGCGGACGCGCACGGCTGGGGCAGACGACAAGCGGCCTGCGGCAACGGCGTAGCAGTCGCCAGTCTGCTCGCCGGCAGTCGCCAGTCAAAATCGTAGGGCGGGTCCTTTTGGACCCGCCTTTTTAGTTTGTTAAACGATAGACCGTCAGACGCTGACCGGTCGTCAGTCGATCGCCAGGCAGCCGCGGATTCCAGGTCTTCAACGAGGTCACGCTCGTTCTGAACGCGGCCGCGATGGACGCCAGCGTGTCGCCGCGCTTCACCTGATACAACGTCTTCACGCGGTTCGACGTCGTCGCCTCGGCGAGTTCGCCGCTCGACGACACGGTCCGACGCGCTTCAGCCACGGGGACCGCGCGGTCTGTCTGCGCCGCCATCAGGACGGTGGCCTCAAACGGCACCATCAGCTTCTGGCCGGCCGCTACCCGAGCGGTCGCGGAGAGGTAGTTCGCTTCGGCCAGGTCCGCTTTGCTGACGTGGAGTTTCTTCGCGATCAGCGGCAGCGTGTCGCCGCGCTTGACCGTATAGAACTTCAGCGATGCGAGATCGGTGGAGACCGTTTCGTCGAGACGGGCCCGCACCACCTCCGCCTTGCCAGCCGGGACCTTCAGTTCGTAATCGTGGTCGCGAACGGGCGTCGTCCAGCGACGCAGTTCGGGGTTGAGCGACTGAATCTCGTCAATCGTCGTGTCGGTCCATTCGGCGACGCGGCGCAGGTCGACCGGGCGCGGCAGCGTGACCTTTTCGTAGGCGGGCGGCTGCTGAGGCTCGAAATCAAAACCATACTGCGCCGGATTGCGAGCGATGACGATGGCGGCGAGGATCATCGGCACGTATTCGCGCGTCTCGCGTGGAAGGAACTTCGGCTGCGCGGACAACTGCCAGAAGTCGTTGACCCGCGCGCTCTTGACGGCGCGCTGGACGCGCCCTGGTCCGCCGTTGTACGAGGCGAGGGCCAGATGCCAATCGCCCCCGAAAATCTTCGACAACGTCCGCAGGTATTTGGCCGCCGCGACCGTGGCCTTTTCCGGGTCGGAGCGCTCGTCGATGTACCAGTCGCGTCGCAGGCCGTTTTCGAGCGCCGTGCCGGTCATGAACTGCCATACGCCCTTGGCTTTCACGCGGGACAACGCGTTCGGCTTGAACGCGCTTTCGACGAGCGGGACGTAGGCGAGGTCGAGGGGCAGCCCTTCGGCGCGGAATACGTTCTGAATCATCGGCAGGTATTTGCTGCCGCGCTGCATGCCTTCTTCGATGAAGTCGTGCAGGCGTCCCTGGAACAACTCGATGTACGAGAGCACCCGCTGGTTCAAGGGGATCGGGATGTCGTGAGCCGCCGCGTCCGCCTGGACCGTGTCCTTGAGCTCGGGATTCGGCGACGGCGTCCCGAAGGTTGTCGTCAACGCCAGGAGTTCGTCAATCGAGGCCGGCTCGTACTTCTTTTCGGTAAACCCGTCACCGGTGGCGAGCGCGCGCACTTCGTAGCTGCTGATGCGATCGACCATCCGATCGAAGTGCTCGCGGATGCGCGGTTCCGACCGCGCGCCATACGGCGACTCCAGCAGGACGTCAATGGCCTTGTTGAATTCGAGTTTCGCGGCTTCGAAGTGACCCTGCTCCAACTCCGCCTGGCCGGTTGTGAAGTGATGCTCGGAGACGGCAATCAGCGCCACGACCGGATCTTCGACCGGCGCGGTCTGTGCAACCGGAACCGGCGGGGGAGTCGTTTCGGCAGCCGTGGCGACGCGCACCGGCACCGGGTTAGCCGGTGTCACCGTATGCACTTGCGATCTGACGCTCGAACCGCAGGCTGTCGCGAACGGGAGCAGCGCAATCAGGACTCGGCGCTGCCAGTGAAATTCAGTCATCCGCCTCCGCTCAATGGCCGAGTCAGTGTAACAAAGCCGAGTACGCTGGTCAACAATAAGTCCAGCCGGCTCAGCATTTACGAAATTGTTCGCGTGTCAACCGCGCCAGGGGGCGACGGTAAGAACGCGATGCTGTTCGGCGAGGTCCCGGGCCGCCGGCGTGATGATGGCGCGTTCGGAGACCACAAGTTTCCGTCCCGCCTGAATCGCCGTCCGGACATCATCTTCACAGACGAAGTCCATCGGCTTCTGGTCTGGGGTCAGACTCGAGTCTGACCCGAGTCTGACCCCAGTCTGACCCGAGTCTGACCCCGGTCTGACTCGAGTCTGACCCGGGTCGGACCCCGAAAAGCCGCGGGACGACAGGAACTGGTCGATCTTCCTGGACAGCGCCTCGGCGCTGATGCCGGTCGGCGGAGCCGGACGCGCAGGCGCGGACGGCAGTTTGGACCCCGCTGCGGCCGAGGACGAGGACACGACCGTGCCGCCCATTCGGTCCCACCGCGACACGACCGGCGCGACCTCGTAGGCCAGCCGCTTGATGTTCAACAAATGACGCGGAGAAATATTGTCGGACGTGATGTTGCCGCCGTAGCCGCCGCATCCCAACGTCATCGCCGGATCCAGACCCGTCGACAGACCAACCGATCCGTGCGTCGTCGGCGAATTGACGACGATGCGGAACGCGGGCTTGTGCAGGCCAAACTCCAGAATGACCTGCTCGTTTTGCGAATGGATCGACATGGTGTGACCCATGCCGCCGTAGCGGAGGATCTGCTTGCACCGCTCGCAGCCTTCGCGCCAGTCCTTGACGACGTAGTACGACAGGACCGGACACAGCTTCTCGATGGACAGCGGGTAATCGCGTCCGACCCCTTCGAGCGGAGCGATCAGCACTCGTGTCGTCGACGGCACGCTGATGCCGCACTTCTCGGCGATGTAGACGGCTGATTTCCCGACCAGCGCCGGATTCGGCAGCCGCTGCGGCGTGACCAGCACCTTCGCGACCGCATCCATCTCGGCCTTGGTCATGAAATGGCCGCCCTGCGCCTGGAACTCGCGTTTCACTTCGTCCGCGATCGGCTCGTCGACGACGACGGAGTTTTCCGACGAACACAGGACGCCGTTATCGAACGTCTTGCCGGTGATGATGTCGTGGACCGCTTTCTTGACGTTCGCGGTCCGCTCGATGAACGCGGGCGCGTTCCCCGGACCGACGCCGTACGCCGGCTTGCCGGCGCTGTACGCCGCGCGGACCAATCCCATGCCGCCCGTCGCGAGAATGACCGCGACGTCGCGCTGCTTCATCAGCTCTTGCGTCCCCTCGAGCGTCACCGTCGTCATCCAGTTGATCGCACCGGCCGGCGCACCGGCGCGACGAGCCGCCTCTTCCATCACTTCGGCGACGCGCGTGATGCACTTCACCGCCGACGGGTGAGGGCTCAGGACGATCGTGCATCGCGCCTTGATCGAAATCAGGATCTTGTAGATCGCGGTCGATGTCGGGTTCGTCGACGGAACCACCGCGGCGACGACACCGAATGGCTCGGCAATCTCGACGACTTTTCGATCCTCGTGTCGGGCGATGACGCCGACGGTCTTCATCGGCCTGATGAAGTTGTAGACCTTTTGCGCACTGAAGAGATTCTTCTGGATTTTGTCTTCGATGACGCCGTAGCCGGTCTCGTCGACGGCCGCCCGCGCGAACGCCTCCGCCTGCGCAGCGGCGGCGGCAGCCATTTCATCGACGATCGCATCGATGCGCGCTTGATCGAATTCCGCCAGCTCGAGCCACGCCTGCTTGGCGCGGCGGGCGAGCGCCCGCGCTTCGGCAATCGACGCGAGATCGCGATCGCTTTGGGGAGCAGTGTGCGACTCGGCCACGGACTACGCGCCCTTGGGAAGAATACGTTCGACTTCGGCGTGCGGGCGAGGGATGACGTGGACCGAGACGAGCTCGCCGACGCGCCGCGCCGCGGCGGCGCCGGCGTCGGTGGCCGCTTTCACCGCCCCGACATCACCCCGCACCATCACCGTGACATAGCCGGCGCCGATGTATTCCTTGCCGATTAATGTGACGTTCGCCGCCTTGACCATCGCATCGGCCGCTTCCACCGATCCGATGAGGCCGCGGGTTTCGATCAATCCAAGCGCTTCAGCTGCCATAGTTTGTAGTGTCCGGCTTTAATCGGACCGCAGTATAATCCTTTAACTCCAACATTTCACATATGCTTATATCTCGTTTCCGCCGTCCGTTTGTCCTGATGCCGATCCTCGCCGCGACGCTGGCCCTTGGCGGCGCAGCGTGCCGCCGCAAGGAGCCCGCGGCACCGCCGGTCGCCACGCCGACCGTCACGCTCGGCCACGACAAGGCGCCGCTCGGCAGCCCCCTCGATATCACCTACAAGTTCGTCGTCGCCAACGATGCGCACTTCGATCAGGACTACCGCGTGATGGTCCACGTCGTCGACAGCGACGAGGAGATGATCTTTAATTTCGATCACAACCCGCCGACGCCGACGTCGCAGTGGAAGCCGGGCCAGACGATCGAGTACACGCGAACCGAGTTCGTGCCGGTGTTTCCGTACGTCGGCGAAGCGTCGATCCAGGTCGGGTTGTATTCGACGCAAACGCAGAAGCGGCTGACGTTGACGGGCGAAGACGCCGGTCAGCACGCGTACAAGGTGGTCCGTCTGCAGTTGCAACCGCAGACCGAGAACGTCTACACGGTGTTCAAGGACGGTTGGCACCCGGCGGAGCAGGCCGAACACAACGCCACCGTCGAATGGCAGTGGACGAAGAAGGACGCGACGCTGGCCTTCAAGAATCCGAAGAAGGACTGCATCTTCTATTTCGTCGTCGACAATCCCGGCAGCGTGTTCAAGGATACGCAGCACGTGCAGGTCAGCCTTGGCACGACGCCGATGGATGACTTCACCCTCGCGCCCGGCCAGGAGCTGCTGAAGAAAATCCCGTTGAAAGCTGCACAGCTTGGCACGGACGACATGGCCGAGTTGCATATCTCGGTCGACAAAACGTTCGTGCCGTCGTTATTGCCCGCGGCCAATAGCAAGGACCCACGAGAGCTGGGCATCCGCGTCTTTCACGCGTATATTGATCCTAGGTGAAGCGGTTCGTCCTTGCCCTGATCGGCGTACTCATCTGCGCGTCCTCTGCGCGCGCCGAGCTGGTGTTTTTCCAAACCGGCCGGACGATGTCGGTCAAGAACCACCGCGTTGATGGCGACATGCTCGTGCTGACGCTCCGCACCGGCGGCGAGATGAGCATCGCCTCGTCTGCCATCACTGACATCAAGCCGGACGAAGTGCCGTATCCCGAGGATCTGCCGCCGGCACCTGTCGTTCAGCAGGCGGCCGCGCCGGTCGTTCCGTTCGCCGAGATCATCGACACGGTCGCGGCGCGCGAAGGCGTGTCGCCGAATCTCGTTCGCGCGGTGATCAAGGTCGAATCGGCGTATCAGGAACGCGCGCGATCGCGAAAGGGTGCGATGGGCCTGATGCAGTTGATGCCCGAGACCGCACGCCAATACGCGGTCGCCAATCCATACGAAGCCCAGTCGAACATCGAAGGCGGCATCCGTTACCTGAAATCGCTGCTCGATCGCTTCGAATTGCCGCTCGCGCTGGCCGCGTACAACGCCGGCGAAGCCGCCGTGAAGCGCTTTGGCGGCATCCCGCCGTATCCCGAAACGCGGAAGTACGTCGCCGACATCATGAAGCTCGTCGGCCGGTAAGGCGAGGCTGACGCCTCGCCCGACACAACGCAATCCTGCGCAATCGAACCCGCCTTTTCCCGGGGCGTCACGGTCTAATCTGTGTGGCGTCTGGAGGTACAATTTAGGACCGTGGAATTCCGCTGCAGGCTCGCCTCGCCGAACGGCGAAATCGTTGAGGGCGTATACGTTGCCGAGACCGAAGCCCGGCTGCGCCACGAATTGGAAGAGAAGGGTCTCTTCGTCCTGTCGCTGCAGCCCAAGGGGGCGATTGCCGGCGTGTCGCTGCGGCTGCCGCAGCGACGCAGCATCGGCACGCGCGAGTTCCTCGTGTTCAACCAGGAATTGGCGACGCTCCTCAAAGCCGGCATGCCGTTGGTCCAGTCGCTGGACTTGTTGAAAGGCCGGGTCACGTCGCCGACCTTGCGCGCCGTGCTCGAGGACGTGCACGAACGCGTGCGCTCCGGCACCGCGCTGTCGGATGCATTCGCCGCGCATGGCGATCTCTTCCCGAGCGTCTACACGGCATCGCTCCTGGCCGGCGAGCGCAGCGGCAACCTCGACGCGGTCCTGCGCCGATACGTCGAGTACACGAAGATCATCGCGACGGTCAAACGCAAGACGGTGTCGGCGCTGGTGTATCCAGCCATCTTGATCACACTCGCGCTTGGCCTCGTGTCGATCATCGTGTTGAAAGTGGTGCCGCAATTCTCGGACTTCTACGCCAGCTTCAACGCGCAACTTCCGCTCGTCACGCGCGTCATCGTCCGCCTCTCGGATTTCATCCGCGGTCAGTTCCTGCTGATCGTGGTGACGCTCGCCGCGGCGATCGTCGGTGCGCTCGTGTGGGTGCGACAGCCGGGACAGAAGGCGCGGTTCGATCACCTGATCCTGCGGATTCCGATGCTCGGCGAGATCGCGCAGAAATTCGCGACGTCACAGATGGCACGGACGCTCGCGACGCTGCTCGGCGGCGGCCTGCCGCTGGTCAACGCGCTCGACATCGCGTCGAAATCCATCGGCAATCAGTACATCGCGAAAGAACTCGACGTCGTCTCGAGCCGCGTTCGCGAAGGGGAGTCGTTCTGGAGAGCGCTCGAAGCGCGGAAAGTCTTCCCGGATGTCGCGGTGAAGATGGCCGAAGTGGGTGAGTCGACGGGCGCGCTGCAGGAGATGCTGAACACCGTTGCCGACTTCTACGACGAAGAGATCTCGACGAACATGGAGCGGTTCGTCACGCTGGTCGAGCCGGTGCTGCTCGTCATCATGGGCATCGTGATCGCGGGCCTGCTCCTCGCGCTGTACATGCCGCTCTTCCAACTGAGCTCGGTGCTGAGTTAGCAACAGATGGCGACGACGCAAAACACCGACTTCCACACCGAACTAGGCCTCGACGAACAGCGCGCCGAGATCGACCAGGCACGCCGCCTCGCGGAGCGCTATCACGTCGACTTCGTGGACATGGAGACGTTCCGGATCGATCAGGACCTGTTCCGGTCGATCCCGGCCGACCTGATGTTGCGCTACGGCTTTGTGCCGCACCGCCGCATCGGCAAGACGCTCGAGATCGTCGTGTCGGATCCGACCGACCTGCCGATGATCGACGAGGTCGGCGTGCTGCTGTCGACGCCGCTGAAGGTGGCGGTCGGGGCGAAATCGGCCATCGAGGCGATGCTGAAGAAGAGCGAGAGCTCGCAGCGCGTCCTCGAAGACGCGACCGAGAGCTTCCACCTGCAAATCCTGAAGGAAGACGAGCTTAGCGACGAAGCGCTCACGGTCGAGAAGCTCACCAGCGACGCCAGCCCCATCATCCGCCTCGTCGACTCGACGATCTACACCGCGATCCAGCGTCGCGCGAGCGACATCCACATCGAGACACAGGACGATGCGGTGTATGTGAAATACCGGATCGACGGCGTGCTGCAGCAGGCGATGCGGCCGATCGCGAAGCAGTTCCACAGCTCGATCATCTCGCGCATCAAGGTCATGGCCGAACTCGACATCGCCGAGAAGCGCGTGCCGCAGGACGGCCGCTTCAAGATGCGGATGCCGGGCAAAACGATCGACTTCCGCGTGTCGGTGATGCCGAGCGCGCACGGCGAAGACGTCGTCATCCGTATTCTCGACAAGGAATCGATCAGCGAGCAGTTTACCGAGCTGCGGCTCGACATCCTGGGATTTCCCGAGGACGAGCTGCGCCGGTTCCGTAAGTACATCCGCGAGCCGTACGGCATGGTGCTCGTCACCGGTCCGACCGGCAGCGGCAAGACGACAACGCTCTACGCGGCGCTGTCGGAGATCAAATCGATCGAAGACAAGATCGTCACCATCGAGGACCCGGTCGAGTACCAGTTGCGCGGCATCACGCAAATCCCGATCAACGAGAAGAAGGGACTGACCTTCGCTCGCGGGCTGCGCTCGATCCTCCGTCACGATCCCGACAAGATCATGGTCGGCGAGATCCGCGACACCGAGACGGCGCAGATCGCGATCAACTCGGCGTTGACCGGTCACCTCGTGTTCACCACGGTCCACGCGAACAACGTGCTCGACGTCCTCGGCCGCTTCCTCAACATGGGCGTCGAGGCGTATCAGTTCGTCAGCGCGCTGAACTGCGTCCTCGCGCAACGTCTCGTGCGAACGATCTGCACGCACTGCAAGCGGCCGGCAAAAGTGACGGCGGAAATGCTCGCCGAATCGGGTCTGGATCCGGCGCTCGAGCGGACCCACACGTTCTACGAAGGCCTGGGGTGCATCGAGTGCGGCGGGACCGGCTACAAAGGCCGCATGGCGATCTGCGAGCTGCTCGATTTGAGCGATCGGATCCGCGAGATGATTCTCGGGCGCAAACCGACGACCGAAATCAAGAAGGCGGCCCGCGAAGAAGGGATGCGCTTCCTGCGTGAATCGGCGGTCGAGCGCGTGATGGCGGGCTACACGACGTTGCGCGAAATCAACAAGGTCACATTCGTCGAATGAATCCGTTTGGCTCGGTCCACGAAGCACCGGCGCCGGCCGTGGCGGTCGAAATCGCGGCGGACCACATCGCCGGGGCGACGCTCGAGTGGCGCGGCGGCCAGCCGGTGGTCGGGTCGTACGCGATCGAGCCGCTGGCGAGCGGCGCCCTGATCCCGTCGCTGACGAACCTCAACACGCAGAATCGGGCGACCGTCGCCGGCACGTTGACGCGCGTGCTCGAGCGGATCGGCAAACCGAAACGTGTCGGCTTAATCGTCCCCGACGTCGTCGCCAAGGTCTCGCTGGTGAAGTTCGAGAAGGTGCCGCCACGCGCGCAGGATCTCGAGCAGTTGATCCGGTGGCAAGTGCGGAAGACGGCGCCGTTCCCGATCGAGGAGGCGCAGGTCGCGTTCGTGCCGGGCCTGGCGGCGAGCGACGGCGTCGAGTTCGTCGTGGCGCTGTCACGCCGCAGCATCATCGAAGAATACGAGGCGCTGTGCCAGGACGCCGGCGCACACGCCGGCCTCGTCGATCTCTCGACGTTCAACGTCGTCAACGCGGTGCTGGCGGGCGCGAGCGCGCCGACGGCCGACTGGCTCGTGATCAACGTCGCCGCCGATTCTTCGTCGATCGCGATCATGCGCGGCGCGCACATGATCTTTTTCCGCAATCGCGCCGCGGACGCGGAAGGATCGCTCGTCGATCTCGTCCACCAGTCGGCGATGTACTACGAGGATCGCCTGCAGGGCGCGGGGCTGACGCGCGTGATCGTCGCGGGTATCGGGAGCGTGGAGGGCGAGCAGACGCGACGGGAACTCGAGCAGCGGCTCGCGACAACGGTCACGCCGATCGATCCGCGATCCGCAGCGGCGTTGACCGATCGCATAGCCGCCGCGCCCGCGCTGCTCGACACACTGGCGCCGCTCGTCGGCTTGTTGTTGCGCGACCGCGACGTGGTGAGGGCCTGACACATGTTGCGCACCAACCTCGCGACCCGGCCCTTCTACAACGAGCGCGTCATCCACTTCTGGCTCGGCGTCGCCACGCTCGTGATCCTGGGGTTGACGGCGTTCAACGTCGCCCGCGTGCTGCAGTATTCGCGCAGCGATACGCGCCTGCAGACGCAATCGGCGCGTGACGAAGCGCGCGCGGACGATCTTCGGAAGCAAGCTGCGCGTCTGCGCGGATCGGTCGATCCGAAAAAGATCGAGTTCAAGTCGGCGGAGGCACGTCTGGCGAACGAGCTGATCGATCGCCGGACGTTTTCGTGGACCGAGCTGCTGAACCGGTTCGAAACAACACTGCCCGACGAGGTCCGCATCGTCGCGGTCCGGCCGAAAGTGGATCGCAACCGCGGCATCCAGTTGCAGATCAACGTCGTCGCGCGCGACATCGAAGACATCAACACGTTCCTGCAGAACATGGAGAAGACCGGCGCCTTTGCGCGCGTCATCTCGCACGAGGAACATCCGAACGAGCAGGGGCAGTTCGACGCGACGCTCGAGACCACCTACGTACCGAGCCACGCAGCCGCGGGCGGAACGACGGGGCAGCAGTGATGCTCTGGAAACGCATTCTCGTCGAAAAACGCACGGCGATCGGACCGCTCGCGCTGGCGCTGCTGGTGAACGTCGGCGTGTACGCGTTCGTCGTGTATCCGCTCGGCGTGAAATCGCGCGGCGCCGCGGCGCGCGCGCAGCAGGCCACCTCGTCGCTGAAAGCCGCCGAGGCCGACTACACCGCCGCGCGCGCGCTCGTCAGCGGCACGACAAAGGCCGATCAGGAACTCGCGACGTTCTACGACAAAGTGCTGCCGGCGGGATTCTCCTCCGCGCGTCAGCTGACGGCGTCGTCGATCCCCGAGCTGGCGAAGAAGTCCGGCGTGAGGCTCGCCCAGCGACGCACCGAAGTCGACGACTCGAACGTCAAGAAAACCGGCCTGGCGCGTCTCAACATCCACGTGGTGCTCGAGGGCGACTACGACAGGCTGCGCTCGTTCATCTACGAACTCGAGAGCGCGCCGGACTTCGTCATCATCGACGCCGTCGCCTTGAGCCAGAACGAAGCCGCAAAGCCGCTCGTGCTTGCGGTCGATCTGTCGACGTACTTCCGGCCGGGAGCCAATGGCAACTGACCGCCGCAGGCAGCTGCTGTGGCTGGGCGCGCTCGTCGTCGTGCTGGCTGTCGTCGGATCCTGGGTGCTGACACAGACGTCTGGCGCGCCGACTGCGACGTCTAACCAACAGGCGGCCACGCGAGGGACCGCAGGAGCCGCCGGGGATCAGACGGCGACGGCGGCACCAGAAGTTCATCTGGACGCGCTCGAAGCGGAGCATCCGGAGCGCGTCGGCGGCGAACGGAACTTGTTCCGCTTCAAGCCGAAGGCGCCGCCGCCACCGCCGCCGAATCAGCGGCCGGCGGCTGTGGCGCCGCCGCCGGTGCCGACCGGGCCGCCGCCAGTCCCGCCACCGCCGCCGATCAACTTGAAGTTCATCGGCGTCATGGATCGCGGCGACGGGCAGAAGATTGCGATTCTCACCGATGGCGTGGGACCGCCGATGCACGCGGCGGAAGGACAAACGGTCGCGGGACGCTTCCGCGTCTTGCGCATTGGCGCGGAATCGGTTGAGATGGCCTATCTCGACGGACGCGGTCGACAGACGATTCGGTTATCAGGATCATGATGAAACTGAAATTGCAGATTGCAGATTTCAGATTGCAGATTGTTGCGGTCGCCGCGGCGGCCGTACTGGCGGCCGGCTGCGCGGCGGGGCAGGCGTTCCGCCAGGGCGAGCAGGCCACGGCAGCCGGCAAACTCGACGAAGCCGTCGAAGCCTATCGCCGCGCGAGCCAGGCGGCGCCCGACAACGCGAACTACCGGATCGCGCTCCAGCGCGCGACGATGGCGGCCTCGCGCGCGCACATCGACAAGGCGCGCGAGTTCGAAGCGAAGGACCAGCTCGAAGCGGCGTTAGGTGAGTACCGTCAGGCGTCGGAAATGGACCCGACCAACCGGTCGGCGGTCGCCAAGGTCGCCGAGCTCGATCGCACGATCCGCCAGCGCATCGAAGCGGCTCGTCCACGGCCGCCGATCGAGCAGATGCGCGAACGCGCCCGCGCGGCGTCGCAGCCGCCGGCGCTGCTCAACTTCACCACGCCGCTGCCGCTGATTCGATACCAGAACGCGCCGCTGAAAGACGTCCTCGCCTCGATTGCCGCGACAACAGGCGTCAACATCACGTACGACCGCGAAGTCACCGACCGCGCGATCACCGTGCAACTCGACGGCGCCACGCTCGAACAGGCGTTGAACCAGATCATGACGATGAACGGCCTGTCGTACAAGGTCGTCAACGATCGATCGATCTTCGTGTTTCCGGATACCGCGCCCAAGCACGCGCAGTACGACGAGCAGGTGGTGCGGACGTTCTACGTGTCGAACGCTGACGCGACGGAACTGACGCAGATCCTCAGCACGATCGTCCGCCTGCCCGGCATCGCGGTGCAGCCCGGCATCGTCGCGAACAAGGCGGCGAACACGATCACGGTCCGCGCGACGGCGCCGGTCGTGCAGATCATCGAAAAGATCATTCAGCAGAACGACAAGCCGCGCGCCGAGATCGTCATCGACGTCGAAATCCTCGAAGTCGAACGGACGCGCGCGAAGAACTACGGTCTCAATCTGAGCGACTACGCGGTCGGTGCGGTCTTTTCGCCCGAGGTCTCCCCGAGTGGCACGACGACCGCGACGACTGGCGCCACCGGCGCGACCGGCACGACAGGCGGCACGACGAGCTCGGCCAGCGGCCGCTCGACCGCGCCGGGAGCGCTCGTCTCTCCGCCCGCGTTCAACCTGAACACCATTTCGCGCGGCATCACGACCGCCGACTTTTATCTCGCCGTCCCGACGGCGATTGTGCGATTCCTCGAATCCGACTCGCACACCAAGATCATCGCGAAGCCGCAGTTGCGCATCGCCGAGGGAACGAAACAATCGCTGAACCTCGGATCGCGGATTCCGGTTATTTCCACGAGCTACACGCCCATCGCGACCGGCGGCGCCGGCGTCAACCCGTTGAGTTCGTACCAGTATCAGGACGTCGGCGTCAACATCGACATCACACCGACCGTCACGCTCGAAGGCGACATCCGGCTCGACCTCGTCATCGATGACAGCGCGCTCGGCGCCGACAAGAGCGTCGCCGGCGTCAGCGTGCCGACGTTCGTGCAACGTAAGGTGACGACGAGGCTGCGTCTGCGGGACGGCGAATCGAACTTGCTCGCGGGTCTGTATCAGAACAGCGAGCAGAATGCCGTCAGCGGATTTCCCGGAGCGATCCGCCTGCCGTTGTTCCGGCAGTTGTTGTCGCAAAACACGGTCAACACGGATCAACTCGATATCGTCATGCTGATCACCCCGCACATCGTGCGGACGCACGAGATCACCGAAGACGATCTCAAACCGATCTACATCGGGTCGCAGCAGAACCTCGGGCTCAATGGTCCGCCGCCGCTGATTGCGCAGCCCGCGCCAGTCGAGCCGACGCCGCCGCCTGCTCCGGCCGGACCGACCGGCGCCACTGGCGCCACCGGCGCGACGATGCAAGGGCCGGGCGGAACGCAGGTGGCCGTGCCGCCGGGGTCGACACCGGTGCCCGGCGTCGTGCTCGCGCCGCAGCCGACCCAAACGCAGCCGCCGTCGAACATCGTCGTGCCGCCGCCGCCCCAGGCGGCGGCTGTAAATCCCGCTCCGGCGACCGTACCGCCGAGCCCGACGCCGACAACCGCTGAGCCGGCAGCCGTGCCGACGCAGTCGCCCGGGATCGGAGCGGCGCAAATCATCATCTCGCCGCCGGGGCCGACGTTCCGCGTCGGCGGTGGACCGTATACGGTGCCGATCTCGATCTCTGACGCCGCGCGCATCTCGACTTTGACGCTGACGCTGACGTTCGACCCGACGAAACTGCGCGTCCGCAGCGTCAACGAGGGAAGCTTCATGCGAAGCGGCGGCGTCAACGCGACGTTCCGTCAGCAGGTCGAAGGGAACCGCATCGACATCACGATCACGCGGACAACCGATGCGACGGGCGCGTCGGGCACAGGCCTCGTTGCGGCGGTGCTGTTCGATGCGATCGCGCCCGGCAGCGTCGCGCTGTCGGCGAGCGGAACAGCCACGGGGCCGGGCGGCGCAGCGATGGGTCTGCGGTTCAGTCCGGTTACGGTGAATGTCCAGCAATAAGCTTCGGGATTCGGGATTCGGAGTTCGGGATTCGAGCGGCTACACGTTCGTCGAGATGCTCGTCGTGGCGACCATCATCTTGATCCTCGCCTCGGCGATCATGCCGCTGGCGAAGGTGACGTCGCAGCGCACGCGCGAAGCCGAGTTGCGCCGCTCGCTGCGCGAAATTCGCACGGCGATCGACAAGTACAAGGACGCGGCCGACACCGGCCAGATCGGATCGCTCGACCTCAAGGTCGGCAGCGAAAACTATCCGGCGGATCTTCAGGTCCTGGTCGACGGCGTGACGGCAGCCAACGACGCGACGGGACGCAAGCTGAAGTTCCTGCGCCATATTCCGGTCGACCCGATGACGCACGGCACCGAGTGGGGCATGCGGTCGTACCAGGACAAACCCGACGCGACGCGCTGGGGCGGGCAGAACGTCTTCGACGTCTACACGACGTTCGACGGGACGGCGCTCGACGGCACCAAGTATCGAGACTGGTAATGCGAATGAGGCGGCTGCGCGAATCGGGCTTCACGATGATCGAGTTGCTCATCGTGTTGTCGCTCATGGTGATTCTGGCCACGATCGGCATGACGCAGTACCGGAACAGCGTCATCCACTCGCGGGAAGCGGTGCTGAGGGAAGATCTCTTCCGGCTGCGCGACGCGATCGATCAGTATTACGCCGACAAAGGGCAGTATCCGTCGGCGCTCGACGCGCTCGTGAGCGAGCACTACATCCGCGCGGTGCCGGAAGATCCGTTCACGAAGAACAACACCAGCTGGCAGACGATCCCCGCCGAACCCGACCCGAACAATCCCACCGCCGAAGCCGGCGTGTACGACGTCAAGAGCGGTTCAGACGGAACCGCCCTCGACGGCACCAAGTACAGCGACTGGTAATGGCTCGCTGAAATTTCAGAATTCAGATTTGCGGATTTCAGATTGAAGACGCCGGGCGGCTGTTACGCCGCTCGGCGTCGAAGCGTTTATGGAAGGACGACGGTGGTCGTCCCGGTCGTGGTTCGATTCAGCGTGTCCTTGGCGTTCACGGTGACGGTCTTCGCACCCGCAGACGTGTAGGAGTGCTGGACCGTTACGGTTCCGTTGACGCCGCCGAGATCCGACGTCGTGCCGTCGCCGAAATCGATCGTCGCGTCGGTGATATTCACACCCGTCGGCGCCGTGACCTGAAGTTGGAACGTGACCGGCATGACGGCGGAATGCGTCGTCGGCACGTTCGTCGGCGTGATGTTGACCGTCGGGTTCGCTGTCGCGACGACCGTCACGCTCGTCGATACGCCACTCGTATTGCCCACCGTATCGGTGATGGTCGCCGACACGTTGTACGTGCCTGCCGTGGTGAACACGTGTGAGATCGAGGTGCTGCCGGTAATCGACCCTAGATCCTGCGCCGTTCCGTCGCCCCAATCGATGTGGACGTTCTTGATGGCGTCGCCTTGGGGCAACGTACCGGGCGCAACCGTAAACGTCGCCGGCAGACCATTGCCCGGCGCCGTGGTTGGAGGCGTCAAGGTGACCGGAATCGATGTCGCGTTGACGGTCACGGCGGTCGAGATCGGGACGCTGAACCCGTTGTTGTCAACGACCGTTCCGGTGATGGTGTAGACACCCGCGGATCGATATGTGTGCGACACAACCGCGTTGCCGGTCACCGCACCGAGATCCTGAATCGTGCCATCACCCCAGTTGACGGTGAGATCGCGAATCGTCGTCCCGTTGGTCGTCGATGCGGTCACCGCGAAGGTGTACGACGCCGGCAGCCCGGCGCTCGGCGTGGTGGTTGGCGGCGTGATCACCAGCGTGGGTGCGCCGGCGACATTGATCGTGACTTGCGCGGACGTCTGCGTTGACGTCGGCGTCGGCGTCGTCGGTGTCGTGCTGCCGCCACCCGACGAGCCGCCCCCGCCGCCGGCTGTCGATCCAGTGGCGCCGACCGTTGCCGTCACCGTCGCCTGGTTCGCCGTCGTCAGTTTCGTGACGGCGTTGCCGTTCTTGTCGGTGGTGACGACGAACTGATCCAGCGTGCCGGCGGTCGTCGCAAACGACACGGGCGCCGACACGAGCGGGTTGCCGTTGATGTCGAACACCGACGCAGTCAGCGTTGTGGTGCCGCCGTTGGCGGGAACGATCGTCGGCGCGGCGGTGAGTGCCACGCGACCGACAGCCGCGGTGCCGACGGCGATCTTGATCGCACTGTTGCCGGACGCGCTGACGCCGCCCGAAATCGCGGTGATCGTCGCCGTTCCGTTCGCGCCACCCGAGCTGAACGTCGTCGTCGCCTGACCGTTGATGTCCGTCTCGACGCTCGACGGCTGAAGCGAGCCGAGATTCGTCGTAAAGGTGATCTGTGTGCCGGCGTGCGGCGGGGTGCCCGACGGCTCGATCACTTGCGCGAGGATTTGAGTGGTGCCACCAACCGGCAATGCGGTCGTCGACGCCGTCAACGTGATGGTGGAACCGGACGGCGCGAGCAGCGGAACCTTCTGGCAGCTCGACGCGATAAACCCGAATCCGGACAGGGCGATGAGGGCAAGAGTCGCCCCGCGGAAGCGTGATAGCATGAAGACGCTAACCATCTTAATATCCATGAAGTTACGCGGTCAAGCCGATGCCACGGTGTGCACACAGTCGGGATACGCGATGGCCGTGCTGCTCGTCGCCATGAGCATCATGGCGGTGATGCTGACGGTGGCCATGCCGGTCTGGAAGCAGGCGTCGCAGCGCGAGAAGGAAGAAGAGCTCGTCTTCCGCGGCAAGCAATACGCCCACGCGATCGGATTGTTCCAACGCAAGTACGCCAACGCGTATCCGCCGAACTTTGACGTCCTCGTCACCGAAAAATTCCTGCGCAAGAAGTTCAAGGACCCTGTTACGAACGACGACTTCGCGCCGATCCTCGTGGGACAACAAGGCGCCGGCGGTCAAACGAACCAAAACGCGGGACGCAGTGGCGCAGCGCCGACGCAGTCGGGCCCTCCGGGCGCCACACCGCAGATCGGCACTGGACCCGGGGTCGGTGTCGGACCCGGTGGTCCGGGTGGCGGCACAACCGGCGGCGGCATCATGGGCGTGACGAGCAAAAGCAAGGACAAGTCCATCCGCCTCTACAACGGTCGCAGCCACTACAACGAGTGGCAATTTGTCTACGTGCCGCAGGTGCAGAATCCTGGCGTCGCTACACCCGGCGGCGCTCCTGGCGGGCAGCGCGGCAATGGACAGAATCCGTTCCCCGGCGGCGCCGGGCCGATCGGCGGGCAACGGGGCCGCGGCGGTCCAGCCGGTCCTGGCGGCGGTCGCGGACCAGGGCCTGGCGGACAACCGAACGGTCCGGGCCGCGGTGGGTTTGGATCTCCGTTTCAACCGAACACTCCTCAGCAACCGATCGGCGCGCCACGCGGCGGCCGGGGCTAGCGGGGCCCCGGCGCGCGGACTGTGCGCGCTGGGGTGCTTGAGATCTAAGACGGCAGATTGCGCGCGATGGCCGCTGCTGCCGCTGCAGAAACGAGCAGCAGCGCGATCCCGACGGGCACGCTCCGTAGCAGAATCTCGCCGACACCGAACAGGGCGGCGTAGACGAGGACGCAACCCAGCACGGCATTGAGGATCTGGCGGCCGATTGCCGGCCAGCCGCCGCGCATCGGATCGACGCGGCGGTAGAACTCCTCGAGCGTCGCCCTCGGCTCCGGCTGCGTCAGCAGCGTGACGGTCACCCAGCCGATCGTCGTGATCGTGACGGTGACGATCATCAAGTACGCGAAGTCGCGCGGGCGATCGCTATCCCACTTGAGCGCGATCTGCAGATACAGCGACACCGCCGCCGCAATCGCCATCGCGGACACTTCCGACCATGCGTTGATCCGCGACCAGAACCACCGCAGCAGCAGCACGGAGCCGGTGCCGGCGCCGGTCACGATCAACAGCTTCCACGCCTGCTCGATCGATGCGAGGTGCAGCGTCACGTAGATCGAGAACAGCATCAACGCCACGGTGACGACCTGCGACGCCGTCACGTATTCGCGCTCGCTGCCGCCGCGGCGCACGAATCGCCGGTAAAAGTCGTTGACGACGTAGCTTGCGCCCCAGTTGAGTTGCGTGCCGATGGTCGACATGTACGCCGCGGCGAAGGCCGCCAGCATGATCCCGCGCAGCGACGTCGGGAAGATGTGCGGATCCATCAGCGTGCGGACGTAACCCGATTCCTTGTCGACGAGCGTGGGGTAGAGGACGAGCGACGCCAACGCCGTCAGAATCCACGGCCACGGCCGCACCGCGTAGTGCGCGATGTTGAACCAGAGCGTCGCGAACAACCCATGACGCTCGTTCTTCGCGGAGAAGATTCGCTGCGCGACGTAGCCGCCGCCACCAGGTTCCGCGCCCGGATACCAGCTGGCCCACCAGTTCACGCCGAGATACACGAAGAGCGTGATCGCCGGCATCCACGCAGAATCAGTCGACGGAAAAAACGCGAGGCGCTCGGCGGACTGCTGCTTCAGCACCTCGAGTCCGCCCACGGCGCGCACCGAAAAATACGCGAGCGCGATCACCATCCCCATCTTCAACACGAACTGCACGAGATCGGTGACGAGCACGCCCCACAGTCCGGCGAGCGTCGTGTAGAAGGCGGTGAACAGCAGCATGGCGACGAGCGCCCACAACGCGTGCGTCGCGTCGAGGCCCAGCGTGACCTGGAGGATCTTCATCATCGCCAGATTGACCCAGCCGATGATGATGCAGTTCATCGGGATGCCGAGATACAGCGCGCGAAATCCGCGCAGGAAGGCGGCGGGCTTGCCGGCGTAGCGCAGCTCGGCGAACGCGACGTCGGTCATGACGCCGGCGCGACGCCACAAGCGCGCAAAGACAAAGACGGTGAGCATGCCGCTGGCCGCCATGTTCCACCAGAGCCAGTTGCCGGCGATCCCGTAGCGCGCGACCATGCCGGTGACAACAAGCGGCGTGTCCGCCGCGAACGTCGTCGCCACCATCGACGTCCCGGCGA
>DASREL010000120.1:0-24808 GCA_035652075.1 Vicinamibacterales bacterium
ACCGGCAATACGAAACCCGAGCAGCAGTCGGCGCAAGTGTCGGCGTCAGGCGGTGCGCGAGGAGTTGGGCCCGACCGCGCGGCGAAAGGCGGCGCGAATCCAACGCCGGTGGTTGTGACGGTCACCGATGCGGAGTTGACCGCGTTCAGGCAAGGCGTCCAGATGTAGCGCAGCCTTTAGGGCTGCTCGCGAGGCAGGCCTAAAGGCCTGCGCTACAACCGTCGCGACTGACTACGTCAGCTGAAAAAATCCGCGGAGGCGGCGAAGCATGCCGGCGCGGGAGGCGGCTTGCTCCGCGCCCGTGGCGACGGTCGCGAGCTGCTGGTTCGCGGACTGACGTTCGGCGAGCAGCTCGCTCAATCGTCCGATGACGTCGGGATTCGCTGACAGCAATCGCGCGACGGCGGTCTTCGTGATTTCGACGACCTCCAGTTCCTCGAGTGCGGCGACGGTCGCGTTGCGCGGTTCACCGGTCAAGACGGACATCTCGCCAAAACACGCGCCTGCGCCCATTTTGGCCACTGACGACGTGTGGCCGTCGCGCCGCATCCGGACATCGACCTGGCCCCGAATCAGCAGGAACATCGACTCGCCCGGCGCATCCTGCTCGACGACGTGCTCGCCGGGCGAGAACAACAGGACCGCGCTCGATTCGATGAGCGCGTCGATCTCGTCGCTCGTCAGGAACCCGAAAATCGCATGCGCCTTCAAGGCGCGCGCCGCCGCCTCGCGCGCGCGCACGACGTCGCGATCGTCGACATCACGCCGCAACGTGATCGTCTCGAACGGCAGCTTCAGCCCACCGCGGCGCGCGGCGTACCAGCAGTGCGACCGCACGTCGCTCGACACACGGCCCATCAACGCGTGGTTGTCGATCCACACCTTGATCTCGTACACGATCGACGACCCGCCGAATTCCTTGATCAGGACGACCGGCGCCGGCTCGGCGAGGACTCCTTCGACGCTCGCCGCCGCCGCCTGGAAGACGGCCTGCGCGCGCGCCGGGGGCACCTCGTCGTGCAACGCCATCGTGACGCGGATCGCATGACGCGGCGTCGGCGATTCGAAGTTCGTAATCGTGTTCTTGACGATCTGACTGTTCGGGACATCGATCAGCACGTCATCGGTCGTGACGAGTCGCGTCGATCGCCACGACACTTCGACAACGCGCGCGTGGACGCCGTCGACGAGCAGCCAATCGCCCGTGGTGAATGAATTCTGCAGGTAGAGCGCGATGCCCGCGAACAGATTGCCGAGCAAATCCTGGAGCGCCAGGCCGAGGATGATCGCGACGATGCCCGACCCGGCCAGCAGGCCGGGCACGCGCACGCCGTAGACGTACTGCAGCACGAACAGCGACGCAAACAGCACGACGAGGATGCCGGTCGCGTCGGCCAGCACGCGCGGCGTCGCCGCCTGCTTCCACAACAGGCGATTGAGAATCGTCGCGATCGGAAATGCCGCGAGCACCACGGCAATCGCGCCCAGGTGGCGGCGGACGACATCGACCGTCGCCGGATGCCACGCGGACAGCTGGATGCCGGCAAGCAGCCCCACGGCGAGCGCCAGCAGGTGAAACGTCGCTCCGAAGCGGATGTCGAGGCGCCGCCGCAATCCCTGCGCGACGCCGACCAGCACGACGTAGACGAGCGCCGCCACCGCGAGGAGCACCAACATCGCGTGGAATTATGCCTCGACTCTATAATCCTCGTGACCGCATGCAGACCACGTCGGAGACCCCGTCGCTCTTTGCCGGCGTGCCGGCCGCCGCCCGCGCACAACTCGAATCGCGCATGCGCCGCGTCGAGTTCGCGCCGCAGTCCGTCATCGTGCGCGAAGGGGCGGCCGGCGATTCGGCGTTCGTGATCGTGGCGGGACGGGTCGCCGTACGGCGCCGCGATCCGCAGAGCGGATTCGAGTTCGTGCTCAGCGAGTTGGGCGCCGGACAGATCTTCGGCGACCTGGCGTTGATCACCGGCCACGTGCGGACGGCGACGGTCGTGGCGCTCGAGGCGACGTCCTGCCTCGTGCTGACGCGTGCCGATTTCGAAGCGGTCGTCCAGACGTTTCCGGCGGTCGGACTCTCGTTGCTCGCATCGCTGGCAGAACGGCTCGAGCGAGCCAACCAGCACGCCGGCATCGACTTCCTGAACCTGTCGAAAGTCAAAGTCGATCAGCGCGTTCTCGCGCTGCTGCCGCAGCCGCTCGTCACCCAGCACAAAGTGCTCCCCGTCGCGTTCGCCAACAACCGGCTCACGCTCGCGATGGTGAACCCGAACAACATCGTCGCGCTCGATGACGTGCGCCGCATCATCAAGGGCGTGTTGATTGAACCGGCCGCAGTCACCGAGGACGACTTCAAACGGTTCCTCACGGTGAATCCAGTCGGCGTGACGCCGACGGCTGCGCCTGCAGCGCCGTCGGTGCAAGCGACCGCCGACCTGCTCGCATCGGATCTGATACGCGAGCTGCAACTCGCCGACGATTCGCAAGCGATCGAGGCCGACAGCAAACAGGATCTGATGACGGCGTCCGAAGACGCGCCGATCATCCGGCTGACGAACTCGATCCTCGGCCTGGCGATCAAGCAGGGGGCGAGCGACATCCACCTCGAGCCGATGGAACACGACGTCAACGTCCGGTTCCGCATCGACGGCGTGCTGCAAGTCGTGCAGAAGCTGCCGAAGAAAGTGCAGCTCGGGCTGATCTCGCGCGTCAAGATCCTCGCGCGCCTCGACATCGCCGAAAAGCGGCTGCCGCAGGACGGCCGGATCAGCGTGACGATGGAGAGCAAGCCAATCGATTTTCGCGTGTCGACCGTGCCCGGCAAGTGGGGCGAGAAGATCGTCATGCGCATCCTCGACAAGTCGAACACCTCGCTGGGGCTCGACAAGTTGATTACGCATGCGCCCACGCTCGCGCTCGTGCGATCGATGATCGAGGAGCCGTACGGGATCATCTACGTCACCGGTCCGACCGGCTCCGGCAAGACGACGACGCTGTATTCGGCGCTCGCGGAAATCAACGATCCGGGCGTCAACATCTCGACGGCCGAAGATCCGATCGAGTACGACCTGCCTGGCGTCACGCAGATTCAGGCCAAGAGCGACATCGGTCTCACCTTTGCCGCGATCCTGCGCGCCTTTCTTCGTCAGGATCCCGACGTGCTGCTCGTCGGCGAAACGCG
Organism: Vicinamibacterales bacterium; assembly: GCA_035652075.1. GTDB lineage: Bacteria > Acidobacteriota > Vicinamibacteria > Vicinamibacterales > CAVVIG01 > Gp6-AA45. The sequence continues at coordinate 3,188 of DASREL010000120.1, forward strand.
CGACAAGGAAACGGCGAAGACCGCCGTCGAGGCGGCGCTCACCGGACATCTTGTGTTTACCACGTTGCACACGAACAACGCCGCCGCCTCGTTTACGCGCCTGCGGGAAATGGAGGTCGAGCCGTTTCTCGTCACCTCGTCGACGATTGGCGTCATCGCGCAGCGGCTCGCGCGCAAGCTGTGTCAGCGATGCAAAGAGGAATACCCGGCCGATGCGGTCGCGGCGAAGTTCTTTGGATTTCCGGAAGGCACCACGCTGTACCGCGGACGCGGCTGCGCGGAGTGCGGAAACCGCGGTGTGCGCGGGCGTATCGGGATTTACGAAGTGATGCGCATGACGCCGCCGCTGCGCGCCATGGTGGGATCCGGCGCGACCGCCGAACAGATCCACGCGGCGGCGATCGCCGCCGGGATGATCGACCTCAAGGCATACGCCGCGATGCTGCTGCGCGAAGGTCTCACCACCGTCGAAGAAGTCACCAGCGTCGTCGTCGTTTCCGAATAACCGTTACTGCCGATCGTCGAGATAGGCCTTCACTTCTTTGCGCAGCTGCGCCGCCACGGTCGGCTTCGCGTCGACCAGGTTGTGCGCTTCGGCGGCGTCCTGCCGCAGGTCGTAGAGCTCCTCTTTCCCGTACGCCGGCGTCGCGATGAACTTGAAGAGCGACGGACCGTCGCGATAGACGACGGCGAAGCGATTGGGAACGAAGTACGTCTGATGCAGCGTCATGCGCGTCGAGCTGGATCGGAGCAGCGACTGTCCTTCCCACGACGAGGGAATCGGCAACCCGAGTCGATCGACGATCGTCGGCGCGATGTCGACTTGCGCACCGAAGGCGAGCTCGGGATAGTTCGGCGACGGCACGTCATAAATCAGCAGCGGGATGCGGATGTCTTCGTTGTACAGGTGCCACCCGTGCGCCCAGTGGCGCTCGCCAAGACCTTCGCCATGATCGCCGGTGATGACCACGATCGCGTCATCCAGATAGTGCTTCGCGGTCAGCGCGTCGAAGAGTTGGCGGATGACGCCGTCAGCCTGCAGCACTTTGTCATCGTAGCGATCGGGTTTGTTGAGTTGATCGAGATGCTTGTACGGTTCGAGTCCAGGGCTGACGCGATCGCTGTCCGCGGTGAAGACGTGCGACGCGTCGAACTGCACGCCGAGGTAGTGCGGCGACATCAGGTGGACGTAGAAGAACGCCGGCGTGTCGCTCGCGGGCGGAACGCGCTCGAGCCCTTCGAGCACCAGCCGATCGTCGTCCATCGTGTAGCGCACTGTTTTCGATCCATCGAACAGATCCGATTCGCTCACGTGATAGAACTGCGGCAGGCCGTTCCACGCGTGGTGGTTGCCCGCCAGCAGGAAGTGCATCCGGTAGCCTTCGTCCTGCAGCACGTCCTGCAACTGAAACGTGCGCGCGCTGATGTCGCGAAACTCGCGGCTCGCCAGCGTGCTCGTGATGCCGCAAAACGATTCCGAGCAACTCGAAAAAGCGTCGGCGACGCGGAGCATCCGTCCGCTCGTGACGAGCTGCGACACAAAGGGCGTGGTGTTGCGACGGTAGCCGTACGCCTGCATGTGATCGGCGCGCAGCGAGTCGACGATGATCAGGATAACGTTCTTATGAAGAGCGCCGGCGCGGTGTGGGTACGAAGCGCGCAGCACCGCGTCACGGTCCGCCACCGCTTCGCGCCGTGCGCTCGGCTCGAACGCATACCCATCGGGACGGAAGTAACTCGAGAGCAGTTCCTGCTTCCACAGCAGGTTGTCGCGGTCCGCGATCGCGTGCGTCAGCGTGAAGAAGAAAACGCCGAACATCACCAGACCGACCGGTACGTAGCGTGCGGCTTTAGCTGGACTCTGCCGGTCCGCGTGAAGGCGGACGCTACGTACGGAACGCCACATCACCAGGATCGCGGCGATCACGATCGGTCCCGCGAGAAACGCGACCACTCCGAGCTTCCCCACCGGAAACGGTTCCCGCTCGGACCAGATCGTCGGCGCGAAGGCGACGACGATCCGGCCGGTGATGTTGCGTCCCCAGGACTGATTGCTGACAAGATTCAGGCCGTAGAGATAGAACTGCAGCACGCACGTGGCCGCGATCCCGACGCGGTATGCGACGCGCGACCACCGCGTCGACAGAAAGAGCGCGATGTCCCACTCGGCGAGCAGCAGCAGATGCGCCGCGACCGCGCGCCAGTTGTGGCCGAACTGCCACCCGAGCGCGCAGACGACGATCGCCGAGGCCACAAAGTGCAACACGCCATGAATCGTACTCTCTGCACGCGGCTGATTGACATGCAAGCAATTACTTGCATATTATCCAGCTGCATGCAGGATACCGATGCCGTCTTCAAGGCGCTCGCCGATCCGAGTCGCCGGGTGCTCCTGGACCGGCTGAACGACGAGGACGGCCAGACGCTGACCGACCTCTGCGCGCACGTCGACATGACGCGGCAAGCGGTGACGCAGCATCTCGGTGTGCTCGAAGCCGCGCACCTGGTGGTGACGAAGTGGCGAGGCCGCGAGAAGCTGCACTTTCTCAATCCGGTGCCGTTGCAGGAGATCTACGATCGCTGGATCTCGAAGTTCGAACGGTCGCGCGTCCGCGCGCTGCGTGAGCTGAAGCGGCGTCTCGAGGAATCGAAGAGTGCCTAAATCGTCGTTCGTCTATTCGATCTACATCGCCGCGTCACCCGATCGGGTCTGGCGCGCGCTCCTCGATGGCGAATTCACGCGACAGTACTGGGGTCACGACAACGTGTCCGACTGGAAGCCGGGCTCGACGTGGGAACATCGGACCGCGGACCCGAACCCGACCGTGCGAATTCTCGGCGAGGTCATCGACGCCAAGCCGCCGCATCGCCTGGTGGTCACGTGGGCCGAACCCGCGGACCGTGCCGCGAAGGATCGGCATTCGCGCGTGACGTTCGACATCGAGGCCGTCGGCGACATGGTCAAGCTGACGGTGACGCACGACGAGCTCGAACCGGGATCCAAGATGGAGCGGAGCATCGCGAACGGGTGGCCGCGCGTGCTCTCGAGCCTCAAGTCGTTGCTCGAAACCGGCCGGCCGCTACAGACGTGGGCGAGGTGACGTGATGAATCCGATCGTGTCGCATGACGAGTGGCTGGCCGCGCGCCGAGCGCTGCTGGAAAAAGAAAAGGCGTTCACGAAGCAGTGCGACGAGATGAGCCGCCTGCAGCGGTCGCTGCCGTGGGAACGCGTGACGAAAGAGTACGTGTTCGACGGCGCGGACGGTCGCCAATCCCTGGGCGATCTGTTCGGCGGCCGCAGCCAGCTGATCGTCTATCACTTCATGTTCCATCCCGATGACAAAGCGGGATGCGTGCATTGCTCGCTTCGGGCAGACGGCTTCAACGGCGTCATCCCGCATCTCAACCAGCGCGATGTGTCGATGGTGGTCGTATCGCGGGCGCCGTACGACAAGCTGCGCGCGTATCAACAGCGCATGGGATGGACCTTCACGTGGGTGTCGTCTGGAGGATCGGACTTCAACTACGACTACCAGGCGTCATTCACGCCCGAAGAGATGGCGGCGAAGCAAGCGTTCTACAACTTCACGCTGCGCGATCCGCTCGCGCCGGAACGCGAAGGCCACACTATCTTTTTCAAAGACGATGCGGGCGCGATCTTCCACACGTACTCCTGTTACGACCGCGGCAACGACAAACTGAACGTCCACTATCACTACCTCGATCTCGTCCCGAAAGGACGCGACGAAGGCGGACGCGGACCGTTCTGGGTGCGCCGTCGCGGCGAATACGCGCAGACGTAACCGTTTACGCGGCGACTGGTTTGTCGCCTGTCTTCGGGTGCGGCGCCGGTTCCTGCGGATCGAGGCGATCGAACCAGGAGAAGAGCGTCAGCGCCCATCCGGCCGACAGCAGGTACGCGAATATCGCCATGGCGTAGGTAGCAGTCATGCCGCGCTGCTCAGGCAACGCGGGTACCTGGTGTTTTTGGGCCGTTTTTCTACGGTTGGCGTGGCGACTGCCGGAATTCCGGCAGCTCAGTATCCGTCGCCGACGACGGTAAAGGCGGCCCACGAGAACGGATGCTCGCCGGCGCGCAGCATCGCAATCGACGCGCGCTGCAACGCGCGCGCGCGGCCGTGCAGCGCTTCTCCGCCGGACGCGAGCAGCTGGCGATGGAACGCCACCATCAACGTGCTCGTGCTCGTCGACTCCACTTTCCATTGGCTGACAACGGTCGTGGGCGTGCCGGCCACGAGGAAGGCCCAACTCATGCCCACCATGCCCTCGCCGTAGGTGAACCGACCGCGCGCGGTTTCGCACGCCGACAACACGACGAGATCGGCATGCAGATCGAGATCGAGAATCTCGCGCGCCTCGAGCAGGCCGTCCTCCGCGGATCCCTTCGCCGTTCCCACCGACAGGTACGAGTACATCGGGTTCGTGCTGTTCAACACGCCGTGCGTCGAGAGATGCAAGACACGATACTTGCCCGCTTCGGCCTTCCACGTGTCCTCGCGCGCGCGTGCGTCGGACAGGATCTCGGTCGCCGACGCGCCGTACACCGCGCGGAGCAGCCGCGCCTCGCTGCGCGCCTGCGGCAGCGGCGCGACGAGCGCCAACAGACTCGGCGCGCCGTGTCCCTCGTGACGCGCGCGCACCGTCGACGCGAGCGCGATCAGCGACGGCGCGTAGAAGACGGCGTGATCTTCGATGAGGTGCCGACCTGATGGCGCGACGAGCGCCTGAAACGGCAGCGCCCACAACGCCCCGTCAGGAATGATCGCGACTTGCTTTTTGCCGCGCAGCGACGTCGACAGCGGGCCGAGCAGCTTCGCGTACAGCGTCGCGGCGCGACGACGATAGGTCAGGTCGCGCGACGCGAGCTGGCGGCGGAATGCCTCGGCTTCCCGCTCGACCTCTGCCCGCGTGATCGACAGAGGCTTCGACGTCAGCGACACCTGACCGCCCGCGTCTTTCGTCGCGACGAACGCGAACACACCGCGATCGGAAACAACGTATTCAATCAACGCCGTCGCGGCGTCGGGCAGCAGCAGCGCGAGGTCGGCGTCGGTCGGAGGCGGCAGATCGGCGCGTTGATATCGCAGCTCGGGGTGCGAACCATAGAGGCGGGCACGAAACGCCTCGAGACGCTGAATCGCCTCGTCGAGCTGCGACTGGGCTGCGGCGGCGTGTTCGGGATCGCGCGCGTTCGCCACCGCCATGTCGAGGCGTGACACGTCGCCGGTCAGCCGCTGCTCTTCCTGGCGCTCGCCGGCCGTCATCGCGTGCGTGATGCCGACGTTGCCCGGATGGATCGAATCGAACAGCTGCCGTCCTTTCGCCTGCTCCGCCCGGACCAGCGCGTCCATCGTCCGACCGTCTTCGAGGTCCATCGCGATGAGCGCGTGGTACGGACCGATGTATTCCTCGAGAAAGGATTCGCCTTCGTTGCCGCCGCCGAGCAGGCTGCGGCGCGATGTTTCGACCAGGTTCACCGATTCGCTGAAGGCGCGACGCGCGTCGTCGCGGCGGCCCAATCGCAGCAGCGCCTCGCCGAGCGGCACGAGCGATTTCGTCAGCGCAGCCTGATACTTGATCTGACGCGAGATGCTGACCGCCTCTTCGGCGGTCGCGAGCGCGCCGGCGACATCGTTCAGTCCGAGCTGCGCCCACGCGCGATTCAAGCGCGCCTCGGTCCGGCCCTCGCCGTGACCGATCGCATCCATCATCCGGATCGCCTCGTCCAGCTCGGTTTTTGCCGCCGCGTTCGCGCCGCGCATGCGATCCAGCTCGCCCATGTTCGTCAACACGAGGGCGATGCCGAAGTCGTCTTTCGCGGAGCGGTAGCGCGCCATCGCCTGCTTGTACTGATCGAGCGCGCGGTCGAAGCGTCCGAGGCGAAGCTGCGCGACGCCGATGTTGCTGAGCGTCATCGCGATCTCGCGATCCGTCGACTGCAGCTTGTTCGTGAGCGCCAGCGCTTTCTCGAGATAGCCGAGGCCGACTTCGAAGTCGCCCTGCGAGACGTGCGCCGCGCCGAGGTTGTTGTACAAATTGCGCGCCACCACGTCCAGGTGATTCGTCTCGGCAATCGTCAGCGCTTCGAGTTGCAGCGCGTCGCGCTGCCGAAGATCGCCGAGATCGCCGCGCAGCAGTCCCGTGTAGCCGAGGATGCTCGAGATCAATTGCGGATCGTCGACCTCGCGCGCGAGCGACAGACCGCGCTCCAGCGGCGCGATCGCATCGAGCGGATGCCCGGTCAGCTGCTCGCAAAGGCCGACGCCGCGCAGCAGCTCCGCGAGCGTGTGCGTATCGCGCGCCGCTTCGGCTGCCGCCACGCCTTTGTTGTAGGTCTCGAGCGCGGCGGGCAGGTTGCCTTGACGAAAACGCACGTTGCCGAGCCCGGCGTATGCGATCCCTCTCGCCCCCTCGTCGCGCAACTGATCGGCGAGCGCGAGCGCGTCCTCGAACTCTTTTGCAGCTTTCGGGAGATCTCTCGCGGTGTCCTCGCGGCCGTGCGCGACGAGATCGTCGAACGCGGCGCGCGGCGGCGCTTGCGCCGTGATCGCAAGCGCAAGCGCTGCACCAATCAGCGTGTTCATGTCAGGGCGACCGGCGTCGCCGGTGATTTTATAGCAACTGCGACGGCGGGCGCGGCGTCGCGTGCAGCGCATCGGCCATGCGACCGAGCGCCTGGCCTACGTCCTTCAGCTTCTGGATAATGGCCGGCAGCTCGACGTCTCCAGTATCGAGGTGCACCCGCAGGTTCGCCGTGGACAACGCGTTCGCCAGCGACTGAAGATCGCCTAGGACCGACGCCAACGGGTTGACGTCTTTCATGTCGAATTCGACGGGCAGCGTGAATTTCCCGGTGCCTGTCGCCGTCACAGCTGGCACCGAGATGTCGGCGGTGCTCGCGGCGGTCGCGACGGCGGTGACGGCAGCGCTCGCCGATGACAAGTTGTCGCTCACCCATTGCAACGCATAGCCTGCCTCGTATGTCGCGAGTGCGACCTCGCGCAGCAGATTTGGGAGCGCTAGCAGAAGCGGCTGCAGAGGCAAGAGCAAGGCGATTGGATCAGGCAGCGCCTCGCCGTATTTTCCAGTGCGCGGCTCTTGGCAGCGGCACGCGCAGCGATACACGATCACGAGCAACACGAACACGGCGACGAGGAGCACGATGATCGTCACCAGCAGCGCAAGCAGGCTGACGCCTTCGAGCTTGACGCCAGGCGTCATCAGCGCCCGAATCGCTGCGCTGCCGATCAGAATCAACCCGGCGACGACGACCAGGACGATCGCGGTCGCGATCGCGACCAGGGCTACGGCGGCCTGCGGAATTCCGAAGATTCGATTCATAGTTACTGCTCGATGTTCATTTCCCACTGGTGAATGGCCGAAGCCGTGGGGGCGAAGTTCATGGTTGCGGGCGCATTCAATCGGTTCATGTCCGCCAGGAAGAACCTGATGAATGCGGTGATCTCGGCGCGAAACGCGTTCAACGCCGTCGTGCAGGCGATCGGCATGCCGATAAACGGCGTCACGTCCAGGTCCGGCAGCCCGGTGGTGTTCGCGCTGACGACGGGAATCAGCGGCTCGAAGTTGTCGGTGAAGCCGAAGCTGAAGATGAACGCGATCATCTCGCCCATGGTTCCGGTGCGCGGCAAGAACGCGAGCAATTCGGCGATCGTGAGGTCGCGCGGCGGCGTCGTACCGGCCGGATTCGCCGGATCGGGAATCCGCGAGTCCTGCAGGCACGGTGGGAAGTTCCCGATCCACGTCAACCCTGGATTCCCCACCGGCGCCAGCCGCGCCATGCCGTGCGCCGTGATGCGATAGATCAAACTCGTGAGGACGTTCGTCAACTCGGCCGGCGTCGTGAGCGGCACCGGCAGCCCCTGGATGTTGCCTTCGATGGCGGACGCCGCCATCCAACGAGCGACCTCAGGATCGGCGGCAAACGCCGCCGGCGACGGATACAACGCACCGACGACCGCCGTGACGTACCGCTCGGCGGCACGATAGATACTGACGACGTAGTGGGCGATCGGATATTCGTTCCACTGCATGATCCAGAGATCCGGCACGAACGCGTCCTGCAACAACATCCGGTTGACGCGAAGCAGCAGCGCGGGCGGCGGCGGCGTGCCCGCCGCGGCGATCTCGGCAATCGTCGCCGCCGTGTCCTTCGATGGCACGACGCCCGCACCGGTGATTGCAGGTGTGAGATCGACGCCGGCAATGATGGCGTTCAAATCTGCGACGAGAGCCGTCTGGAGCGGCACGTTGTCGCTGCCGTCGAAGTGGTTCAGGAGCGCGATCGTCGCGACGCTGAGCCGGCCGCGAACGACCACGTCGACGGCAGACGCCGCCGCCTTCAGCCGTGCAGCCAACCCGGGCAGATTGATGTCGGCAAACCGCAGTCCGGGCGTCGAAAACACATTCTTCGGGATCCCGAGCGCGTCCAGCGCACGTTCGGGATCGTCGTCATTGAACAGACGCCCGCGCGCGAACTCGTTGACCAACTGCAGAAACTGAATCGACGTCCCGCACGACGTCGGGGGCGGGAACGTCCACAGCAACAGCAGCACCGTGTCGAACCCGATGAGATATTTCGACTGCAGGCCGAGGACGCGGCGAACGGGATGCAGTTCCGGCAGTTTGTGAAACATGGTCATCTGCATCGCCGCCGTCACGATGTGATAGCGATACACGTGGCCGAGCCAGATGCCCCACACCGTGGTGGACGCCTTCAACGCCTGCAGTGCGTACAGCCATCCGGTGTAGTTGATTTGACCGGCGAACACGCGAGTGAACACACGCGTGTTGACGCCGTCCGACACTTGAATGAGGAACGGAACGAACGTCGGCATCCCCGGCGTCGCGTCGAGACTGAAACACGCGAGCGTCGCGGGCGCGAAACGCGGAATCGACTCGTTCGGCGGATCCATCTTCGCGAAGATCGTCATGTCGAGCACGAACAGACGGCCACCCTGGATTTGCGGGCCCATTTGCGTGTCGTCCCACGCGGACCCGATCTGTGCCTTCAGCGACGGCACGTCCGTCTCGACGACCTTTCGCATCGGCGCGATGCCGAACGCCCCCCAGTACCGCGAGATGTTCTTCCAGAACTCGATCGTGGCGGCGTCCGGATCTGTCAGGGATCGCGAGAACTCTGCCGCCAATGGCGCCGCGCGCGCGTCGACGCGATCGAATGTCGTCCACCCCATCGCATACTGCGCCGGATCGTCGATGGCGTACTGCGTGGCCGCGTCGTCGTCCTCGCCGGCGCCGCCGAACATGAAGGTCCGCGCGTCGTCGGTTCGCGCGTGTGGCGTGCCGACGCCGAGCGTGAACTGATTCGTCATCGCATCGATGGGAATCTGACGCTGCGACTGCTTGCCGAGCAACTTCACCACCCCCTCGATGAAGTCCGGCAGCGTCGCGACGGGCACCGTCGGCATGGCGCGCAGACCGCCAAGGCCGAGCACGAACAGCGGCAACGGATGGATCGTGAACAGCAGCCAGATGACGAACAGCCCGAGCAGGAAGTAGCCGAGCGCCGCCAGCACGACGAGGATCGATCCGGGACCGAGTAGGCCGACGAAGAACGCCCCAGCCGGCACGAGCACGACCAGCGCGAGCAGGACCGCGATCGGAACGTTGACGGGATTGCCAAACGCAAGCAGGGTCAATCCGACGAGTGCGAGGAACAGCATCGCCGCGATCACGCCAATCGGCGGCGCGACGACGAGCGCGCCGATGATGAAGATCAGCGCGGACAGGATCGCGAGCAGCACGACGCTCGCGCCGAACAGGACCGTCAAGGTGATCGCGACGACGACCGTGATGGCGATCAGGACCGCGACGGCGAGCGCGACAGGCGGTATCGCGCTCAGGCCGATCAGGAAGAGGAAGCCGAGCGCGACGGCAATCAGCGCGACGGCGGCGAAGATGACCACACCGAGGACGCCGACGCGAAAGCCGAGCGTGGGTGCAGCCACGATAATTGTGTAGGTCCGGCAGCGGACGCGGACCGAGCCTATGCGAAGGCGGTGGGCCGCGCAACGACGAAAGGTCGACGTCCCAAATTACCGTGCAGCCGCAAACACCGTCACATCGAGAACGACGGATCGCCCTCGATCACATGCTGCTGCAGCGTCGGGACCTCGCCCTTCCGCCAGAGAGGCGATCGGTGGCGCACGCGATACAGGACGGGACCGCCATCCGGCGCGTCGACGCGATCGATTGGCCGCGGGATGCACACGAACTCGGTTTCGAGCTCCTGGCTGGTCGCCTTGACGACGCCGTAGCCATGACCGCCCATGTCGACAAACGACACGTGCGACGCGACGTCGGGGTTCGAGAACTGGCGCGCGCGAGCAACGTCACCATGCTTCGCATACTCCAGACACGCGCGCACGCCATGACGCAGCAGCATGTTGATCGCCTGACCCGCGAACAACGGCCGCAGCGGCGAGTTTTTCGGAAATCGATGGTCGAACGCCTCGATGGTGCCCGGCGCCGAAATCGATCCCGTGACGAACGCGATGCCGACCGGCTCGAACGGTTTCGGCGGTAGTGATTTCGCCGCGAGTCCCGCCCAGAAGCTGTGACGGTCGCCTGCGACGGCGACGAACCCGGTGATGCCATGCTGGCGGACGAAGTCGTAGATCTCGCCGCGCTCGGCAAACGCCGTGCTGATGTCGCCGCCGCCGAGATTTCCGAACCCCCGGCCGGGCCATCGCGTCGGGACGACGTCTTCGGGGACATTCTGCGGATCGGCGCGCACATCGAGCGTTGCCGTCGTGCTGCCCCAGATCTTCCACGTCGCGTTCGACGCGCGCAGTTGGTCGAGGAACCACGCCTTTTGTTCGGCGCCGAGAATCGTCTGCGCCGGATCGTCCTTGCGAACGTTCGGGATCTCCTTATCGCCGAACCGGATGGTCGCCGGCGGCTTGCCGCCGTTGTAGTCGCGCCCGCCGTCGAGGATCTCGAGCACGTCTTCCGGGGCGAACTGCGCGAAATCTTTCGAGAAGAACGCGGCGCCGTCCACTTTTGTCGTCGGATCTTCGGAGCGATAGCTGCGTTGATCCGTGATGATCAGTTCGACGTTGCGGCCCCAGCGCAGCGATCGATATCCCTTCAGGCTGTTGATCGCGGCAAGGTTGTTCGATTCCTGCCCGAGGCCGTGCTCGTCGAAACGATCGACAGGCGTGTCGACGACGTGCGGTCCGTTGAACCGGTCGAGCGAAGTGCCCGTCGGTCGCGCCATGCGCGCCGGCTGGAATTCGAAGAACGCCTGATTGGCCGCGACCTTCCGCGTTTGCGCGGGCCGGGTCTTTCCGTCGAAGACCTGCATCGCCTGCCAGCCCTGCCAGCTGTATTCGTGGTTGTCCCACATGCAGACGAACGGCCATCGCGCACGCGCGTCCTGCAGATCCGGATCGTGCAGGTAGCTGCGGTAGACGGCGCGGTAATCGTCGACGTTCACCGGGATGTGGAAATCGTCGATCTTCTCGCCGTGCGGATAGCGCAGGAGATCGCGAACGCGACGGTCGTAGTAGGTCGCGCGATCCTCCGGATACCAGACCAGTTCGTAAATGAAGTCGCCGAGATGCAGGACGAAGTCGAGTCGATCGGCCGCCGCCGCCCGCTCATCGTCGAAGATCATCCGGCGATACGCGTTCTGCGCGCCGAGGTTGGCGTTCTGGCAGCTGACGAACGCGAAACGCACGGTGCGTGAATCGTTCGCGCGTGGCGCCGTGATCGTGCGGCCGACACGGCTGCCCATTCCGTTCGGATCGGTGAAGCGATACCAGTATTCGCGCGACGGTTGAAGGCCGCCGACGAGGACGCGGCACGTCCAGTCGGAGTCGGCCGAGATGTCGACCGCGTGCGTCGCGATCACGTTGGCGAACGACGGATCGGAGGAGACTTCGACCGTCAGCGTGCCGGCGGTGCGCCCGCCCACCGGCTCGCGACGCGTCCACAGCAACACGCTCGTGCTGTCTGGGTCGCCTGACGCCACGCCCTCGGGATAGAAGTCGCGCCGCTCGTGCCAGTCGACGTGCGACGGTTCGCCGAACGCGCGACTCCACGCGGCGCTCGCGCCGAACAACGCCGCCGCTTCGAGAAACTCGCGCCTGCTGATCGTCATGATTCCTTCCTTGCCATCATGCGTGCATCCTACACACAGTTCGCGATCACGCGTGATCAATTGCATGCGTGTCCGCGAGTGAACGCTGTGCGAACGCTGTGCGGTCTCGTGTCGCGTGGGATTTCGATCGAAGAGCAAGAATTCGATATCGGCAACGCGACGCAGTGCGTATGTTGGCTCGCATGAAAACAGTCATCGCGTTGTTACTTCTTGCGGCCACACCCGCGTATGCGCAGGTGTTCACTGGCCGCATCGATGTCACGATCGAAGATTCGACGGGCGGTCGGTTGCCGGGCGTCAGCGTGGATGTCACTGGGCCGGTGAATGCATCGCTCGTGACCGACGCGCAAGGCGAAGCGCATTTCCTGAATCTGCCCGTGGGCACGTACTCGGTGAAAGGATCGATCCAGGGCTTCAACCCGTACGCGAACAGCCAGGTCGTCGTCGCCACCGGCGCGGCGACGCCGCTGCTCGTCCGGCTCGCGGTCGCCGGCACGTCAGAGACGGTCACCGTCACCGCGGCGACGCCGACCATCGACGTCAAACGCTCCACGACGACGACGAACGTGACGCTCGAGGAATTGCAGAACATCCCCACCGCGCGCGATCCGTGGGTGGTGATGCAGACCGTGCCGACGATCTATGTCGACCGCGTCAACGTCGGCGGATCCGAATCGGGCCAGCAGTCCAACTACATCGGCAAGGGCTCGGTCGGCACCGACAACACGTGGAACATCGACGGCGTGCCGATCACCGACATGGGCTCGACGGGCAGCACGCCCACGTACTACGACTTCGACATGTTCCAGGAAATGTCGATCACGACCGGCGGCGCGAGCGCGCAGAACCCGACGCCGGGCGTGCAGTTGAACCTCGTGCTCAAGAAAGGCAGCAACACGCCGCACGGCAACGCGCGGTACTACTTCGAAAACGAGAAGCTGCAGGGCAACAACATGGATCCGACGCTCGCCAAGACGATCGGCGGCACGAATCCGGCCTGCATCGCGAGCAACTTCACCGAGCACTGCGGCAACCGCACCGACTCCTACAAGGACTACGGCTTCGATCTCGGCGGTCCGATCCTGAAGGACAAGCTGTGGGCGTGGGGCGCCATCGGTAAGACGAACCCCCGCATCCTGACGCTGACCGGTACGTCGGACGAGACGATCCTGAAGAACTACGCGTTCAAGGCTGACGGTCAGCTGAACGCGAACGTCCGCGGCAACTTCACCTTCTTCGAAGGCAACAAGGAGAAGTTCGGTCGCGGCGCGAGCGCCGTGCATCCTGCCGAAACCACGTGGGATCAGACCGGTCCCACCAAGCTGTTCAAGGGCGAGGGCAACTTCGTCGCCGGACAAAACCTGTTCGTCGCCGCGCGCTACGCATATATCACGAACGGGTTCACGCTCACTCCCGAAGGCGGCACCAACACGTCGTTCTATAAAGACGACGCGGGCGTGTGGCACAACTCGTACTACTTCTACACGACCAATCGTCCGCAGTATTACGGCGGTGCGGACGCCAGCTACTTCGCCGGCAAACACGAGGTGAAGTTCGGCTTCTCGTACCGCCGCACGCCGGTCGATTCGCTCACGCAGGTCACCGGCAACAAGACGATCACCTATTGGGCCGGGTATCCCAACCTCGGCGGCGCGGTGCAGTACGACTACGTGTCGAGCACCGTGGGCAAATATATCCAGGGCTACGTGACCGACACGATCTCGATGAATCGACTAACGCTGACCGGCGGCATCCGCTTCGATCACCAGACGTCGTCGATCCAGTCGTTCAACACGCCAGCCGTTCCGGGCTTCGAGAAGTTCCTGCCATCGGTCGACACGCCAGCGCAGGACAACGCGTACGACTTCAACAACGTGACGCCGCGCCTCGGCCTGACGTACGCCATCGACGAGAATCGCAAGACGATCGCGCGCGCGAGCTACGCGATGTTCGCGTCGCAGCTGCCGGGCAACGCGGCCGGCTTCGTCTCGCCGATTCAGAATTACACCTACGTCTATTACTCGGGAGTGGACCGGCAGACGAACGGTCAGCCATGCGTCACCGTCGGCGTCAACGGGTGCAACGGCATCCTCGACAAGAACGAACTCAACATCAACAGTCCGGACTTCGGGAACAACGTCAACCTCGCGAAGCCGGGTGTCTTCACGAGCGTGAACAAGGTGAGCAACGTGACCGCGCCGCGGACGCAGGAGCTGATGTTCGGCGTGGACCACGAGCTGATGCCGAACTTCGGCGTCAGCGCGACGATGACGTATCGCTATATCAACAACCTGCTGTGGAACCCGCCGAACGGGTTGACGGGATACGCGCAGTCGGGGACGTTCACCGGCACGTTCGCGAACGTCGGGACGGTGAGCGTGCCGTTCTACAAGTCGCTCGGCACGACCTCCGGCGGCGGCTTCGACGCGCAGAACCGGCCCGACTACCATCAGCGGTATCTCGGATTCGAAGTCAGCGCGACCAAACGCATGTCCGATCACTGGATGGCGCGCCTCGGCTTCGCGTCGACGAGTTGGAACGAGTACTTCGATGCGTCCGACGCGATCGCCGACCCGACGCGTGCGCCGTACGCGAGCACCGAATTCCAGAACCTGACGCTCCCCGGTCCGCTGCAGAACGGCGGCCCGGTCGTCGTGCGATCGACGGGCAGCGGCAAGAGCAGCATTTATCTCCTGCCGCCGAAATATCAGATGACCGCGAACGGCTTGTATCAGGGTCCGTGGGGAATCGACTTCGGCGGGAACCTCGTCGTCCGGCAGGGTTACGGCGAGCCGTTCTACCGTGACCGCGTGGCGACGGGCGATCCGGTCACGAACCTGAAAACGGTGCTGCTCACGAGCACCGTCGATCAGTTCCGGCTCGATCCGGTCGCGTCGTTCGACATCCGTCTCGAGAAGATGTTCAAGTTCGGCACGACCAGCGCGGCATTCGACTTCGACGTGTTCAACGTGTTCAACGCGGCAACGGTCCTGGGCTACCAGTACAACGCGCGCGTCTCGAGCTACAACACCGTGCAGGAGATCATGAACCCGCGCATCGGCCGCATCGGCGTGCGCTTCATGTTCTAACGGTCGACGACAGGACCGCGATCGCCGCGGCATAGGCCCGCCGGTGCTCCTCCGTCCAGGGAGGACCCGGCGGCCGATTCGGCACATCCTCGAACGACTCCCGCCGGCCGTACTGGTGCACGTCGAGCCCGAGCTCGCGTGCCGCGTCACACAACGCGAGCTGATACATCATCCCGTCCGCAGCGCACTGCAACGCGTACGATCGCCGAACGCTCGCGACCGACTCGGGAAGCCCCGCGAATGTCGGATCGCGAATCACCAGGGCGACGACGTCGTACGTCGACGTCAGATCGTTGATGATCCCGCTCAGCGCGCGTGACGCGCACGACGCGATCGACTTCCGCACGCGCGCGATCAATGCATCCGCATCCGCCACGCTCATCTTCAACGTCTCGTGGTGATACGGCATCGTCGGCAGGCCTTCGTCGATCAGCGTCACGCGACGGCGGTCGACGACGACGGGGACGCCGTTCGAGAACGCAGCACAGACGACATGCGCCCACCCGGCATGTTCTGCGACGCCGATCACGCACGGAATGCGGTTCGTCATCTGATTAGCGCGGCTTGCGGGCTTTGAACGCCGACGCGCGGGACGCGTACGTGATGCTTCCATCTGCGGCTGCCGGCAGCGTCGCCCGCAGGATGCCGCGCACTCGCTCGCGGTCGCGATCGTTCAGCGCCATCGCCGACTTCGCGACCGGATGCGGGAACGTGGCGGTTTGTGAGATCCAGTAGTCCTCGAAATCGCGAAAGGTCTGGCTCACGTCGATCGTGGCGGTATCGATGCCCTCAAATCCCTGCGCAGCGAGCGTCGCGCGCACGCCCTCAGGCAAGGCTTCCGGAACCGCTGGTGACGTCTTGACGTCGCCCGCGACCTCGACGATCGCTCGCGCCAGCGGACCGTACGGCGCATCGACGATCGTCGGACTCTTGCGCCAGGTGTAGCCGCAGACCATCGCGCCCGGCTTCGCGACGCGCAGCATCTCGCGAAACGCGAGCGGCCGGTCGCCGATGAAATGGATGACGAGGGCGGACACGACGATGTCGAATGTGCCCGCATCGAACGGGAGCTCGGTCGCGGAGCCGATGCGGAACTGCGCCTGCGGCGCCGTGACCGTGCGCGCCGCATGCTCGACCTGCGCCGACGATGGATCGATTCCGATGACGGACGCGGGACGAGCCTGCTCGACGATCAACTGCGTGAACGCGCCGCTGCCGCATCCCACCTCGAGCCAATCGAGACGCGCGGATGGATTGAGCCAGGCCAGGAATTTCTCTCCGATGGCCTGACTCCATCGACCCATGTACCGGTGATACGCGCCGGCGTCGTCGAACGCGAACGGCGTGTCGGCCATCGGCCGTTACTTCTTGCGGCGGACGTACGTCACGTGCGTGACGCCCATGATCTTGCCGTCTTTGTCCAGGCGGATGTACTCGTTGTTGATCGTGTTGTTGTCGTCGGACAACGTGTTGATCACGATCTGGTTCAGCACACCGTCGCGCTTGTTGTAGATCCGAATGCTCTTCGGGTTGATAATCTCGACCGCCGTCTCCGCGCCGGGCTGCCCTTTGACCGGTCGATACACGCCGTCGAACAGCGTCGCGTAGCTCCAATCCTTCGAGTGATCGCTCGGGTTGCTCACGGTGAGCAGGCTGCCGTCTTTTTCGTAGGGCTCGTACGTCATCACGTTGTTCGGATTGGTCGTGTTGTCCCACACGCCGAACCGCGCGGTGCGCGGGTTCGTGCCGTCGTCTTTCATCTGCCCACGGCCCTGCGCCGCGGCCGGCATTGCGGAAAGAATCGCGGCCATGAAGCCAGTGGCAATAAATAGATTTCTCATACGCATCGACTGCTCCCCTTGTTGGAACCGGTTTCGAACACGGTCAGCATAGTTCATCTGCGGGTGAGCGTCACCCGCCCGAACGGCTTGTGCGTGTTATCGGACGGTGTGCCTTCACCGGATCGCCTCGGGACCGATGTTCCAGGTGACGTCAGTTCGTTCGTTGGAGAAGCGCGAGAGCTTCCGGGTTGTCGCTGAAAAACTCGCGGCGCAGTTTCAGGTACGGGTACTGTGTCGAACGTTCGTCGTACGCGCGCTGCAGCCAGATCTTCGTCTGCTGGCGATCGTGCAGCGCCGCGCAGAGCTGCAGCGGAAGGAAGCCGTCGACGTACTGCGTGCGCCGGAGCGCCTCCAGCTCGCCGAGGCGACGCCGCGCTTCTTCGGCGTGCCCCTCCCATGCCGCCTGCGAACCGAAGAGCGCGACGAACAGCGGCGCCTTCACGACCTCGCGATCCGCGGTCTGCAGCGCGTCGAGGATCGCGCGGCCGCTCGGGAGATCGCCTTTCTGGTAGTACGCCTGGACGTCCATGAACGCGAGCAGCGGCACGTTCGGAAACAGCTCGCGATCCTTCTTCAGCTCGCGCAGCGCATCGTCGGTTCTCGACGCCATGAGGTACTCGTTCGCGAGATCCCATCCCATCACGACCTCGAGCGGCTCGAGCGCTTGCGCCGCCCGCATTTCGCGGATCGCATCGTCGAGCCGGTCCTGCGCTTCGAGTGAGTGCGCGTACCAGTGGCGGATGTACCCGGAATTCGGATTGAGCTGCATCGCGCGCCGGAACTCCTGCTGCGCGACATCCGTCCGCCAATCGTAATCGAGCGCGACGATGCCGAGCGCGGTGTGCGCGTCCGGTGACACCGGGTCGAGCGTGATCGCGCGCTGCGCAGCTTCCTTCGCCTTCGGCATCACCTCCTTTGGCGGGACGACGAACTCCTCCGCCAGGTACGCGTAGGATTCGGCGAGGCCTGCGTACGCGGCGGCGTACGAGGGATCGAGCCGGGCCGCCTCCTGGTAACGATCGATCGCCTTGTAGGCCAGCTCGGGCCCCTGATGCTGGCGGAAGAAATAGCGTCCTTCCTGGTAGAGACGGTACGCCTCGGCGTTGGATGTGGTGGCACGCTCGGGGACGGCGCCGAGCCGCAGCTGCGTCACGATCGCCGTCGACAGCTCGCGCTGGATCTGAAAGATGTCGGTCAGCCGGCGCTCGTACGTCTGCGACCACAGGTGATAGCCGTCCGACACGCGATTGAGTTGCGCGGTGATGCGAAGCTCGTCGCCCGACTTGCGGACGCTGCCTTCGAGGACCGTCGTCACGTCCAGCGTTCGCCCGATCTCGCGAACGTCGGCCGGTTTGCCTTTGAACGCGAACGCGGATGTGCGCGCGGCGACGCGCAGATGGGGAACGCGGCTCAAGGCGTCGATGATTTCTTCGGTCAACCCGTCGCTGAAGTATTCCTGGTCCTTCTGCGGGCTGAGATCGAGAAACGGCAGCACCGCGACCGACGTCTCCCCGTCCGGCGGCGGGGTATTGATGTACCGCCTGAAGAAGAATCCCCACGAGGCCGCAACGATGACGATCGCTGCGGCGGCGACGGCGAAGAACAACCACGGGGCATGGCCAGGCCCGACCGGTGGAACCGGTTCGGGCGATTCCCGTCGCGCGGCGCGCCAGGCGTCCAGTTCCGACCTGAAGGCAAAGACGGACCCCTGCTTCGCGTGCTTGTGGCGATGAACAGGAAGCCCTTCGGACTTCTCCCAACCCTGGACGGTTCGCACCTCGCGTCCCAGGTAGACGGCGATCGCCTTCCACGAATCGAGACGGTCGTCGGCGGATTCGACCAGGTCACCCATCGGTCCCATATTCTGTGCGAAGAACGACGAATTTCGCCCTATTTCGTGCTCCTTCGCTCGGACGATCCGTCTGCAGCGCCGTAACTCCGAGTAACAAATGGAGGACGGCATGGACAGAACACGTCAGATCGGAATCGGCATCACGGCAATGGCGCTGGCACTGACGGCGGGCGCGACGCGCGCCGGCGCGCAAACGGCGGAGACGCCGACCAAGTGGGAAATCTTCGGCGGCTATCTGCACGGGCGCGACGTCTACACGGCGCGGCAGGACAACGTCAGCTTCGGCGGCGTCACCCAGCCGGTGCCGTTGTGCACGGCCGACGCCGACGCGAACTTCGGCGCGAACTTCGAGCAGCTGTTATGCGATCGCAACGCGTTCCACGGCGCCGACGTCGCCGTTGTATACAGCATCAGCCGCTACATCGGCGTGGCGACGAACGTTACGTGGCAGCGCCATTCGGACACCTACGTCGACAATTTCGGACCCGGCGGCGTCCAGACGAGCACGAATACCGAGCACAAGTACAGCGTGCTCGGCGGCGTGCAGATCAAGGATCGCGCGAGCGCGGCGCCCGTCCGGCCGTTCGCGCACGCGCTCGTTGGCGTCGTCCACGAAAAGCTGTCGGGCGCGGATGCGAATCCAGTCGAAGGTCCGTCGACGTACAGCGACGCGCCGACGAGCGTGGGGATGAAGGTCGGCGGCGGTCTCGACGTGCGACTCGGGCGGAACGTCGATCTGCGCGCCATCGAGATCGACTACGCGCCCGTCTTCGCACGCGATCGCGATCTCTCGATCAACCCGCCTGACTACGGCATCCACATCGTCGGCAAGCGCGCCGACGACGTGTCGTTGAGTTTCGGGATCGTGCTGCGGCGATAGGCCTGAAGCAACCCGAGCCGCCGGCGCCGCTAGGGCGCCGGCGTGAGGCCATGACGACGCATGATGTCGGCCATCTTGGCTCGGTCCGGCGGCCCGCCGGCCGCCGCGTTGATCACCGCGGCGGACTCACGAAAGAACTGCGGACCGATCGCGGCGGGCGTGATGGCGCAGATGGCCCTCACGTCCTGGCTGCCGTGGTTGTCGAATCGGTGCACGGCGCCGCGTGGAATGCAGAGCGCCTGCCCTGGCCCGACATCGATCCGCGTGCCGTTGACGGTCCAGGACAGGACGCCCTCGATGCCGTAGATCGTTTCTTCGTAGTGATCGTGGCTGTGCGCCGGTCCCGCGAGCCGCTGCCCGCCGGGAACCGTCACCTCGAAGAGCGCGACGCTGCCGCTCGCGTCGTCTCCGGTGACCAGGAAGCGCACGGTGAGCGGCCCGATGCGGATCGTCTCGTCGGACGGATTGGTGTGGACGGGGGATGTCTGCGGTGTCATCGCGCGCTCCAAAGTAAACTGCGTTTACCGTGGTAGACTGTAAATTCCATTTACCATAATGTCAAGCGCACTCGCACTCCGCTCCCCCGTCGCCCCGAAGCGCATGCTGATTGGCGCCCTCCTGCGGGTGCCGGCCCAGGCCATCCACCGCCGGATCGTCAAGGAGCTCAACGCCGCCGGCTTCGAGGAAATCCGCCTGCCGCACATGGCCGTCCTGCAGTTTCCGGGGCCGGATGGCGTCCGGCCCGGCGTGCTTGCCGAGCGCGCCGGCATCAGTAAGCAGGCCGCGAACCAGCTGCTGCGAAGCCTCGAGGCGCTCGGGTACCTCGCGCGATCCGACACGCCGGACGAAGGCCGCGCGCGCATTGTCCGCCTGACCAAACGCGGACGCACCGCTTACGCGAAGATCCACGAGATCCTCCGCGACATCGAGCGCGAATGGAGCGCGGAGCTGGGCGTCAAACGCTTCGCTGAACTGAAAGGGCTGTTGCTTCGGGTCTGGGAGAGCCCGTTGGTTCGCTAACCGCTCGCTACGATGAGCCCTTCGCCTTTTCTACCGCGCGGACTGCTCTAAGCCTACGTGTGGTTCCTCAGTCATCCCCAGGGATGTACGAGCACGAGATGTTGAGCGTCGCCGTGCTAGAGTCGCGTCGAGAGGACGCACATGGCCCGCCCCCCGCTTGTATTTACGTTCTACATCGCCGCGCCGATCGAGAAGGTCTGGGACGGCTTCGTTTCGAAGGAGGCGAACCGAACGATCTTCATGGGAGCAGACTTCGAGGTCGATCTCCGGCCCGGCGGCGCGATGACCTGGTCGGGGCCCGGCAAGGATGGCCGGCCAACGCGCTACGTGACCGGCGAGGTGATCGCAGTCCAGGCGCCCACGCTCCTCGAGTACAAGTTCGGCGTGGGCGACGGCGCCACAATGTCCCACGTACGCATCGACCTGACGCCCGAATCCGAGGCCGTCAAAGTCGTCGTCACCAACGACGGCTGGAGCGATGACGGTCCTGCGTACTCGCAGAACGCGGACGGGTGGCCGCGGATCCTGTCGCGGTTGAAGACGTTGCTGGAAACCGGGAAGACGTTCAAGCCGCACTAGCTATGAGCCCGTCGCCTTTTCCACCGCCTCCATCACCCGGTCGTCGGGCGTGATTCGCGCGCGGTCGCTGTGCGAGATGCTCGAGTTCGCGCGTGCGCTGCCGATCATGCCGACGCCGAAGGGCGACAACACGTCATCATCACCGGCGGCGAGCGCCGAAGACGTACCAGAACACGGTCCGCTTCGGGCTCGAGCA
>DASREL010000121.1:0-63772 GCA_035652075.1 Vicinamibacterales bacterium
ATCCCGGTGCCGGTGACCACATTGCCCTGAACACCGCGATAGAAGCGCTCGAAGAGGTGCGGCAGATCGGGCGCCGCAATGCCCTGCCCGTGGTCGCGGACGCGCAATTGCAGTTCGGTCGCGGCCACCGAAATCGCGACATCGACATTGCTGCCCACCGGCGAATATCGGGCCGCGTTCTCGAGCAGATGCGCCAGCGCGGACGCCGTCAGCCGCGGATCCAACCGCACGAGGACGTCGGACTCGACCGTCACGTGCAGATGATGCTGCTTCATCGTGTGTTCCACCTGCTCGCGTGCGGCATCCACGATCTGCGACGGATGCACCCAGACGGGCTGCGTCGACACCGCACCCGCGTCGATGCGCGCCATGTCGAGGATGTCGTCGAACAGGCGGGTCAATCGTTCGACCTCGGTCAGTACCAGGTCGCTTTGATCACGCCGATCCGGTTCGGTCAGCCACGGTGCCTGCAGGTTGCTCGCGGCAACGCGAATCGCGGTGAGCGGTGTGCGCAGGTCGTGGCCGAGCGCCGCGAGGAGCGCCGACTGCAGCTCGTCTTTCTGGCGCGCCAACTCGGCGGCCTTCCGCTCTTCGAGAAACTGCACACGCTCGATGGCGATGGCGACCACGCCGCCCAGCGCGTCGAGCGATCCCGGCTCGACGGGTCGGCCGGCGGCGGCAAGGACGCCAATCGGCTTCGTGCCGAGCCGCAGCGGAACGAGTCGCACGTCGCGACCACCGACCGTCATCGTCCGGTGCCCGGTGTAGGTGCGATCGCGCGCATCGAACTCGAGCGTCTTTTCCGCAGTGGCGATTGCCAGCGAGAGCTGATTCCGGTCAAGCTCGATGTGCTCGCCTGTCTCCGCGATGTCCCACTCACCACCGCGGGGCTGACAGATGGCGACGTAGTCGAGATCGAACCGGCGGGCGATGAACCGGGCAAGCAGTCCGAGAGCCTCGCGGCTGTCCGTCATCAGGAGGACGTCTCGACTGAGATCGAAGAGCCGCGCCATCTCGTCGCGTCGCGATTCGGCCTCCTTCGCACGCGCACGAGCGACCGACGAGAGGTTGCTGGCGACGAGGCTGACAACCAGGAACGCGAAGAGCGCGACCCAGTTCTGCGGGTCGGCAATCGTGAAGGTCCCGACCGGCGGCAGGAAGAAGAAGTTGAAGCAGAACATCGCCACGACAGACGTCGTGACGGCAATCCACAACCGCGTGGTGGCGGCGACCACCAGCACGATCAGCAACAACATCAGCGCCGCGGTAGAGGCGTTCAATGCCGTCGCAGTCTCGCGAGGGCGCGATCGGGATCGTGCTGCAACTCGTCGTCGAAACTGTCGAGCGCGGCGCACACGATGTCGCGATGATGCACATCGGGACCGGCTCGCTTGACGGCCTCCAGCCAGATCTGATGGATGTGCGAGACGTCGTCGACGGACAGATGCGGCGCGTGCGCGCCGAGAGCGAACCGCCGAAGGTGCCCATCCGCCGACAACACTGTTAGCTCGGTCGCGAGCGCCGAGTCGTGCGGCGTCCGTTCCCAGGCTTCGCCCATGAAGTGCGCTTGTGCCACGGCGTCCATCTTTGCCGATTCTCCGACGACGATCTCGGACGCCTGCAATCGGACTGCCGTCTGCGCGACGGCGTCGAACACGTTCGTCGACGGGACGACGAGCAGCTTGACCGACTTGCCGTGACGCTCGGCAATCGAGACGACACGCGTGAAGAGAATCTGCTCGTAGTCGGTGAACAGTTCCTCGTGTTCGATGTCCTGCGTGCCGGCGTCCGGTCCCTGAAGCAAGCGGATCGTCAGCACCACGATATCGCGATCCTCGGTTCGCGTTTCGCGCACCGCCCAATCAAGATGCGCAAGGGTGTTGTAGTCGCGGACTGGAACCAACACTGACCCTGGCCGCGCGCGCAGCTGCTCGGGACCCACCTCCGGCTCGCGCGCCAGCTGGAATTGATCGGTATGCTGCGCATGCTCGGCTTTGCGGCGACGCACCATCGTACGTTCGGACGCGACGAACACGGAATACAGAAGCAGAGTAAATGCGATGCCAGAGATCGTCGCGGTTTGCTTCGTGAAGATGTTGATGATCGCTGCGGCGAACAGCACGAGCGTGATCAGGCCAAGGCCGACCGGCAGCTCGCGTCCGCCGATCTTTGGGTTGAGCGGTACCTTCCACTCTCGCGGCGCGTCGGGCTCCTTGTAGCGCAGCACGAACATCGCGAGCGACTTGAAGGCGAAGCTCCAGACGACGCCGAACGCGTACGCTTCGCCGAGCACGTACACGTCGCCGCGGCTCAGGACGATCGTGACGAGCTGCAGCAAGACGACGAGATTGATCAACCGATACGTCGTCCCGAACCGTTTGTGCGGCTTGCGGAACCAGTCCGTCAGCACGCCGTCTTCGGACACGCGATTCAAGACGCCGTTCGAACCGACGATCGCGGTGTTGACCGCACCCGCAAGAATCAGGAATCCGACGATCACGACGAAGGCCTGGAACAGCAGCCGCGCCCACAGCGGTCCGACGACGTTCATCGCGAGGCCGGAGATCAGGTTGTCGTAGAACTTCGCGCGGACGCCGTCCGGGATGATCGCGATCGCGAAGAAGCTGACGAGCGACGTGAACAGCAGGCTGTAGACGAAGATCACCATGCCGGTGCGCTTCAGGTTCTGGACTTTGGGATGCTCGATCTCGCGATAGACCTGCGCGAGCGACTCTTCCCCGCTCATCGCGAGGATCGAATGTCCGAAGCCAATCAGGATCGCGACGGCCGTGAACGTCGGCCAGATCGTCCCCTTCAACCAGCCGAGCGCGTCGTCCGAGAACTTCAGGTTCTTCGGAATCGGCGCGGGCGGCAACGGTCCGCCGCCGCGCCACAGGAGCGTCAGGCCGCACCACGCGATCATCAGCACGACCATCACCGTCGTCACCTTCATGATCGACAGCGCGTCGTCGCTCGATTCGTGGATGCCCTGCGTGTTGCGCCACCAGAAGTAGATCGTGATCAGGATCGCGACGAACGCCGCCGTAGCGCCGACCGGCAGCGAGTTCTGGCTGCCGAAGCGATGCAGCAGGTCGTTCAGCAGTCCGACGATGTACTGGCCTGCCGAGACACCGCTGATCGGTCCGGTCAGGACGTAATCGAACAGCAGCGCCGACACTGACAATTTCGCCAGCGTGCCGCCCATCGCTTCTTTGACGACGCGATAGACGCCGCCGCGGACGAACATCGCGGAGCTCTCGATGTACACGGCGCGCACCGTGTACGAAAAGAGCATCACGCCGAGGATGAACCACGGCGCGGCTTTGCCGACGGCTTGTTCGACGATGCCGCCGACGTAGAACGCGGTCGAACCGAGATCGTTCAGAACGATCGCGGCCGCGCGCCAGAACGAGATGAACGAGAGAAGTACGGTGGTCGCGACGACGACGCGTACGCGCCCATCGCGGGACGACAACAGTGTGGTAGCCACACGCGCCTTCCGTGTTTACGCCTGCGAGGTTAGCTGACGGGCTCGGACTCGGAAGTGTCCGGCGAAGCCACGCGCTTCGCTACGCCCCTTGACGTTCGGGTCCCCCGCGTCCTGCGAGTGGCGCAGGACTTCGGCCAGACCCCAGTATAAGCACGGCGACGACGTCCCTTAAGGCGCCTTTAAGGCGATTTTTAGGACTTTTTTCGTCGTCGAACCTGGACTCGAATGGGCGTTCCGACGAATCCGAACTGCTGTCTGAGCTGGTTGACGAGGAATCGCTCGTAGGAGAAGTGAAATGTCGTCGCGACGTTGGTGAAGAAGACGAAGGACGGCGGCGCCACGCCAATTTGTGCGCAGTACATGATGCGGACGTGGTGCCGTCCGGGACTGACGGGCGGATTCGCGAGCGTAACCTGCTGCACGAACTTGTTGAGCGCCGGCGTCGGGACCTTCTTGCGTCGCGATTCGGCGACTTTGTCGATCGTCTCGAGCACTTTCTGCGTCCGCTCGCCGGTCAGTGCGGAGATGTGCAGCAGCGGCGCGTAGTCGAGGAACTTCAGTCTGAAGCGCGATTTGTCGTCGAAGTCTTTGGTGAACTGCTGATCCTGGCTCTTCACCAGATCCCATTTGTTCGCGAGGATGACGATGCCGCGACCGGCACGGTCGGCTTCCCCGCCGATGGCCGCGTCGAGATCGGTGACACCTTCGTTCGCATCGATCACCAGCGCGACGACGTCCGCGTCCGCGATCGATTCCTTCGCGAGCGCAACGCTGACGACTTCGACCTTGCCGCCCTTGCCGACGCGTCCCGGTCGCCGCATACCAGCGGTGTCGACGATGCGGAAGTGGCGACGATGCCACGTCAGCGGCACGTCGATCGCGTCACGCGTCGTCCCCGGCATGTCGCTGACGAGAACGCGCTGCTCGCGGAGCAGCCGGTTGACGAGCGACGACTTGCCGACGTTGGGACGACCGATGATGGCGATGCGCGTCTCTTTGGAGGCTGGAGGCTCGAGGCTGGAGGCTGGAGGCTCGAGGCTGGAGGCTGGCTCCTCGAGGCTCGAGGCGGGAGGCTGGAGGCGCGAGGCTGGGAAGCGCGTTGCGATCTCGTCCAGCAACTCCGCCACGCCGTCGCCATGCTCGGCGGAGAGTTCGAAGACCGGATCGAACCCGAGCTGATGGAACTCCATCACCGATGCGCGCGAGCGTTTGTCGTCGGTCTTGTTAATCGCCAGCAGGATCGGCTTGCCGGTGGCGCGGAGTTCCTGGGCAATCCGCTCGTCGCCAGGAATCAAGCCTTCGCGGCCATCGACCACGAAGACGATCAGGTCGGCACCCACGATCGCCCGGTGGCCGTGTTCGACGACCAGGTCGTGCAGTGGATCCTCGCTGGCGCCGTACAGGCCGCCGGTATCGAACAGGTCAAACGTATGACCGCGCCAGGTCACCGGCCTCGTCAACGCGTCCCTGGTCGTGCCCGCCATCGGGTTGACGATTGCGCGGCGAGAACCGGTCATCCGGTTAAAAAGGGTCGATTTGCCCACGTTTGGGCGTCCGACCAGCACGACAGAGGGCGACTTTTTGCGCATTCTTGTACTTAAGTTAGCCTCAGCCTTGACAGCGTAAGTCTCACAATCTATAGTATTTACACGCTGTCAGGAGTCCCTAAGCATGATTAAGGTCGACATCGTCAACGAAGTGTCGAAAATCGCCGACATCACCAAGGTCAAGGCCGAGGTAGCCGTCGACGCGGTGTTCGACGCGATGCGGATCTCCATGCAGCGTGGCGAGCGGATCGAATTGCGGGGGTTCGGCGTGTTCCAAGTGAAGCCGCGCAAGCGCGGCATTGGCCGCAACCCGCGAACCGGCAAGGAAGTCCGCATCCCTCCAGGGCGCACCATCCGCTTCAAACCGGGAAAAGACCTCCAGAACATCGGATAATCGATCTCGTTGGAACCCGTCTGGCAGCCGCGACCGAAATTCCAGGATCGCGTGTGGCTGCACCTCCTGCTGTTTGTCCTCACGATTGCGACGACCACCTACGTCGGCGTCTTCCAGTACCTGTCGTACGTGTCGGACTTCGAGCCACTGCGCGAACTGCCGGCCATGGACGCAGCGCTGCTGGTCCGCGGCCTGTGGTACAGCGTCACGATCCTCGCGATCCTCGGGTGTCATGAGCTCGGACATTACGTCGCCTGTCGCTATTATGACGTCGACGCGTCGCTGCCGTTTTTTCTGCCCGTTCCGATTTCGATCACGGGCACGTTGGGCGCGTTCATCCGCATCCGCGAGCCGATCCCGCAGAAGCGCATGCTGTTCGACATCGGCATCGCCGGCCCCCTCGCGGGATTTGCCGTCGCGGTCCCCGCGCTCTTCATCGGCGTCGCGATGTCGCACGTGGTCGCGGTCCCGGAGAATTTTTCGGGCGTCGAGCTCGGCGAACCGTTGCTGTTCAAGATCGCCGAGTGGATGCTCTGGGGACCGATCAAGGATCCGTATTCGCTGAACCTGCATCCGATCGCCTTTGCCGCGTGGTTTGGCCTGCTGGCGACGGCGCTGAACCTGTTCCCCATCGGTCAGCTCGACGGCGGTCACATCTGCTACGCGGTCCTCGGTCCGAAGTCGACCTACGTGACGATCGCGTCGATCGGGATCGCGATCACCCTCGCGGCGTATTTCTCCGCCAGCTGGATCGTCTGGAGCGGACTGATGGTCGTGATGCTGATCGTCTTCGGTCCGCGTCACCCGCGCGTCTTCGATGAGCACATCCCACTCGATCGCACCCGCATCATCCTCGCGATGGTCGCGCTGGTGATCTTCGTCCTCTGCTTCACGCCGGCGCCGATTTCCGAGCTCATAAAAAGGTAGCGCAGGCCTTCAGGCCAGCTGGCACCCCTAAAGGGCTGCGCTACGAATGCGGGCGTCACAACACGCTCAACGGATCGACGTCGACGACGACGCGTTTCTGGAGGTCGGGACGAGTGGCGATCGCCTGCAGCAGCGCGTCGCGGAGGCGTTTGCGGTTCGTGCCTTTGATCAAGAGCTGCGCGCGATATTCGCCGCGGAGCTTGCCGAGCGGCGCAGGCGCGGGTCCGAGGACGCGAATGTCGCCGCGCTCCCCCGCCGCCCGCCGGAGCTTCTGCACCACATCGTCCGCATCATCGATCGCCGCCGTAAACGTCCGGGCGCGAACCACGGTGTTGATCATCGACACGAGCGGCGGATAGCGCATCGTCTTGCGAAAGTGGATCTCGCGCTCGTAGAACGCCGGATAGTCCTGCTTGCACGCGAGCTGGATGCTGTAGTGATCGGGATAGAGCGTCTGGACGATCGCTTCGCCCAGTTGCTCGCCGCGACCGGCGCGTCCGGCGACCTGCGTCAGGAGCTGAAACGTTCGCTCGGACGCTCTGAAGTCGGCGACGCCGAGCCCGACGTCCGCCGATACGACGCCGACGAGCGTGACACGCGGAAAGTCGTGACCCTTCGCAATCATCTGCGTGCCGACGAGGACGTCGATCTCACCCGCGCCGAACTTCGTCAGCAGGGCGTCGAGCGCGCCCTTGCGGCGGATGGCGTCGCGGTCCAGGCGCGCGACGCGGGCGCCGGGATGAATGCGCTTCACTTCCGCCTCGACGCGTTCGGTGCCGAAACCGGCTTGCTCGAGATACGGTCCGGCGCAGAGCGGACATTTGTTCGGCACGCGCGCGGTGTAGTTGCAATAGTGACAGCGCGCGCGGCGGGCGTTGCCCTCGCCATGGATGACGAGCGAGACGCTGCAGTTCGGACAGTCCAGCGTGCCGGCGCATTGACGGCAGAAGACCGCCGTCGCGAAGCCGCGACGGTTCAGGAGAATCAGCGCCTGTTCGTTTTTCGCGAGGCGCGCCGCCAGTCCGTCGCGAAGCGCGCGGCTCAGAATGACATCAGGTCCGTCGGCGGCGTACTCCTCGCGCATGTCGACGATCGTTACGGCGGCGAGCGGGCGGTCGAGGACGCGGCGCTCCATGACAACCCGCTCGAACTTCCCTGTCATCGCGTTGTGATACGTCTCCATGGACGGCGTCGCGGATCCGAGGACGACGAGCGCCTTCGACCGCTGTCCACGGACGATGGCGACGTCGCGTCCGTTGTAGCGGGGGCTCTCTTCCTGCTTGTAGCTGCCGTCATGCTCTTCGTCCACGATGATCAGGCCGACGTCCTGCAGCGGCGCGAACACGGCGGAGCGCGTGCCGACGACGACGTCGACGTCGCCGCGGCGGATGCGCTGCCACTGGTCGTGGCGCTCGCCGTCCGAGAGTCCGCTGTGCTGGATGGCGACGCGGTCACCGAACGCGTCCCGGAACTGCGCGGCGACGGCCGGCGTCAGCGCGATTTCGGGGACCAGCATCAGGACGCGGCGTCCACGGTCCCGGACGAAGGCGGACAGGCGAAGGTAGATCTCTGTCTTGCCGCTGCCGGTCACGCCGTGCAGCAAAGCGACCTTGAAGTCAGCGGTCCGGGCCAGCGCGGTCAGTCGATCGAATGCGGCGGTCTGTTCGGCAGTCAGACTTCGAAGTCTGACTTGTTGGTCAGACTTCGAAGTCTGACCAGGAAGTCTGACTGTTAAGTCAGACTTCGTTGACCAGGGATCGCGGTTGACGATTTCTTGTCTGACGCTCACGTAGCCATGACGGGTAAGGCGAGAAATGACGTCAGGAGCGATGCCGCGCGTGGCAAGAATTGCTGTGGCAACGCCGGTTGGCGATCCCGAGAGCAGGTCGAGCGCGTCCCGTTGCTTGTCGGTCAGCGGTTTGACGTTCGACTCAACCCCTCGCGCCATACCGAGGACTTCGAGTCCCGCAGCCGTGATCGCCGCCACGCGCATTGTCTTGTGCGCGTCGGCGCGGGCGCCGCGGGCCATCGGCGGCAACAACGCCGGGATGGTGTCGCCGACGCCGCACGCGTAGTACTCCGCGGTCCACTTCGCCAGCGCGACGACGTCAGGCGGGACGAACGATTCCCGGTCCAGCAGCTGACGAATCGGTTTGACGTTCTTCGGCTCGTCCTGCACATCGACCCCGACGACGATGCCGGTAACCACGCGCGTGCCGAGCGGGACGACCGCGCGCGCCCCAAGTGCAGCGACGCCGAGGTCTTCGGGGACCGCATACGTCAGAACATCGAGCGCCGGAACGGGGACGGCGACGTGGATCAGGGAAGTACGAAGTACGAAGGGCGAAGACGACGCGCGACTTCGTACGTCAGACTTCGGACTTGAGGATCTTTCTGGCAAGTTTCATATCTTCCCACACCTCTCGCTTCGACGAGGGATTGCGCAGGAGATATGCGGGATGGAACGTGGGGATCAATTTCGCGCCGCGATAGTCGTACACGCGTCCGCGCAGCCGCGAAATCGGATCGAGCGTGCGCAACAACGCGCGCGCCGCAAATGTGCCGAGCGCGACGATGACTTTCGGTTTGATGACGTCGATCTGCTGGAACAGGAACGGCTCGCAGGTCTCGACTTCGTCCTGCTCGGGATTCCGATTCCCCGGCGGACGACATTTGATCACGTTCGCGATGTAGACGTCCTCGCGTTTCAAGTCGATCGCTTCGATGATTTTCGTCAGCAGCTGTCCGGCCCGGCCGACAAACGGGATCCCCTGGACATCTTCGTCCGCGCCAGGCGCTTCGCCGACGAACATCAAGTCCGCATTCGGATTCCCGACGCCGAACACGATCTGTTTTCGGCCCTGCGTGTGCAGCTTGCAGCGCGTGCAGTCGCCGATGTCGGTGCGGATCGCGACGAGCGCTTCGTCCTGGGATTTGTACACGGCAGCCCTAAAGGGCTGCGCTACGTCCTCGGCAGCCCTCGAGGGCTGGGCTACGTCTTCGGCAGCCCTCAAGGGCTGCGCTACGTTGTCAGCAGGCTTCGCGCGGTGATGCCACTCGGGATCGCGGCTCGTGCCGGCGACGCCGAGTTCAGCCGCGAACTTCAGATGCTCGTTGATCTGATCGCGATCCACTGAGGAGCTTTTCCACGCGGTCGAGGATCTCGACCGCGACCCTGGACTTCGACAGCAGCGGCAGGTCTTCGGCGCCGTCCGCGCTCACGATGGTGACGGCGTTCGTGTCGACGTCGAACCCCGAATCGGTCCGCGACACGTCGTTGGCGACGATGAAGTCGACGTGCTTGCGCGAGCGCTTTTCGCTCGCGCGCGTGATGACGTTTTCGGTCTCCGCCGCGAACCCAAC
This sequence comes from Vicinamibacterales bacterium, assembly GCA_035652075.1. Lineage (GTDB taxonomy): Bacteria > Acidobacteriota > Vicinamibacteria > Vicinamibacterales > CAVVIG01 > Gp6-AA45. The sequence goes on from DASREL010000121.1 coordinate 9,722, forward strand.
GAGGACCGGACCTTTGGACGAGGCGAGCCGCCGCAATCCGAGATCCGCCAGGATGTCGGGCGTCTTCTTCATCACGAGCGTCAGCGTATCGCCGCTCTTCTGTACTTTCTGTCCGGCGCGATCGACCGGCATGTAGTCGGCCACCGCGGCGGCCATCACGATCACGTCCATGTCGCCGGCTCGAGACATCACCGCCTGGTGCATGTCCGTTGCGGTGCGCACGTGCACGATGTCGCGGACCGGCGGCGTATCGATCCGCGTGGGGCCGACGACGAGCGTGACGTCGGCGCCGCGACGCGCCGCTTCGGCGGCAACCGCAAATCCCATCTTGCCGCTGGATCGGTTGCCGACGAACCGCACCGGATCGAAATCCTCGTAGGTCGGCCCGGCGGTGACGAGCAGCTTCTTGCCGCGCAGAGGACCCTCAGGCCGCAGCACATGTTCAACAGCGGCCACGATCTCGTCCGGCTCCGCCAGACGTCCTTTGCCGATCCACCCGCACGCCAGGTAGCCTTCGCCCGGTTCGACGAAGCGATCGCCCCGTTTCGCGAGCGTATCCAGATTTCGGCGGACCGCGTCGTGCGCGAACATGTTCGTGTTCATGGCCGGCGCGAGCAGCACCGGCGCCCGGGTCGCGGTGTAGAGGGTGGACAGGAAGTCGTCGGCGATGCCGTTTGCGAACTTGCCGATGATGTTGGCGGTTGCGGGCGCGACGAGCAGCAGATCGATCGCCGACGCGAGCGCGATGTGCTCGATGTCGGCGTTCGCGCCGGCCTCGAACTGATCGGTGATGACCTTGCGCCGCGTGATCGCTTCGAACGTAACGGGGCCGACGAACTTCGTCGCCGTCTGCGTCATCACGGCCACGACATCGTGTCCGCGCTTCTGCAGTCCGCGCACGACCTCGACGGCCTTGTAGGCGCCGATGCCGCCGGTCACGCCCAGGGCGATCAATGCCATTACTCGACTATCGGATCCGTCGACGGCTCGACTTTCTCGACGGCCTTGGTCAGCACTTCCCGTTTCGCGACGGTCGTCTTCTTGTGCTCGCCGACTTCGACGCGCGGGACCGACCCCGCGAGCAGCTGGCGCGCCCGCGCGCCGGCGGTGACGACGAACTCGAAACGATTCGGCACTTTGCTCAATTCACTCATCAGAATGTCCTAACGATGGTTTCGGCTTCAGCCCGCATGCGGTGCAGCCGGGCCCGTTCGGCGATGACGATGCTCCGGAGTCGATCGACGGCGGCGGTCAGCTCGTCGTTGACTACCACGTACTCGTATTCGGTGAAACTGGCGACCTCGTCGCGCGCCACCTGCAATCGCCGCTGGATCGCCGCGTCGGGATCCTTGCTGCGCCCGCGCAGCCGCTGCTCGAGGACGTCGAACGACGGCGGCATGACGAAAATCGTCGTGCTCTCGACGCCGCGCTGCCGCACTTTGCGAGCGCCCTGCACGTCGATCACCAGCACGACGTCGCAACCGGCGGCCAGCATCCGCTCCGTATCGGATGCGCAGGTGCCGTACAGATTGCCAAAGACCTCCGCCCACTCGAGAAAATCGCCCGCGGCGACCATCCCTTCGAACTGGGCGCGGCTCACAAAATTATAGTCCACGCCATTGGTCTCGCCCTCGCGCGCGACGCGCGACGTGTAAGACCGTGACATTTTGAGATGCTCGGTCTGCTCCACCAGCCGTTCGACGAGCGTCGTCTTGCCGGCGCCCGACGGGGCGGACACGATGAACAGCAGCCCTCTGCCAACTGCGCCTGCAACCGGCACCGGGTTACTCGGCATTCTGGACTTGCTCGCGCATCTTCTCGAGTTCGGCCTTCGCCGCGATGATCAACTCCGACACGCGCAGGCCGTCCGCCTTCGAGCCCATCGTGTTCACCTCGCGGTTCATCTCTTGCAGCAGGAAATCGAGCTTGCGTCCGACCGGCTCCGCGCTGTCGGCGAGCGCCTGCCAGTGCGACACGTGCCCGCGAAACCGCGCGACCTCCTCGCTGATGTCGGACCGCGACGCCATGCGGACGATCTCCTGCGCGACGGCAGTCTCGTCGGCCTGCAACTCCGTGCGCAGCTCGCGGACACGCTCGCGGATGCGATCTTCCATCGCGACGCGTCCTTCGTCGGCCGCCGCGGCGATCTTCTCGACGAGATCGGCGGTAAACGCGCGACGCTGATCGAGATCGGCGCGCAGGTGATCGCCTTCGCGCGAGCGCATCGTATCGAGATCGACGAGCGCCTGCTCGACCGCCTCTTTCGCCTGCTCGGCGATCGCGCGTTGCGCTTCCTCGTCATCGGCCAACTGCCGATCGCGGATCGTGATCGCCTGCGGCATGCGGAGCAGATCGCCCGGCGTCAGCGCGCCTGTGACGAGGCCGCGCTCGCGCGCCTGCTGCAGCGCGATTTCGAGCGCGGTGGCGAACGTCTCGTTGAACTCCACGTCGACGCCAGGCACCTGACGCAGTTGCAGCGAGACGCTCAGCTCGACGCGCCCGCGCGCGACGTGCTTTCCGACGAGCGAGCGGATGTCGCCTTCGATCGCGGACAGCGACTGCGGGACGCGCAGCTGCAGGTCGAGATAGCGGTGATTCAGCGCACGGATCGTTACCGTCACCGTGGCGCGATCGCCTTCGCGCGCCACCGACGCAAACCCGGTCATCGACTTAATCACGACGGCACCATGCGGCGTTCTGCCTTGCGGCCTTCGAGCAACTGCAACTGATACAGGCTGGCGTACGCGCCGTCGGGACGGGCGAGCAGTTCGTCGTGGCGGCCGACTTCGACGATCCGTCCGCGTTCGAGGACGACGATCGCGTCCGCGCGGCGGATCGTCGAGAGGCGATGCGCGATGACGAACGACGTGCGGTTCATCATCAGGTTGCCCAAGGCTTCCTGCACGAGCAGTTCGGATTCGGTGTCGAGCGCAGACGTCGCTTCGTCCAGGATCAGAATGGGCGCGTTCTTGAGCAGCGCGCGGGCGATCGCCAGCCGCTGCCGCTGCCCGCCCGAGAGCCGCTGGCCGCGCTCGCCGATCCGCGCGTCGTAGCCGCCATCAAGGGCAGTGATGAACCCGTGCGCGTTGGCCGCGCGCGCCGCCGCCTCGATCTCGGCCGTGCTCGCGCGATTCGTGCCGTAGGAGATGTTGCTGGCGATCGTGTCGTCGAACAACACCGTGTCCTGCGTCACGATGCCGATCTGGTTGCGCAGCGACCGCAGCGTCACGTGGCGGATGTCGACGCCGTCGATCAGGATCGCGCCGTTCGTCACGTCGTAAAACCGCGGCAGCAGGTTGACGAGCGTCGTCTTGCCGGCGCCGCTGCGCCCGACGATCGCGATCATCTGGCCGGCGCGCACCTTCACCGAGACGTTCCGCAAGATCCGTTGAGCGCTGTCGTCGTACTTGAACTCGACGTCGCGGAATTCGATCGCGTCCTTGAACGGCGCCAGTTCGACGGCGTTCGCCTGCTCAACGACCTCGGTCCGCGTGTCGAGCATTTCGAAGATCCGCTCGGCCGCGGCCACCGCCTGCTGCACGTTCGCGTTGACGCGGCTCAATTTCTTCGCGGGGCCGTACATCAACAGCAGCGTGGCGATGAACAAACCGAAGTCGCCCTCGGTCAACCGATGCGCGGCGATCTGCCGGCTGCCGTACCACACGGCGACGGCCATGCCGATGCCGCCGATCAACTCCATCAGCGGCGGCAACGCCGAGAGCGCCGCCGTCACCTTCATGTTCGTGCGGAAGAGCACGTAGCCGGCACGATTGAATTTCTCCGCCTCGATCGCCTCGGTCCCAAACGCCTTGACGATGCGATGGCCGGTGAAGGCTTCGGCGCCAATGTGCGACAGATTCTCGAGCGCTTCCTGGCTCCGCCTCGTCGTGCGCCGCACGCGCTGGCCGAGGCGCACAAGCGGATACACGATGAGCGGCGCGCTCGTGAGACAGACGATCGTCAGGCGCGCGTCGTAATACAGCAGCAGCGCGGAGTAGCCGACGAGCGCGAGCGATTCGCGCGCCAGGTCTGCCGCCGTTTCCGACACGACCTGCTGCACCTGCCCCACATCGTTGTTGATACGCGACAGCAGCTTGCCGTGTGCGGCGTGCGCGTGGAACCCGGCGGACTGGTCGATGATGTGGCGGAACAACCGGTTCCGGAGATCCATGACCGTCCGCTGCCCGACGTCCGCCATCAAGTACGACGAGACGTAGGATCCGACGCCTTTCAGGAGGAAGAATCCGATGATCGCCCACGCGGTGAACACCAGGTACTGCTGCTTCGGCAGCACGTCGTTGATCACCAGTTTGATCAAGACCGGCAGCCCGGCCGAACCGATGGCGTAGACGATCATCCCCACGAGGGCCCACACCATGCGCGAGCGATACGGCCGCGCGTAGTCGAACAGCCGCTTGAGCGGCGACTGGCTACCGGTCTCCATATCCGTGTGGATGCGTGCGGTGCCACTCCCAGGCGGTGCGGACGATCGATTCGAGCGCGGCGAATCGCGGCGTCCAATGCAGTTCGGCGTGCGCCTTCTGCGGCGCCGCATACAGGACCGCCGGATCGCCGGGCCGCCGCGGCGCGAGCGTCCACGGCACCGGCCTGCCGACGACGCGCGACACGGTGTCGATGACTTCGCGGACCGAATGCGGATGTCCCGTGCCGAGATTGTATGCGCCCGACTTCCCTGTTTCGACGATCGCTTCGAGCGCCTTCAGGTGCGCCTCGGCAAGATCGGTGACGTGGATGTAGTCGCGAAGACACGTCCCGTCCGGCGTCGGATAATCGTCGCCAAAGACCTGCAGCCCCGGTCCGCCGGTGGCGGCCTCGATCGCGCGCGGGATGACGTGGATTTCCGGCGAATGATCTTCGCCAATCTCGCCGTCCGGATCGGCGCCGGACGCGTTGAAGTACCGCAGCGCCACCCAATCGATGCCGTGCGCGCGCTGAAAGTGCGGGAGCGCGCGCTCGACCGCGAGTTTGGATTCGCCGTAGCTGTTGATGGGGTTCTGCGGATGCGTTTCGGTGATCGGCGTCTCGATCGGCTCGCCGTAGGTCGCGCACGTCGACGAGAAGACGAAATGCTTGACGCCTTCCTGCGCCATCGCCTCGAGCACCGTCAGTGCGCCACCGACGTTGTTGCGGTAGTACTTGACCGGCTCGCGCACCGATTCGCCCACGTCCAGAAACGCGGCGAAATGCATGACGGCGAAGATCCGATGCTGCCGCAGCGCGCGTCGAACGGTCTCGACGTCGGTGATGTCGCCTTCGACGAAATCGCCGAACTTCGCCGCGGCGCGGTGACCGGCAATCAGGTTGTCGTAGACGACGACGCGGTAGCCGGCGCGATACAGCGTCTTCGCCGCGTGGCTGCCGATATAGCCGGCGCCGCCGGTCACGAGGACCGCCTGTGAGTTACCGGCCAATGGAGAAATACGTGAACCCGAGCTCACGCATGTGCTCGGGCGAATAGATGTTGCGGCCGTCGAACACGACCGGCGCTTTCAGCAGCGACCGCATCTTGTCGAAATCCGGCTCGCGAAACTCGTTCCATTCGGTCACGATCGCGAGCGCGTCGGCGCCATTCAGCGCGTCGTAGCTGCGCTCGCACAACGCAATCCGTCCGTCGAAGATCCGTTTCGCGACCGGGGCCGCCGCCGGATCGTACGCGCGGACGGTCGCGCCCGCCGCCAGCAACTTCTCGATGATCGGGATCGCCGGCGCTTCGCGCATGTCGTCGGTGCGCGGCTTGAACGCGAGTCCCCACAGCGCAATCGTGCGTCCCGACAGGCTCTTGAAGTGCTGCTGCATCTTGGCGACCAGCCGCTCCTTCTGCGCCTGGTTCACCGCCTCGACGGCATGCAGGATCTTGAAGTCGTAGCCGCGGTCCGCGGCAGACTTCTCCATCGCCTTCACGTCTTTCGGGAAGCAGCTGCCGCCGTAGCCGACGCCCGGAAACAAGAATGCCGTCCCAATGCGACGGTCCGCGCCCATCGCCTTGCGGACGTGATCGACATCGGCGCCGACCAGCTCGCACACGTTCGCGACCTCGTTCATGAACGAAATGCGCGTCGCGAGGATCGCGTTCGCCGCGTACTTGCACAGCTCGGCGCTCGCGGTGTCCATGACCATGATCGGCGCGCCAGTACGCGTAAACGGCGACCAGAGCTCCTTCATCAGGGACGCCGCGCGCTCGTCGCCCTTTTCGACGCCGATGACGACACGATCGGGCCGCATCGAGTCCTCGACGGCGGCGCCCTGCTTCAAGAACTCGGGATTGCTGACGACGCTGAACGGATGCTTCGCCTCCCTGGCGACTTCTGCACGAACTTTTTGCGCGGTGCCCACCGGAACGGTGCTCTTGTCGACGACAACGGTGTATTTATTCATCGCGCGGCCGATGTCGCGCGCCACCGCGAGCACATGCTGCAAATCCGCCGACCCGTCTTCGCCCTGGGGCGTCCCGACGGCGATGAAGACAATCTGCGACGCCTGCACCGCGCCGGCGAGATCGGTCGTAAAGGTCAAGCGTTCTTCGTGATCGTTACGCCGGACGAGTTCCTCGAGACCGGGCTCGTAGATCGGCATCTTGCCCGCCTTGAGCGTCGCGACTTTCGAGTCGTCCTTGTCCACGCAGATGACGTTATTGCCGTTCTCGGCGAGGCACGCCCCCAGCACGAGTCCGACGTACCCTGTCCCCACGACAGCGATGCGCATTTCACAATAAGATACTGACTCGGAAAGACTTAAACAAGTGCGCGTTCTGATGGACTATCGCGCGGCGTTGCGCGAACGAAGCGGTGTTGGCGAATATACGCATGAGCTGGCGGCGGCGCTGCTCCGTCTGCATCCGCGGAACGGGTCGCGCTCGCCGCTCGAGCTCTCGATCTTTTCGAGTTCGTGGAAAGACCGCCTGCGCCCGTCGCCGGACCTCGCCGGCGCGCATGCGATCGACAAGCAGGTGCCGGTCGCGTTGCTGAACTTCGCCTGGCATCGCTTGGGATGGCCCGCGGCGGAGACGCTGACCGGCGAGCAGTTCGACGTCACGCACTCGCTGCATCCGCTGATTCTGCCCGCGCGATCGGCGGCGAGCGTCGTGACGATTCATGATCTCAACTTCCTCACACACCCCGAGCGGACGCGCGGCGAAATTCGGCGCGACTACCCTGCGCTCGCGCGCGAGCATGCCCACCGCGCGAACGCGGTCATCGTCCCGTCGGAGTTCACCGCGCACGAGGTCGTGACGCGACTCGGTGTGCCGCGCGAGCGGGTGACGGTCTGCTCGCCCGGCGCGCCAAACTGGGCGCCGCGATCGGCGTCGCCAAAGGATGGGTACGTCCTCTTCTTCGGCACGCTCGAGCCGCGGAAGAACGTCGGCGGACTGCTCGACGCGTATGAAGTTGTCGCGCGAGCCTTTCAGGCGAGCGCGCCGGAGCTCGTGCTTGCGGGCAAGGCGACGGACGAATCGCGCGAGTGGCTCGCGCGGATCGAGCGGCCGCCGCTCAAAGGCCTCGTGCGCCACATCGGCTACGTCGATCCCTCGCAGCGGAAAGAGCTCTACGCGGGCGCGCGGCTGCTCGTGCAGCCGTCATTCGAAGAAGGGTTCGGCATCCCCGTCCTGGAAGCGATGACGCTCGGCATTCCCGTGGTCGCATCGGATCGTGGCGCGCTGCCGGAAGTCGTGGGCGACGCCGGACTTCTGGTCAACCCCGAACACCCGTCCGAGATCGCCGCGGCGATCGACCGGATGCTGACCGACGAACCATTCGCCGCCAAGGCGGTCGAGCGCGGCTTCGCGCGGGCGCGCGAATTCGACTGGGATCGCACCGCTCGGCGCGTCTTCGACGTCTACCAACTCGCATGCGCATCGGCATAGACGCTCGCGAACTGTGCGGCCGCGCGACCGGCGTCGGTCGCTATCTGTCTGGCCTCCTCGGCGAATGGGCGAAGGACGCGCACGGTCACGAGTTCGTGCTCTACGCGACCGACGAACTGTCGCAGACGCTCGACGGCCGGGCGTTCGCGCGACGTCGCGTCGCCGGGTTGGGCGGCACGACCTGGGAGCAGATCGCGCTGCCGAAAGCGATCGCCGCCGATCGGCTTGACGTGTGGTTTGCGCCGGCGTATACGGCGCCCCTTCGGCTCGACATCCCCGTCGTGCTCGCGGTCCACGATTTGTCGTTCTTCGCGAGACCGGACTGGTTCACGCTGCGCGAAGGCCTTCGGCGGCGATGGATCACGGCGCGGTCCGTGTCCGCCGCCGCGCACGTGATCACCATATCCAACTTCTCGAAACGCGAACTGATGGAACGCTTGAATGTTTCGGCTGACCGCATTGACGTCATTCCTCCAGGGATATCCATCAGCCGTCAGCCATCAGCGATCGGCCATTCGCCCCGCGTCTTGTTCGTCGGGTCGCTCTTCACGCGACGGCACGTGCCCGATTTGATCAGAGCCTTTGCGCCGATTGCGCGGCGGCGTGCCGACGCCGTTCTCGACATCGCCGGCGACAACCGGACGTACCCGCGCGTCTATCCGCGCGTCACGATCGCACACGAGGGCATCGTCAGCCAGGTGAACTGGCACGCGTATGTCAGCGACTCGCAACTGCGCGGTCTGTACGACAGCGCGCGCGCGTTCGCGTTCTTGTCCGAATACGAAGGCCTCGGCCTGACGCCGCTCGAGGCGCTCGCCGCGGGACTGCCGCCCGTCCTGCTCGATACGGCGATCGCGCGCGAGAGCTGCGAGGATGCGGCGTTGTATGTGCCGGTCGGCGACCTGAAGGCGACGACCGATGCATTGGAGCGCGCGCTCTTCGACGAGGCGGAGCGACAGCGCCTGTTGAGCGCCGCGCCCGCGGTGCTCGCGAAATACCAGTGGCCTGACGCGGCCGAGCGAACGTTGCGCGTGCTGGAACGATGCTCTCGATCGTAGTCGTGTCGTTCAATGCACGCGCCGATCTCGAGCGCTGCCTCGAGTCGCTGCACGCCGCGCCGCCCGCGCACCCGCACGAAATCCTCGTCGTCGACAATCAGTCGACCGACGGCAGCGTGGAGGCGGCGAAGCGCTGGCCGGACGTCAAGGTCCTCGTCAACGCGGCGAACGTCGGATTCGCGGCGGCGAACAACATCGGCATCCGCCAGAGCCGTGGCGACCTGCTGCTGCTCCTCAACAGCGATACTGTCGTCCCGCCGGATGCGATCGATCGACTGATTGCGGAGGTGGACGCCGATCCGAGCGTTGCTGTCGTCGGACCGCGCCTCGTCGACGCGAACGGACGCGCGGAGTTGTCGTTTGGCGACATGATCTCGCCGCTGAGCGAATGGCGCCAAAAGCGGCTGCAGCGGCGACAGAGCGATGTGGAACGCCTGACGCGCGTTCGCCGCGAGGTGGATTGGGTCAGCGGCGCGTGCCTGCTGGTGCGCCGCGCCGACGCGGACGCCGTCGGCGGCCTCGACGAACGCTATTTCATGTATGCCGAGGACGTCGATTTCTGTGCCGCCATCCGCGCGCGCGGACGACGCGTGCTGTTCGTTCCCGACGTGCAAATTACACATTTGCGTGGCCGATCCAAGTCGAGCGCACCGACCGCCACGCACGCCGCCTATCGCCGCAGCCATCTCGCTTTTTACAAAAAACATCACCCGATGTGGGCGCCGCTGCTCACGCTGTATCTCCGCATAAAGGGCGACTGAGGATCGACCGAAGTACGTACGATGACCTGGGCCTGTCCTGAATGCGGTCGGCGCGTGCCGTCCTCGGTTCCGACGTGCCGCTGCGGCGCCGCCGCCGTTCCCGCTGTCACTCCCCCGCCGGCGAACGCGAACACCTCGGCGGTACTCAAGACCATCGCGAGCGTTGTGGGAACAATCGGCGCCGTCATCGGCGTCATCGCGTTGAATAACGCTCGTCAAACGACGAAGCCGGCGGCGGCGCCAGTCGCTGTTGCACCGCGTCCAACGGCTGCCCCGCCATCGACGCCTGTCGCACCGGCCACAGCAACTGAAACTGAAACTGCACCTGCACCTGCACCTGCACCTGCACCTGCAACTGAAACTGCAACTGCAACCGCAACTGCGACGACCCCGGCGCCCCTCGCTGCCCCTGCCGCGCCGACACCGGCGCTCGAGGACCTGGTCAGCTCGCTGACGCCCGCTGTGGTGATCGTCGAAGCGGCGCAGGCCCGCGGAACCGGATTCTTCGTCGCGCCCGACACGCTGCTAACCAACGTCCACGTCGTCGGCGCGAATGCGACCGTGACGCTGCGCCGCACCGACGGCACGTCGCTGCCGGCGCGCGTCGAGACGGCCAACGCGTCGTACGACATCGCCGTGTTGAAGATCGACAACCCGGCGCCGAACCAACCGGTCATCCACCTGGGCAGCGTCACGACGACGCGGGTCGGCCAGGAAGTGATCGCGATCGGAACGCCGCTCGGCTTCCTGCAGAACACGGTCAGCCGCGGCATCGTCAGCGCGCTCCGCGACGTCGACGGCGCGACGATGGTCCAGACGGACGCGGCGATTAACCCGGGCAACAGCGGCGGACCGCTCATCGACCGCTATGGACAGGCGATCGGCGTCATCAAGTCCGGCTACACGGGCCGCGAGGGGCTGTCGTTCGCCGTCGCGATCGATCACGCGAAGGATGTGCTCGCCGGTCACGCGACACCGACGGTGCCGAAGGCCGCATCGACCTCACCGTACAGAGCGCTCGCTCCCGAAGTCGCCTCGCCGACCGATCAACGGCGAGCGGACGCCACGAAGGCATTTTCCAACCTGATGGCGCAGATTGCGCGCAATGCTGATGCGCTCGACAACCGGTGGCGCCAGTTTCGCGCGGGGTGCTACGAAGGCAAGGTCAGCGGATCCTTCAGCCGCGAGTGGTTTGCGATCTTCGATGCCAAATTGATGCAGGGTGCCGTGTCACCGGGCTGTGGCAGCTACTTCGCCGAGGTGACGCGCGCCGCCAAGGACATCCGCGATCAGGTGCAGGCGGCGGACGAGGCCGCGCGCCGCAACGACATCTTCCCGGGCACCGTGCGCGAGATGAAGCAGCGCTACCGGTTGGATTACGCCGGCTGGGACCGGTAGGTATGATGTAGCGTGCGAATCGGGATTGATGCCCGGAAGCTGCACGACTTCGGCATCGGCACGTACATCCGCAACTTACTGCGCCAACTGGCTCGCCTCGACCGCGAGACCGAGTTCGTCGTCCTCAGCCGCGACGAGGACCGCGAGACCCTGGCGTCGCTTGGCGATAACTTCCGTCCGGTCGCGGAAAGCGCCGGCAACTACTCCATCGCCGAACAGGTGAAGATCCCGCTGGCGCTGCGGCGCGAAGGGGTGACGCTCTTTCACGCGCCGCACTACGTGCTGCCGCCGCTCGTGCGCTGCCGCTCGGTCGTCACGATCCATGACTGCATCCATCTGATGTTTCCGCAGTACCTGCCGAAGCGATTCGCGCTGCCGTACGCGCGCACGTCGATCGAGCTCGCCGCGAAGCGGGCGACGCGCGTGCTGACCGTGTCGGAGAGCTCGAAAAAAGACATCCTGAAGTTCGTCGACATCCGGCCGGACAAGATCGACGTGATCTACAACGCCTACGACGAGCGATTCGGCGTCGAACCGCGCGAAGAGGACGTCGTCCGCGTGCGCGAGCGCTATCAACTGCACGACGAGTTCGTGCTGTATGCGGGCAACGTCAAGCCGCACAAGAATCTCGAGCGGATGATCGAAGCGTTCGATCTCGTTCGCAAGCGCGGGCTCGATCATTTGAAGCTGGTGATTATCGGCGACGAAATTTCAAAGTACGCCTCGCTGCGACGCGCCGTCCACCGCCATCAACTGCACAAGTACGTGCGATTCCTCGGCTATCTGCCGGAAGAGACGCTCGCGGTGATGTATCGACTCGCCGGCGTCTTCGTGTTCCCGTCGCTGTACGAAGGATTCGGCCTGCCGCCGCTCGAGGCGATGGCGAGCGGCACGCCGGTCGTCACGTCGAACGTGTCGTCGCTGCCCGAAGTGGCCGGCGATGCGGCGGTGCTGGTCGATCCGTACGATCCCGCCGCGATCGCGGACGGCATCCAACGCGTGCTCACCGACGATCGACTCCGCCGCGAACTGCGCGTCAAGGGGCTTGCGCGCGCCAGGCAGTTCTCGTGGGAGACGTCCGTCAAACGCGTCCGCGAAATCTACAGTCAGGTGGCAAACGGCGGATGAAACTCGCGCTCGTTCACGACTGGCTGACCGGGATGCGCGGCGGCGAGAAAGCGCTCGAGGTCGTGTGCGAGCGGTTTCCGGACGCCGAACTCTTCACGCTCGTCCACGTTCCCGGCTCGGTGTCGCCCACGATCGAGCGACGACGGATTCACACGTCGTTCGTGCAGCGACTGCCGATGGCGTCGAAGCTCTACCGGCAGTATCTGCCGCTGTTCCCGACCGCGGTCGAGCAGTTCGACTTCGATCGGTTCGACACGGTACTCAGCATCAGCCACTGCTGCGTGAAATCGATCATCCGTCCGGGTGACGCGCGACACATTTGTTACTGCCTGACGCCGATGCGCTACGCCTGGGACCAGTTCGACGCGTATTTCGGACCGGCCCGCATTGGCAGCGTGGGCAGTGCCGTGATGCGGCGCGTCATGGCGCGAATGGCCCGGTGGGACCGCGACACGGTCGACCGCGCGGACCGCTATGTGGCTATTTCTCATTATGTTGCGGGGAGGATCCGCCGATACTATAATCGCGAGGCGACTGTGGTTTATCCGCCCGTCGACACCGACTTCTTCCAGCCCGACGCTGCCACCGCCAGGTCGACTGCCCCAAGTGCCCTCGTGGTTTCCGCATTGGTGCCGTACAAACGGCTCGAGGTGGCCATCGACGCATGCCGCGCCGCGGGCGTGCCGCTGACGATCATCGGCGACGGCCCGGAGCGGTCGCGCCTGGAACAGCACGCCAACGGCAGCGCCACGTTTCTCGGACGCCGGTCGAACGACGAGATACGCGACGCGTATCGTCGCGCCAGCGTCACGCTCCTGCCTGGCGAAGAGGATTTCGGCATCGTGCCGCTCGAGGCGCAAGCCTGCGGCTGCCCGGTGGTTGCGCTCGGACGCGGCGGCGCGTGCGAGACGATCGAGACAGGACAAACAGGATTCCTCGTCGACGATGGATCGGCCGACGCGCTGGCCGACGGCATCCGCCGCGCGATCGATTACCAATTCGACGCGGGCGTCATCCGCGCGCACGCCGAAGCGTTCGGCCGCGCCCGCTTCGGCGACGAAATAGAAGCCGTGGTCCGCAATGCTTAACCGGCATAACCGGCTTCTCATCACGTTCTACGTCATCTCGGATGCGCTGCTCGGCGTGACGGCGTTCATCATCGCGTACACGCTGCGCTTCCATCCGCTCGTCGCGGCGATCATCCCGGTGACGAAAGGCGTCCCGCCGCTACGGCAGTACATCAACCTGCTGCCGTTTGTCGCCGGCGTCGTGCCGCTCGGCTTCCAGCTTCAAGGTCTGTATCGACTGCGCCGCGGACGCTCGCGCGTGGACGACTTCTTTGCCGTCTTCGTCGGCAGCATCCTCGCCGTCGTCTTCGGCATCGTCGCGACGTTGTACGTGCAGACGTACTTCGCGACCGGCGCGGCGCGCGCGCGCGGCGCGCTCGAAGTGTCGCAGGCGGTGTGGGCGATCTTCCTGGCGGTCAACGTCGCGCTGACGTTCGCGTCCCGCGAGCTGGTTCGCGAAGTGCTCGAGCGGCGATGGCGCCAGGGGATCGGGCTCAAGCGGATTCTCATCGCCGGAGCCGGCGAGCTCGGACGCCTGGTCGCCGACAAAATTCTGGAACACCGCGAGCTCGGCTATCAGATCGTCGGCTTCGTCGACGACAAAGCGGCCGGCGATCATCTCGGTTACCGCGGGCTCCCCTTGCTCGGCACGATCGCCGACGCAGCGGAGATCTCAACACGCGAATCGGTCGATCACCTCTACGTCGCGCTCCCGCCCGAGCAGCATCTGCAGATGATCGAGTTGATCGAAAGCACCAGCCGCGAGTGCGTCGACGTCAAGGTCGTGCCCGATTTGCTGCAGGTGATCGCGCTGCGCGCGCGGCTCGAGGACCTCGACGGTGTTCCGGTCATCAACATCAACGACGTGCCGCTGCAGGGCTTCAATGCCGTCGTCAAACGCGTGCTCGACGTCGCGATCTCGTCGACGGCGTTGATCGTCCTGGCGCTGCCGATCGGTCTCATCGCCGCGCTCGTCAAGCTGACGTCTCGCGGGCCGGTGTTCTACCGCCAGGAGCGAATGGGGCTCGACGGCAAACGCATCGACATCGTGAAGTTCCGGTCGATGCGCGCCGACGCCGAACGCGATACGGGCCCCGTCTGGGCGCGCGAAAACGATCCGCGGGTGACGCTGCTCGGAAAGTTCCTGCGCAAATCGAACCTCGACGAGCTGCCGCAGTTGTGGAACGTGCTGCGCGGCGACATGTCGATTGTCGGTCCGCGTCCCGAACGCCCGCACTTCGTCGAAAAATTCAAGCACAAGATCCCGCAGTACATGCTGCGGCACAAGGTCAAAGCGGGTCTGACCGGGTGGGCGCAAGTCAACGGCTGGCGCGGCAACACGTCGATCGAAAAGCGGATCGAGTACGATCTCTACTACATCGAGAACTGGTCGGTGAGCCTCGACATCAAGATCATGTGGCTCACGCTACTGCGCGGCTTCTTCCACAAGCATGCCTACTAAAAAGCGGGTCGTCATCACCGGTGCGGCCGGATTCATCGGATCGCACCTCGCCGAAACATTGCTCGATCGCGATTACTCGGTCATCGGCATCGACAACCTGCTGACGGGCGACACCGCGAACATCTCGCACCTCGTCAATCGCGATTTCACGTTCATCAAGCACGACGTCACGAACTACATCTACATCGACGGTCCGGTCGACTACGTGCTGCATTGGGCGAGCCCGGCAAGCCCGATCGACTATCTGGAGCTGCCGATCCCGACGCTGAAGGTCGGCGCGCTCGGCACGCACAAAGCGCTCGGCCTCGCGAAGGCGAAGAACGCGACGTTCGTGATCGCGTCGACGTCCGAGGTCTACGGCGATCCGCTCGAGCACCCGCAGAAGGAGACCTACTGGGGCAACGTCAACCCCGTCGGCCCGCGCGGCGTCTACGACGAAGCAAAGCGGTTCGCCGAGGCGATGACGATGGCGTATCACCGCTATCACAAGGTGAACACGAAGATCGTCCGCATTTTCAACACATACGGACCGCGGATGCGCCTCAACGACGGTCGCGCGGTGCCCGCGTTCATGTCGCAGGCGCTGCGGAACCAGGACGTCACGGTCTTCGGCGACGGCTCGCAGACGCGCAGCTTCACGTACATCACCGATCTCGTCGACGGCATCATCAAGCTGATGTTGTCGAACGAAAACGATCCGGTGAACATCGGCAACCCGCACGAGATGACGATCAAGGAGATCGCCGAAACGATCATCACGATGACCGGATCGAAATCCAAGATCATCTACAAGCCGCTGCCGACCGACGACCCCAAGCAGCGTCGTCCCGACATCACGCGCGCGCGGACCTTGTTGAAGTGGGAGCCGAAAGTCGCGCTCGAAGAAGGTCTCGTGAAGACGATCGAGTACTTCAGGCGGAAGGTCGGGTAGGCCGGGCAGGTTACGCCTTCAACACGCGCAACGGATCGACGCGCGCCGCGCGACGCGCCGGCACGACGCACGCGATCGCGACCGCTGCGGCAACGACAAGTGCGACGACGGCGTAGCTGATCGGATCAAAGCGGCCGATGCCGTACAGCAACGACCCGAGATATCGTGCGGCCGCGAATGACGCCCACATCCCCGCCGCAAGACCGATGACGACAAGCACGATCGCGTGTTTCAACACGAGCGCGACGATGTCGCGGGTTTGCGCGCCGAGCGCCGTCCGCACACCAATTTCGCGGGACCGCTGTGCGACCGAATACGACAGCAGCCCGAACAACCCGACGCCCGCGATGACGAGCGCCGCGATCGCAAAGCCCGTGAGCAGGTACGCGTACAACCGCGGCTTTGCCAGACTCGTCGTCACCCGCTCCTCCATCGTCATGATCGAATCGACGGCGACGGTCGGATCCTGCTCCTTGACGGCCGTTCGCAGCGCGGCGACATGCCGCATCGGATCGTCGCTGGTCCGCGCGACGACGATGAGCGGACCGTTGGCGATCACCGACGGCAGCTGGCGATAGGACGCAAACAGTTCCGGGCTCGGCGGGTCGGTCACGTCGCCCTGCCGCATGTCGTCGACAACGCCGACGATCGTTCCCGTGGGACGTCCGGTTCGCGATTCGCCGAGCGCCATCGGCAGTTCCATCCCGATTGGATTCACTGTGCCGAGATACCGCTGCACGAACGATCGGTTCGCGACGAGTACGCCCGGCGACGTCAGCACGTCGGCGTCATTCAAGAGCCGCCCCTCGGCGAGACGAATGTGCATTGCTTGAAAGAATGACGGGCTGATCAATCGGACGATGACCTGGACCTGCACCTTGACGCCCGGATCGGTGGGTGACGGCATCGAGAAGCCGAAGTTGCGGCCAATGGTCAGATACGGCAACGCGTTGCCGGCGCCCACGTGTTCGATGCCTGGCATGCCGTTCATCCGCCGCAACACCTCGTCGGCGAAGGCGACGCGCCGCGGCCCATCGTAGCGGCGCGGCAAGTCGAGACGCGCCGTCAGCATGTTGCCGGGATCGTAACCGCGGTCCGCCCGCATCAGTCCGACAAACGATCGCGTGAGCAGAACGGCGCCGACGAGCAACACGCACGTGATCGCAATCTGCGCCGCTGTCACCATCGTCCGAATGCGGCTCGATCGCGAGTGCCACGCGCCGGATGTCGAAGCCGCGCCATCTTCGCCAAGCGCCTCGACGAGATCGACCCGTGTTCCGTCAATGGCCGGCAAGAGCCCGCACGCAACGCTGACCACCAGCGATACCGCCACGGCGAATAGCAACGCGGGCGCGTTGATGGCGATGTCGTTGACGCGTGGGAAGTCGGCCGGCAGGAGGGCCAGCAGCGCGCGCTGCAACGCGATCGCGATCGCGACGCCTCCGATGCCGCCGGCAACGCCGACCGCCGAGCTCTCGACGATGAGTTGCCGGGCCAGCCGCGCACCTCCGGCCCCAATCGCCGCGCGGACCGCAATCTCGCGGCGACGCGTGGCGGCGCGGGCGAGTTGCAGCGAACCGACGTTTGCCGTCGCGGTCAGCAGCAACAACGCGACGGCGACGAGCAGCAGCTCGATCGCCGGCTTCACATCTGCCGTCATCGCCGCCGCCAGGGGCGTGACGCTGATGTCCGGCGGCGCGCTCGACCCAAACATCGCCACCGCGGCCATCCCCGGATCCGCAGCGCTGCGCGCGCGAGCGGTGCCTTCGGCGGCCGCTTGCTCCGGCGTCACACCCGGCTTGAGTCGCGCCAGCGCGCCGAAGATCATGATCCGGCGAACACCGCCCGGCGCCAGGACGCTGCCGACCGGCATCGGCAACCAGGCGCGGACGTCGCGGTCCGGCAGCACGAAGTCGCGAGGCATGATGCCGACGATCGTCACCGGCAGTTCGTCGACGTGGACGACGGTGCCGACCGCCGATTCGCGCCCGCCAAACCATTCCTGCCACAGCCCGTAGGACAGGATGATCGACTCCGGATTCGGCGGCACGCCTGGACTGTCCATTGGCGCGTCGGCGACGGTAAACGCGCGGCCGCGGAGCGGACGCACGCGCAGGACGTTGAACGCCTCGGGCGTCAAGCGCCCGACCTGCACGCGGACCGGTTCGGTCGATGCGCTGATCTGAACAGTCATCGCGTTCGCAAACACGCCGAGGCTGTAGCCCGCGATGGCTTCAATCGTTTCGGCGTGGGCACGCCACGCGAGAAACGAACCGTTCGTGATCGTCCCTTTGATGCGCGCCGGCTGTCCTTTGCGCGTCTCGCTGACGCGAACGATCCGATCCGCGTCAGCCCACGGCAGCGGCTTCAGCAGCACGCCGTAGGCAACGCTGAAAAGCGTCGTCGCGGCGCCAATCCCGAGCGCCATCGTCAGGATCGCGACCGCGGCGTAACCGGGCTCGCGACGGAGAAGACGAAGCGCGTACCGGACGTCGGCCCACATGCGAAAACTATAGCGCCGTTGGCAGCCCTAAAGGGCTGCGCTACACTGCAGCGGAAATGGACTTGTTCCAGGTCGACGACGACGGTCGGTTGTTCATTTCTCCCGCCCTCGACGACTGGTCGGCGCTCGAAGCGCGCGGCATCGACGTCGTCATCGATCTCGAAGGCGACATCGACTCGTGCATTCCGACGACGACGAACAAGTGCCTCTATCTCTACTTCCCGATCGAAGACGACGACCTCGCGCTGCCGTGTCTGACGAAGCTGCGCGCGATCGCACGGCTCGGCGCGACGCTCGTCAGCGGCGGGCATCGCGTCCTGTCGCACTGCGGGATGGGCTACAACCGATCGGCGCTCGTCGCTGGAATGATTCTGGTGGAACTGGGCGTGCCGGGACCGACTGCGGTCGAGCAGCTGCGCGCGCGCCGGCCTGGCGCGCTGTTCAACGATCGATTCGCCGATTTCGTCGCTGGTCTGACGCCGTCGAACGCCGGCGTGTGACGTGCTGATCGCGCTGCAGCTCTCGCAGCAGCGCCTGTGTGCCGACCAGACGGCGATTCAAAATATCCTTCGCCACCTTCAGCAGATCCGCCAGCAGTGGATCCGCGATCGCGTACAGCACCGTCGTCCCCTCTTTACGCGTGACGACAATGCCGCTGGCGCGCAGCTTCGCGAGCTGCTGCGACACGATCGGTTGGTCGATGCCCAACCGCTGCTGCAGCGATTGCACATTCTGCTCGCCGGCTGAAGAGAGCACTTCCAGCAGCCGGATGCGAATCGGATGGGCGAGCGCTTGAAAGAACTCGGCCTTCAGCGTCTGCAATTCTTTCGACGGGACGTTCACGCGGCCATCGCCTCTCGCAGCTCCACCGCGCGCGCAACCGCCGCGCGGATGTTCGGGCAGATGTTCGCATCGCCGACGTGCCGGTGGAAGTCGGCCCTGGCCATCAGCGTCGACGGCTGATGCTTGGCGCCGCACAGAATCAACTCGCGCCCGGATGCATGCAGACGGTCGGCGAGGTCCTGAATCGCGCGCAGGCCGGTTGCATCCAGGGCTGTCATGTTTCGCAGGCGCAGGATGACGATCGGCGGCAGCGACTCGATCCGATGCGTCACCGCATGCAGTTTCTCGGTCGCGCCGAACAGGAACGGTCCGTGGATCCGGAACACGCGAACGTACTCGGGAATTTCCACGTGCTGCAGGCTGTGGATGTGCCCTTCCTTCACGTACTCGTCGGTCACGGCGCTGACGGTCGTGGTGTCGGCGACGCGCTTGATGAACAGCAATGCGGCCAGCACCATCCCGACTTCGACCGCGACCGTGAGGTCCGCGAACACGGTCAACGCGAACGTCGCAATCCACACGCTGATGTCGGTCTTCGTCAGCCGAAGCAGCTCGGGAATCTCGCTCCACTCCCCCATGTTCCACGCGACGACCATCAGGATCGCGGCAAGAACAGCCAGCGGAATCGCGCTCGCCAACGGCGCCGCGACGAGCAGGATGACGAGCAGCGTCAACGAATGGACGATTCCGGCAACCGGCGACCGCGCGCCCGACCGGATGTTCGTCGCGGTCCGCGCAATCGCGCCAGTCGCCGGCAACCCACCGACGAGCGGTGACGCGATGTTCGCGACGCCCTGTGCGATGAGTTCCATGTTCGAGTTGTGACGATCCCCGCTCAACTTGTCCGCAACCATCGCCGACATGAGCGACTCGATCGCGCCGAGCATGGCGACGGTGACCGCAGGGGCAATCAGCGGCGGCATGAGCGACAGACGAAGCGACGGAATCGCGATCGCCGGCAGCCCCGATGGGATGCCGCCGAACCGCGTCCCGATCGTTTCGATCGGCAGGCGCCACAGCGTCGCGACGATCGTCATCGTCACCAGCGCGAGGATCGAGCCGGGCACGCGCGGCAGGAATCGATTGACGACGATGATGATCGCGAGGCCGCCGACGGCGACGAGGGTCGCGGGAACGGAAATCGACGGGTGCAGGCCGAAGAAATCCGTGAGCTGCGATCGCGCGATCAGGATCGCGATCCCGTTGGTGAATCCGACGACGACCGGCCGGGGAATGAAGCGGACGGCGGAACCCATGCCGGTCGCGCCCATCGCGACGAGCAGGACGCCCGCCATCATCGTGCAGGTGAACAAGCCGTCGACGCCGTGCTTCTGCACGATCCCGGCAACGACCACCACGAACGCGCCGGTCGGACCGGCAATCTGGGTCCGCGAGCCGCCGAGCGCCGATACGATGAGCCCGGTGACGACGGCGCAATACAGACCGGCCTGCGGCGTCAGGCCCGACGCGATCGCAAACGCCATGGCCAGCGGCAGCGCGACCAGGCCGACCGTGACGCCGGCGCCCACATCGGCCGCGAGCATGTGCCGGTCGTACTGCCGCAGGGCCAGCACGAGCCTCGGCCGCATACGTTGCATATAGCTATATTACTATGTTTCGCTTTACCCTCGGCCGAAGCTGCTCCCGGCCGACCACGTCATTGCCAGCGAATCTGCATGTAGCCCGCCACGGTGACGCCGAAGGTGTTGGCGAACTCGCGGTACTGCGGTGAGTCGACCACGGCGACGACATCGCGCGGGTTGGAGTGGCCGGTGAAATTGAAGAACTGCAGCCCGAGATCCATGTTCCGGCCGAACACGTCGAAGGTCTTGAACGCGGTCAGGTCGGCGGAAAAATATGTGGGATACCGCTCGCTGTTTGGCGCCCCCACATACTGCTGGTACACGTTGAGCGCGGAGAATGGAAA
Source organism: Vicinamibacterales bacterium (assembly GCA_035652075.1). Taxonomy (GTDB): domain Bacteria; phylum Acidobacteriota; class Vicinamibacteria; order Vicinamibacterales; family CAVVIG01; genus Gp6-AA45. The sequence goes on from DASREL010000121.1 coordinate 30,682, forward strand.
TCCGCTTCGCCAATCGACCGCCGGCGACAGCACCACGCGAAGCGGCAGCGAGAAAGTCGCCCAGGCGCGCAAGCGATGCGGCACGTCGGCGAGCGTGGGCGCGCGACCGGCGGGCTCGAGGACCGGCGCGTCGAGGTTTGTAAACAGCGATCCGAAATCGTTGACCTCGGCGATCGCCGACGATCGCACGTAGCTGATAAAGAGCTGCGACGCGTTCGGCCAGGTCTTGCGTCCGCTCAATTGCAGTTCGCGGTAGCGGCTCTCCCCCACGCCGAGCAGCGGCAACGGTCCGCTCGTCTCCGGCACGACAACCGTCGGCAGATGCGAGCCGTCGCGCTGGCGCACCGCGGCCTGGAATTCGAGCGTCGGCGTCACGTGATGCTCGATTTCGAGCGCGATCGCCGTGGCACGCGGCAGCGGCAGCGCGCCGACGGTTGGTGTGTAAAAGGTCTGCGACACCGGCAGGTGTGTCACGAGGTCGAACGTCGTCTTCGCGCGCGCCGGAAACTCGCCAAAGGCTTCGGCGCCAAGCGGCACGCGGCCGACGTAGCGGCCGACGCTGCCGCGCAAGATCGTCTTGCCATCTTGGTCCAGCAGATAGCGGAAGCCCGCGCGCGGCCCGAGAACGGGCGCATCGGCGGTCCCGCCGCCGTCAACGCGGACGCCGAGGTCGATCTGGAAGCGATTGCCGATATCCCACAGATCGCGCGCGCCGAAGCCAAACGTGGTGTCGGACGTGTTGAGGGCGCCGGTCGCGCCGAACTGAATCAACCGGACCGTGTTCTTGTCCTCGTCCACGATCCGGATGTCATCGTCCGACAGCGTGCCGTTCATCTGGCGGTGACGCAGGCCGCCGTTGAACGAAACGCTGTGACTGCCCGCGGCGGTTAATCCGTCGTGCTCCCACGTCGCCGACACCGACTGCCGGTAGCCGTTGACCGCGACCGACGAGAACCAGTTCTGGCGCCACCCTTCCGGTGTCAGCAACGGATCGCCCGTCCCGTTCGCGACGATGGACGTGTGATGCGCGACGGCGCCGAGACGAATCGTCAACAGATCGTGCGACGACAGCACCAGACGATCCGTCACGGCGCCAAACACGTCTCTGACATCTGTATCCGGCGTCGTCCCTTCCGGCCGCAGCGAGCTCAAGCCATTGGCCGTCTGCGTGGCCGGCGCGAACAGGCCTTCGACCGTCAAGCTGTGGCGCGTCGATGGTTGCAAATCGAACCGCGCGAAGGACGTGACGCCGGTCGTGCCGACGTTCGGCGCGCCCGATTCGCCCGTGACGCCTGGCACCGGGACCCGTTCGAAATTGAATTCGGTCGACGCAAAGACGCGCGCGATCCCGATGCGGCCGCCGACATAGGCGCGCGGGAAGAACGCTTCGATTCTGCCGAGACCGAGGCGGCTCAGACGGGGACGCGGAATGAACCCCTGCACGCCGCCGCGCCAGCGATCGCTGCCCGGCGTCGTTTCGATGGACGCGGCCGAACCGAGCACGTCGCGAAATTCGGCGGACACCGGCTCGCGCAGGACCGCCATGCCGCGCACGCTCTCGACCGGCAGATCGAGCGCCGACGTCCCGCTGATCGGATCCGTGACGTCGAAGCCGTCAATCCACAGCGTCGATTCGTGCGGACGCGTGCCGCCGATGCGCAGCAAGCCGTCGCGGCCGCGCACAACGGCGGGCAAGAGCGGCAGCGACTGCAGGATGCGCGGACGCGGCGCCGGCAGCCGTTGCGCCAGCGGCGCCGTCATCGTGCTGCCAAGGTGTTCCATGGCGGCGCCCGCCGACGTCAGCACCGACGCGACGACGGTCGTCGTTTCGGTGGCGTGCGCGATCGCGAGGACGACTCGGGCGGCGCTCCCCCCTTCCACATGCGCCGTCTCGAATCCGTCGAGCGACACGTCCAAGGTGTCGGTCGCCTTCGCGTCGGGCAGATCGAACGCGCCATCAAGGCCGGTGAAGACGGACGCGATCACCTGATCGCCACGCCGCAGTTCTACGTGTGCGCCGGGCAGCGGCAATCCGGTTTGATCCACGACGACGCCATGTTGCTGCGCGAACGTGGTGACGCCGAGCCACAGCAGCTGCGCGACAACCAGCGCAGCCGTAGAGATGTCCGATAATGACGGGATGATGGTGCGCCGGGGGACTTTAGAGGTCACGCTGCTCACGACGATCTTGCTCGGATGTATACCCCGCGCGGCAATATGTCAACCGATAGATTCTGAACAACGGGTCAATTGGATTATCGACGGCACGATCGGCCCACGCAGCTTGCTCGTCATCGGTCCGCTCGGCGCTGCGTGGCAAACCGGATTCAATCAACCTGAAGAGTGGGGACGGACATGGAGCGGGTTTGGGAAACGGTACCTCCAACGCGAAGCGGACGTCGCGATCTCGAATTCAATCGAGGCCGGCGCCGGGGCGCTCTGGGGCGAGGACCCGCGCTACAAACGACTCGGACGCGGACGCATCGGCGAACGTGCGAAGTACGCGATCAAAACGGCGTTCCTCGCGCCGAGGCGTGATGGCCACCTCGCGCCGGCGTGGGGTCGCGTCGCCGGCAACACAATCAACAACATCATCGAGAACACGTGGCTGCCACCAAGCGCGACGACGCCGGCGCAGACGATCGTGCGCAGCGGCCTCGGGTTCGTGACGCGGATGGGCGGCAACGCGTGGGAAGAATTCTGGCCGGATGTCGCACGGTTGCTCCACCGGTGATGTCAGCTTGATTGGACACGCTGTCTACCTTCGGGAGCAGGTGAATCGCGTAACTGGTTGACTAGCGCCACGGCCGAGCTGGCAGGATTCCTGCTTTGCGCTGTCGCGATGAGACGCGCAGCCTTCGTCATTCTCGCCGCCGTGGTCGCCACGGCCTGCGACAACAGCAGCGACTCCACGGCATCGTCGACCGGCTTGAGTGCGACGGCTGTCGCGACGACCGAGTCCTTCACCGGTACGATCCCCGTCGGCGGCACGGACTTCCATTCGTTCACGGTCGTCGCCGGCGGCGGAACGCTGAGCGCGACGTTGACCGCGGCCGGGCCCCCGTCGACGATTTTCATGGGGCTCGGGATTGGAACGCCCGGCAGCGGCGTCTGCGCGATTCTTCCGAACGCGGCCACGTCGACGCAGGCCGCCGCAACCCCTCAGTTATCGGGAACGATCGGCGCCGGCACGTACTGCGTCTCGGTGTTCGACATCGGCAATCAAAGCGCACCGGTCACGTATGCGGTCACCGTCAGCCACTACTGAAGTGGTTTCGTCATCAGAATGAAGTAATACGGCTTCCGCGACAGGGGATCGTCAACGAAGTCGGTGCGGCCGGTTTCGACGAAGCCGAGCTTCAGATAGAACGGCGGGAGTTCGGTCCGCAAGTGCAGGATCCGAATGTCGAGCGCGACGCAGTTCCAGGCGCGACACTGCGATTCGGCGGCCGTCATCATCGCGCGGCCGACGCCTCTGCCCTGCTCCGCCGGTTGGATGGACAGCATCCCCAGATAGGCGTGATCGCCGCGGCGCTCCAGGTACATCGCGGCCAGCAAGGATCCATCACGATCGTCGGCGACAAAAAAGCCGCCCTTCGCCATCATCGAGCGGATTTCGTCGACTGACGTCCGGTCGCGATCGACGAAGGCGCGTTCGACCGCGAACGCCGCGTTGACGAGCGCGGTGATCGCGGGCACGTCCGCGTCGCCGGCGGCGCGGACGGCCAGCGTGTTCGTCATCGCAGGCCGAAGCGCTCGAGCGACCTCGCTCGCGCCGCGGCGGCGACCTCTTCGCGATTCTTCGGCGGCGCGGTCGTCTCGAGCGAATCGATCAACCGCCGCGCGACTTTCGCGACGTCCTCGATCGCGCGATTGAACGCCTTCTCGTTCGCGTGCGAGGGCGCATTGAAGCCGCTCAACTTGCGGACGAATTGCAGCGATGCCGCGCGGATCTCTTCGTCAGTCGCGGGCGGATCGAAGTTAAACAATGTTTTGATGTTTCTGCACATGTTCCTGTCTTCAACGCGTCAGCTTTCGATACTTGATGCGGTGTGGTTGATCGGCTTCGGTGCCGAGGCGGCGATGACGGTCCGCCTCGTAGTCCTGGTAGTTGCCTTCGAACCACACGACCTGACTGTCGCCCTCGAACGCCAGCATGTGCGTCGCGATGCGGTCGAGGAACCAGCGGTCGTGGCTGATGACGACGGCGCAGCCGGCGAAATTGAGGAGCGCTTCTTCGAGCGAGCGGAGCGTGTCGACGTCGAGGTCGTTGGTCGGTTCGTCGAGCAGCAGCAGGTTGCTCCCCTTCTTCAATAGTTTGGCCAGGTGGACGCGGTTGCGTTCGCCGCCCGACAGCGCGCCCAGCTTGCGCTGCTGCGCCGCGCCCTTGAAGTTGAACCACGAGACGTAGGCGCGCGAGGCAATCTTCTTCTTCCCGAGCTCGATCTCGTCGTTGCCGCCAGAGATTTCTTCCCACACTGTCTTGTTCGCGTCGAGCGCGTCACGGCTCTGGTCGACGTAGCCGATTTGCACCGTCTCGCCGATCTTGAGCGTTCCGGCATCCGGCTTCTCCTGGCCCGTGATCATGCGGAAGAGCGTCGTCTTGCCGGCGCCGTTCGGTCCGATGACGCCGACGATGCCGCCTCTCGGCAGCGTGAAGTCGAGGCCGTCGATCAACAGGTTGTCGTCGTAGCCCTTCCGAAGTCCGCGCGCTTCGACGACGACGTCGCCGAGTCGAGGTCCGGGCGCGATGTAGATTTCGGCGGTTTCGATTTTTTGCGCGGTGTCCTGCTTGAGCAGATCTTCGTATGCGTTCAGCCGCGCCTTGCCCTTGGCCTGGCGCGCCCGCGGCGACATGCGGATCCACTCGAGTTCGCGTTCGAGCGTCTTCTGCCGCCGCGTTTCGGCCTTCTCTTCCTGCGCGAGCCGGTTCTGTTTCTGATCCAGCCACGACGAATAGTTGCCTTCCCACGGGATGCCGTGACCGCGATCGAGCTCGAGAATCCAGCCGGCCACGTTGTCGAGGAAGTACCGATCGTGCGTGACGGCGACGACGGTTCCCGGATAGTCCTTCAGAAACCGCTCGAGCCACGCGACCGATTCCGCGTCGAGGTGGTTCGTCGGCTCGTCGAGCAGCAAGAGGTCCGGTGACTGCAGCAGTAGTCGGCACAACGCAACCCGACGACGCTCGCCGCCGGACAACTTCGTGACGTCGGCGTCCGACGGCGGCAGCCGCAGCGCATCCATCGCGAGTTCGAGGCGGGAATCGAGGTCCCACGCATTCGCCGCATCGATCTTGTCCTGCAGTTTGCCCTGCTCGTCGAGAACCTTGTCCATCTCCTCGGGGGACAGATCTTCGCCGAGCTTCGCGTTGACCTCGTCGTAGCGCGTCAACAGCGCTTTGAGCGGCGCAACGCCTTCTTCGACGTTGCCGAGCACGTTCTTCTTCGGATCGAGCTGCGGCTCCTGGTGCAGGAATCCGATCGAGATGCCTTCAGCCGGAAACGCTTCGCCGGTGAACTGGTGATCCTCGCCGGCCATGATGCGCAGCAGCGAGCTCTTCCCCGCGCCGTTCAGGCCGAGGACGCCGATCTTGGCGCCGAAATAAAACGAGAGCCAGATGTCTTCGAGAACCTTGGTATCGGGCTGATGGACCTTCCCGAGACCCTTCATGGTGTAGATAAACTGGGGCATAGGAACTGATGATTGTACGCCGAATCGTGCATGTCGACATGGACGCGTTCTACGCGTCGGTCGAGCAGCGCGACGATCCGTCGCTGCGCGGGAAGCCGGTCGCCGTGGGCGGCCAGCCGCATTCGCGCGGCGTCGTTGCCGCGGCCAGCTACGAAGCGCGCGCCTTCGGCGTCCACTCGGCCATGTCGATGGCCAAGGCCGTCCGCCTCTGCCCCGCGCTCGTCATCGTCCGGCCCGACTTCGCGAAATACAAAGCGGCGTCGACGGCGGTCTTTTCGATCTTCCGCGAGGTGACGCCGCTCGTCGAGCCGTTGTCGCTCGACGAGGCGTATCTGGACGTGACCGAGAACGCCTGGGGCGAGACGTTCGGCACCGCGGTCGCGAAGCGTTTGAAGCAGCGCATCCGCGAGGAGACGAAGCTCACCGCGTCCGCCGGCGTCGCGCCGAACAAGTTCCTCGCGAAAATCGCATCGGGATGGAAGAAGCCGGACGGGTTGACCGTCATCAGCCCCGAGCGCGTCGAGCCGTTTCTGCAGCAGCTGCCGGTCGATGCCCTCTGGGGCGTCGGGCCGGTGACGGCGAAGAAACTGCGCGCGCGCGGGATTGAGAAACTCGTCGACGTTCGCACAGCCGATCCGACGGTGCTGCGCGACACCGTCGGCAGCATGACCGAGTGGCTGCAACAACTCGCGAACGGGATCGACGACCGGCCGGTGACGCCGAATCGGGAAGCGAAGTCGTCGGGGTCCGAGAGCACGTATCCCGAAGACCTCATCGATATCGAGACCATTCGGACCGAGATTACCGAGTTGGCGTCGCACGCGATCGCGTGGCTCGCGCGCAAGGATCTCCTCGCGCGCACGGTGACGATCAAGGTGCGTTACAACGATTTCACGACGATTACGCGCAGCCACTCGTCGCTGCCGACACGTGACGAGGCCGAATTGACGGCGCGCGCGTTACGCCTGCTTGACAAAACCGAAGCGGGACAGCGGCCAGTGCGGCTCCTCGGCGTCAGCGTCCACAACTTCTGCCGTGAGGAGGACGAACTTCGGCTATTCTGAATGGGCAGCCCCGAAGGGCTGCGCGACATCATGCTCAAGGGCACCCGCGACGGCATCCTCAAGAAAGTGCAACCGGTCAGCATCCACGGCCAGGTGTCGTGGGATGTGTTCTTCACCGACGTGGAGGATCCTGACGGTCAGGTCACGGTCGCGCGCATCGGGCCGGAAGCAGTGATCGGCAACAACCTCGAGCCGGGCGATCGCATCCAGGTCGAGTATCTGCTCGGCGTCGCCGTCAAAGTGACGCGCGTCGTCCCTATTTCTTCTCAATCCTGATCGTTCGCAGTTCGATGCGCGCTTTCGGCGTTTCGCCGTCGCGGGGCGTTTGCTCAATGGCGTCGACGGCCGCCATCCCGTCCACCACGCGTCCGAACGCCGTGTACTGACCGTCGAGCGCGGTCGACGCACCGGTGCAGATGAAGAACGACGTCTGCGCGCTGTCCTGCGCCTCGCCGCGGGCCATCGAGACGATGCCTTTGACGTGCTTCGTATCGTTGAACTCCGGCGGCAAGTTGTGGACGAGCTTCTGCTGCTTCTCCGTCAGCGGCGCGGCGCGACTGGAGAGCGCGCCCGTCTGGATCACAAATCCCGGCGCCACGCGGTGGAACGCCATCCCGTTGTACACGCCGGCCGCGGCGAGACGCATGAACTGCCGCACCGTGTTCGGCGCCTTGTCGACGAAGAACTCGACGGTGATCGGCCCGGCGCTCGTGTCGAGCACGGCGCGGTACGTGCCGAGTTCCTGGGGCGTCTCGGTGACGAACGGCTCCGCCGGCGTATCGCGTATCGTGACGTGCGTGATGGCGACGCGCTCGGTTGCCAGTCCTTTGTCATCGACCGGGATTTCGGAGATCTTCTGCAGGACATCCAGGCCGTCTGAGACGTGACCGAAGACCGTGTACTGGTTGTCGAGCGCCGGTTGATCGGCGAGCACGATGAAGAACTGCGATCCTGCGCTGTCAGGTTTACCTGGCACCATGATCGCGGCGACGGAACCTCGGGTCATCTTCGGCGCGCGCCCTTCCGCTTTCACCGCGTTCAGTCCGCCGGTGCCGTACTGCGCGCGCTTGGCGGGATCCTTCGTCAGCGGATCGCCGCCCTGCACCATGCCGTATTTGATCACGCGGTGAAAGATCGTCCCATCGTACGTGCCGTCACTCGCCTGCTTGATGAAGTACGCCGCGGTATTCGGCGCGGCGTCCTGCGCAAGATCGATGACGAAGGTTCCTGCTGTCGTCTCGACGACTGCCTGTTTTGGTGTTTGCGCCGAGGTCAGGCTCAGCCCGGACACGACGATCACGAACGCCAGCAACAGCCGCTTCATGTGGTCCCCGCCGGTTCGTCGATGATGCGGCGCGCGTGCCAGATGTAATGCAGGCTGGAAATGAGCGTGATGACCAGCGACGCCCACACGAACGCGTCGAACACCGCCGAGTGGTAGCCCAGGTAATTGAAGAACATCGCGCAGACGGCCGTGAGGATGTACGTCGCCGTCGCGACCTTCCCGAAAATTGACGGCCGGAACGTGCGCCGGCCGATCGCGAGGTTGACGATCGTGACGGTCAATACAATGACGACGTCGCGGCTGATCACCATCACGGTCAGCCACAGCGGCAAGCGATTCGTCAGGCCGAGGTTTGGAATCGTGAGGACGATGAAGGTGGTGACGAGCAGCAGTTTGTCGGCCATGGGATCGAGCCACGCGCCCAGGCTCGTCTTCTGGCCCGAGCGCCGCGCGAGCAGGCCATCCAACGCATCGGTTACGCCGGCGATCATGAACACAGCCAGCGCCCACCCGAAGTATTCGTACACGACCAGGATGACGAATGCGGGAATCAGCAGCATGCGCAGCAGCGTGAGCTGATTGGCAGGCGTCAACGCGGTCATCGCTTGTTTGTCGGAAGGCCCGCGAGCGATTCGAGCTTCGCGATCGCGTCGATCGCGTCGGCGCCACTGACCGCGCGTGATGGCTGAAAGCTGTCGCCCGGGCCGGTCTTCATCACGCCGGCCGCAACTGCCACCGATGCCGCGGGGTACGCCAGATGACCGGCGGACAAGTCACTGAACTTCAGCCGCGCGTTTTCCCACGACGGATGCTGATTCGGGTGCTGCGCGGCGATCTTCGCGAGCAGCCGTGCCGACGCCTGCGCAAGGTCGGTCCGGTGGACGACCGAGCGTGGTTGGAACTGATGGTTCGCAAACGGCTCCATGATGCCGGCGCGGGCAACCGCCACGATCCACGTCGACGCCCAGTTATTGCGCACGTCGGTGATGAGCGCCGCATCGCGGCTGCGCGGTCCGCTCAAGAGCGGCGCGAGCCGGATGCCGATGAGCGCCGCGAGATCGGCGCGGGTGATCTGCGCCGCTTGATCAATCGCGCGATATTCCGCGGGCAGCCGCGCGAGGGCACTCTTCGCCTGCAGATCCTCGAGCCGCCGCTCGACGTCGGCGTTCGCTTCGAGGGCGAGCGACTGCGAGTACGCCTTGGCCGCGCCGTCGAAATCGTTCTGCGCTTCGAGCAGCTCGCCAATCTGCTCGAACGTGTGCGCGTCGCTTGGATCGAGCGACGCCGCTTTGCGATAGTGGTCGAGCGCCGCGTCGTTGCTCCCCTTCTGCCGTTCCACCGCCGCTAGTTCGCGGTACAGAAACGGGCTTTCGGGCGAGCTCGCGATCGCCGTCGTGTACGCCTGAATGGCCTCGTCCGCCCGTCCCGCTTTCGCCGCCACCCGTGCCTTGGCCAGGTCCTGTTCAAGACTCCGGAACGTCAGCACCTCGACGCGCTGGCGGATGTCGGTCAAGCCCGGTTGGACCGCGAGCGCGGCGCGAAAGGCGGTCAACGCCTCGTCGGTGCGGTTCAACGCGAGCAGTGCTTGCCCTCGACCGACGAGCGCCGACACGTCACGCGGGTCGCCCTCGAGCGCGCGATCGAAGTGCGGCAGCGCACCCCTCGGATCTTTGTTGGCAACGGCGACGTACCCGAGTCCCGCTTCGGCGGGATAGAACGCCGGCGCGACCTTCAGCGCCGTCGTGAACTCGCGCTCCGCGCTCTTGAGATCGCCGGCCTGCAGGAACGTCCACCCGCGCGTCTGCGCACTGCCCACTGGCGAGTCGGCGTAGGCCGGCGGAATCGACGGCTGGACGAATTCAGGAAACTTCGGCGCGGTGACCGTCGGCAGCGGAACGACTTTCGGCGCGCACGCGCTCGCGAGCGCGATCACAAAACCGCACGCAAAGCGCGCGGAGCACGCCGAGAAAAATGTTCTCTGCGGTCTTTGCGTGCTCTGCGTGAAGAACCGCTTCATCAACAAATCATTATATCGAGCGGCCGTCGAGCCAACCGAGCAAACGACGCGGGACGTCGGCGACGATGACGACGCGGCCGTCGCGCGTTTCGTGTTGGACGACCTTGGCATGACGATAGACGCGTGCGATGCGCTCGCGATCGGCCGCCTCATCTGCATCGAACGATAGAGTGACGCGCCGAACGTCCAGGGCGAGCCGCGACGCGATCATGTCCACCAGCTCGTCGATCCCCTGCCGGTTCAGCGCCGAGATGCAGAGCGACGCCGGATCCTGATCCTGAAGCCGCCGCTTTTCGTCGGGCGTCAGCGCGTCGCATTTGTTGTAGACCTCGACCATCGGCACGTCGGTCGCGCCGACTTCTTCGAGGACCGACCGCACCGCCGCCATCCGCCGGTCGCGATCGACGGCGGACGCGTCGATGACGTGCAGCACGAGGTCGGCGTCGGACACCTCTTCGAGCGTGGCGCGAAACGCCGCGACCAGCGCATGCGGCAGCCGGTCGATGAAGCCGACGGTGTCAGACACGAGCAGCTCACGGCTGTCGGGCAGGCGGACCTGCCGCACCAGCGGATCGAGCGTCACGAATAATGCGTTCGACGCTTCGGCATCTGCGCGCGTCAGGACGTTGAAGAGCGTCGTCTTGCCGGCGTTGGTGTAGCCCACGAGCGCGACGGTCGGCACCGAGGCTTTGTGGCGGCGCTCGCGCAACTGCGCGCGCCGCTGGCGCACGTGCTCGATGTCCTGGGAGATCGCGTGGATGCGGGTGCGGATGCGGCGGCGGTCGGACTCGAGCTTGGTCTCGCCCGGGCCTCTGGTGCCGATGCCGCCGCCGAGGCGCGACAAGGCGTCCGACGATCCGACCAGGCGCGGCAGCATGTACTTCAACTGCGCGAGCTCGACCTGCAGTTTGCCCTCGCGCGTCCGAGCGCGGCGCGCGAAGATGTCGAGGATCAACTGCGTGCGGTCGACGATCTTGCGTCCAACTTCCTCTTCAATCTGGCGCAACTGCGCCGGCGACAGTTCGTTATCGAAGATCACCACGTCGACGTCGAGCTCCGCGCACGACGCGGCCAGCGTCTGCACTTTTCCAGCGCCGAGAAAGGTCGACGGATCCGGTTTCGGCCGTTCCTGCAGGACGCGCAAGACGACGGTCCCGCCGGCGGCGTCGGTCAGTCCGGCAAGCTCGTCGAGCGACCGCTCGGCTTCCAGCCGCCGCGCGCGGCCCGAAATCAACCCCACGAGCGCGGCGCGCTCCGCCTTTATTTTCTTGGTTACCGCAGCCACTGTTGAATCTCTTCCCACGCGATCGCACCAGCGCGCACGAGCCTCGGCGCCGCGGTCGTGACGTCGACGATCGTCGACGGCGCGCCACCGACGGTGCGTCCAGTATCGATCAACATCTCCACGCGATCGCCGAGCGTCTCTTCGACGACGTCCGGATCGGCGGTCGCCGGTTGCCCGCTGATATTCGCGCTGGTCGCAGTGATCGGCCGGCCGCACATACGAGCGATCGCGCGCGCCACGTCGTGCTGCGGCACGCGAACGCCGACGGTGCCGGTCCCGGCCGTAATCCGGGACGACACCGCCCGCGGCGCGGCGACGATGAGCGTCAGCGGGCCTGGCCAGTACTTCTCGGCGAGGCGGGCTGCGAGCCCCGTCAGCGGCGCGAGCGACGCCGCCACCTGTGCTTCGTCGGCGGCTATCAACGGGATCGCCTGATCCAGCGCACGTCCCTTGACGGCAAACAACCGCTCGACGGCAGCCGTTTGAAACGGATCCACGGCAAGGCCATAGAGCGTGTCGGTCGGGATCGCGACGACGTCTCCTCCCATGATCCACTTCGCCGCTTCCTCGATCGCGTCGCGCTGCGGCGCGACCGGGTCAACACTCACTCGTCGCATGCTCGACCATCGTCCGCCTCACGGCAATCGCACAGCCCATCATGATCGCGAGGTCCGCCAGGAACACCACTCGTATATTTTCACCGAGAAGACCGGCGAAGAACGGGCTCGTCGCCATGCCGATGAGGGACGCGCTCGTCAGCACGCCAAAGCCGGTTCCGTGCGCGCCGTGAGGAATCACCGCGCCGGCTGCTGAGTACGACGCCGTCATCGCCATGCCGATCCCGATGCCGAAGAAGGCGGAGGCGATCCCCATCACCCACACATTCGGCGCGACGAACAGCGCGGATGCGATCGCCGCCGTGGCCGCCGCCGACGAGATCACGGCACGCGTCGAGTACTTCTTCAGCAGCCTGCCGCACAGGTGATGACCGAGCGCGCCGGTGACGGCCATGATCGAGAAGAGGACGCCGGAGATCATCGCGACGTTGCCATGCGAGACGCCGACTTCTTCGACGTACAGCGGCAGCACCGGACCGAAACTCCGGTCGACGAACTGCAACCCGAAGATGACCGCCATCATCAGGACGAAATTCTGAAACGCCAGCACGTCCCTGAAGGTGACCGTCGACGGTACGGAGCGTCCGCCGTCAGCCGAACCTTCGTCGCTGTACGCGTGGACCGCGCGATCGTCGTACATCACGTACACGATCACGAGCCCAACGGCGTAGAACATCGCGGTGCCGATGAACGCCTTCCGCAGTCCGACGAAGCCGGCGAGGATCCCACCGATGACCGGGCCGATGCCGGGGCCCAGGCGCTGCGCCGTCTGGACGAGGCCGATCGACTGCGGCATCTGATCGCGCGGCGCCGACTCCGCCGCCATCGCGACCGAGAGCGAGCCGTAGCCGGCGAACAGGCCCTGCACGACGCGCAACGCGAGCACGTGCCACGCGCGCGTCACAAACGCCATCGCCGCCATCAGGACGACGAAGCTCGCCATCGATCGCTCGACCATGATTTTCCGGCCGTAGCGATCGCCGAGCTTGCCCCACATCGGCGCGAGGATCGCCGTCAAGCCCGGCGTGACGCCGAGGCTCACGCCAGTCCAGATCGCGATCTCGCCGACGTCGGTCACGCCCAGTTGTCGAATGAACAGCGGCAGAAAAGGCATCACCAGCGTGAAGCCGGTGTAGCCCAGGAAGCTGGCGGCGGTTACGGCGAGGACGTTACGCCGCCACAGTGGTGCAGGGTGCAAGGTGCAGGGTGCAGGGTGCTCTTGGTGCCAGGTGCGCCGCTGCACCGTGCACCAAATGCACGTTGCACCCTGCACCTCTGCACCTTGCACCTCAGAATCTGATCTTTACGTCCTTCGACGTCGCGACGTGAATGCTGTCGATGAACCGGATCCGATGCGGATTGTTCTGCATGATCACCGAACTGGTACGGACGCCGTCGCCGAAGAAGCGAACGCCGCGCATCAGCGTGCCGTCGGTGACGCCGGTCGCGGCGAAGATGATGCTCTTGCCCGGCGCAAGATCCTTCGAGCGATACACCTTCTTGAAATCGGTAATGCCCATCGCACGGCAGCGCGTTTCGTGTTCCGGTTTGCTGACGACGAGGCGGGCGAAGATCTCACCGTTCAAGCATCGCATCGCCGCCGCGGTCAGCACCCCTTCGGGCGCGCCGCCGGTCCCCATCACGGCGTGCACGCCGCTGCCGACGACCGCCGCCGCGATGCCGGCCGACAAGTCGCCGTCCCCGATCAACCGGATGCGGGCGCCGGTCGCGCGGATGTCGTTGATCAATTTCTCGTGACGCGGACGATCGAGCACGATGACGACCAGGTCCTCGACGTTGCGTCCGAGGCGGCCAGCAATCGCTTTCAGGTTCTCGTGCACCGGCGCGTCAAGGCTGACCACATCCTTCGAGCTCGGACCGACGACCAGCTTTTCCATGTAGAGGTCGGGTGCGTGCAGCAGGCCGCCTCTGTCGGCGGCGGCCAGCACCGCGATCGCGTTGGGCGCGCCCGTCGCGCAGAGATTGGTGCCTTCGAGCGGATCGACGGCGATGTCCACTTCGTCGAAGCGGACGGGCTTGGGCCCGGCGATCGTCTTCGCGTGGACCATGCCGACCTTTTCGCCGATGAACAGCATCGGCGCCTCGTCACGCTCCCCCTCGCCGATGACGATGGTGCCGTCGATCGGCACGGTGTCCATGATGCGACGCATCGCCTCGACGGCCACTTGATCGGAGTGATGCCGATCCCCCTGGCCCATCGTGTGTGCGCACGCAATCGCCGCTTCTTCGACGACGCGGAGAAACTCCAGTGAGAGATCAGAATCCATCAGTTCTTGACCTCGCCGCCGTACGGCGGAAGTTCGCAGCGGGTGGGACGATCCGTGCGATAGCCAAGCAGGTAGTCGGCCTGCATCACCTTGTGGATTTCGCGCGTGCCTTCGTAGATGACCGCGCCCTTGCAGTTGCGGTAAAAGCGGCCGGCCGGATATTCGTCGGAGTAGCCGTTCGCGCCGTGAATCTGAACGCAGTCGCCGGCGGCGCGCTCGGACGCGACCGTCGCAAACCACTTGGCGAGACCGGTCTCGCGCGTGTTGCGCATCCCCTGGTTCTTCAGCCAGCCCGCGCGCAGCCACAGCAATCGCGCCGCCTGATAATCCGATTCCATCTGCGCGATCATCTCTTTGACCAGTTGATGCTGGCCGATCTCGACGCCGAACGTTTTGCGCTCGAGGGAGTACTTCACGCTCGCGTCCCGGCACGCTCTGATGAGGCCCGTCGCGCCCGCGGCGACCGTGAAGCGTCCCTGGTCGAGCGCGAACATCGCGATCTTGAATCCTTCGCCGACTTTGCCGAGGACGTTTTCTTCCGGCACCTCGACGTCGGCCATCTTGAACCAGCCGGTGTTGCCGGCGAGGATGCCCCACTTCTCTTTCATCGGTCCGCTGGTGAAGCCCTTGTACGTCCGCTCGATGATGAACGCGGTGAGACCCGACGTGTCGCGTGCTTTCTTCTTTTCGAGATCCGTCCACGCGACCACGAGGAAGTGATCGGCGACATCGGCGAGCGAGATCCAGCTCTTCTCGCCGTTCAGCACGTAGCGGTCGCCCTTCTTGATCGCCGTCGACTGCATGCCGCGCACGTCGCTGCCGGCGCTCGGCTCCGTCAACCCATAGCCGGCTATCTTCGTCCCCTGCGCCTGCGGGACGAGATATTTCTGCTTTTGCGCTTCGGTGCCCCACGTCAGGAGCGACAGGCAGTTCAACCCAGCGTGGACCGACATGATCACTCGCAGCGGCGTGTCGACGTATTCGAGTTCTTCGCTCGCGATGCCGAGCGAGATGTAATCCATGCCGGCGCCGCCGTACTCCTGCGGCACCGAGATGCCGAGCAGCCCGAGTTTCGCCATCCCGCCCAGGATCCGTTCGCGATCGAAATGGTGATTCCGGTCGTTCTCGCGAACGGTCGGTGCGATTTCTTTCGCGCCCCATTCGCGGATGGACTGCTCGAGCAGCCGTTGCTCGTCGGTCAGACTGAAGTCGATCATCGTGTCTCCAAACGGCGAATGCTATCACGCACGGCGGGCGATCCGTATCGGAACGCCGCGGTCCACATGGAGCGCGTCGGCGGCGCTGCCGCCGTTGACGGCAACTTCGAGATGGTCGGTGCTGCCGAAGAGCGCACACACGTCGCCGCTGGCAACCTCCGCATACGTCGCGACCACGCGGGGAATCGCGTGCGTCCCGATGCGAATGTCGAGAGCGGCGCCGGCTGCGAACTTCTCGAACGTCTTCCGGTCGATGTTCGTGATCAAGTTGCCGAAGCGATCGACGCGAAGGACTTGGCCGTCGATCCGGCCGTCACCCGTCGTCGGCTGCGGAATGGCGAGGCGGACGATGTTGCCGGCCGGACGTCCGAGGGCGGCGAGCTCGATCCCTTTCGCGAGCCACGCGGCCGCGGGCGCAAACCGATCGCGCCCCTCGAACGTCTTGCTGACCGTCGGCCGCGCGTAACGCCGCTCGCTCAGTTCGACCACTTTCTTCGGCGCGTGGTCGTCGAAGACCGCCGTGAGCACGCCGTTGTCCGGCGCGACGAAGCGATAGTCGCCGACTTCGGCGGCGATGCCGCGCCTCGACGATCCGACGCCAGGATCGACGACGACGAGAAAGATCGTCCCCGAAGGGAAATACTTGTAGGACGCCGCGAGTTCGAGCGCGCCGGCCAGGACGTCGTGCGCCGGCACGTCATGCGTGATGTCGACGAGCGTCGCATCCGGGCAGATCCCCAGCGCGACCCCCTTCATCGTCCCCGCATAGTGATCGCGCGTGCCGAAGTCGGTCAGGAGCGCGATGACCGGTCGAGCCATCCCCGCATCATAAAGCAACCACAGAATGCACAGAACGCGCGGAAACCGCTTCTGTGGATTCTGTGAGTCCCGTGGTTGGTGCTACGCCGGCTTGCGGAACAGAATTTCGCGCAAGTTGTTTTGCAGCAGGAATGAATCCGAGACGCGCAGTCCTGAAAACAACCGGATGATGTCGCGGTTCAGCAGGATCGCTTGCCGGCCGCGCGCGGCGGGATACGCGCGGTATTTCAGATTTTGTTCGTCGACGATGATGAATTTCGTGTATTGCGTCGTCGCCGGTTGCGCGGTGCCGAAGAAGCCGAGCAGCGCGCCGTCGGGGCGCAGCACGCGCGTCAGCTGCGCGGCGAGTTCGCCGGCCGACGCCTTGTCGAGATAGTCGATCACGTCCCACGCGAGGATGCCGTCGACCGAACCGCTTTCTTGCGGGAAGCGCTTCTTCAGAAACTCTGGAAGCGCGTCGAGCGTGTTCGTGCGCACGTGCCGATCGATGTCCGCAAAGATGTCCTCGACGAAAATCTTGCAGCCGAGCTGCTCGCCGAAAAAACTCACGTTGCTGCCGACGACGGGACCGAGATCGAGCAGCACCGGCGACTCGTGCGCCGTCAGCGCCGAAAGAAACTTCTTGAGAGCCTTGGTCGCGAAAACAGGATCGTCGGCGGCGGCGGCCGAAGGACGTTCCGGCCGATCGTCGTCACTGCGGCGTGGCGCGAGGCGATCTAGGAGACCCACGGCGGACTGACGCTGGACGCGATTCGTGGGTCGTGACTCGTGAGTCGTGCGTCGACTCGCGAATCACGAATCACGATTCACGACTCATGCTTAGGCGCGGACGGGCTGCGCAGGCTGCTGTTGCGGCTGCGCGGCCTGCGGCTGCGCCGCGGACTGCGCCGGCTTGGGCTGCGGCGCGGGAGCGGCCGCGCCGCCTTTGCGCTGCATGTCGACGCTGCCGCGGAAGTGTGCCCCTTCGGCGATCGCGACGCGCGGCGAAATGATGTCGCCGTCGACCGATCCGTTGTCCCGGATGTCGACTTTGTCGCTCGCGGTCACGTTGCCCATGACTTCGCCGAGCACGATCACCGACTTCGCAAACACCTGCGCTTTGATTCGGCCGTTCGGGCCAATCGTCAGCACGTGATCGCGAAGCTGAATCGTTCCCTCGACATGGCCTTCGATCGTGAGATCCTCGCTGCCGTTCAGCTCGCCCTTGATGACGACTGACTTGCCTATGTTCACGATGTCCTTCTCCATATGTTGACTCGCCTCAGGGCGCGCGCCGGGCGCCGCTACTGGCGCAGGCGGCGTCACCGCCGTCGGTTGTCCGCTCGGGGGTCGGACCGCTTCATCGCGTTTCCACATGTATCTGTCCTCCGCCTGACCCGTATTGCTTCGGCGCTAGGGGATCTGCCGTGTTTCTCGGACCGAAAGGTTCTGGCCAGTATATGGAGTGCGGAAACGAATGTCTAGTCCTTTCGTTACCTAGGTTTAGCGGGAATGATACAATGAACGATTCACGGTGCGTGTCTATTTTGACTACAACGCGACCACGCCTCTCGCGCCGGAGGTCCGCGACGCGATCGCCGCGGCGCTCGAAGGCGTGTACGGCAACGCATCGAGCGTGCATCACTTCGGACAGCAGGCCAAATCAGCGCTCGACGACGCGCGATCCGCGGTCGCGAGGCTGATCAACGCAGACGCCTCTGAAATCGTCTTCACGAGCGGCGGCACCGAGTCGGACAACTTCGCCATCCGCGGCGCTGCCGAAGCGCTCGAGTCCACCGGGCGTCGTCATTTGATCGCCGCCGCGATCGAACACGAAGCGGTCCTCAACACCGTGAAGGCGCTGACGCGCCGCGGTTGGCGGACGACGCTGATTCCCGTCGACGCGAACGGGCTCGTGCTGCCGGATCGCCTGCGCGAGTCGATCACCGACGACACCGCCCTCGTCTCGGTGATGCACGCGAACAACGAGATTGGCACGATTCAACCGGTCGCGGAACTGGCGGCGATCGCGCATCAACGCGGCGCGATGATGCACACCGACGCGGTGCAGTCGGTCGGCAAGATTCCGGTCGACGTCCGCGCGCTCGGCGTCGATCTGCTGTCGCTGACGGCGCACAAGTTCAATGGACCGAAAGGCGTCGGCGCCATCTGGATCAAGCGCGGCACGCGGATGCAGCCGACGATGACCGGCGGCAAGCACGAACGGAATCGCCGCGCCGGGACGGAGAACGTGCCCGGGATCGTGGGGCTTGGCGTCGCCGCCACGCTCGCCGCCGGCAAGCTCGATCGCGAGGCGCCGCGTGTCGGCGCACTGCGCGACCGCCTCGAAGAGGGCATTCTGCGCGCGGTGCCGGGAACGGTCGTCAACGGCGCGCGCGATCTGCGCGTCCCGAACACGACGAACATCAGCTTCGATCGCGTCGAAGCCGAGAGCCTGCTGATCGCGCTCGATCTCGAAGGGATCGCCGTCTCGACGGGATCCGCGTGCTCGTCGGGTACGCTCGAACCGTCGCACGTGCTGCGCGCGATGGGACTGCCGGCGCATCGCACGCAGAACTCGCTCCGGTTCAGCCTCGGCCTGTTTTCGACCGAGGACGAGGTCGACCGCGTCATCGAGGTGTTGCCGCGGCTGGTCGAAAAACTGCGGGGGCTGACGAATCCCAAAGCCCGAATCCCGAGTCCCGCCTGATGCGCATCGTGGTTGCCATGTCGGGCGGCGTCGATTCATCCGTGGCGGCGGCCCTGCTCGCCGAACAGGGCCATGACGTCATCGGTCTGTCGATGCAGCTTTACGATCAGAGCGAGGGGCAGACCTCCTTCGGCAGTTGCTGCACGATCGACGATCTGTACGACGCACGACGCGTGGCCGCCGCGATCAACATCCCGCATTACGTTCTGAACTTCGAGAAGCGGTTCACCGATACCGTCGTGTCGAATTTCGTACAGGAGTACGCGTCGGGCCGGACGCCGCTCCCCTGCGCGCACTGCAACAGCGATCTGAAGTTCGCGACGCTCGTCGAGCGCGCGCGCGGCTTCGGCGCCGACGCCGTCGCGACGGGTCACTACGCCCGCGTCGAGCGGGACGCGACGACCGGACGGTATCTATTGCGACGCGGCCTGGATCCGTCAAAGGATCAGGCGTACTTCCTGTTCTCGTTGACGCAGGATCAGCTCGCGCGCGCGGTGTTCCCTGTCGGCGATCGGCCGAAGGATGCGGTCCGCGAGTACGCGCGGCAGCGCAACCTTCCGGTCGCGAACAAGCCGGACTCGCAGGAGATCTGCTTCATTCCCGACAACGACTACGCGTCGTTCGTGGAGAAGAACGCTGCGGACGCCGTTCGCGACGGCGTCATTGTCGACGAGCGCGGCCACGTGGTCGGCACGCACGACGGCATCCACCGGTTCACCGTCGGTCAGCGGAAGGGACTCGGCCTCACTGCGTCGCCGACCGGCGCGCCGATGTACGTGCTGCACCTGCGTCCGACGGATCACCAGGTCGTCGTCGGACCGAAGGCGTCGCTGGAGCGCACGACGCTCACCGCGTCAGACGTGAACTGGATCATCGAGCCGCCGGCCGCGCCAGTGCGCGCGCACGTGCAGATTCGGCATCGGCATCAACCCGCGCCCGCCATGGTGCGTGTCGTCGGCACCGCGCGAGCCGCCGTCGAGTTCGATGCGCCGCAGATCGCGATCACGCCAGGGCAGGCGGTCGTGTTCTTCGAGGGTGATGTCGTGCTCGGTGGAGGGTGGATCGATTAGAGGTTCAAGAGGTTCAAGAGGTTCAAGGGGTTCAAGGGGTTCTCAGCGAACCTTTTGAACCTTTTGAACCTCTTGAACCCTTTGAACCCTTTGAACCTTTTGAACCTTTTGAACTTCTTGACCCCTCGTTATACCGACGCAAGATGCTCGGGGATGTTGTCGAGATAGTGTTCCGCGTCGATCGCCGCCATGCATCCTGATCCGGCTGCCGTGATCGCCTGGCGGTAGATGTGATCCTGCACGTCGCCGCACGCGAAGACGCCCGGAATGCTGGTCTTCGCGCCGTCGTGCGTGATGATGTAGCCGTTCTGATCCAGTTCCAACTGCCCGCGGAACAGTGACGTATTCGGCGTGTGCCCAATCGCGACGAACACGCCGGTCAACGGGATCTTCGACACCTCACCGGTCTTGTTGTGTTTGACGGTCATGCTGTCGACTTCGCCCTTGCCGGTGTCGTGGATCTCGACGACTTCGCTGTCCAGCACCCACGCGATCTTCGGGTTCGCCTTCGCCTTCTCCTGCATGATCTTCGACGCGCGCAGCGTGTCGCGTCGATGGACGACGGTGACTTTGTTCGCGAAGCGCGTGAGGTACACCGCTTCTTCCATCGCCGAGTCGCCGCCGCCGACGACGGCGATGTCGTGGCCGCGAAAGAAATAGCCGTCGCAGGTCGCGCAGGTCGACACGCCGTGGCCCATCAACGTCCGCTCGGACGGCAGCCCCAGCAACCGCGCTGACGCCCCGGTCGCGATGATCACCGTCTTCGCCTTGATCTCCTCGTCACCGGTCTTGATCGTGAACGGCTGCGAACAGAGATCGACCTTCTCGACATTGCCCTGGATGATTTTCGCGCCGAACTTCTCGGCTTGCGCGCGCATCTCGCCCATCAGGTCGGGTCCGAGAATGCCGTCACGATGCCCGGGAAAATTCTCCACGAGCGTCGTGAGCATCAACTGCCCGCCCGCCTCGAATCCTTCGATGACGAGCGGCTGCAGGTTCGCGCGCGCGGTGTAAAGCGCGGCGGTGAGTCCGGCAGGGCCGGATCCGATGATCGCGACGTTACGGGTCGACATTAGACGTGTTTGTCGATGATCTTCTTGAGATCGTCTTTTTGCGTCAGGCCGATCACCGACTCGACGACCTGTCCGCCTTTGAAGACGAGCAGCGTCGGGATGCTGCGAACTTGATAACGTTCAGGCACCTTCGGATTCGAGTCGATGTCCATCTTGCCGATCTTCACTTTGCCGGCGTATTCGGTCGCGAGCGCGTCGATCGTCGGCGCGATGCGCTTGCACGGCCCGCACCACTCTGCCCAGAAGTCGACGAGCACCGGCGCTCCAGATTTCAGGACCGTGTCGTCGAAGTTGCCATCCGTAAACGTCTGCACATTCTCATTAGCCATCGTCTATGCCCTTTGCCCTGTGCGGTGTGCCCTGTTCTTGATCACCCGATCGTATATTTTGACGTACTCTTTCGCAGAACGGTCCCACGAAAAATCCTGAGCCATTCCGGTGCGTTGCAGCGCCTCCCACTTCTTCCGGTCGCCAAAGAGTCTAAGCGCCGCCGTCAGCGAGGTCAGCAGCGCGTCGGGCCGGTAATCCTCGAACACGAACCCGGTCTTCCTGGTCACCGTATCCGCCAAGCCGCCCACGGCGTGCACCAGCGGCACCGTGCCGTATCGCATGCTGTACATCTGGTTGAGGCCGCACGGCTCGAAGCGCGACGGCATCAGGAAGAGGTCGGCGCCGGCCTCGATCAAGTGCGCGAGCGATTCGTCGAACCCGATGTGGGCGGCAATGCGGTCGGGATGGGCGCGCGCCAAACGCTGCCACATCTCCTGGTACTGCGCGTCGCCGGTTCCGAGGATCACGAACGACGCATTCAACGTCGGAAAGCGATCGGCGATCGCGGCGATCAGGTCGTAGCCCTTTTGATCGACCATCCGCGAAACCATGCCGACCAGCGGCCGCGCGAGCACTTCGTCGCTCGTGGGCAGGCCGTACCGCTGCAGGACTTCGACCTTCGACAACCGCTTGGCCCCGAGCGCGTCCGCCGAATACCCGGCTGGCAAGTGCGGATCGCGTACCGGATCCCATTCGCGGACGTCGATGCCGTTCACGATGCCGACGAGATTCGCGCTACGGGCGCGCAGGATGCCGTCGAAGCCGAAGCCGAACTCGGGCGTCTGAATCTCGCGCGCGTATCGCGGACTGACCGTGGTCAACATGTCCGCCGCGTTGATGCCGCCCTTCAGGAAGCTGATCTTGTTCCAGTACTCGAGGCGATCGATCGTGAACTGCTCCCATCCAAGATCGAGACGCGGCAGCCAATCCGGTTCGAAGAGTCCCTGATACGCGAGGTTGTGGATCGTGAGCACGCTCGGCGTTTCGCGCAGCAGCGGATGATTCGCGTACAGCGTGCGCAGATACACCGGCGCGAGGCCCGCTTGCCAGTCGTGGGCGTGGACGACCGACGGACCTGATTCGCGGCGCCCGGCGAACTCGAATGCCGCGCGCACCAGGAAGGCAAAGCGTCGCGCGTTGTCGGTGTAGTCGTCGCGGCCGACGTTGTAGAGCGCCTCGCGGTCGTAGAGTTCCGGACAGTCGACGAGGATCGCGCGGGCGCCGTCGCCCATCGGCGCTTCGTAGAACGCGACGTCGCGAGTGAAGCCGCCGACCGTCAGCGTCATCTGCTCGACGCGCGATCCGACGGTCACCCCGCGATAGCGCGGCGTGACGAGCGTCGTGTCCCAGCCCAGGCGCGCGAGCGCGGGCGGCAGCGCGCCGAGCACGTCCGCGAGGCCGCCGGTCTTCGAGAACGGCAGCGCCTCGGAGGCGATCTGCAGGACGGAGTTATTTCGCGCGCCGTCTTTCGGCTTCGCGGCCGCGCGCCGCTTCGCGCTCGGCCTCGGCGGCTTTTCCTTGTCGCGAGTAGACATCAGCAATCACGTAGTAACCGAGCGGCGCATACTCCGAGTCCGGCGACAACTCGATGCCTTTACGCGCAAGCGAGATCGCCTTGTCGAGCTGCTGCCCGGTGTCCAGATACAACTTCGCCAGATACAAGTATCCTTCGGCGAAGCTCGGATTCAGCTCGATTGCCTGTTCGAACGCCTCGCGCTGCCCCGTCGTGTCGCCGAGCTTCTCGTACAGCCGGCCGAGGTTGAAGGCGGCCTTGTAGCTGCCGACGTGCAAATCGATTTCCTTCTTGTATTCCGAGATCGCGCGCTGAAAGTCGCCCCGCTGTTCGGCAAGCAGCGCCAGGTTGTAGTGCGCGAGGCGCACATCCGGCTTGACGGCGATCGCCTGCTCGATATCGCGCTGCGCCGCAGCGGCATCGCCGCGCTTCAGGGCGATGACCGCGAGCGCGTTGCGCGCCGCCGCGAGCTTCGGCTCGATGTCGAGCGCGTGCGTCAGTTCCGTTTCCGCCTCGTCGAACTTGCCGTTGTCGAGCAGGATCTGCGCCGCCTCAAATCGAATCTGCGCGTTCTTCGGATCGAGCTCCATGAAGCGGCGATACCCGACCATCGCTTCCTGATCGCGCCCCATCGCGCGATACGCGTTGGCCATGTTGATGACGACGAGGTCGTAGTCGGGTTTCAGGGCGAGCGCGTGCTTGAACTGGTCGATCGCGTCCGCGTAGCGATGCCGGCGGTAGTACTCGTTGCCGAGCATGAACCACGCGTCGATGATGTTCGGATCCTGCTTGATGACCGCCCGCAGCGCGTTCAGCCCTTCGTCCGACTCGTGGTCGTGACGCGCGGTCTCGCGCGCCTGCGTCATCATGTTGAACAATTCGATCTTGTCTTTCGGGTCCGCGAGCCCCGCTCGATCCGTTGTCGTCGTCGCGACGAACGTCCCGACGTACCCCAGCGCCGCGAGACGCTGGCGCGCTTCCGGATCGACGTCCACGACCGTCGTCCCCTTCGCCGTCGATGGGTTCATCGACCGCTCGAGCGACACCAGTTCCTGCTGCATGCGGTCGCCGAGCGCCTGGCGTTCGCTGTAGATGTTCTTCGACTCGGTGGGATCCTGCTGCAGGTCGTACAGCTCGGGCCGCGGCGCGGCGACGTACTTGTAGCGGCCGGACGTGAGCGCGCGGAGATCGCTCCAGCCGAAGTGATAGCGCGGATACACCGCTTCGGAGTACGCGGCGAGGCCCAGTTCTTTTTTGGCGCCAGTCATCAGCGGCACCACGCTCGATCCCGTGAGCGTGTCGGCGTGCGTGATGCCGAGCAACTCGAGCACGGTCGGCAGTACGTCGACGCTGCGCACCGTGTCCGAGACGCGGCGGCCGCTCATCAGATCGTACGGCGCGCGCACCAGCATCGGCACGTGCATCGTCGCCTGATAGACGAAGAAGCCGTGCGTCTGCTCGCCGTGCTCGCCGAGACTCTCGCCGTGATCACCCATCACCACGACAACCGTGTTCTTCGCGAGGTCGTGATCGTCGAGGAAGCGAAGCAGGCGTCCGACCTGCGAGTCGACGAAGGCGATCTCGCCGACGTACGGATGACCGCGATACTGCGACGCGAACGGCTCCGGCGGCTGATACGGCGAGTGGGCGTCGTAGAAATGCACCCAGCCGAAGAATCGCTTCGACGCGACCTGCTCGAGCCACGCGAGCGCATGGTCGGCGACTTCGTTGCCCGGCCGATCGACGCTGCCGAGCGATAGCGACTGATACTTCGTCAGATCGAAATCGTCGAAGTACGTCTGGAACCCCTGCGCGATGCCCCACTTGTGATCGAGGACGTAGGCGCCGACGAAGCCGCCGGTCGCGAAGCCGCGCGCCTGCAGCCGTTCGGCGAGCGTCGTCTCCTTCTCGTCGAGAAAGAAGCCGCCGTTGTCGCGGACGCCGTGGGCCGGCGGGA
Organism: Vicinamibacterales bacterium; assembly: GCA_035652075.1. GTDB lineage: Bacteria > Acidobacteriota > Vicinamibacteria > Vicinamibacterales > CAVVIG01 > Gp6-AA45. Next base: position 55,600 of record DASREL010000121.1, read on the forward strand.
ACTTGCCGGTGAAGATCGACGAGTGCGCCGGCAGCGTCAGCGGCGCCGGCGCGACCGCCTGCTCGAACAACACGCCTTCGCGCGCCACCCGATCGAGATTGGGGGTCGACACGCCGTCGAATCCGTAGGCGTGAATGCGATCGGCACGCGTCGTGTCGAGCGTCACGAGCAGCAGGTTCAGGTCGTTGGGACGAACGCCCGCCGGCAGATGACCGAGTGGCTGGCCTGTCACCGACGTCACCGCGTGCGGAATCAGGTCGGTCCACGCGTACCGCCCGGCCGAGATGGCCGCCGCGGCGACGAAGAAGGACAGGATCACGAAACGCTTCATCGCGATGGGCGCCTCAACTGGTCGAGCCGCTGCTTCGTGAGCGACGCGTCGCTGGACGCCGGATCCAGTTTCTCTCCTGCGCGCAGCTGCGCGTCGGCGCGGTCGAGGTCGCCGTCGAGCGCCAGCGTCTGCGCGTCGTCGAAATAAAGCGACGCGTCGGCCGGGGCAAGCGCCAACGCGACGTCCAGTTCGGCCAGCGCGTCACGGTATCGGCGCATCGCCGTCAACGCACGCGCGAGATACTGGTGCGCTTCGAACGCCTGCGGAAACTGTGTCGCGAGCTTGCGAAACACGGGCTCGGCCTCGGCAGCACGACCGCTCTCCAGTTTCGACAGACCGTCGTTGAACGTCTGCACGTACGCCTCGTAGCGGCCAATGTCGCGCTTCGGATCGATGGAGCCGTCCTTGGCGCCGCCCAACGATATCGTGCTGCTGACGTACCCGAGGCTGCGGAGACGTTCCGCCGCATCCGCATGCATCGTCGAAGGCGACGGCGTGTCGTGTGCGCTGAGTGTCGCCAGCACTTTCGCGAGACCGGCCGCGGTCGCGGCGCGGGTGCTTTGCATGTTCGTCGATTCGGACGGATCGTTCGTCAGCTGATACAACTCCGGCGTCGGCGCGTCGATGTATTTCCACTCGCCGTCGCGGACGCTGCGAAGCGGGCTCCAGCCGAAATGAATCGCCGCAAACCGGCTCTCGGCATACGAGGGATGTGCGGCAGGCGTCGGAAACAGCGGCACCCCGTCGAGACCTGCCGGCGCCTGCACGTCGACAACCTTGAAGATCGTCGGCGCGATATCGACGTGGCGTGCCTGCGTGTGGACGACGCTCCCGCTCGGCACGCCGGGACCGCGCATCACCAACGGTACGTGCAAGGTGGAGTCGTACACGAGCACGCCATGTTCTGATTCCCCGTGTTCGCCGAGGCTCTCGCCATGATCGCCGGTGACGATCACCATCGTGTTCGCGCGCTCGGTGGCCGGTACTCGATCGAGCACGGCAGAGACGCCGAAATCCGCCGTCGCAACCTCGCCATCGTACAACCGGCCGCGAAACTTCGACGCGAACGCGGGCGGCGGATCGTACGGGGCGTGCGGATCGTAGAAATGCACCCACGCAAAGAACGGCGTCGGCGCTGACGACAGCCACTCGCCCGCGACGCGCGCCACGTCCGGCGCGCGACGCTCGCCTTCTCTGACCGCGTCGTAGACGTCGAATCCGCGAGCCAGGCCGGCGGCAGGACGCAACACGAACGACGCCACGAACGCCGCGGTGTGGTAGCCAGTGCCGTGTAAGACAGTGGCAAGAGTCGGTACCTCGTCGCGCAATCGAAACCCGCTGTTGTCGAAGACGCCATGCGACACCGGATACCGGCCGGTCAGGATCGACGTGTGCGATGGCAGCGTGAGCGGAACGTGCGCCGTCGCGTCGGTAAACGTGGTTCCTGTGCGTGCGAGTTCGTCGATCGCCGGTGTCACGTCCAATTTTCCGGAGATTGCGCCGACACGGTCAGCGCGGAGCGTGTCGATCGTCATGAGCAGCACGTTGGGCCGCGCCGCTCGCGTTTGCGGCGGATCCGTGCGGCCGCCACAGGCGAATGCTGTCTCCAAAATGATGACAATGCCCGCTAGCTGGACTGCACTGAACAGCGTTCGCATGCGCACGATGGCCGTAAACGAAGTGTATACTCTCGCGCCTAGGAGGATTGAGCATGAGATGGAAGCGTGTTGTGCCACTCATCGCGCTCGCCGTGGCGATCGCGACGTTCGGCACGACCGTCCCGCTGTATGCGCAAGCTGTTCAGACGGCAACACTCACCGGCACGGCCAAGGACTCGTCGGGCGCAGTACTCCCCGGCGTGACCGTCAACGTGTCGAGCCCGTCGCAAGTTGGCGGCGTACAGACGACGGTGACCGACAGCCAGGGGATTTACCGATTCCCCGCGCTGCATCCCGGCGTGTACGAACTCGAGGCCACACTCGCCGGATTCAAGTCGTTGCGGCAGTCCGGCATCACGCTGCCGCTCGGCGTCACCGTTACCGTTGACGTCTCGCTGTCGGTCGCGTCGGTCAGCGAAACCGTCAACGTCACCGGCGCGTCGCCGATCGTCGACGTCAAGAGCTCCGCATCGAACACGCAGCTCGCCGAAGCGCAGTTGCAGAACCTGCCGACGGGGCGCTTTCAGCCTGACATCATCAACCTGACGCCCGGCGTTACCTCGAACGTCGCGTTCGGTGGGTCGCAAAGCTCGAACGCGTTGTTGATGGATGGCGTCGACGTGAGCGATCCGGAAGGCGGCTCGCCCTGGTCGTTCTTCAACTACAACTGGGTCGAACAGGTGCAGGTTGTCTCGCTCGGCGCCAACGCCGAGTATGGCGAGTTCACCGGCGTCGCGGCCAACAGCATCATCCGCTCGGGCAGCAACAAGTTCACCGGCCTCGGCGAGTACCTCATGGAGTCGAACAAGTGGGTCGCGAACAACACGACCTCGCTCTCTTCGTCGCTCCAGAAAACGCTGACGCCGCTCGAGATCGGTCACTGGATCGACACCACGGCGCAGATCGGCGGCCCGCTGCAGAAGGACAAGCTGTTCTTCTTCACCGGCTTCCAGTATCACGACGAAGCGACGCGTCCGGCCGGTTTCACCGGGAACTTCACGACGCAAAAAGATCCACGGACGATGACGAAGGTGACGTGGGCCGCGATGCCCAACGTCCGCGTCGAGGGGTTCGTCGAGTGGGACAAGTACGACGTCGCCGGCCGAGGCGCCAGCGTCAAGCGTCCGACGACCGAAGTCACCGCGCTCGAGCCGTCGCCCGAGTGGAATTGGAACGGACAGGTCACCTGGACGATCAACGACAAGACGATGTTGAACGTGCGCAACGGCGGATACACCGGATACTTCCCGGTTGATCCGACGCCGCCGCAGACGACCAGCGGACCGTATCCGCATTTCGACGGTTTGACGGGCATCTACTCCGTCAACGTGCCCTACTACGGCCGTTTCGACCGCACGCGCAACGTGACGGCGGCGACGCTGACGAAGTACGCGGACAAGTTCGCGGGCAAGAGCCACGAGCTGAAGTTCGGCTTCGAGTACGAGCATTCGAAGATCCGCAACGAGTCTGGGTATCCGGGCGGCCGCTACTACTACGACTACGGCGGCCAGCCGTACGAGGTGTATCTCTGGAACGGCTACGTCACCGACGCCACCGCCAACCGCACGTCGGTGTACGCGCAAGACGCGTGGACGGTCACCGATAAGCTGACGGTCAACGCCGGCGTGCGTCTCGACGTGAACCGCGGGTCGGTACCGACGGGCACCGTGCTCTCGAACCACGCGCTCGCGCCACGCGTCGGCTTCGCCTTCGACGTGTTGGGCGATCACCGCACGGTCGTTCGCGGACACTACGGCCGGTACTACGACGCGCTGTTTGGCGGTCAGTTCGAGTTCATGGACCTGACGAACCAGAATCCGCACATCACGGCCCTGGTGCTTGGACCGAACAAGTTCCAGGAAGTCTCGAGGCGGTCACCGCAGACGAACCTCGGCATCGATCCGAACATCAAGCAGTCGTACGTCGATCAATTCCTCGTCGGCGTCGAGCGAGAGCTGATTCCCAATTTCTCGGCCACCGTCCAGTACATCAGGCGGAACTTCCGGGACTTCATGGGATTCGTCGACACGGGATCGACGTACGCTGCGACGACGAAAATCGATCCCGGCCCGGACGGCAAGCTCAATACGGCCGACGATGGCGGACCGATCACCGTCTACAACAAGACGAACCCAGGACACGAGTTCTTGCAGTTCACCAATCCGGCCAACGCGTTCCGCGATTACGACGGGTTCCAGATCATCGGGACCAAGCGATACTCGAACAACTGGCAGGCGCAGTTGTCGTACACGTGGTCGCACACCCGCGGGACCGTCGACAATCGCAGCAGCACGAACGCCGGCGGCGGTGGGACGCAAGGCCTCGGTCAGACCGGCGGTTTCGCGGATCCGAACCACTTCATCAACATCAACGGCGACGCTCGGTTCGACTATCCGAGCCAGGTGAAGTTGGACGGGACGTATCGTGTGCCTGCGTTCGGCGGGTTCAACATCAGCGGCGTGTACCGCTACACGTCCGGCCTGCCGTGGGGTCGCACCGCATCAATCAAGGGCCTGACGCAAGGGTCCGAGTCGGTTCGCATCGAACCGATCGGGACGCGACGCACCGACCCGCTGAACACGATGGACTTCCGCGCTGAGAAGACGATCCCGATCGGATCATCGGTGCGGCAAATCGGCATCTACTTCGATCTGTTCAACCTGTTCAACCAGGGAATCCCGGACGTCGGCAGTCGTTCGGCGGTCATCGAGTCGTCGGGCAGCACGTTCGGCAACCCGAACGTGTGGCTCAACCCGCGCCTCGCGCGGCTGGGCGTGCGTTTTATGTTCTAAGTAGAAGCGACAGGCTAGAGGCTGGAGGCTAAGAGCTTTCGGTCTCTAGCCTCTTCGAGCCTCTAGCCCCTTCGAGCCTCCAGCCTCTAGCCTCCAGCCTCCAGCCTCCACCATAATCAGTCCGTGGAACGGCCACCTCGCCCACCCCGAACCGAACCGCGCGAGATTGTCGAACTCAAGCAGCTCAAAGCCGAGCAGCCCGAGCTGGCGTCGGCCGTGGACATGCAACTCGCGCTCGTGGAAATGCAGCGCCGGGTGCAGTCGCGCGTGCCGTTGCCGTGGATTCAGGTCGACGCCGAGTGGCTGAAGGCGCAGCAGGCCGCAGGACGGCCGATCGTCCGGTTCACCGACATCCCGCTCGAGTGGACCGACTTCAGGTTGACGCTTCGACAGACGGCGGACATCCTGCATCGCTACGAAGCGATTGAGCGGTCCGACTACGATCGCATCACGGCGATCGGACGCGAAGGGCGCGCGATCGAGGACATCGTCGCCACGTGGTACAACGTGACGTCAGGCGTCGACGCGGACCGCGTCAACGCGCCGCGCCTGCCGCCGGACACACCGGCGTCGCTCGATCAGGTGCTCTTGCTGGCACTGCGGCCGTTCTTGTCGCGGTCCGCGGAATCGCTCGCCGAGAAGGTGGACGTCGGGTCGTGGACGCACGGGCACTGCCCGTTCTGCGGCTGGGAACCGGACTTCGCGGTCATCACGCCGAGCGCCGATCGGCGGCTGATCTGCGGCCGCTGCACCGCGTCGTGGCAGTTCGCGACGCTCAGCTGTCCGTTCTGTATGAACGAAGACCGCGCCCTCGTCACGTCTTTTGCAACGCGCGACGGCCGCTACCGGGTGTATGCGTGCGATGTGTGTCGAAGGTATTTGAAGGCGTATGACGCGCGCCACGCGACGCGTCCGGTGATGGTGTCGGTCGACACGATCGCGACGCTGCCGCTCGACGCGGCGGCCATACAACGAGGCTACGTGGGTTAGGCCGCCCACGAAACCCACGAAAACACGAAACCCACGAAAAACCTTTTCGGAAAAAGATCTTTCGTGGGTTTCGAGCGTTTCGTGTTCTTCGTGCTTACTGCTGCTGTTGCTGCTGCGGCTTCGGCGCGAGGATCGTCGACGCTCGCAGCGAGAGCCAGTTGAACAGGTTCTGCGTTTCCAGGAAGCGACCGGCGTTCGAACGCGCGCCGAGGACCACCACCGCGACGTCCTGTCCACCGGCCGCTTCGGGCAAGCGCAACAGCGTCGCAAGGCAATAGCCGGCTTTCGAGATGAAGCCCGTCTTCGCCGCGCGGACGTCGATCCCCGGACGGCCGAGCAAATGGTCTGTGCTGTGGAACGTGATCGCGTGCGGCCGGGTGTTCTTCGTGTAGACGGTGTACTCCGGCATGCGCATGATCGACGTGATGCGGTCATCGCCCGACACATGCGTGATGAGACGCGCCATGTCGTAGGCTGACGAGACGTTGTCCGACAGCAGGCCGGACGGATCCGCGTAGTGCGTGTTCTCGAGCCCCAATTCCCCGGCTTTTTCGTTCATGCGCCGGATGAACCCATCAGAGCCGTACGGTGACACGCGAGCGAGCGCACGCGCCGCGGCATTGTCCGACGCGATCAGCATCAGGTGAAGCAGATCGTCGGTCGTCACCTTGTCATTCAGCCGCAGGTGGGTCGTCGACGCCTGGAACACGTCGCTGTGGACCATCGTCACGACCTGCGACGTGTCGGGATTGTTCTCGAGGAACACCGTCGCCGTCATCATCTTCGTGATGCTGGCGATCGAGCGCTGCGTCTGCGAGTTCGATTCCCAGAGCACTTCGTTGGTTTCGGGGTTGTAGATGATCGCGGCAGCCGCGCGCAAATCGGGGACGAGTTCGCCGTTCGCGTCGGCCTTGTATCGCGGGGTGACCGTGTCGGCCATCTCGCGCGCCATCGCGACCGCCCGCGCCTTGGCCAGCGTCGCTTTACGCGTTTGCGACCGTTCGCGCGAGTAGACCGCGGTGGTCTTCTTGTGAGTCTTCGTCGCTTGAGCTGCCGACGCCGGCTGAGCTCCGAAACTGACGAGACTCAGAAGCGCAAGAGGACCGATCCAGAAAAACGATTTTCTGTTCACTTAGGCTGCCCCACGAACTTGGTTAGCGAATGTTGGACGCCGAAAGTGTAGCAGATAATTCATAGACCGCAAGGCGATTATGGGCTCGCGCACGCCTGAGCTATTACCAACGCTGTGCCACAATGCAGCAGTCGAAGGGGCGCCCTTTTCTAGATTATCGACCGTCGAGCCACTTTCCGCAGAGCCAAGACGTGACAGACCGTGAATTAGAGGAATACAGACAACTGCGGTCGACGATCCGCGAGCGCGGCACCGCGCGCGTCTGGATCTTCGCTGTCGGAACGGTCAGCTGGGCGGCGCTCGCTATCGCGACCGTCGCGCTTACAGCCACTCCACTCGGAACGCTCGTGCCGCTGATGGTCCTTGCGGCTGTGTTCGAAGCGGTTTATGCGCTCCACATCGGTGTCGAACGGATTGGCCGCTACCTGCACGTCTTTTTCGAGGGGTCTGACACCTCAGAGGTGTCAGAGGTGTCAGAGTACTCTGGCACCGGCTGGGAACACGTCGCGATGAGCTTCGGCAAGCCCGACGGCGCTGCGACCGTGGACGCGTTGTTCCTCGTCCCGTTCGTGACCGCCGTCGTCCTGAATCTGCTCCCCGCGATGCTCCTCGATCCGACGCGCGAGGAGCTGATCTTCGTGGGCGGGGCGCACGCGCTCGTCGTCCTCCGACTGCTGCGAGCACGTGCGGTCGCCCGACGTCAACGCGCTATCGACCTCGCGCGCTTTGAGACGTTGAAGTCTGCGTCGACTCCACCGTCGCGTAATACAGCGAGTTGAACAGCAGCTTGAACGTGGCCCACGTCTGCGCGCGGTACTGCGGGCGGAAGCCGAACAGGATCACGCGGCCCTTGCCGACCGGCGCTTCGACGACGGCCGATTTGCCGTTCAGTTTTTCCGCGCCGAGCAGCCATCCGCTCAGGAGCGGCGAACCCGTCGCCGGGTAGGACACGATCGTTTTCGCGCTGCCGGAGACCTCGAACGCCGGGCTCTGCTCGAACCACGCGATCGATTCGGCGTCCGATCCATACGCGATCGGACTGGTGACGTCGACTTTCGTGCGCACGATCGATCCCGGCGCGTAGAACGCCGCCGACTGCGGTCCGATCGCGCCGCCGCCACCGCCACCTTCGCCACCGCCCGCGAGCCCCTGCAGGACGTTTTTCACCGGCAGGTTGAACACGTCGACCGGCCACATCGACGCCGAATCGAGCGCGATCAGCGTGCCGCCGTTTTCGACGAATTCTTTCAGCGCCCCCTTCCCTTCGTCG
>DASREL010000122.1:0-38497 GCA_035652075.1 Vicinamibacterales bacterium
GACAGTCTCCGACCGTCCGGTGTCGTTCGAAGTGTTTTCCGACGACACCGACAGCATGCTGCGCCAGGCGCGGGAGATTTCGTCGTGGGGCGACAACGTCTACGTCAAAATTCCGGTGACGAACACGCATGGTGTGGCGTCCGAGGCGGTCGTACGTCGGCTGTCGGCCGAGGGCGTCAAAGTCAATGTGACCGCTGTGCTGACGGTCGAGCAAGTCACGGAGACGATGCGACATCTGCGCGGCGGCGCGCCGGCGTGCATATCGGTGTTCGCTGGACGAATCGCCGATACGGGGCGCGACCCAGTACCGACGATCCTCGAGGCCGTCGACATCGTTCGCGATCAACCGCAAATCGAAATCATCTGGGCCAGTCCGCGCGAGCTGCTCAACATCGTCCAGGCGGCCCACGCCGGCTGCCACATCATCACGGTTACGGAGGATCTCCTCAGGAAACTCCCGTTGGTGGGGCGCGATCTGACCGATTACTCGCTGGAAACCGTTCGGATGTTCTTCAGCGATGCCCAGAAGGCTGGGTTGGCGCTTTAATGTCTGGGCGCAATCGCACACTAATACCCGTGCTAGAATGTCCGAACAGTCTTACAAAGTCGTGCTGTGTCCCAATTGCAAGGCCGATTCGGTTCACCGGTCACGTACGCGCCCATTCTTCGAAGCGTGGCGTCGTGTGCTCACCGGTAAACGTCCGCATCGATGCGCGCAATGTGGGTGGCGCGGATGGGCGCTCGATCGCGGCTCGCGCTTTTCGAACGAAGAACGTGCGCGCGCTGACCGAGCGGTGTTCGGCCCCCCACCTGTCCTCGATCCCATTGATCTCGCCGAACCACATCGATCCGACTTCGATCCGAACACGCTCGACAAGCCATAACACCGCTTAACACGATCGTGGCACTTCGACTTGGATTCGATCTCGACGGCGTACTCGCCGACATGGAGTCGGAGCTCGTCCGCCAGGCGGAAATTCTGTTTGGTGAAGCGATGACGCGCCGCTTGCAGGAGCGCGCGACCGACGCGCCGCCTCTCGCCTCCGACGCGGAGGACATGGGTGGCGGCGACAAACCGGCCGACACTGCGGCGCCGCCGCTCGTTCGCTTGAACATGACGACGCGTCAACAGCGACGGCTCTGGCGGCATGTCGAATCGATCGAGAACTTCTGGGAATCGCTGGAGGAACTCGAACCAGGCGTCATTCCGCGACTCGCCGCGCTGGCGGCAGACCGCCGCTGGGAGATCATCTTCTTGACGAAACGTCCGGAGAGCGCTGGCGCGACCGCCCAGGTTCAGAGTCAGCGTTGGCTCGAGTCGAAGGGATTCACGCTGCCGAGCGTGTATGTCGTCCAAGGCTCGCGCGGCCGCATCGCAGCCGCGCTCGGACTCGATATCGTCGTCGACGATCGTCCTGAAAACTGTCTCGACGTCGTCGTCGATTCGAAGGCGCGTGCGATTCTCGTGTGGCGCGACGAACAACATCAACTGCCCGCCGCCGCCAGACGTCTCGGCATCGGTGTCGTCAGTTCCGTGTCCGACTGTCTCGACATTCTCACGCAAATCGACACGCCCGAGCGCGAAGATGCCGGCGTGATGTCCCGAGTCATGCGGCTGCTCGGGCTTAAGGAACCAGCCAACGCGTAAGCGATTCGATCCCGCCGATCTCGAAGTCGTAAACCATTCCTGAACTAACCACCTGACCGAAGCGAGCGCCGAGTTCCACGTGCGCAGGATGCCGGAGGTACGTCTGCAGGCCGTCGGCATCGTCGAAATCAATCATCCCGAGAAAGTCGGCGGCATCAGGTGTCGTCTGCTCGTAACGGGCACCGATGCGAACGCGGCGGCCGAGCCGCACGCCGCGGACGGTTGGAATGCGTCGAACGGCCTGTTCGAACGCATCGATGAACACACGGCGCTCGGCGTCAGTGAGATCCGTGCGAGGTTTCAGCAAGACGACGTGCGAGATCATTTCCACCACCCGCGCAACCAATAGAGCGGGATGCCGCCGAATTCGTGCAGGACTTCGCTCGAGTAATCGAGGCCGTGCTCGGTCGGTACGATTTTGTTCCACACCGAAACGTCGAACCCGGGATCCGGCGCAATGGCTGGCGTCACTGTGACGCCCGCGGCACGGAACGAACCAACCGATCGGCGCATGTGATCGGCCGACGTGACGAGAATGACCGAATCGGCGCCGAGCGAGGGCAGCATCGACGCGACGATCACCGCTTCGTCATGCGTGTTTTGCGATTTCGTTTCGACCACGATGCGTGAGTCGGGGATGCCAAGGCTGATGAACATCTTTTGCATCGTTACGCCAGGCGGCTCCCACGCGCCGTCCGACGTCGCGTTGCCGCCTGAACTGATGATCCAGGACGCATCCACAAGGCGAAACACACGGCGCGCTTCGAGCACACGCGCGACCGCAACGGGCGTCGGCACCGCCATTTGATCTTCCCATCCACCTACGTTGAATGCGCCCGCACCCAGAACGACGACGGCGATCCGTCCGTGCGGCGCATTCGCCTTCTCGAATCGCTCGTAACCGGACGCGAGGAGCGAGGCGAACAGATCCGGAACGACATAAATGCTCGCGGCGAGGTAACCGAACGCTGCAAAAAACAAGAACGCCCGCGCCATGGCCGACCGCGGGCGCGTGGCGATCCAGATCGCGGCGATCGCCATCGCGACGACGGCGCCGCGAGGCGATCCCATGTAGGAGACGACGGCGCTCATCGAGCAGCTTCGCGATCGCTACTTTTTATCGGGCGGTTCATCATCGCGGCGCCGGCGACGGAACGGCGGTCGCGGTCCATGTGGACGGTCGCGGTTTTGCCAGCCGCCTCCGCGCTGATCACGCTTCCGCGGTCCACCGGGCGCGCCAAGCGGCTTCGCGAACCGGCGATCGGCGGACGGTTTGCCGCCGAACGGCTTTTGAGCACCCAACGGTCGCTGGCCGGGCGGGCGAGGTGTCCATGGTTTCCGAGGACGGTCTGGTCGCGGCCCGGCAGGCCTACCGCCTTCGCGCATGTCGCGCTTCGACGAGTCACGTTTTTTCTTGTCGAATCTCGCGCGCGGATCTTTGTGCTGACCGCCGGGACGCCAGTCTTTCCCACGCCGTTCTACGACCTTTGGCTTACGCCTCGCTTCGCTCGCCGCCTCCGGCGATTCCCACAACTGTCCGCCCGAAAACCACCTAAGGATTACGTTTTGATTCGTGCGTTTGAGCTGGTTGAGGGTAGGAAGGAGTTCGTGTGCGTCGCGCGCGCGGAACGCCGTCGGTGCGTTGTCGATCAAAATGGTCCAATAAGCGAATCGCGGCGGCATTTCTCCATTGTAGAATCAACGCCACCTCATGCAGTGTCCGAAGTGCAAGTCCGAGTCGGTCGGCCGTTCGCGGAGCCGCTCGAAATGGGAGCGGTGGCGGAAGGAGATCACCCAGAAGCGTCCATTTCGCTGTGGCGAGTGTGGATGGCGCGGATGGGCGATGGACGAAGGGCCGAAGTTCTCCGACGTCCAGCGGGCCGCCGCCGAACGCGCGCTGGCACCGGATCCACCGAATCTCGCCGGCACTGCGCTCGCACGTGAGATGCGTGTCGAAGACGTGAACCTCAACGCGCTCGACAGGGATCACGACGGAGAGTAGCCCTACTTCCCCTCCGGCATCAGCGTCACTTGCACGTAGCGATCGGGATTGAGGTAGCGTTGCGCGGCGTCGTGGATCGCATCGCCCGTTAACGCGGCGATGCGCTGCGGCATCCGCGCGAGCGCGCCGACGTCCGCCGCTTCGCCGTCCTCGTACTTCCTCGCGAGCTGACCCAGGACGTACCCGTTGTCCTGGCTGTTCTGCTCGAAGTCGCGCAGCAGCAGCTCGCGAATCAGATTCACTTGGTTCGCCGACAGCGTCGTCGAGCGCACGAACCCGACTTCCTGCTGCACGCGCGCGGTCACCGCCGGCGTCCGCGCAGGATCGCATGTCCACTCGATGCGAATCGTGTAGCGCGGCTGCGGAAACTTCTGCATGTCGGCGTTCGCAGTGATGCTGTAGGTCGCGCCCAGCTCCTGCCGGATCGTGTCGTTCAGCCGTGATTCCAGCAACAGCGTCATCGTCCGCAGCGCAAGACGATGCTGATCGTCGTAGTCGAACGGGCCGTTGAAGACGATGGCGACCTGGCTCTTCGGCGCAATTCCCTTTTCGATCGTCTTTTCGACGACGGTGGAGGGCGGCGTGATGCCGAGGTCGCGCCACTTCTCGTGCGCGCGCGTGGCCGGCAGGCTGGCGACGTAGGTTTCGACGAACGGCTTGATCTGATCCACGGTGAAGCTGCCGACGAACACGAACGTGAAGTTCGATGCGTCGGCGAAGCGCGCTTTGTAAAACGCGAGCGAGCGATCGAGATTCCACCGACTGACGGTCTCGACCGTTTCCGGCTGACGCCGCGGGCTGTTCTGGCTCAGGATCGATCGCAGCGTTTCGTTGAACACGAAATCAGGGCTCGCGCTTTGATTCGCAACCATACCGCGCGCTTGCGACTGCATGGCGGCAAACGCCACCGGATCGGCGCGCGGCGCCGTGAAGCGCAGGTACATCACCTGAAACATCGTTTCGAGATCCTGCGGCACGCTGCCGCCGGTCATGCCTTGATCGATCTCGTTGATGTACGGCGTGACGTTGATCGCTTTACCGGCCAGCATGCGATCGAGCGTCACCTCGCTGAAGCGGCCGGCGCCGCCGGCGGGCACGACCATGTCGGCGACGCGCGCGGGAATCAAATCGTTGTCGCTGGCGAGCGATTCGCCGCCCGGCGCAAACGCTCGGAACAACACTTGATCCTCACGTAGCTTCGTCGGCTTCAGGACGACGGTCGCGCCGTTCGAGAGCGTCCATTCGGTCACGCCGCCTTCGCGCTCGGCCGTTTTCACAATCGACCCGCGCGATGGCGTCGTGGTCAGCAGCGGTTCCGTCGTCACCGTGTCGACGTACGGCTGCAGCTTCTTGGCCGCCACGGCCTTGACGACGGCTGCCAACGCGGTTTGATCGGGCAGCTTGACGCCGGCGGCTTCTGGCGCCGCAACGATGACGAGGCGGTTTTCGTCGGGGAACCAGTCGCCGGCGAGCGCGTTCACCTCGGCAAGCGTGATCTCGGGCACGAAGCGTTTGTGGAACGCGAGCTCCTGCCAGATCGTCGGCAGCGCTTCACCCTCGAGGAAGTTGCGGGTGTACTCGTCCGCGCGGCTCGCCGACTCGCGGTCGGGGCTTTCCATCGTCGCGCGTTCGGAGCTGGCCATCATCGCCTGCTTCGCGCGTGCGAGCTCGGTCGGCGCGAATCCGAACTGTGCGACGCGTTGCAGCTCGGTCATCAACGCGTCGAGACCTTTCGGTACGCCGTCGGCGGCGACGAGCGCTTCGAGCGATGCCTGATCGCGCGTGCGCGGCGCCGGAAACAGCTGTCGATTCGCGTCGGCGCGGAGAAACGGCGGATTGGCGCTGTGCGCCACCTCGTCGAGCCGCGCGCCGAGCATGCTCGAGAACAGATCGTCCTTCATGATGTCCCGGTACCCGCCGACCGAACCCTGGTTGCGCGACGGACGCAGATCGGTGACGTCGACCACCGTCGAGGTCGTTTCCTTGTCGGTCGCGATCGTGTAGCGCGTTCCTGGACGCTCGGGCACGTCGAAAATCGGTCGCGATCGGCGCGGCGACGGATTCGTCAACGACGAGAAATGCTGGTTGATGAGCGACACGACCTCGTCACGGTTGATGTCGCCGACGACGATGACCGCCATCAGATCCGGCCGATACCAGTCGTTGTAGAACCGGACGAGCGGTTCGCGCGGCGTTTTTTCGATGATGTCGGGCTTCCCGATCGGCGGACGGTCGGCGTAGCGCGATCCTTCGAGCTGCGCGCGTCGAATCTTGTCCTGCATCCGATCGGCGGCGCCGAGGTTCATGCGCCACTCGGAGAGGACGATCCCCCGCTCGCGATCGATGCCGGCCTGCTCGAAGAGCGCGCCTTGCGCCCAGTCCTCGAGCACGAGGAGCGCGCGATCGAGCACGTTCGGCGCGTCGGTCGGCAGGCGCAGGATGTACTGCGTTTCGTCGAAGCTCGTGGCCGCATTCGCGTCCGGACCGATGCTCGCACCGAGCGACGCGAGAAAATCGTTGAGGCTCTGGCGCGGAAAATGGCGCGTCCCCTCGAACAGCATGTGCTCGACGAAATGCGCGAGCCCCTGCTGGTCGTCGTCTTCGAGCACGGATCCCGCTTTGACGACGAGCCGCAGCTCGACACGCTGGGCCGGCTTCGGATTCGGCCGGATGTAGTACTTCAGGCCGTTGCGCAGCGTGCCGACGGTCGCCTCCGGATCCATCGGCATCTGATCCGACAGCGCGTACTGCGCGACGGACTCAGCCGATGTTTCGTGACCGGGTTGTGTTGCCGGCGTCTGCGCGAATACGGCGGTCGCCGCCGTCAACGCGAGAACGAGCACGTGCGTCAGTCGTTTCAGTTTTTCCACCAGAGTCGTCCGTTTCAAACCGAGTAGGGTTGCCGCCGCGCCTTTGTTGCCGTTGGTTCGCTCGAGCGCGCGCTGAATGAGATCGCGTTCGATGTTCGAGACGAAGCGATCGAGATCGAGTCCGTCTTCCGGCAGATTCAGCGACGAGGTGATCACCGGTTCTTCGGCCTGCTGAATCTCGGTCGGCAGATCCGCGACGTCGATCGGTCCTCGTCCCACGCTGAACGCGACCGCCCGCTCGACGGCGTTCTCGAGCTGACGGACGTTGCCGGGCCATTGATACGCCATCATGCGGCGCATCGCTTCCTGCGAGAAGGTGACGGCAGCCCTGAAGGGCTGCGCCACGTTCCGATCCGATCCCGCTCCCGGCGTCGCCACGCGGTGGGTGCCCGAGCCTTCGCGCTTGAACTTGTCGAGGAAATGCTGCGCGAGGAGCGGGATGTCCTCCTTGCGTTCGCGCAGCGGCGGCAACTGCACCGGGATGACGTTGAGACGATAGAAGAGGTCTTCGCGGAATTGTCCGTCCGCCACCATTTTGGCGAGGTCGCTGTTGGTCGCCGCGATGACGCGGACATCCACTTTGATCGTGTGCGAGTCGCCGATGCGCTCGAACTCGCGCTCCTGCAGCGCGCGCAGCAATTTCGTCTGCAGCGCCACGCTCATCGTCCCCACTTCGTCGAGGAAGAGTGTCCCTTTGTGCGCCTGTTCGAAACGTCCTTGCCTGTTGCCGACGGCACCGGTGAACGCGCCGCGGACGTGACCGAAGAGTTCGGCTTCGAGTAACGTTTCGGGAATCGCGCTGCAGTTGAGCGCGACGAAGCGATGGTTCTTTCTCGGGCTGCTGTGATGGATCGCGCGCGCCACGACTTCTTTGCCGGTGCCGGTCTCGCCGGTGATCAGGATTGTGCTGTTGGTCGGCGCCACCGTTTCGAGCAGCTGGAACAGCTTCTTCATCGCCCGGCTTTTGCCGATCAGCCCTTCGAAGCGATAGCGCTCTTCGAGCTGCGCGCGTAGATATGCGTTTTCGGACTTCAGTCGCCGCTGCTCGAGCGCGGAATCGAGCGCAAGCAGCAGCTCGTCGATCTGAAACGGCTTGCTGACGAAGTCCCACGCGCCGCGTTTGATTGCTTCGACAGCATCCTTTACCGTCCCGAAACCAGTGACGACGATCGCGACGATGTCGGGATACCGCTCGACGGCCGCTTCGAGAACCGCGGATCCGTTGATGCCCGGCAGGCGCAGATCGGTGACGATGATGTCGAAGGCGAAGTCCGCGAGTCGCGCGAGCGCCGCTTCACCCGAGTCGGCCTGCTCGACGTGATACCCTCGGTCGCCGAGCTGTTCCGCGATCGCTTCGCGCAACGGCGCCTCGTCTTCGACGAGGAGGATATGCTTCTGGGACTCAGGCATTTAGCTGGGTGCCAATATTTTGACATATGTCGAACGCCGATTCATTCACCGAACGATATCTCGCTGAGGTTCGCGAGATCGCCGCTCTGCTCGACGTCGCCGCGATCGAACGCGTGGTCGAGCGGCTGGCGGCCGTCCGCGCCCAAGGCGGGCGCCTGTTCTTCCTCGGCGTTGGCGGCAGTGCCGGCAACTGCTCGCATGCGGTCAACGATTTCCGGAAGCTCGCGGGGTTCGAGGCCTATGCGCCGACCGACAACGTCTCGGAGCTGACAGCGCGAACGAACGATGAGGGGTGGGAGACCGTGTTTGAATCCTGGCTGCGCGGCAGCCGCCTGACCGATCGCGATGCCATCATGGTGTTTTCCGTTGGCGGCGGTGACGTGACCACGAACATCAGCGCGAACCTCGTGCACGCGTTGAAGTACGCGAAACAAGTCGGCGCGACGATCGTTGGCATCGTCGGGCGTGCCGGTGGATTCACCGCGACGGTCGCCGACGCGTGTGTCGTCGTGCCGACCGTCAACGACGCGCACGTGACGCCGCACAGCGAAGGATTTCAAGCGGTCGTGTGGCACCTGCTGATCTCGCATCCCACGCTCAAGCAGTCGGCGACGAAATGGGAGTCGACGCGCTGATCCGCCGGGCGGTGTTTCTCGATCGCGACGGCATCATCAACAGCCCGTGTGTGCGCGACGGCAAACCGTACGCGCCGGTAACGGCGAGCGAATTCGTGTTGTGTCCAGACGCGCCGGCAATCGTGCACATGCTGCGCGCTGCCGGCTTCGAGCTTGCCGTCGTCACCAATCAGCCGGAGATTGCGCGAGGCACGATCAGTCCTGCCGCGCTCGACGCGATGCATGCGATCGTCCGATCCGAATTGGCGATCGAGCACATCTTCGTGTGCCCGCACGACGATGGCGACGGTTGCGTGTGTCGAAAACCGAAACCTGGGATGATCCTGACGGCGGCGCGTCAGCTCGACGTCGACCTTCGGGCGAGCTTCATGATCGGCGATCGATGGCGCGACGTCGGGGCGGGCCGAAATGCCGGTTGCCGGACGGTCCTCGTCGACTACGGTTACGACGACCCCAGATCGTACGAGCCCGACTATCGCGCCACGTCGGTCGGAGAGGCGGCCGAATGGGTGATCGCCCAGCCGTGATCGCCGTCGCCTCCCGATCGTTTTCGCGAGACGCTCGGCTGCGCGACGAATTACTGGCGCGATATCCGAGCGTCACCTGGAATCACACCGGCCGCACGTTGAAAAACGATGAGCTGATCGCCTTTTTGCGCGGACACGAAAAGGCGATCACCGGTCTCGAAAAACTCGATGACGCGGTGTTTGTCGCCGTCCCCGAGCTGCGGATTGTCAGCAAGTACGGTGTCGGCCTCGACATGATCGATCTCGAGGCAGCCCGGCGGCGCGGCGTGTCGATCCGGTGGACGCCCGGCGTCAATCGTCAGGGCGTGGCCGAGCTGACGATTGCGATGATGATCGCGCTCGGACGGAACATGCTGCCGCTCGCGCGCGAGACGATGGACGGTGGATGGCGGCAGCCGGTCGGACGTCAATTGTCGTCGGCGACGGTCGGGATTGTTGGCTGCGGTCACGTCGGCAAACGCGTCGCCGAATTGTGTCGCGCGTTCGGGTCCACGGTCCTCGCACACGATATCGTGTCGTATGACGATTTCTATCGTGCGCATCAGGTGACGCCGGTGTCACTCGAGCGGCTGCTCCGCGAGTCGGATTTCGTCACGGTCCACGTGCCGCTCGACGCGTCGACGCGCGCGATGATCGGGGCCGATCAGATTGCGGCGATGAAGCCGACGGCGTGCGTGATCAACGCCGCGCGGGGTGGGATCGTCGACGAGCACGCGATCAAGCGCGCGCTGATTGACGGTCAGCTCGCGGGGGCCGCGTTTGACGTCTACGAAACCGAACCGCCGTCCGACCGCGAGTTGCTGTCGCTGCCCAACGTTGTCCCGATGCCGCACATTGGCGGAAGCACCGAAGAGTCCGTGCTCGCCATGGGACGCGCCGCGATCGAAGGTCTCGACGACCCGTCCCGCGAAATCGCGTTGTCAAAATATTGACAGTCTGACTATTTGGTCAGACTTCCGAGTCAGACTCCCTAGTCAGACTTCCCGGTCAGACTTCCACGTCAGACTTGTTAGTCAGACTAATCTTGCGCAGCTTTGCCTCCGATAACGGTTCCGGAGGCAGACAAGAGTGGAACGCAAAACGATTTCGATCATGAAGGCCTGTGAGCTCGTAGGCGTCAGCCGCCGGACCATCTATAACTGGCTCTCCAGCGGCAAGATCGAATACGTGCGCACGGCTGGTGGATCGGTCCGCATTTTCGTCGACACGCTGTGGCGCGATCCGAACAACACCAATCGTCCCGCCGTCGAGTCGATGTGGCACGCCGAGACGAAACAGGCGTAGCCGCGTGTCGCGTGCGTTGAGCGTCGAGGAACTCCTCGCGAGGGGACCAATGGACGAATCACCCGAATTGCGTCTCCTCTTTCATCGTCTCAACAACCAACTCGGGATCATCCTCGCGCACGCCGAACTGCTCGAAGCCAAAGCGCCCGACGATATCCATCGTGCGCGCGCCGCTCAGGTCGTCGCCAGCGCGCTCGAGGCGATGACGACCGCAAAAGAAATCCGCACCAAAACTGTAATCAATCCGTCAACAACTTGACGCGCAAACCGTCGAATTCGTCAAATACTTGACGAATTCTACGGTTTTTCACCCCACAACCAGCGGCGAGTTCAAAAAAGACGAACGGCCGTAAACAGTTTCCAAATAACAGCTTACAGCCGTGTGTCTGCTCGAAGTGCCAACTAATTGGACACAGCCTCGACTGTTGGTACCCCAGTTGCGATAACGCGCAGCACCGGGAAGACCCGGGATTCGGGGTTCGGGCTTCGGGATTCGAAGGGAATCGCACAACGCGAATCCCGAATCCCAAATCCCGACGCCCGACAAGGAGCAGCCAAGTGCGCGCCCAGCCTGTTGCCGCCAGTCAGAACCGCCGGATCGTCGCTGGCCTCCCCTTCGTGGAAGCGCTCGCGAGACGCATGGCCGCCTCGATGCCGAACTCGATCGACATCGGCGACCTCGTCCAGGACGGCGTCCTCGGATTGATCGATGCCGCGCACCGATTCGATGAGGACCGGGGGATCAAGTTCGAGACGTTCGCCGAGCGGCGCGTCCGCGGCGCGATGATCGACGCGCTGCGCAAAGACGCCTGGCCGCGCGGCGTGCGCCGCCAGCGGCGCGAACTGGATGCGGCGCGCGAGGCGCTGCGCAAAGAGCTGGGGCACGAGCCGTCCATGGCGGATCTCGCCGCGCGCGTCGGATCCGACGAGAAACGGCTGAGCCGAACGATCGTCCGCATCAACACGATCGAATCGACGTCGCCGCTCGCGACCGGCGAGCACATGGACGAAAGCTCGCTGCCGCCGGCGCTCGTGCCGAGCGAACCCGACTCACCAGACGCCGCGTACGAGAAATCCGAAACGCGCGACCGCGTGCGCGCGGCGATTCAATCGCTGCCGTGGCGCGAACGCAAGGTCATCGGCCTCTACTATTACGGCGAAGTGACGATGAAGCAGATCGGCGCCGAGATCGGCGTCAACGAGTCGCGCGTCTCGCAGCTGCACGCGCGCGCGATCCGGCGCCTGAAAGATGCGCTCGGCGACATGAATCCGCAGAAGGTGGCGGAGATGAAGCGTCAGCTGCTCGCGTTCGCGGCGAAGAAGGAGACGGTCGGGATTCGGGATTCGGGGTTCGGGATTCGACGGGATGCGATGGTTCAGGAAACCGTCGCGGCGCCTGCGGCGATCGTGTTGCCGTACAAAGCCAAGAAAATGGCGAAAGCGACGATGAAGGTCAACGCGTCACGCGAGCGTGTCGCGAAGCGCGCGTAGCAAATCGGCGAGACGGAACGGCTTCGCCAGCCAGCGACAGCCGCTCTGTTCGAGAAATGTCTCCGCATCCGTGCCCGCGACGTCGCCGGTGACGAAGATCACCTTCCTGGCGAGCGCGGGCACTTTACTTTCCAGCAGCCGGTAGAACGACTTGCCGTCGACGCGCGGCATCTTCAGATCGCAAATCACCGCGTCGAACTGGTTTTCCTGGACGAGCGTGCTCGCTTCCTGACCGTCCTTCGCATGACGGACGACGTAGCCGGCATCCGTCAACGCATCGACCACCGCGCTCGCCAGCTTCGCTTCGTCCTCGACGAGCAGCACCGATGCGCCGACGATCGCGTCCGGCGCATCGAAGCTCGCGCGCCGCACGGGGGCCGGCGGCAGCTTCGTCCCGCTCACCGGTAATTCCACGTAGAACGACGCACCGCCGCTCGGACGCGATTCCAGCCGGATTCGTCCGCCGTGCTCCTGCACGATCGCGTACGCGACGGTCAGTCCCAATCCTGTTCCTTTGCCGACTTCTTTCGTCGTGAAGAACGGATCGAAGATCTTCGGCTGGAGATCGTCCGGAATGCCGGGTCCGTCATCGTTGATTTCGAGAATGACTGCCTCGTTGTCCGCGTCATGCCACGTGCGGACGACGAGCGTGCCGCGGCCGTGCGACGACACCATCGCCTGCTCGGCGTTGATGACGAGGTTGAGCAGCACTTGCTGGATCTGATGTCCGTCGGCGAAGACCTGGGGCAGGCCGGCCGCGAGCGCGTCCAGCACCGTGACGTTGGTGACGCGTTGCTCGTACGCCCTCAACGCCAACGTCTCCCGAATCACTTGATTGACATCCACCATCGCGCGCGTCGTCTGCCGCTTGCGCGCGAACGTCAGCAGGTTGCGGACGATGCGTGCGGCGCGCTCGGATTCGGAGAGGATCGTTTCGAGGCCGCGGCGAACGGGATCCTCGAGGTTCTTGCGTTCGGACAGTCGCTCGGCCCAGCTCAGGATCGTCGCGAGCGGGTTGTTCAGCTCGTGTGCGACGCCCGAAATCGTCTGACCGAGCGCCGCCATCTTCTCGGCCTGCAGCAACTGGTGATAAATATCGCGCGTCTCATCGTCCAGCTTCTTGCGCTCGCTGACGTCGCGGATCAGCGCGTCGACGCGCACGACGCCGGCGTCGGGCGTCGGCTCCGCGTGCGCCGTCACCTCGACCCACATCGAGCTGCCGTCGGCCCGACGCAGCCGCAGCAGGTAATCGTTCACGTCGCCGTCGTTCGTCAGGCGGTCGAGCAGCGCCACACGCGCTTGCGGATCGACGAACCGCTCGAGTTCGAACGGCCGGACGTCACCCGCAGGCGTTTCGCTGGCGTAGCCGAAGATCAGTTTGAGGTGAGGGTTGGCGGCCAGCGTCGTGGACTCGTGCGGTCCAAGCGCACCGATGAAGATGCCTTCCTGGAGCGCTTCAAACAGGCGCTCCAGCGACAGGTGTCGGGATTCGGGATTCGGGACTCGGGGTTCGTCGTCGCTCACTGTCCCGACGTCGGCGCCGGCGGCTGCGGGGTCGGTGTGTGGCTCGGGAAACTCTTGCTCCACTTGCGTTCGTTCGCCGCACGAATGTCTCGGACCGAAGCGCCGGAAGCATGCATTTGCATCGCGTCACGCGCGACATCAAGGCACACCGCTCACGTCATGCCGTGCGGTTCCCACTCGACGACGTCGTTCTTGGCGTCACGACGCGTGACGAAGCAATCTTCGTTGCCGCGGTGGCCGCTGTGCTCGCATCCGCAGTAGCACGGGACGTAGCTGAGCACTTCGGGATGTTCGGCGGCGAATTTGTACGCGGCGCGCACCACGTCCATCGGTCGCGCGGGCGGTTCGGGATCGAACGGCAGGGGCGGCAGATTCTCTTGCGGATGCGGACCGAGCTTCGCGACGTCGGGCACATCCACGGGTGCCTGCGCGATCGCCGAACCAGCGTTCTGCGTCTGCGCATCGCCGATGCCGCGGACGTAGATCGTCGCGCCGGCAGCGATCGCGAGCACGACGGCGACGACGATCAACGGCGAGAAAGATTTCTTCTCCGGCTCCGGCGGAGTGGAACTCGATCCGGATTGTCGCGTTTGTGTTTTCGCCCCTGACTTCCGACCCATACGTGCCTAGTTTACCCTGATGACGCTTTCAGTTAGAGTGCGGCCGAAATCCATGACGTGGGTCAAACGGCAGGATCGGCTGCTGGTTGCCGGACTGGCGCTCGCCGTGCCGATCGTCGTCTTTGCGCGGCCGATCGAGCGGTGGGCGCTCGGCCTCGCGCGCGATGCGGAGCAGAACACCGGCTTCGCGCTGCTGCCGGCGCTCGTCGTGTTGATCCTGGTCTTCTTTTTCCACCAACTGGGCAAGCGGCTCGAGGAGAAGACGCGGGCGGCCGCCGCCGAAGCCAGCGCGTTGCAGGCGCAGGCGCGCGCCTCCGAAATGGAGCGGCTCGTCGCGTTCGGTCAAGCGCTCGCGCGGGCGCTCGACGTCGAGACGATCCGTGACGTGGTGCAGCAGCATCTCTCCAAGCTGGCCGGGACCGACGAGGCGTGGATCTTGTTGCGCGTCGGCGCGCACTGGCAGGCGCTCGCCGGAACCGCGAAGGAGAGCCGGCGCGACATCGAACGCGCGCATCAGCAGGAAGCCGAGCGGGCGCTCGAGTCGCCGATCGCGCGGAATCCGATCGATACCGAAGGGCATCTGTGCCTTCCGCTCACGGCCGGCGGGGCCACCGTCGGCGTCCTCGGCATTCCCGAGGCGGCCGGACCGTTTCCCGAAGCGCGTCAGCGGATGCTCGCCACCGTCGCCGCAGTGCTCGCGATCGCCCTGCGCAACGCGCAGATGTTTCAGGAATTGAAAGAGAACAGCCTTCGTGACGGCCTGACGGGATGCTTCAACCGCACGCATGCGATCGACGTCATCGACACCGAGTTGCGCCGCGCGCGCCGATCGCAGATGCCGGTGTCGCTCATCATGTTCGACCTCGATCACTTCAAGGACATCAACGATCGCTACGGGCACCTGTGCGGTGACGCGGTGCTCGCCGGCGTCGGTTCGCACATGCGGGACGTCCTGCGCGGCAGCGACTTGAAGTGCCGCTACGGCGGGGAAGAATTCCTCGTGCTGCTGCCGGAAACGCCGCTCGAAGGCGCGAAGCGTGTCGCCGACACCTTGCGCCGCGAGCTCGCCGACATGACGATCGCGTGGAAGGACGAAACGATCCGCGTCACCGCCAGCTTCGGCGTCACCGTCGCGCTGCCGTCGGAGATCGACACCCAGGCGCTCATCGCCCGCGCCGACGCCGCGCTTTATCGCGCGAAGGATCAAGGCCGAAACTGCGTGCGCTTGTCGGTGGAGACGGCGGTGGCGTGAGAGACTCGTGAGTCGTGAGTCGTGAGTCGTGATTCGTAGGTCGCGAGTCATTTATCGCTCCAGCGAACGGAGCAGGCCGTGCGCCAACTGGCCTGCCGACGTCGCCAGCTTTTCGAAGTGCAGCATGTCAGCCGAACTGATGTAGTGGCGACGGCCGGCAATGATCGCCTGTGTTTCCAGTTCCGCGTGTTCGCCCAGCGAGATGATCACTCGTGAAATGAACCCGGGTGTTCGATGACGCGTGCCCTCGGCGATGTTCGACGCGATCGATACCGCAGCCTTGCGCATCTGCGCGCTCAAGCCGTATCGCTCTTCCGGCGGAAACTTCGAAGTGATGCCGTACACGAAATCGGTCAGCTCGATCGCGCGTTGCCATACTTCCAGATCTCGATAGTTGACGATCTTGTTTGACATGACTGCTCGACGAGCAGGGACCGTACCAATCGAAATTGGCCGCAAAACAGCCGTCGCCGTGTGTGATTATCGGTAGGTGAGTGTCCACCGGGCAGTTCCTACCCTCGACGAATCACGACTCACGACCCACGAATCACGACAGCGAACGCGGGCTTACTTCGCCTGGCTCACCGTCTGCATCGTTTGGGGAACCACCTACCTCGCGATCCGCATCGCGCTCGACACGATTCCGCCGCTTCTGATGGGCGCGCTGCGGTACTCGATCGCTGGATCGATCCTCGCGATCATTTTGAAACTGCGCGGCGAGCGGTTGCCGGGGCCGCGGGCGTGGCCGTCGTTGATCGTCCTCGGTGTGTTGTTGCTCGGCCTGGGGAATGGCGGCGTCGTGTGGGCGGAGCAGACGGTGCCGAGCGGGCTGACCGCGGTGCTCGTCGCGACGTCACCGTTCTGGATCACCGGCCTCGATCGCATGTTCGGCGGCGACAAGCTGACGGCGATCAAGTGGATCGGTCTGTTGATTGGGTTCATCGGCATCGTGACGCTCGTCTGGCCGGAGCTGCAGGTCGGACCGAACCGGCGCGCGTTCCTCGTCGGCGTGATCGCGGCGCAGATCGCGTGTGCGGGGTGGGCGGTGGGATCGCTCTACGCTCGTCGGCGCGGACACGGTGAAGCCAGGGAAGAGAGCGTCCTCGCGACCGCGGCCTTCGAGATGTTGTTTGGCGGGCTCGCGCTGTACGTCGGCGCGGCCGTGCATCACGAGTACGGCGCGCTCACGTTCAACGTGCGCACCGCGTCCGCGCTCGGTTACCTGATCATCTTCGGCGCGGTGATCGGTTTCACGGCGTACGCGTACGCGTTGAAACACCTGCCGATCGCGACCGTGTCGCTCTACGCGTATGTGAATCCGGTGTTGGCGGTGATCGTGGGCGTGCTCTTCGCAGGCGAGCCGTTCGACGTCAGAATGGGGTTCGCGGCGGCGATCGTGTTCGTCGGGATTGCGTTGGTAAGGCGACCCTGAGCGGGTCGCCCTACACTTAGACGACTCGTCGGCCGCTAATCAACCGCACCAGGAAGAGCACGATGGCGATGACCAGCAGGACGTAGATGAAATTGCCCAACGTGTAGCCGCTGACGATTCCGAGCAGCCACAGCACGATCAGGATGATCGCAATAGTCTCTAACATGCGGTGCCTCCAGTTCCCTGGCGTCCGAAAGTGCAACGTTGGTGCCGCGGCGGTACTGGCGCTGTGCTTCGCGATTTCTGCATCAGCGCAAGACGTTATGGAGGCGCAAGCTCAGCCGAATGAGCACCCGGTGGTCGACACTGGGAAGTTCCTTGCCGGGGCGGGCACAGCTTTTCTCGTACACGAGTCGGGCCACTTGCTCTTCGACGTCGTCTTCGACGCGCAGCCCTACATCAAGTCTGTCCACTTCGGCGCGATCCCGTTCTTTGCCGTCGCCCACCAACCGATCTCGCCGCGGCGCGAGTTCGTCGTCTCGTCCGCCGGATTCTGGACGCAGGAGGCGATGGCGGAATGGGTGCTCACGACACGATCGAACATCAGAAACGAGCACGCACCGTTCGTGAAAGGCGCGCTCGCGTTCGACGTGTTGACGTCAGTCGGTTACGGGACGGTCGCGATGTTCAAAGCGGGGCCCGAGGAGCGGGACACGCGCGGCATGGCCGATTCAGTCGGCGTCGACGAACGGTTCGTCGGCGCGATGGTGATCGCGCCCGCGCTTCTTGATGCGTACCGCTACTTCAACCCCGGGTCGCGGTGGGCGACGTGGACGTCGCGGCTGGTGAAGCTTGGTTCTGCGGCACTGGTCCTAAAGCAAACGTCATCGTCCCATCAATGACGGCTTTGCCGTCGACGCGGCCGACGCCTTTCAATTGACCCATTCGGCTGCGCAGCTTCACCACGTTCGCCTCGATGACGACGGTATCGCCCGGGTGCACGGGACGGCGATAGCGGACCCGGTCGATGCCCGCGAAGAAGATCAACCGCTGACGGTTCTCCGGCTTCGCCAGGATGAGAATGGCGCCGACCTGCGCGACCGCTTCGGTGAGGATCGTCGGCGGCAGCACCGGGCGTCCCTTCGGATTCGGCCACAAATAGCGCTCGTTCAGCGACACGTTCTTGATGCCGACGATGCGCTTGTCGACCTCGAATTCGGTGACACGATCGACGAACAGGAACGGGTATCGGTGGAGCAGGATCCGCTCGATCGCGGCGTAGTCCAGTGGGAGCGTCAGGTCCATCGGGAAACTGAAATTATAATGTGGATCCGTTGAATTCCAGTGAACAACTGACGACGCTCTTCGCCCTCGGGCGCGAGGTGACGTCCGTTCTCGACCTCGAGGAGCTGCTCGCGAAAATTCCTCAGCTCATCGCGCGGCTGACGCACTTCACCGCGTTCGGCTTGTACCTGCTGGACGAGAAAAATCACGAACTGCGGATCGCGTACTCGGTCGGATATCCCGAAGAGACGGCGCGTGCGATGCGGATGAAAGTCGGTCAAGGCCTCGTCGGCGCGGCGGTCGCCGAAGGGCAGCCGCTGCTCGTCAACGACGTGCATGCCGACCCGCGCTACTTCGACGCGGTCCCGGGAACCAACTCCGAGCTCGTGGTGCCGTTGCGCCGCAAGGGACGCGTCATCGGCGCGCTGAACCTGCTGAGCGACACCGCCGGCCAGTTCACCGAAGACGACGAGGCGATCCTGCGTCAGTTCGCGGCGCACGTGGCGGTCGGGATCGAGAATGCGCGGCTCTTCGAGCACGAACGCGAGTACACGGCGACGCTCGAGACGCTGGCCGAAGTCGCGCGCGAGTTCGGCGCGATCCTCAATCTCGACGAACTGTTGACCCGCATCGCGAACCTGACGAAGCGCGTGATCGACTACCGCACGTTTGGCATCCTGCTCGTCAACGAAGACACCAACGAGCTCGAGATGAAAGTCGCCGTGCGGTACGGCGACAAGGTGACGCTGCCGCGCGTCAAGCTCGGCGTCGGCGTCGTCGGCTACGCGGCTCTCCACAAACAAGCGGTGCTCGTGCCTGACGTCGAGAACGATCCGCGATACATCAAGGTCGTGGACGACGCCAGGTCGGAACTCGTGATTCCGTTGATGCTGAAGGATCGCTGCATCGGCGTATTCGATCTCGAGAGCCCCGAGCTGGACGCGTTCACCAAGACGCACGTCGAGATCCTGACGCTGCTCGCGAGCCAGGCAGCGGTGGCGATCGAGAACGCGCGCCTCTACGAAACGATTCGCGACAACGAAGCGCGCCTCGAAAAGGAAATCCGTTTCGCGCAGCGGGTGCAGATGGCGCTGCTGCCGGTGGAATTGCCGAAGCGGTTGAAAGGCGTCGACGTCGCGGCGCGGTTCGCGCCGGCGCGCGAGCTCGGCGGCGACCTGTACGATTTCCTCGCGCCCGAACCCAACAGCCTCGTCGTCGCGGTCGGTGACGTCTCGGGCAAAGGGGTTCCCGCCGCGCTCTACAGCGCGTTTGCCGGCGAACTGATTCGGTCGCGGACGTTCCGCCGCCGTTACGCCCCCGAACGTTTCAGTCCGGCGGGCGTGCTGGCGTCGACGAACACGATCCTCTACGAGCGTCAGCTCGAGGAGTACTACTGCACGTTGTGTTATGCGGTGTTCGATTTCAAGCGCCGCAACGTGATCATGTCGAACTCGGGGCTGCCGTACCCGATCCGCTGCAGTGGCGACACGATCGCGCAGATCGATTTGCCAGGCGTCCCGCTCGGGTCGTTCGCGGGATCGACCTACGACGAGGTGACGTGCAGCCTCGCGGTCGGCGACGTCTTCGTCTTCTGCTCGGACGGCGTGTTCGAAGCGAACGATGCGCTCGGCCGCGAATTCGGAGCGGAGCGGCTGCTCGAGGTCATCAAGAACGGTCGCCAGAAGACGGCGAAGGAAATCGTGGATGCAATCTTCGGAGCGGTGCAGGAGTTTCGGGGCGACGCGGTGCCGAATGATGATATGACAGCAGTCGCGCTCAGGATCACGGCATGATCACCACCACGAAGTTCGCGAAGATCGCGAAGTTCGCGAAGCAGGTTTTGTACAAAGCAACCTTCGCGGTCTTCGTGGCCTTCGCGACCTTCGTGGTTATGGTGGATGGTCAGAGCCTGTCGCCGACGGCCACCGAGCTCCGCTCAAAGTTCGACCACCGCATCGCCGACATCGCCGCCCACGTCGACGGCGTCGTCGGCTACTCGATTCTCGATCTCACGAGCGGCGATCGCATCGAACACCTCGAGAAGGCCGTCTTCGCGACGGCATCGACGGTCAAGCTCGCGATCGTCTACGAACTGTTCAAACAGGCAGAGGAAGGCAAAATCCGGCTCGACGAGATGATGCCGCTCGATCGATCGAAGGCGGTCGGCGGCACCGGTGTGCTGCAGCAGATGGGGACGCCGACGCTCTCGGTGCGCGACTACGCGACGTTGATGGTCATGCTCAGCGACAACACGGCGACGAACGTGCTGATCGACAAGCTGGGCATGGCGCAGATCACGAGCCGCATGCAGTCGCTGGGACTGCAAACGACGAAGCTGCGGAGGCACATGATGGATACGGCCGCCGCGCGGCGTGGCGACGAGAACGTGTCGTCACCGGCCGACATCGTGCGGCTGCTGGAGATCATGAACAAGACGCCCGACGCGATCGCGCTGCTCAAGAAATCAAAAGAGAGCCGGCTGCGGCGCGGGTTGCCGGAGGACGTCGAGACCGCCGACAAGCCGGGCGAGCTCGACGGCGTTCGCGTTGACGCCGGCATCGTCTTCGCGAAAAACCGTCCGTATATCCTGTGCGTGATGACGGCGTATTTGAAGAGCGACGCCGAAGGCGAGCGCGCGATCGAAGACATCTCGCGCGCGTCGTACGAATACTTCACGCGTGTCGGCAGCCAGTTCGGTCGGCGGTAGAGAGCAACCACAGAAGAGCAACCACAGAACGCACAGAAGCCACAGAACCTTTGGTTGTTCTGACGTCAGAACCATCGGTTGTTCTGTGAGTTCTGTGTTTTCTGTGGTTGTTTTCTTTTTGTCGGGCCGCGCCGAAATCGTGGATGGTGCACGAGGTGCGGCGATGCCAGCGCCTGCCTGATGTTACGCTCCTCGTTGATTCGACGCGACCCGTAGACCGTCACATCAAATCGCGTACCCACGAAAACAACAGCAAATCCGCACCTTCCCACGAACGAGACGTCCTGAGTCGGAGACGTTTCGAACGAATTTTTGGACGATATATCAAAGAATGTAGGCAAACGTCTCTGTTTGTTGTTGACCGTTTGTTCAGACCACCTTAATGTCTCCGCGACAATTTGTTCGACTGTTTGGAGGTTCGGATGAGAGTGAAGCTTGCGTGGACGCTCGTCGTAGCGTCACTCGTGGTGGCCTGCGCCACGAGCGCCTTCGCACAAGGCAGCTTCTTTACGTCCCTGTCCGGGACCGTCGCCGATTCGTCGGGCGGTGTGATCCCGGGCGCGAACGTGAAGGTCAAGAACACCGGCACCGGTGAAGAGTACGACGCGGTCACCGGCGCCGACGGATCGTTTACCGTCCCCTCGCTCCCCGGCGGCATGTACTCCGTGACCGTCTCGCTGATGGGGTTCCGCACGGCCACCCTCAACTCCGTCCAACTGAACGCGGCGGTTCCTGCGAGCGTCAAGGTGACGATGCAGGTCGGTGCGCTTGAAGAGAACGTGACGGTCACGGGTGACAGCGCGCTCGTCGTGCAGACGCAGTCGCCGTCGATCGCGACGAACCTGACCGGCGCGCAGATCGTCAGCCTGCCGCTGACGAGCCGCAACGCGCTCGACTCGCTGACGTCGCTGCCTGGCTTCAACACGTCGGGCACCGCGCGCAACTCGACCGTCGCCGGCATGCCGAAGGGCACGATCAACATCACGCTCGACGGCATGAACATCCAGGACAACTATTTGAAAACGTCGGACGGCTACTTCGCGCGGTTGAGCCCGCTGCTCGACTCGGTCGAAGACGTGACCGTCACGATGGCGGGCAACACCGCCGATTCGACCGGCCAGGGCGGCGTCCAGATCAAGTTCGTGACGAAGTCGGGCACGAACAACTGGAAGGGCACCGTCTACGAATACTTCCGTCACGACGCGTTGAACGCGAACACGTGGTTCAACAACCGCGACCTGCCGCCGGATCCGGAAACGGGCAAAGCGCCGAAGCCGCAGCTGCGCAACTATCAGCAGGGCATCGCGCAGGGCGGACCGATCATCAGAAACCGAGCATTCTTCTTCTTCAACTACGAAGAGCAGCGATCGCCGGCATCGGTGACGCCGCAGCGCGTCGCGCTGACGCCCGACGCAGCCAACGGCCTCTTCACGTACAACGTCGCGGGCACGACTCGTCAGGTCAACCTGCTGTCGCTCGCCGCGTCGAACGGTCAGCTCGCGACGCTCGATCCGACGGTCGCCAAAGCGCTCGGTGCGATCCGCACCGCGATGGGGACGACCGGCACGATCGCGCCGCTGAGCAATCCGCTCGTGCAGCAGTACACCTTCCAGACGGCGACGCAAAGCTTCAACCCGTCACCGACGTTCCGCATCGACTACGAGATCAATCAGAAGAATCGTCTGACGGGATCGATGAACTATCGTCACATCAACTCGACGCCCGACACGACCAACAACCAACAGTATTCGTTCCCGGGCCTCGGCGCGACGGGCAGCCAGCAGTCGACGCGCTGGACGACGTCCGAATCGCTGCGAACGACATTCACCAACAACCTCGTCAACGAGTTCCGCGTGGGCGGCACCGGCGGCGCGACGCTGTTCTCGCCAGAACTGACGGCGAGCATGTTCGATGTCACGGGCGGGTATCGGCTCCGGTTCGACACCGCGTGCTGCGGCACCGGCTTCAACCTGACCAACATCGCGAGCGGCGTTACCGCCAACGGCACCGGCCAGTCGACGAACTCCGCGCGTGAAGCGGGCACGAAAGTCGTCGAAGACACGGCGACGTGGTTGCGGGGCAAGCACAGCGTGCAGTTCGGCGGGTCGCTCGTGCAAGCGGACGTGTGGCTCGAGAACACGACGCTGGTGCCGTCGATCACCTTCGGCATTCAGTCGACCGAAGCCGCGTCGGCGATGTTCAGCGCCGCGAACTTCCCGGGCGCATCGACGCAGGATCTGACGAACGCGCAGAATCTGTATGCGATGTTGACCGGCCGTGTCACCCAGATCGCGTCCGAAGCCCGCATCAATCAGGCAGGCGATACGTACGTGCCGCTGGGCACGTCACACGCGGCCGGGCGGATGCGCGAGTTCGACGTGTACGCCGCCGACCAGTGGCACGCGACGAACGATCTGACGCTGAGCGCCGGTCTGCGCTACGTCCTCGCGAACCCGTTCTATCCGGTGAACAACAGCTACACGACGGCGACGCAGAGCAGCCTCTGCGGCGTGTCGGGCCTCGGCAGCGTGGCCGGTTGCAATCTCTTTTCGCCGGGCGGGACCACCGGCAGCAAGCCGGTTTTCAATCAGTACCCGGAAGGGACGTACGCGTATAACCCGGATCGGAACAACCTCGCGCCGAGCGCCGGCGCGGCGTACCAGATGCCGGGCGCGAAGAGCGGTCTGTCGCATCTGATCTTCGGCTCGGAAGACGGCGACAGCGTCCTGCGCGGCGGCTTCGCGATGGCCTACTCGCGGCCTGGCATGTCGGATTTCACCGGCGTGTTCGGCGCGAACCAGGGCATTGCGGTGACGCTGAACCGCGACGCGGCGACCGGCAACCTCGGCACGCTGCCGGTGTTGCTGCGCAACCCGGCGCAGTTGTCATCGCCGGCGGCGCCGGCGGCGATTTATCCGCAGGTACCCAACAACGTCACGAACACGATCAACGCGTTCGATTCGAACCTGCAGATGCCGTGGGCGCAGACGTGGACGGTGGGCTGGCAGCGCAAGCTCGGACAGAACACGGCGTTCGAACTGCGGTACGTGGGCAGCCGTCATCGCGCCGACTGGGAAACGGTCAACCTGAACGAAATCAGCATCACCGACAACGGCTTCGCGCAGGAATTCCGCAAGGCGCAGGCAAATCTGCAGGCGAACATTGCGGCGGGACGCGGCAACACGTTCGCCTACACAGGCGCACCGGGCACGTCGCCGCTCCCGATCTTCCTGGCGTTCTTCTCCGGCCTCCCCGCGACGCAGGCCGGCGACGCGACGAAATACAACAGCACGCAGTTCTCGAACGCGACGAACTTGAACTTCCTCGCGGCGATGAACCCGAATCCGTTCGGCTTCGCGTCGACCAACGCGACGAGCGGCCTCGTGGGCAACGCGACCTTCCGTGCGAACGGTCTCGCGGCGGGTCTGCCGGCGAACTTCTTCCTCGCCAACCCCGACGTGCTCGGCGGTTCGAACCTGACGACCAACTTCGGCGGCACGAACGCCAAGTCGGTCGTGTTCGAACTCCGTAAGCGCCTCACGAACGGCTTCTCGTACAACGCGAGCTACACCTGGAGCAACGCGTCGATCTTCCAGCGCTACGGCTTCCAGCATCCGGACGCGGAACTGGATCAAGTCGGCCAGGTCGGCAACGTCCAGCACGCGTTCAAGGTGAACTGGCTGTACGACCTGCCGTTCGGTCGCGACCACAAGTTCGGCAGCAACGCGAAGGGGCTGCTCGACGGCCTGATCGGCGGCTGGGCGATCGACGGCGTCGCGCGCTGGCAGACGGGCGAGATGCTCGACTTCGGCAACGTGCGTCTCGTCGGCATGACGACCGACGAGTTCCGCAAAGCGATCGACCTTCGCGTCGCGGCCAACGGGCAGCTGTACATCCTGCCGGATGACATCCTGCAGAACACGGTGAAAGCGTTCCAGGTCAGCGCGACGTCAGCCAACGGCTACAGCGCACTCGGCGCGCCGTCGGGCCGCTATCTTGCGCCGGCCAACGGACCTGATTGCATGGAGACATCACCGGGCGCCGGCGACTGCGGCATCCGCAGCCTCGTCGTCAATGGCCCGCCGCTCGTGCGGTTCGACCTCGGCGCGTCGAAGCGCATCCGGATCCACAACGATGTGCAGTTCGAGTTCCGTGCGGAGTTGCTGAACGCGTTCAACACGCCGTACTTCAACCCGGCGAGCACCGCCGGCACGCCGCTCGGCATGTCGACGACGTTTACCGCGCCGGGCGGTCCGATCTTGACGGGCACGCCGACGACGAACGCGTCCGCCGCGACGAGCGTCGACGGTTTCCGGTTGACGGGCCTGCTCGGCGACAACACGTCACGGCAGGGTCAGTTGATCTTCAGAATGCGGTGGTAGGATTCGTGAATCGTGAATCGTGGGTCGTGATTCGAATCACGACTCACGAACCACGACTCACGTCAGTACATTCCGAGGTACCGTTCGATCTCCCAGGGCGATACGTGCTTGATGTAGTCGAACCACTCTTCACGCTTGGCGGCCACGAAATGTTCGAACAAGTGGTCGCCAAGCGTTTCTCTCACCAGGTCGTCCTTCTCTAATTCGTCCAGCGCTTCGGAAAGATTCCCCGGCAGCTCGTCGATCCGCAGGTGACGCCGTTCGCGGTGGCTCATCTTGTAGATGTTCTTGTTGATCGGCGGTCCCGGATCGATCTTCTGATCGATGCCGTCGAGGCCGGCGCGCAGCATCACCGCGAGCGCGAGGTACGGATTGCACGACGGATCGGGCATGCGCAGTTCGATGCGTGTGCCGGTGCCGCGCGTCGCCGGCACGCGGACGAGCGGACTGCGATTTTTTTCGGACCACGAGATCGCCGTCGGCGCTTCGTAGCCGGGCACGAGACGTTTGTACGAGTTCACCAACGGGTTCGTGATCGCGCAGAAACCTTTCGCGTGACGAAGAATCCCACCGATGTAGTTCAGACACGTCTGGCTGAGCTGATACTCGCCCTTCGCGTCGAAAAACGTGTTCGTGCCGCCGGCGAACAGCGACATATGCGTGTGCATGCCGGATCCGTTGATGCCGTAGATCGGTTTCGGCATGAACGTCGCGTGCAGTCCGTTCTTGATCGCCACGTTCTTGACGATGAACCGGAACGTGCTGACGTTATCCGCGGTCGTCAACACATCGTCGTACCGGAAGTCGATTTCGTGCTGGCCCGGCGCCACCTCGTGATGCGCCGCCTCGACGTGGAAGCCCATCGCTTCGAGCGCGAGCACGATTTCGCGGCGGACGTCTTCGCCCTGGTCCACGGGACTCAAGTCGAAATAGCTGGCGGCATCGTGCGTTTCGGTGGTGGCGACACCGCTTTTCGTTTGGAAGAGAAAGAATTCAGCCTCGGGCCCTGCGTTGAGCGCGTAGCCTTTTTCGGCGGCCATCGCGATCACCTTCTTCAGGCAGCCGCGCGGATCGCCGGCGAAGGGCTCGCCGTCTGGCGTGTAGACGTCGCAGATCATGCGCGCGACCTTTTCGCCGGTCGTGCCCGCCCACGGGAAGATGCGGAAGGTCGAGTAATCGGGCCGGAGGAGCATGTCCGACTCTTCAATGCGGACGAACCCCTCGATCGACGACCCGTCGAACATGATTTTGCCGTCGAGCGCGTCTTCGAACTGCCGATCGGGGATCTCGACGTTCTTGATCGTCCCGAGGATATCGGTGAACTGCAGGCGCATGAACTTGACCTTCTCGCGCTCGGTACGCTCGAGGATCTGCGCCTTGGTCTCTCTCGTCGCTGTTTTGGCCATGCCGCCCCGATTCTAGCCAACTTTCCAGGCCGGACTCTCGTCAGATCCGCTGGAGAGGGCGTATGAAGCTGGTGAAGATCTTCGGTGTGTTGGTCACCCTGGCGGGCGTGGGCGTCCTTGCAATGGTCCTCGCGCCGTCCGTTTTCGGCCAGGAGCGACCGGAGCGGCGTAGCCGGGAACTTACGGTCCTCGCGGGACGCGGTGCAGAGATCGGCGTCTACGTCCGTGATGAATCGGCGGGCGTCACCGTCGACGAGGTCCGCTCCGACAGCGCCGCCGAAAAGGCCGGCCTGAGGGCGAATGACGTCATCGTCGAGTTCGACGGCGAACACGTGCGCAGCGCGCGGCAGTTCTCGCGGCTGGTGCAGGAGACGGCGGTCGGTCGCACCGTCAAGACGACGATCCTGCGGGACAAACAGAAGAAGGAGATCGAGATCACGATCCCGGAAAATCACCGCGCGGATCTGTTCATCGACAGCGACCGGTTCCGCGATCAGCTCGGCGATCTGGGCGACCGCCTCGGTCGGTTGCCGTTCAACTTCGATTTCAACTTCGACTTCCCGGAGGCAGCGTCGGGCCGCCGTCTTGGCGTGCAAGTGCAGGAGATGGGCGATCAGTTGTCCTCGTACTTCGGAGCGAAGCAGGGTGTCCTCGTGACGGCGGTGACCGAGGGTTCGGCCGCGAGCCGTGCCGGCCTCAAAGCCGGTGACGTGATTACGTCCATCAACGGCACCCCGGTGCACTCGCGCGAAGACCTGACGCGCGAGCTTCGCAACGCGAAGGACGACGCGGTCGGTATCGGGATCGTCCGGGACAAGAAGGAAAGCACGGTCACGGCGACGGTCGAGCAGCCGCGACGACGAACAATTGTTAGAGGAGATAGGATCTAGAGGTTCAAAAGGTTCAAGAGGTTCAAAAGGTTCTAGAGGTTCAAAAGGTTCTAGAGGTTCAAGAGGTTCAAAGGGTTCAAGAGGTTCAAAGGGTTCAAGAGGTTCACGAGGTTCAAAAGGTTCACGAGGTTCAAAAGGTTCACGAGGTCCGAGCTCTTGGAACCTCTTGAACCTCGTGAACCCCTTGAACCTCTTGAACCCCTTGAACCACCTGAACCTCTTGAACGCCTGTGCCAATGACGTTCGCGAGCTGGGCGGCGAACAGGACGGCGACCGATTGCACGGGCTCGGATGCTTCGCCGCCGCCTTTGATTTCCGCGGACACCGCGCCGATGCAGCCGTCGGCGGTCAGGATCGGCGCAACGAGCGCGCCATTCGATTCGCCGGGGCGCGAGAGCACGATCTGCAGCGTGCCCGTCCGATAGGCCTTCGCCGCCGCGTTGTCGCCGCCGCGTGGCACCGACGGCATCCGCGCGAGCAACTGCGGCGGATAGCCGTGCGCGAGCACCGGTTTCAAATCCACGCCGTTCACACCACCGACCCAGACGACGACGCCTTTCGCTTCCATCAATTCGGCGGCGCGGCCGATGAGCCGCGCGAGATCGTCGAAGTCGCGCGCGCGGCCGACGTCGGTCGCGAGATCGGCGGCCGCTTTCATCAAGGCGCCGGTGACGTTTGACGTGGGCGGCGGGGTGTCGGCGGATGGTTGTGGGGCGGCGGTGGCGCCGACGCCGGAGGGTTGGGCCACATCTTCGGCGCGTCGGCCTACGCTGACCAGCGAAACGACCGCAAGCAGCGCCAGACCGGCGGCGGCGCCGGCGGCCATGGCTTGCTGACGACGCGCCCCGCTTTCGGTGAGATCGAATGCCTGCTGTTCTGCCAGCCGCGCGCTCTCGACGTGATGCGCGGCGGTTGCCGCCGTCTGCGTCCCTTCCGTAAAGATGACGTCGCCAGCCATCAACTGCTGACTGGCTTTCAGGTAGTCGCGCGCACGTTTGTCGATTTCGGAAAATTCGGACACGGCGCTGGTCGCTTGATCGAGCTCGTTCCGCGCCTCGCTGCTGACCGCGGATCGCCGAAGCGCGGCGATGTCGCCATTCACCGTATCGAGGGTCGCCGCGACCTTCGGCATCCAAAACGTGACGCCTTGACCCGCGGCGACGTACGCCTGCTCACCGAGCCGCAGGTCGGCAATCGCGTCGACGGCTTCGCGCGCGTGGAGATCGAACGCGCGCAGCGAGGAAACCTGAGCGGTGAGATGTCGTTCGGAATAAACGAGGAAGGCGGCGGCAGCGCCGATCGCGATCACTGCCACTGCACCGATCGTGAATCGAGCCGCACGTGATCGCATCGGAAATTAGTACGAGAGTATCATAGGCGGCTCAAATGTTTGCGGTGTTCTTCGCACTTTTCCTCGCGCAGTCGGCCGCGCGCGGCGTTGCCGTCGCGGGCGTCGTCCAGGATCAGACCGGCGCAATCCTTCCAGGTGCGCAGATCACACTGGTGGCGACCGGATCGACCACGCCGGTCCAGTCGACGATCAGCGACACGGCAGGCGCATTCCGCTTCGACCGCGTCCCGCCGGCGAGTTACGACATTCGGGCTGAGTTCCCCGGTTTCAAAACCAAAACCGTCACCGTCCGTGTGACGACGCGCGCGCCGAGCGCGACGACGATCGTGATGGAGATCGAGGGGGTGACGCAGGAGGTGTCGGTCAGCGGTGGCGGCGGCGCCGAAACCAGCACCTCCTCGTCCGGCAACCTGAACGCGATCACCGTTGACGCCGACGCGCTCGACGATCTCCCGGTCCTCGACCAGGACATCGTCGGGGCAATGTCCCGGTTTCTCGATTCGTCCGCGATCGGAACCAACGGTGCGACGATTCTGGTCAACGGCGTCGAAGTGAACGCGCTGGCGCTGTCGGCGTCAGCGGTGCAGCAGATCAAGATCAATCAGGATCCGTATTCGGCCGAGTTCATGCGGCCGGGACGCGGACGGATCGAGATCATCACGAAACCCGGCGGCAAGGAGTACTCGGGGACGCTCAATCTGCGCTTCCGCGACAACGAGTTTGCCGCCAAGAACGCGTTCGCGACGGTAAAGCCGCCCGAGCAGCGCCGGATCGTCGAAGGTACGGTCGGAGGCCCGGTCGGCCACGGCGGAAAAACCGACATCCTCTTCTCGGGTTCGTACGACGCGCAGGACAACCAGGCCATCGTGTTCGCCCAGACGCTCGGCGGTCCGGTGCAGACGAACGTCGCGACGCCGTTTCGCAATCTCCTGGCGGCCGCCGTCCTGACGCACCAGCAAGGCGAGAAGAACACGCAATCAGTGCGGTTCTCACACCTGTTTCAGCGGAATACGAATCAGGGGATCGGCGGCACCGCGCTGCCCGAAGTGGCGTTCAATCGGACCGACCGCGAAGACGAGGTGACGTTCACGAACCAGACGATCATTTCGCAGCACCTGCTGCACGACGTGAAACTGCTCGTCGGAGACGAGTACGAACCGCGCACGAGCGTCCGCAGCGATCCGCGCATCGTCGTCCAGGACAGCTTCACCGGCGGCGGGGCGCAGAACGATCAACTGCGGACGGAGCACCACTTCACGCTCGTCGACGCGATGACGTGGTCGCCGGCGAAGCAGACGATCAAGTTCGGGATCAACATCCCGGACTGGAGCTGGCGCGGTAACTACGACCGGACGAACACGGCCGGCACGTTTTATTTTTCAACCCTGCAGGACTACGCGCTCGGCCGGCCCTACTCGTTCATCGAACAGGCGGGCAACGGCGAAACACACTTTCTCGAAAAAGTTGTCGGTCTCTTCGCGCAGGACGAGATCCGGCTGCGACCGAACCTGACGCTTGACGTCGGTCTTCGCTACGACTGGCAGAACTACTTTCACGACAACAACAATTTCGCCCCGCGGTTCTCCTTCGCTTACTCGCCAGACGAGCAGGCGAAGACGGTGGTTCGCGGCGGCGCCGGCGTGTTCTACGACCGCACCGGTCCCGGGCCGATTCAGGATCTGCTGCGGTACGACGGCCAGCATCTGTTTCGCTACGTGCTGACCGATCCGGGCTACCCGAATCCGCTGCTGCCGGGCCAAACCTTCGCCGCGCAGCCCTCGAGCATCGTGCGGCTCGCGCCGGACGTGACGGTGTCCTACTGGCTGAATTACAGCGTCGGCGTCGAGCGGCAACTGCGGCCGAAGACGACGCTCGCGATCAACCTGACGGGACTTCGCGGGTTCGATCAATTTCGTTCGCGCGACGTGAACGCGCCGCCGCCGCCCGATTACCTGACGCGACCGGATCCGAACTACAGCGTCGTCCGCCAGATTGAATCCGCGGGCGTGAGCCGCGCACTCAACGTCGAGTTCACGTTGCGGGGGCAACTGACGAAACATTTCACCGGCACCGCGCAATACGGGTACGGCGGCACGTGGAACGACACGAACGGCATCAACTGGATGCCGCCGAACAGCTACGACCTGTCGCACGAATACGGGCCGGCCGACTTCAATCGGCTGCACCTCGTCGAGTTGTTCGGAACATTTGCGGCGGGCCCGTGGGCCAATCTCGGGATTTCGTTCGAAGGCTACACCGGCCGGCCGTATTCGATCATCACCGGCATCGATCGGTTCAACACCGGCACGGCGAACGCGCGCCCCGACGGCGTCGGCCGCAACACGGTCCGCGGACCCGGCTTCGCCACGCTCGATCTGCGATGGTGGCACGAGGTGCCATTCGTCGCCGCGGGTCAGCCGCGCGCGAAGCGATCCACGACCTTCGGTATCGACGCGTTCAACGTGCTGAATCGGGTCAACTACAACAACCCCGTCGGCAATCTGAGCTCGCCGTTCTTCGGACAGCCGATTTCGGCCCAGGCGCCCCGGCGCATCCAGTTCTCTCTCCGCGTGCGCTACTGATCACCTAAACCACCGAATCCACAGAACCCACGGAAACCTTTTTCTGTGCGTTCCGTGCGTTCTGTGGTTGGTTCTTTCGTTTGCGGTGTCGTGAAATAGAATGAAGGGTCCATGGTCTTAGGAATTCGCACCACGGGCCCGGCGGTCGAGGGGAGCGAACGCGTCCTCACCGGCCCAGCCCTGACCTTTGTCGAAGATCTCACCCGTAGATTCCGTCCCCGAATAGAAGAGCTGCTCGAGCGCCGCAAGGCGGTTCAGGCGCGGTACGACGCCGGGATGAAGCCGCGGTTCCTCGATGAGACCGAGGACGTGCGGAGCGGCGATTGGAAGGTCGCGGCGCCGAAGCCGGATCTCGTCGATCGCCGCGTCGAAATCACCGGTCCCGTCGACCGCAAGATGATCATCAACGCGCTCAACTCGGGCGCGAACGTGTTCATGGCGGACTTCGAGGACGCGAATTCGCCGACGTGGGCGAACTGCGTCGGCGGCCAGCTGAATTTGATGGACGCCGTACGGCGCACGATCACCTACGTCGCGCCGGAAACGGGAAAGCAGTACAAGCTCGGCGACACCCTCGCCACGTTGCTCGTTCGTCCGCGCGGCTTCCACCTGATCGAAAAGCACGTCGTCGTCGACGAGCGGCCCATTCCCGCGATGCTCTTCGACTTCGGCCTGTACTTCTTCCACAACGTCCACGAGCTGTTGAAGCGCGGCACCGGGCCGTACTTCTACCTTCCGAAGATGCAGAGCCACCTCGAAGCGCGGTTGTGGAACGACATCTTCGTCCACGCGCAGCAGGCGATCGGCGTCCCCGTTGGGACGATCCGCGCGACGGTGCTGATCGAAACGCTGCCGGCGGCGTTCGAGATGGACGAAATCCTGTACGAGCTGCGCGAACACAGCAGCGGGTTGAACTGCGGCCGCTGGGACTACATCTTCAGCGCGATCAAAACGCAGAAGAACGATCCCGGATTCCTGCTGCCGGATCGCGGTCAGGTGACGATGGAAGCGCCGTTCTTGAGCGCGTACGTGAGGCTGCTGATCAAGACCTGTCATCGCCGGGGCGCGCACGCGATGGGCGGCATGGCGGCGCAGATTCCGATCAAGGACAACCCGGAAGAAAACAATCGCGCCCTCGAGAAGGTTCGCGCCGACAAGCTGCGCGAAGTCCGCGAAGGGCACGACGGCACGTGGGTCGCGCATCCCGGTCTCGTCCCGATTGCCAAACAGGTGTTCGACGAGGGGATGCCGACGGCGAATCAGCTCGATCGCCTGCGCGAGGACGTCAACGTCAGCGAGCACAACCTCGTCGAGCCGCCGAAAGGGACGCGTACCGAGCAGGGCCTGCGTCACAACATCCGCGTCGGCATCCAGTACGTGCAGGCATGGCTCGAAGGTCAGGGTGCGGTGCCGATCTACAACCTGATGGAAGACGCGGCCACCGCGGAAATCTCGCGCACACAGATCTGGCAATGGATCCGTCACGGTGCGACGCTCGACAACGGTCAGACGGTGACGAAAGACCTGGTCACCACTGTTCTCGACGAAGAGTTCAAAGGCAAAACACAATTCGATGCGGCGCGAAGGATCTTCGAGCAGGTCGCGACGTCTGAAACGCTCGACGATTTCCTGACGCTGCCGGCATACGAATATCTAGTGAGTCACGAATGAGCTCAGTACCGAAAACGCTCCTCGATCTGATCAAGCCGATTCCCGACGCCTCGACGGCCGTCATCGCGCCCGAACAGAACATCAAGATCACGTACGGCCAGCTGCGCGCCAACGTGCGGGACCTTGCCGAGCAGCTATCGTCGGTTGGCATCGGCCGGGGCGATCGCGTCGGCATGGCGCTGCCGAACGGCTATCCGATCGTCGCGGCGTTTCTCGCCGCTGCCGAAGTCGGCACCGCGGCGCCGCTCAACCCGGCATACAAGGAAGACGACTTCAGGTTCTATCTCGAGGACACGAACGCCAAAGTGTTGATCCTGCCGCCCGACGGCGCAGAGGACGCGCGTCGTGCCGCCGGGGACAGAATACCGATCATTACGATCGACATGGACGCGAACGGCGTCGTGACGTTGTCGAATGCGTCGGGGCTGCTCGAGCGAAAATCGTATGCCGCGCCGACGATCGATGACGTCGCGCTGATCTTGCACACGAGCGGCAGCACGGGACGTCCGAAGCGCGTGCCGTTGAAGCATGCCAACCTGTCGATCTCAGCGCAGAACGTCGCTCGCCACTATCAGCTGACACGAGACGACGTGGCGATGTGCGTGATGCCGTTGTTCCACGTGCACGGTCTCGTCGCGTCGACGCTCGCGACGCTGGCGACCGGCGGCACCGTCGTCGTCCCCGTGAAATTCAATCCGCTCTCGTTCTGGCGGACCGCTCGTGACACCGGCATGACCTGGTACTCCGCCGTGCCGACGATCCACCAACTGCTGTTGGCGCGTGGCGCGGACCCGGACCGTCGTCCCGAAGGCGCGGCAAAGCTGCGCTTCATTCGATCGTGCAGCGCGGCGCTGCCGCCGCAGGTGATGCACTCGCTCGAATCTGCGTTCGGCGCGCCGGTGCTCGAAGCGTACGGCATGACCGAAGCGGCGCATCAGATGGCGTCGAATCCGCTCCCGCCGAACGAACGCCGTCCCGGTTCGGTCGGCCACGGCACCGACGTGCAGGTCGGGATCATGGACGATGCGGGGAATTTGTTGAAGCCGGGCCAGCATGGCGAGGTCGTCATCAAGGGACCGAACGTCATCACCGGCTACGAGAACAACCCGGACGCGAACGCGAAGTCGTTCACCAATGGCTGGTTCCGTACCGGCGATCAAGGCTTCCTCGACGAGAAGGGATACCTGACGCTCGTCAGCCGGATCAAGGAGCTGATCAATCGCGGTGGAGAGAAGATATCGCCGCGCGAGATCGACGAAGTGCTGCTCGCGCATCCCAAAGTTGCCGAAGCGGTGGCATTCGGTGTGCCGCACGCGACCTGGGGCGAAGAAGTGGCCGCCGCCGTCGTCGTCCGCGAACCGGTCTCGGATGCCGAGCTGCTCGCGTACTGCAAAGAACGGCTCGCGGATTTCAAACGGCCGAAGCAGATCCACATCACCGAAGCGATTCCGCGCACGGCGACCGGCAAGATTCAACGCGGGCGCGTCGCCGAAGCATTCAAGTCGTAGATGAAGATCGTCATCGCGGGCGCGGGCGCGATTGGCGGCTACATCGGCGCGCACCTCGCGCGCGTCGGTGCGGATGTCGTGCTGTATGCGCGGGGCGCGCATCTCAAGGCGATGCAGGAGCACGGCCTGCGCGTGATCAGCGCGGAAGGCGAGTTCCACGTCAAGCCGAACGCGACCGGCGATCTCACGTCAATCGGACAAGCGGACGTCGTGTTCCTCGGCGTCAAAGCGCACGGGCTTACGGCGCTTGCGCCGCAATTGCGTGTGCTGTACGGTCCACACACGGTTGTCGTCTCGACGCAGAACGGCATCCCGTGGTGGTACTTCCAGACGCTGCCGGGCGAATTGCACGGCCTGCGGCTCGAACGGATCGATCCGGGCGGCGTCATCGCTTCTTCAATCGAACCCGAACGCGTCGTCGGATCGCTCGCATATTTCGCGACCGACATCGTCGAGCCGGGCGTCATCCGTCACAGCGAAGGCAATCGCATCAGCTTCGGCGAGCCTGATGGGACCTCTTCCGAGCGCGCGCGCGCGATCGCCGAAGCGCTGATCGCCGCCGGATTCCGGTGTCCGATCACAAAGCGATTCCGTCACGAGATTTGGGTGAAGTTGATCGGCAACATCGCGTTCAATCCAGTCAGCGCGCTGACCGGCGCGACGCTCGAGCAGATGGCGCGGCATCCCGATGTCTCGAAAGTGATACGCGAGATCATGGCCGAGACCGAAGCGGTGGCCGGCAAACTGGGCATCGAGCTGCCGATTTCCATCGATCAGCGGATGGCCGGCGCGGAAAAGGTTGGCGCGCACAAGACGTCGATGCTGCAGGATTTCGAAGCGGGACGGCCGATGGAACTCGAGGCGATCGCGGGCGCTGTGGTTGAGCTCGCCGAGCGACTGGGCGTCTCCGTCCCGTGCACGCGGGCGGTATACTCTGCGGCAAAGTTGCTGGACGAAACCCGGGGGGCGCTGAAGCCATCATGAAGATCAACAATCGCTGGTTCCAACTCGTCGCGTCGCTGATCGCGATGATCATGATCGCGAACTTCCAGTACGCGTGGACACTCTTCGTCGAGCCGATGCGGCAGGGGACCGGCTGGAAGCTCTCCGAGATCCAGTATGCGTTCACGCTGTTCATCCTGTTCCAGACATGGGTGCAGCCGTGCCAGGGGTTTCTGATCGATCGCCTGGGGCCGCGAATCTTCGCGACCATCGCCGGCGTCCTCTGCATGATCGGTTGGGGCGGCCTCGGGTACGCGACGTCGCTGCCGATGCTGTACGTCCTGTATGTGACCGCGGGCGTCGGCGCTGCGTTGATCTACGGCGGCTGCATGGGATCGTCGTTGAAATGGTTCTCGACGAAGGAACGTGGTTTCGCTGCCGGGTTGACTGCGGCCGGCTACGGCGCGGGGGCCGCGTTGTTCATTCCGTTCATCGCATCGACGATCAAGAACACCGGTTATCAATCGGCGTTTCTCTACACCGGCATCATCCAGGGCACGATCATCATCGTCGTCGCGCAGTTCCTGCGGCATCCGCCGGTGCAGGCGGTCGCGAAGGCGGTGGCATCACCCTCTGCCTCCCTGGGACAGCATCAGTTCTCGACGAGCGAGATGGTCCGTACGCCGCAGTTCTACGTGCTGTATGCGATGTTCGTCATGATGGCGACCGGCGGCCTGCTGGTCACGGCGAACACGAGTCCGATTGGAAAAGCGTGGGGGATTCCGGCGTCGGCGGTGGCATTCGCGGTATCGTTCAATGCGATCGCCAACGGCGCGAGCCGGTTCTTCTGGGGATGGGTGTCGGATCGGACCGGCCGCGAGATGGCGATGGGGATCGCATTCACCCTGCAGGCGTTCTGCTTGCTCGCGCTCTTGACGTTCGGGCGCACGTCGCCGACGCTGTTCACGGTCACGCTGATCGCCGTGTTCTTCACGTGGGGCGAGACGTTCTCGCTGTTCCCATCGCTCACGGCCGACTACTTCGGCACGAAGAGCGCCACGGCCAACTACGGCGTGA
Organism: Vicinamibacterales bacterium; assembly: GCA_035652075.1. Lineage (GTDB taxonomy): Bacteria > Acidobacteriota > Vicinamibacteria > Vicinamibacterales > CAVVIG01 > Gp6-AA45. Next base: position 36,436 of record DASREL010000122.1, read on the forward strand.
TGTATTCCGCGAAAGGCGTGTCGTCGATCATCGGAGGCGGCGTGGCTGCGCTGCTGTTCGAGCGCTTCGGCACGTGGAACGCGTGCCTCTACGGCAGCGCAGCGCTCGCGGCGATTGCGGCGGCGATCGCGTTCAGCCTGTACGCGTCGAAGTCGGCGGTGACCGCGCCGATGGGCATCCCTGTCACCGCGAAGTAAGTGGACGCACGACTTCTTGCCGACGAGTTGGCGCGCGCGTTCGCGTCACGCCAAACCATCACTCCTCCCTCCGTCCGCGACGCCGCGTTCGATCTGACGACGGCGTACGCCGTCGAGCGCGAGCTCGTGCGTATGCGCCGCGATCTCGGTCGCAAGACGGTGGGCCGCAAGGTCGGCTTCGCGAACAAAGCCGTCTGGCGCGTGATGAAGCTCGACACGCTCGTGTGGGCGTCGATGTACGACGACACGGTGCAGTTTGCGAGCGGCGGTCGCGCGACGCTGTCAATCGCGAAGATGATTGCGCCGAAGATCGAACCGGAAATCGTGTTCAAGTTGAAGACGGCGGTCGGCGGTGATTCGGCGGAGGCGGTGCTCGCCGCCACCGAATGGGTTGCCCTCGGATTCGAGATCATCGACGCGCCGTATCCTGACTGGAAATTTCAGCCGGTCGATTTCGTCGCCGCTGACGGTCTGCACGCCGCGCTCCTCGTCGGCGAACCGCGCGTCGTGACGCCCGATGCGATTCCGACGCTCGCGGAGCAGTTGCCGAAGTTCAAGGTGAAGCTGTCGCGAAATGGCGAGCTCGTCGAGGAAGGATCCGGCCGCAATTCGCTTCGCAGTCCCGCGCTGTGCGTGGCGGAACTGGCGTCGGCGATCGCGAGGCGCGGCGATCAGGAGCCGCTGTCCGCAGGCGAGTTGATCAGCACCGGCACGCTCACCGAATCGCAGTTGATGACGCCAGGCGAGACGTGGACGGCGGAGGTCGAAGGGATCGAGCTGGCGCCGGTGACCGTCACGCTCATCTGATTCATCACGCGGAGACCGCTGAGGATGTTCTTCTCTGCGGCCTTTGCGAGCTCTGGGTGAGGTCCTATCCAAACACCGGCGGCGCTTCGGGGATCGCGGCGCCGTCGTGTCTTGGTTCAGAGGCGCCATAGTGGACGCCGTCGCCATCGCTCATCACGGCCTGACCGGATCCAAACGTGCCTGACCTCGGCGCCACGACGGTGATCTCGTGACCGAGCTTCGCGAGCTGATTCCGCGTCGCTTCAGGGATCAGCGCTTCGAGAAAGACGTCGGCGCCGTCGAACGTCGGTTTCGTGAACCGTCCCGCTTCGAGCGCGCACTGGACGTCGAGATCGTGATCGACGATGTTCGACACGAACTGCGCGTGTGCCTGCGCCTGATTCCACGCCCCCATGATCCCGAAACCGATTCGCACATCGCCCTTGCGCATGAACCCTGGGATGATCGTGTGGAGCGGCCGCTTCCGCGGCGCGAGGACGTTCGGATGATCTTCTTCGAGCGTGAAGAGCGCCGCGCGGTTGTGCAACATGAACCCGCCGCCCTTCACCGAGACGCCGCTGCCGAAGCCATCGTAAATGCTCTGGATCAGCGACACGATGTTGCCGTGACGATCGATCGCGGACAGATAGATCGTGTCGCCGCCTTTCGCTGTCGTCAGCCCGGCAAAGGCTGACGGCTCGCAGCGCGATGCAGCCTCGTCCTCGACGATTCGCGTCGCGCGCTCGCGCGCGTGCTGTTTGTCCAGCATCGCCGGCACCGGCGTCGTGCCGAACCGCTGGTCGCCGACGTAGCGCAGCATGTCGGCGTACGCGAGCTTCTTCGCCTCGATCATCACGTGCAGCGCGCGAGCGCTCAGCAGCCCGTAGTCGCGCAGCGGAAACTGCTCCATGATGTTCAGCATCATCAGCGCCGCGATCCCTTGCGTGTTCGGCGGCAGCTCGAACACGTCCCACCCGCGGTACGTCGTCGCGATCGGCTGCACCCATTCGGCTGCGTACTCGCGCAGATCGTCGGCGGCCATCGTGCCGCCGTGCGCGCGCGAGGCCTCGAGGATCGCC
>DASREL010000123.1:0-5235 GCA_035652075.1 Vicinamibacterales bacterium
TGATCTTCCTCGCGACGGCGCAGTGGTTCATCGCGCTCGGCACCGGCTTGCGCAAGAAAGCCCTGGACGCGATCGATCGCGACGTGAAGTGGATCCCGAAGTGGGGTCACGATCGGATCTACAACATGGTCGCGAACCGTCCCGACTGGTGCATCTCGCGCCAGCGTGTCTGGGGCGTACCGATTGCGGCGCTGTCGTGCACCAAATGCGGTGAAGCGGTCACCAACACGGGCATCGTCGAGCGGACGGCGACGATCTTCGAGGTGTACGGCGCCGACGCGTGGTACGAACGGCCGACCGAAGAATTCGTCCCGCCAGGATTGACCTGCGCGAAGTGCGGGTCGACGTCGTTCGAGCGCGAGAAGGACATCCTCGACGTCTGGTTCGATTCGGGATCCAGCCACGAAGCGGTGATGGCCGTCCGGCCGGAACTGACGTGGCCGTCCGACATCTACCTGGAAGGCAGCGATCAGCATCGCGGCTGGTTCCAGAGCTCGCTGCTCATCGCGCTCGGCACGCGCGGACGTCCGCCGTTCCGCGAAGTGTTGACGCATGGATTTCTCATCGACGTCGACGGTCAGAAGATGTCGAAGTCGCGCGGCAACGCGACCGAGCCGCAGGAAGTCATCAAAGAGAGCGGCGCCGAAATCCTCCGCTTGTGGACCGCGATGAGCGACTACACGGAAGAGATCCGTGTCAGCAAGGAGATCCTCGCGCGGGTCGTCGAGGCGTATCGCAAGCTCCGAAACACCGTGCGCTATCTCGTCGCGAACCTCTACGACTTCGATCCCGCGACCGATCGCGTCCCGCTCGATCAGCTCGAGGAGGTCGATCGCTTCATCCTCGCGCGCTACGCCCAACTCGGGCAGAAACTGGTCGACGGCTACGGCGAGTACGACTACTCGACGATGTGCCAGGCGCTGAATGCGTTTCTGACGATCGACTTGAGCGCGTTGTACAACGACATCTCGAAGGACCGGATGTACACCTTCGCGCCGAAGTCGCGACAGCGCCGGTCGGGGCAGACCGCGATGTACGTGATGGCTGACGGCCTGGCGCGGCTGCTCGCGCCGATCCTGCCCGTCACCGCCGATCAGTTGTGGGCGGCGCTTCCGGGCACGCGCGACGCGTCGGTCCATCTCGCGTTGTTCCCGGCGGCTGGCGAGCTGCAGGCGCTGGTCGACACGGACCTGCTGAACCGCTGGACACGTCTTATCGCCGTGCGCGAACAGGTGCTCGCCGATATCGAGCCACTTAGGAAAAACAAACAAATCGGCAGCTCGCTGCAGGCCAAAGTGGTCCTGCACGCGTCGAAAGAAGATTTCGTGCTGCTCCACCAGCACGCGAAGGATCTGCCGATGCTCTTCATCGTGTCCGAAGTCGACCTCCACACGGTACCTGAAGGTAGCCAGGCGCCGGAGCTGCGCGTGACGATCGAGCGCGCGGGCGGCGTCAAGTGCGAGCGGTGCTGGCGATACGTGGACAAAGTGTCCGACGCGCCGGCGTGGGCCGGCCTCTGCGAGCGGTGTCAGGACGCGCTCGCGCCAGGTAATCAAGCCGCATGAGTGAACGTCGGCTCGAGATCTGGCTGCCGATCGTCGTCGTCGCGCTCGATCAACTGGCGAAAGCGATGGTCCGCGCGATGCTGCCGCTGCACGAGAGCGTCAGCATCCTGCCCGGCTTCATGGATTTCACGCACGTCACCAACAGCGGCGCGGCGTTCGGGATCCTCGACCGCGTCGACTTCCCGTTCAAGACCGTGTTGATCGCGGTCATTGCGACCGCGGCGCTGGTCGGCGTCGGGATGTATGCCGCGAGCCTCGCGCACCATCAGCTCGTGGCGCGCATCGGTTTGGCCCTGATCATCGGCGGGGCGGCGGGCAACCTGATCGACCGCATCATCGCGGGGTCGGTCGTGGACTTCGTGGACGTCTACTGGAAGACATATCACTTCTGGGCGTTCAACATCGCCGATTCCGCCATTTCGATCGGCGTCGCGATTATGATTCTGGACATGCTCGGCGTCGGGAACGGCAATGCACCCAATACTGTTTAGTATTCCGCTGCCGCAGTTCGTTCACCGCCTGTGGGACGGTCCTATCACCGTCTATACATACGGCCTGCTTCTCGCGGCGGCTTACCTGCTCGGCTTGCAGTACGCGCGCGTCCGCGCGAAGGCGCGCGGCCTCGACCAAAACCGCGTCCTCGATCTCGGCATCTACATCATCATCAGCGCGCTGATTGGCGCGAAGCTGCTGCTGCTGGTCACCGACTGGTCGTCGTTCCGAGCCGATCCCCGAGAATTGCTGACGCTCGCGCGATCAGGTGGTGTCTTCTACGGCGGTCTTATCCTCGCCGTCGTTGTTGCGCTCTGGTACATCCGTCACGTGGGGTTGCCGCTCTGGACGACCTGCGACGTGTTCGCGCCCGGGATCGCGCTCGGTCATGTCGTCGGGCGCTTCGGGTGTCTGTTCGCCGGCTGCTGCTACGGCAAGCCGACGACGATGCCGTGGGGAATCACGTTCACCGATCGGTTTGCTCAGGAAAACGTGGGCACGACGCTCGGCGTCCCGCTGCACCCAACGCAGTTGTACGAAGCCGGCGCGGAATTCCTGATCCTGCTCGTGTTGTTGTGGATCGAACGCCGCAACAAATCGTTCGCCGGCCGGACGTTCTGGCTCTACATGCTGCTCTACGCGATCTCGCGGTTCATCATCGAGTTCTTCCGCGGCGACGATCGCGGCACCGTCGGCATGTTTTCGACGTCACAGTTCATTTCGATTCTGCTCGCACCGCTCGCGATCGTGATGCTGATCTACCTCGCCCGATCGGCCGAGCCCGAACCCAAACGCGCCCGCAAGGCCGCGTGATCCTGACGGTTCCGGAAGACGCGGCGCGCCTCGACGTGTTTCTCACGTCGGTGCTGGGCGGTCTGTCGCGCTCGCAAATCCAGCGGCTGATCAAAGACGGACACGTGCGCGTCGGCGATCGCGACGCGAAAGCGAATCAGCCGGTCAAAGCGGGCCAGACGATTTCGGTCGACATCCCGGAGCCGACCGATCCGACGCCGAAAGCCGAAGAACTTCCGCTGCCGATCCTGTATCAGGATTCGGACCTCATCGTCATCGACAAGCCGGCCGGCATGGTGGTGCATCCCGCGGCCGGGCACGGCGGCGGAACGCTCGTGAACGCACTGCTCCATCACGTCACCGATCTGAGCGGCATCGGCGGCGAGAGGCGGCCGGGCATCGTGCATCGGCTCGACCGCGGCACGTCTGGGCTGATGGTCGTCGCGAAGAACGATCGCGCGCACGAAGAACTCGCGCGGCAGTTTCACGACCGCGAGGTCGAAAAGGAATACATCGCGCTCGTGTGGGGCGAGGTGATGGCGGGACGCCGCATCGACGCGCCGATCGGTCGCGATCCGAAGAACCGCAAGAAGATGTCGGCGAAAGCACGCCGCAGCCGCGAAGCGGTGACGCGCATCGTGCGCGCGGAGCATTTCGGCCGCACGCTGACGCTCGCGCACGTCGCCATCCACACGGGACGCACACATCAGATCCGCGTCCACTTGAGCGACATCGGCCATCCGGTTGTCGGCGATCCGCTCTACGGCGGCGTCCACCGCCGCGTACCGGGCGATCTGCGGGCGGTCACGCATCTGGATCGACCGTTCCTGCACGCGGCACGCCTCGTGTTCGCGCATCCCGAAGACGGCCGCCGCATGGAATTCGAAGCGCCGCTGCCGGCCGATCTGCAACGCGTCCTCGAGGACCTCCGAGAACAAATTCATGGCGATCGTCTATAAGGGCCGCGTCTTCTCCGTCGAAGTCGAGACACGTCGCTTCCCGAACGGCCAGCAACACGAGGTCGCGATCGTGCGGCATGCGCCGTCGGTCGTGTTGATTCCGGTGGAAGCCGACGGACGCGTGGTGTTGATCAAGCAGTACCGCGCGTCCGTGGACCGCGAGCTGTGGGAGTTTCCAGCCGGACGCGTGGACGAAGGCGAGTCGGCGGAGGACGCGGCGCGCCGTGAGTGCGAGGAAGAGATCGCGCGCGTGCCGCACGCACTCGAACGGCTCGGCGCCTTTTTCCCGACGCCGGGCTACTGCGACGAGCAGCTGATTTTCTTTCGCGTCAGCGATCTGCGGCCGCCGCCGCCCGACTCACCGCACAAGCCGGACGCGGACGAAGACATCTCGGCGCGCAGCGTGTCTGTCGCGGAAGCGCGCGCGATGCTCGCGCGCGGCGACATCATCGATCTGAAAACGGCATACGCGTTGACGTTGATTTGAGCGCCTCTTCAACCGTCGCCGCATGAATCGCGACGGTGTCCTCGACGCGCCGTGCGTATCCCCCGGCCAGCGTGATCACGAGCGGGACGCCGGCCGAACGCACCGTTTCGATCACCATCCGATCGCGCTGACGAAGACCTTCTTTCGTCAGCTTCAGCCCACCCAATTGGTCGTCCTCGTACGGATCGGCGCCGGCGAGATAGAACACGCACTGGGGCCGATGCGCCATCACAGTCGGCAGCGCCTTTTCCAGCTCGCGCAAATACGTCGCGTCGCGCGTCCCGTCCGCGAGACCGATGTCGAGCGAGCCTCGCGGCTTCCACATCGGGTAGTTGTGCTGCTGGTGCATCGAGCAGGTGAAGACGCGCGGATCAGATTCGAACGCGAACGCAGTCCCGTTGCCGTGATGGACGTCCAGATCGACGATCGCAATTCGCTCGACGCCACGTTGTTGCAGCGCGCGTGCAGCGACGGCGACGTCGTTGAACGGACAGAACCCTTCGCCATGATTTGGAAACGCATGATGCAAGCCGCCGCCGATGTGGATCGCGACGGGATTCGGCCTTCGGGGTTCGGGATTCGTGGCGGAAACGGCGGCCAGAATAGTTCCACCGACCATCGTGCGGAAACCGTCGACCATCTCGCGCGACCACGGCAGCTCCAGCTGACGGGTATCCTCGTCCGTCATCGTGCCGTCGCGCAGCTTCGACAGGTACTCGGAGGTATGCACCAGCGCGAGCTGATCCCAGGTCGCCGGTTGCGGTTCGATGACCGGCTGACCCGCGAAACGCTCGCGAATCAGCCGGTATTTCTGCGTGGGAAAAACGTGCGGTCCGATGTCGATCGCGTAACGCGGCGAATAGATGAGCACGCGCTATTTTGACGTGTGCTTCTTCGTCTTCTTCGGCGCGTTCATCTGTTTCTTGAACTTATCGATGCG
>DASREL010000124.1:0-6333 GCA_035652075.1 Vicinamibacterales bacterium
GATCGCGATGATGATCGCGCTGATCGGTCCGACGTAACGTATGCCCACGATGCCCGCCGGCAGCAGCAGAGTCATCGCGGCTTCGGGGCCGTACGCGGCGGAGCTCAGGGCGTCGAGGCCGAGCATCGGAATGCCGGCGCCTACCCCGACCTTCTGGCCTTCTTCTTCGTGAGAGGAGAGCGGTCGTCCGACTAGGAGTGAAAGGAGCGACGCCACTGCGGCTACGGCAGTGATTGCCGCTTGATCCAGCCGGCGATGTCGTCGAGGACGAGGTCCGGAAGGTGATCGGCGCGCTCGTACTCGGCAGGCGTGCTCTTGCCCTCGCCAGCCAGGAAGAGATGGTTCAGCGGTGGATACGACTTGATCGTGACGTTCTTCCGATCGCGCAGACCATCGCGCCAGCCACGCAAATCCGCTGGGGTCACCTGGTAGTCGCGCTCGCCCTGCAGAATCAGAATCGGCAGCGACAGCTGCGCGGCCGTCTGGACCGGCTTGTACGCGTCGAGGTCCTTCCAGTACGATTCCGGCGCCGCACGCTTGAGCGTCTGCAGCCCTTTCTCGACGTCGACCGTTCCTGGGTTCAGCGACGAGAGGTACTCGAGTTGTTCGCGCGCCACATCGAGCAGCGGCCGCGTGGATCCCGCCATGATGATCACGCCGGCCAGCAACGGATCGTCGGCCGCGATGCGCGGGGCGAGCGTGCCGCCCAGGCTGTGGCCGAGCACGAACACGTTCTTCGGGTCGATGCGATCGTGGTGGCGCAGCAGCGCGACGGCCAGCGCCGCGTCGGCCGTCGTCTCTTCTCGCACCGTCATCGTGGGGTTGCCGGCCATTTTGCCCGGGTAGACGCGCGTGCGTTTGTCGTAGCGAAGCACCGCGATGCCGCGCTCGGCGAGTCCCCACGCGAGATCGCGGAACGGCTTGTTGGGGCCGATGGTTTCGTCGCGATCGTTCGGGCCGGAACCGTGGACCAGCACCACCGCCGCAGCGACGTCGCCCGCAGGCATCGACAACGTTCCGGGAAGCGCCCATTCGCCCGCGCCGACCGTGACCGCTTCTTCGGAGAAATGGCTCGATGGCGGCGGTCCGGCAGGGGCTGCCGGCGCCGCTCGTGGCGTGATCCGCAGACCGGCGATCTTGTTGTCGCTGTCGAAGGCGACGAGGAAGTCGGCGACAGCCTTCTCGAAGCGGCAGCCGAGCACCACCGCCGTGACGCCTGGCGCCGGTGTCGTGACCCGCTGATCGACGTAAGCCTGAAACGCACCGGCCTGTCGGTGGACCGCCGCCCAGACGGTACGAAGTTGGGCGGTCCCAATCGCCGCCGCCATCTGTATGGTGAATTGGGTGACGACCTCGTCGACCTTGTCATGCTCGAGGAGATCGAACGCCTGTTTCGCGCGTGCGACGGCAGGATCGTCCGCGGCCTGGCTCCAGGCGACGCCCGCGATCGCCGGCACGAGACAGAATGCACCGGCGATCGCGCGGACGCGAAACATGTGGCGTGAATTCTACAGCTTTACGAGCAACGCGAACGTCACGCGTTTCTCGGAGTTGCGCAGGTCCGGCGCCCAGCCGGGCACGGCGGAACCGGGCGCGCCCGTGTTGCCGCCGGGCGGTGTGACGCCGCCTTCGCCGGCAAAGTACGGCACGTTTGCGTGGCGGTAGTTGTACTCCGCTCGGAACGTGACGAACTGGCTCGGCATGAAGTCGAACGTGGTCTGCGTGTCCCACGCCTTGTACGGGTCGCCGGGGTTGTAGGTGAAATACGGCGTCCCCGAGAAGGCGGTCGCGCCGTTGATCGGCGGCATCAACACCAGGTACCGTCCCGGGTTGTTGATCGCGCCGCCGCCGAACGTGAACGCGAGCTTGTCCTTGTCGAACCAGAACCGCTGATACGTCATGAAGCCGAGGAAGAACTGCGAGGGCGTCGTCGCGTCGCCGCCGTGGCACACGACGCCGCCGCCGTATTCACATCCGCCGTCGAAGGTGAACGTCATCGCGGCCTTGGTGATCGGCGCGTCCGGCCGGTCGTAGTACTTCCACTGCAGGCTGTCGTCGGTGTGGATGCGCTTGCGATCGGGATTGCCGAGCGTGTCGGTGCCCCAGTAGTTGTTGAACACGAACGACCAGTTGCCGTTCGGGCGATAGAGCACCTGGCCGCCCATGCCGGGCGCGTGGTTGAACTTGCCGTACGACTGCCAGCCGTTGATCAGCCACGGCTCGATCTTCAGCTTGTCGTTCGGAAAGATCTGCACGCGCATGCCGTTGAAGAACCATGGGGTGTTCGACGACACGTACGACGGCTGATACGTCCAGTTGTCGAAGTTGTAGTAGCTCCACAGTCCGATGTACGACATGAAAATGCCGGCCTCGACGTTGACGCCGTTCATCTTGTCGAAGTGATAGCCGCCGTACGCCTCGGAAATGTAGCGGTACGCGGTGTTCAGATCCCACTGGCCGCGGCCCGGGCTCGCGTCGTTGCGCGGCGTCGTCTGGGCATACATACCGAGCTGCGTCATCACGCGGCCGATCACGTTGTCGTAGTGGAAATCGCCGCCGATGCCGAGCTGCGTCACCTGGAACTCGCCGGATCGGAAGATCTCGGTCGAGCCGCCGATCGTGTCGTCGATCGGCTTGTTGAAGCTGTACGTGAAGTTCGTATCGACGCGGAATTCTCCCGTGAAGACTTTCGTGTCAATGGGCGATTCCTTCGTGCGCGGGTTGCCGCTCAGCCAGGTGAAGTCGGCAAACGCGAATGGATCCGGCTTCTTCTCCGGCTCCGCAGCGGCTGGTTGTTGCGTGTTGGCGGCGGTGGGCACCGCGTCCGTCTCGGCTGGTTCCTGCGCGCCAGCGATCCCTGCCGAACCGAGCGTCAGGGCAGCGGCGAGCGCGAACGCCGCACTCACGTTGTACGTCTGCATGACTCCACCGTATCCGTCGGGCAATTAAGAAGTCCTTAGAGCAGCGTTAAGATTCGTGCGGCCGAACGAGCCTTTGAAGGGATGAAAAGACCTGTTTGCCCTGGCGCTCACGCGGCGACGCGACGCTGGGTGATGTTCGCGCCCGACGCGACGAACATGACCTGACATCCCGCGAGTGCGAGACGATTCGCGAACCGCTCTTCAGGCGATGTGAGCCAACGGCCGACCGGGCCGCCGACCACGACCGGTCCACCGACCGCGCAGATGTGCGCCAGGAGATCGTCGACGTCAACCGACCCGAAGACGTCGACTTCGGCGTTCGCACCAATGAACTGCGCGATGTCCTGATACCGCTTCGCGATCAGAGCCACCCCTGGTGCGGGCACGTCGAGTTCCGCGGCACACGATACGAGACGTGGCACCACAATCGTCAGCGCGGCATCCAGCCCGCGAGCCAATGGCACGGCCGCCACTAGCGCCGCGCGGGTGCCCTCGAACGTCGTCGCCACGACTTGGACCTTCGGGACCATGCCGCGACTGTAGCGATCGCCGGATTAAGAAGTCCTTAGCGGTTCATGAGGATTTCTGCGGCGACCAGACAGCGCGTCTGGCACCCCGCCACCAGACGACGCCGAGTGTTGCGGTCTGCTGATCGGTCTTCAGATCGCCGGCGGTGTCGGTGAGGAAGAACGGGATGCTGGAGAAATCCCTGCGCCATTCGGCGCGAATCAGGAAGCCGTCCATCACCGGCCGGCAGTCATCGGTCACGGTCGTCTCTTTGATCGTCTGCGCGGCGCCCGAGTTCCCGCTGTAGTACGGGACGACCGTGCCACCGAGGGGCCGGGCTGGGTCGGCAGATTGGTGGAAGGGCAAGAAGTCGAACAGTACGACCGCGAGTCGTTCATCTGACCCTTGCGCCGTCGTCAATCAAGAAGTCCTTAGCGCGGCATCAGGGTTTGGCGTACGCTCGATAGACGAGCTGCAATGAGCATTCGCATCCGGATCGCCGGTCGCATTATCGCGTCAGTCGTGGCCGTGGGTGCGCTGACGGCGGCCTACGGCGCCCTTGTTCGGGTCAATCCGACGACGATCGCGCTGAGTTACGTCGTCGTGATTCTGCTGATCGCGACCGCCTGGGGCATTGCGGAGTCGACGGTGGCGTCGGTGGCCGCGATGCTGTGCTTCAACTTCTTTTTTCTGCCACCCGTCGGGACGCTGACGATCGCCGATCCGCAGAACTGGGTCGCGCTCGTGGCGTTTCTCGCGACCGCGATTGTCGCCAGCCAGCTCTCGGGGCGCGCCCGGGCCCGGAACATCGAAGTCGTGAGCCGGCAGCGCGACCTCGAGCGCCTGTACGCGCTCAGTCGAGCACTGCTCCTCTCGGAGAGCGGCGGAGCGCTGCCGGGCGCGATCGCCCGATACATCGCCGAAGCCTTTGGGGTTCGCGCCGTCGGCGTGTACGATCAGCGGGCTGACGCCGTCGCGTGGGCGGGTCAGCTCGAAGTCGTCGACCGCGACGATATCCTGCGCGATGCGGCTCGTCGCGGCGTGCAAGCCACACACGCGGGCGGGTTGAAGGTCATCGCCATTCAATTGGGTGGTCGCTCCGTTGGGAGTGTCGCGTTCCTCGGCGCGGACCTCAGCGACACCGTGCTGAACTCAATCGCGAACCTCGCGGCGATCGGACTCGAACGTGCCCGCGGCGAGGAAGCGACCGCCCGCGCGGAAGCGGCGCGCCACAGCAGCGAACTGCGCGCGACGGTGCTCGACGCCCTCGCCCACGAGTTCAAGACACCGCTCACGTCGATGAAGGCGGCATCGGCTGATCTGCTGGCGAGCACCACAGTCAGCCCGCGCGACCACGAGCTCGCCGCCATTCTGGACGAAGAACTGGACAGTCTGCAGAGCCTCGTCAGCGATGCCGTGCAGATGCTCCGAATCGACGCGGGGGACTTTGTCGTCCATCGAGAGCGCCACGCGCTGGAGCCGATTGTCCGCGGCGTGCTCAGGCGATTCGAGCTCCGGCTCGACGGGCACCAGGTCGTGCGACAGATTCCGCCGGACTTCACGGTCGACGCGGATCGTGGGCTGCTCGCCCTCGCGCTGCGGCAGCTGGTGGACAACGCCGTGAAGTACTCGCCGCACAGTTCGACGATCGCGGTGGGCGCGACGTCGAACGGATCCGTCGACATCACCGTCAGGAACACCGGATCCACGATTCCGGAATCGGAACGGCCGCGGGTCGTCGAACGGTACTATCGGGGTGCGCGTGCGCGGAACATTCCCGGCACCGGCATGGGTCTGCCGATCGTCCAGCAAATCGCCCAGGCGCATGGGGGATCGCTGTCGCTCGAGAGTTCAGACGAGCAGGGCACCGCGTTCACGATTTCGCTGCCTCGCGGAAAGGACCACGGCCGATGAGTGCCGGCCGCATCCTCGTCGTCGACGACGATCCCCAGATCCGCCGGGTCATGCGGGTGACGCTGACGGGCCAGGGGTACGAGGTCGACGATGCGAAGGAAGGCGAGACGGCGCTCGAGAAGCTGCGCGACGGACGCTTCGATCTGGTGCTGCTCGACATGAACATGCCGGGCATGAGCGGACTGGAAGCGTGCCGGGAAATTCGCCGCCAGTCGGAGGTGGCGATCATCATGCTGACAGTCCGCGACACCGAGACCGACAAGGTGGAAGCCCTCGACGCGGGCGCCGACGACTACGTCACGAAGCCGTACAACCCGCCCGAACTGCTCGCGCGCATTCGCGCCGCTCTGCGTCGCACGCCCTCGGCGCAAGAACCCACCGGCCGGCTATCACTCGGTGCCGTCGAGGTCGATTTCGACGCGCGCCACGTGACGGCTCCGGGTCGCACCGTTCGACTGACACCAAAGGAATTCGAGCTGTTGCGCTATCTCGTCGCACACGCGAACAAGACCGTGTCGCATCGCGAACTGCTGCAGGCCGTCTGGGGCCCCGACTACGGCGATCAGGTCGACTACCTCCGTGTGTTCGTCAATCAGCTCCGCAAGAAGATCGAACCGAAGCCTTCCAGTCCTGTCTTCTTGCTCACCGAGCCGTGGGTCGGCTATCGACTGCACGTGCCTGGCGAACCGTCACACAAATCCTAACGGCCGGTTAATGACTTCCTAAGGCCGCGACACCTACAGTGGCTCTGTTGGTGCGTGTCGATGAGCCACACGTCAGGTGGACGGCGCCCGCGACATCGGCACCAGGCCGCACGCCGCCGCGTTGCGTTCGCCGCCGCACACGGCGGCAAGGAGCCTGTCCGTGCTTGACCTGTTCTATCTCGCGATCGCCGCGCTCGGATTCCTGATCCTGTGGGCCGTGACGAAGGCCTGCGATCGGGTGTAGGAGCCAGACCATGTTCGATTACGTGCTCTCGGGACTCGTCGCG
>DASREL010000125.1:0-14731 GCA_035652075.1 Vicinamibacterales bacterium
TCCCACTCGATCGGCGGACGGTTCGACGCCACCGGCCAATGGCCGTCCGGCATCTGATGCCGTTTAATCCAGATCGCCTGCGCGTCGGTCGCCTCGTCGCCGGGATGCCCGTCGGCGCTCAAGCCGATCAGCAGATAGCTCATCGTGTCGGCGCCGCCGGCGATCGGGATGTTCTGCAGCGCGCGCTCGCGCCAACTCTCGAGGTACGTCGCGAGCAGCGCGCGCTCACGCTCGGCGAGCGTGTCGTTGACCGTGTAGCCTTTCGCTCGCGCCGTGGAGACCGCGAGCGACACGACGCTGTTGTGATGACACGAGACGCAGCCGGTTTGGGTGATGAACGCGATCCCGGTGTCTTGCAGGAGCGGCAGGCTGCGTTCGATCGCCGCGCGCACGGTCGCCGCAGTGACCTCGGTGACGCCGCGCGGCGTCGGTACCGCCAGGCGGCCAGGATCGTAGAGCGGCGCTGTCGATTTCGCGTCAAGCGCGGTCGCTGGCCGGATGATCGGTGACAGCGCGCCGTAATCCGCGAGCGCCTGCTGAATATCGCGGTCGTTCACCCGCATCGCTTCGCGCATCGGCGAGGCATCGCTGGCGCGCGCGAGCGTCACGTCGGCGCCGTACTCGAGCAGCAGCCGAACGGCCGGCGCGGCGCCAACGGTCCCGGCCGCAATCGCCAGGGCCGAGCGCCCTTCGTCGGAGCGTGCGTTCACGTCCGCGCCGGCGTCGAGCAGCATCTGCATCTTCGCGATGTCCGGCACCGCCAGCATCAGGGGCGTCACGCCGAACGCGGTTGCCGCGTTCGGGCTCGCGCCCGTCGCGAGCAGTCGCTGCAACGACGGCGCCGTGCCGTACAAGGCCGCGGTCAACAGCTGTCGCGTTTTCTGATCCACGACGGCGGTTCGTGGTTCGCCGGAGGCATCGTCCGGCCATTCGGCGCCCTGGTCGATCCATTCGCGGATGATGTCGATCTGATCGTCGGTCAGGGCGCCGGTGGGCGGCATCTGCTGGCCGAACGCGGTGCCGGCGACGCGGTGATACAGACGGCTGCCGTCCGCGTTTCCCGGACCGATGTCGGTCTGCGTGCCGCCGCGCAGGGCGTCGGCGCGGCGATCGAGTCGCAAGCCGCCCATCCGCAGATCCGGACCGTGACAGCTGACGCAGCGCTCGCGCAGAATGGGCTGCACGTCGCGGACGAAATCGATCTTGGCCGGCGCCTGCGCCGCGAGTGCAACGAGAAGCGCGATCAACATGTCGCGTGACTGAGGATATCTTCGACCGCCGCGATCGCGGTGTCGAGTTCGGCGTCGGTCGTGTAGAAATGCGGCGACATGCGGACGCCGGCCTTCGGCCGCCAGTCGACGAGGATGTCGCGCTTCAGCAGCTCGCGACTGACGTCGTGCGAGTTCGGCATGTCGATCGACACGGTGCCGCCGCGCGTCGCCGGATCGCGCGGCGAGTTCACGCGCCAGCCGCGCGCGTCGGCCATCGCCATCAAGCGGGCCGTCTGTCGCTGCGATTTTTCGCGGATGCGATCGACGCCGGCCTCGCGCACGATCTTCAAGCCAGGCCGCGCGGCCTCGAGCGCCGGGATGTTCGAGGTCCCATTCATGAAGCGATACGGCGCCTGCGTGTAGCGGTTCGGACCAATCTCGAACCCGAACGGATTCTCGTGCGCGAACCAACCCGTAAAGGTCGGCTGCAACGTTTTCGCGAGATCGGGGCGGACGTACAGATACGACGTCCCCGGTCCGCCGCAGAGCCACTTCAAGACGCCGCCGCACACGAAATCGACGTCGAGCGCCTGTACGTCCACAGGGACTGTGCCGAGCGATTGAAAGGTATCGAGCAGCACCAGCGCGCCGACCGCGTGGGCCTTGTCGACGATCGCTTTCGCATCGTTGATGAACGCGCTCCGGAAGAACACGTGCGACTCGGGCACGAGCACCGTCTCCTCGTCTATCGCCTCCAGCAGACGCTCCGTCGGCACCGTGATCCCATCGTCGCTCTTCACCATCTGCACGCGTGCGCCGCGCGCGCGCTGCGCTTCCCAGAAGTACATCACCGACGGAAAGTTCATGTCGGTGTACACGATCTTGTTGCGCGGTCCGGAGAAATCGAGACACGAGGCGACGACCGCCTGGCACGTCGTCACGTTGCCGTAGGTGGACACCGACGCCTTCGGCGCGTTCATGATCGCGCCAATCTCGTCACCGACTTCGGCGGCCAGCATCCACCACCGCTCTTCCCAGGCACGGACGCCGCGGGTGGCCCACGTGTCCGCATAGCCGTGCATCGCGTCGTAGACCCCACGCGGCATCGCGCCCAGCGAGTTGCTGATCAGATACGTCGTGCGATCGAGGATCGGGAACTCGCGTCTGAATCTCAGGAGATCGTCGGACATTTTTAAGGGCCTAAGGTGCCTAGGGTGCCTAGGGTGCCTAGGGTACCTAGGGTACCTGAAGTGCCTGGGGTGCGTGGAGTGCGTGGAGTGCTTCGCGCGCGAGGAGTGCCTTGGTGCTTAGATTGCCCGAAGTACCTTTGTTCGCGCGGGCAGGAATTGCCCGCTTTTTCCGGCGGCCGCTTCAAATTCCTAACAAATCCTGACGCGAACGCGCGGTTTCGCGTTTGCAGTGCGGCGGCGGCGTGCCCGGATTCACGTCGCATCGAGAGTTTGCCGCGTGGCAACTGGCGTACGCGCTTCGGCAAGCGCTCCGTCCGCTCCTGCGGTCGGCTCTTCGTGCGAAGGACTTCGACTTGTACGGAAACGTACGTCGCGCTGCACGGTCGTCCACGCGAAATATCGCCGAAGGGTTCGGTCGATTCAAACACAAGGACTTCGCTCGGTTCGTGCGAATGGCCAAGGCGTCCGAGGTCGAGATTCTCGACCACCTGCAGGAAGCACGTGATCAGGGGTACATCACTGACGAGGAATTCGCGGCGCTGGAACATGCGACGAAGAAAGCACTGAAAGCGGCGAACGGCCTCATCCGCTATCTCGAATCAACACCAGATCGCGCACCATAAGCACCATAAGCACCTTAGGCACCCTACGCACCCCAGGCACCCTAGGCACCCTTAGGCACCCTACGCACCCTAGGCACCCTTAGCCACCTTCCGCAACGCCAGGTACACCACGTTCAGGATGAGCAGATAGCCGAGGCCGCTCCACAGGCTGAGCGGTGAGTCCCACCAGGTTTTGCCGATGCAGAGCACGATCAACACGAACCCGATTGCGGATCCGATCGCGGCGCGCGCGCCGCCGCGCGACTTTACGTGCGCCGCTAACGTCACGAGCCAGGACAGCAGGAGTCCGAACAGCGCGGCGTTCAGGATCGAGACGAACGCCGCTTCCGGCGCCCAGCGCTCGAGCACGAGCGCGAGGATGATCGGGGTCGACGAGACCAGCACCGCATAGGTCGGCGACCCCGCGCGATTCAGGAATCCGAGCCGGGGCGGTGCCCACCCATGGCGCGCCAGCGAAAACAACGTGCGCGACGCCGAGTACAGCGCCGCGTTGGCGCCGGACAACGCCGCCGTCAAGACCGCGAAATTCATCAAGTGGCCAGCGGCGGGAATGTTGACGCGACGAAACACGGTGACGAACGGTGATTCGCTGACGCCGGTGCGATCCCATGGGATGATGCCGGTCAACACGACAATCGCGCCGAGGTAGACGACTGTCAGCGTGACGAACGTCATGCGCGTCGCGCGCGAAATGTCGGCCACCGATCGCGACTCGCCGCTCGTGACCGCGACGAACTCGACGCCGGCAAAGGTGTAGAGCGCAAACGGGAGCGCCAACAGCGGCGCGAGCGCGCCTCGCGGAAAGAATCCTCCGCGGGCGACGTATTGCGGAGCGACTCCGCCCGTCAGCAGGAGCGCGGCCCCGAGCACGATGAACGCGATGATCACGACGACCTTGATCATGGCGAACCAATACTCGAAGCGGCCGTAGTCGCCGACGGCGAGCAGGTTGACTCCGAGCAGCAGCACCGAGGCGATGACGACCCACGCGATCGCCGGCACGCTCGGAAACCAGTACGCCATGTAGGTCGCCGACGCGACCATCTCGGCGCCGATCGAAATCGCGATCGCCGCCCAATAGCCGGCGCCAGACAGAAATCCCGCCCACTCGTTGAGATACAGCTCACCGTACAAACGAAACGAACCCGCGGCCGGATGCCGGCTCGCGAGATCGCCTAACGCGACCGTCACCGTCCAGCTCACGAACGCGGCGAAAACAAACGTCAGGATGACGGCGGGCCCGGCGACGCCGATCGCGGCCGCCGATCCCAGCAGCAGCCCGGTCCCGATCGACCCGCCAACGGCGACCATCGTCATCTGACCGGCCGTCAGTTGATGGCGCAGTCCGTGCTCGGGTGATTCCTGCATCACAGTTGGCACGCGAATGATTGTAGGTGTAACACGGTGTACCATCCGCAGCATGAAAAAGGTCGTCGCCGCGCTGCTCCTGCTGTTCGCACCGCTGTCCGCGCAATCGGTCCCGACGACGGCGATCGTCGGCGCGACGTTGATCGACGGAACCGGCAGTCCCGCCGTGGCGGATGCCGTCGTCCTGGTCCAGGGCAGCCGAATTGTCGCAGCCGGTGCGCGCGCGAGCGTCACGATTCCGGCGGACGCGGCGCGCGTCGACGCGAGCGGGCGGTGGATCGTCCCGGGCATGATCGACACGAACGTACATCTGTCGCTCTACGGCGGACAGAACGATCGCTACGAGACGATGGTCCGCTACCAGCCACGTGATGCGGAGATCGTGCTCGAAGCGGCGCAGATCGATCTGAGCTACGGGATCACGACGGTGCGCGACAGCTACGGCGCGCTGCAGCCGCTGACCAAGGTCCGCGACATGATCAATCGCGGCGAAAAGATCGGGACGCGCATCCTTGCCGCCGGCAACATCGTCGGCTGGAGCGGACCGTATTCGTTCTCGTTCAGCCGCGTCACCTCGCCGCTGACGCTGTTTCAGGAGCAGATGAACGACTACATCGCTCAGGGCGCCGGCGAAGAACTGATGGCGATGACGCCTGACGAAGTGCGCGTCGCCATCGGGAAGTACATCGACAAGGGACCCGACTTCATCAAGTACGGCGGCACGAGCCATTTCTCGGAACCGACGTTCATCGGCTTCTCCGCCGACGCGCAGAAGGCGCTCGTCGACGAAGCGCATCGACGCGGCAAGTTCGTCGAAACGCACGCGACGAGCCTCGAGGGATTGCGGCTGGCCCTCGCCGCCGGCATCGACGGCATTCAGCATCCGGAACTGCTCGACGGCCGCGACATGCCCGACGACATGATCGCGATGATCAAGCAACGCAACATCATTTGCTCGATGCTGGCGAGCACGATCACCGGCCCCGCGTGGCAGCGCCACATCAAGTCGCGCGACGAGGCGCTCAAGAAACGCGACGAGGCGGAGAAAGAGGCGCGCACGCACGGTTTGTCACATGCGCAGACGATGGCCGAGCGGAGAAAAGAAGAGGCCGACACAGGCGCCGGCCTCGAGTCTCGACGTGCGAACGCACAGAAGCTGATTCGCGCCGGGGCGATCGTCACGCCGGGCACGGACAGCTATTGGGCGGCAGCGCCCGAGTTGTCGCGCGCGCCAAAGCCGCAGGAACAGGACCACGGGATCGGGACGATCATGGCGATCGAAGGATTCGTCGAACTCGGGATGACGCCGCTGCAGGCGATTACGGCCGGCACGCGCAACGGCGCGATCGCCGCTCGACGGATCAACGACGTCGGCACGATCGAAAAGGGCAAGTTGGCGGACCTCGTGCTGTTATCCGCCGACCCGCTCGCCGACATCAAGAATCTGCGGAAACTCGCCGCCGTGATGAAAGACGGCCGCATGGTCGATCGGCGCACGCTGCCGGAAACGCGCGTCCTCAGCCACGCAGATCCATCGGCTTCTCGCTATCCCCAAACCGATCGAGATCCTCGCAGCCGAGCGCATGCAGCACACTGAGCATCGCGTCGGCCAGCGGCGTCTGGTTCGGCGCTCTGACGTGCACGCCGCCGCGTAGCGCGCCGCCCGCGCGTCCCGCGATGAAGAACGGCACACGCTTGTGATTGTGCTGATTCGAGTCGCCCATCGCCGACCCGTACAGCAGCAGCGTGTTGTCGAGCACCGTGCTGCCGTCCTCGTCGCGCAGTTGCTGCAGCGCGTTCAGCAAGTACGGGATCAGGCTGACGTGATACGTGTTGATCTTCGCGAAGTCGACGATCTTCGATTCCTTGCCGCTGTGATGTGACGTCGGGTGAAACGCGCCGTTGAAGCCGCTCTCGGGATACACGCGATTGGAGTTGTCGCGACCGAGCTTGAATGCGAACACGCGCGTGACGTCGGAGGCGAACGCGAGCGCCTGCAGATCGAACATCAGCTTCACGTGCTCGGAGAACGAATCGGGCACGCCCGACGGCGCGGCCGGCAGATCGCGCGGCTCCCCGCTGCGATTGAACTTCTCCACCGTCTGGATCCGCCGCTCGACTTCCCGGACATTGTCCATGTAGTCGGCGAGCTTCGCGCGATCGGCGGCGCCCAGTGTGTTCATCAGACGTCGCGACGTGCCGAGCACCCAGTCGAGGATGCTGCGGTCCTCGGGGCTCTTGCCGTTCACGCCGAACAGCTCGTCGAACACGATCCGCGGATTGCGGATCATCGGCAGCGCCCGCGTGGGCGACGCCCAGCTGATCGCGTCGGTGTACGCGCACGAATAACCAAATCCACAGCCGCCGGACTGATCCACCGGCTCGATGCACAGCTGCATCGACGCGACCGGCGTCTCGCCGTCGATGCGCTGCGCGTAGATCTGATCGAGCGACGTCCCTGCGCGAACGTCTCCGCCCAGCGTCTGTTTCGGGTGCGCCTGCGTCAGGAAGACGGCGCTCGAACGCGCATGGTCGCCGCCGATCTCGTTTGCCGTGAACGGTTCCGCCGGATCGCAGTCGCAATTGCTGACAATCGTCAGCTGATCGCGAAACGGCTCGAGGGTCCGCAGGCTCGTCGGCGACAGATCGAAATCGCCGCCGGTGGCCGCCGGCGCCCACAGATTCTTCTTGATGCCGATCGGCGCGCTGCCTGCGGCGCCATGAACCATCTCGACGCAGACCAGCCGGATCTTTTTCCGCGGCGCCTGCGCGCGCAACGGCACCATCGCGTCGAGCGCCGGCAGTGCGACCGCAGCGCCGAGGCCGCGCAGCACGGCCCGTCGCGACAGCGGGATCACTGCTGCTTCCGTTCCTTCAGGCGCTCGGCGGTCCATTTCAGGTTCGAGTGACCGGGAACGAGATCGAGATGACCTTCGAGCGTGCCGTCCTCGAGGATCTTGCCTTCGATCGCGATCGTCGTGGGTTCCTTCGCGTTCTCGACGTTGCCGGACAGCTTGAACGCGCCGTCGACGATCTCGCCCGTCAGTTTCACTTCGACGCGCTTGTTGAAGTCCTGCGTCGGCAGCGCGATCGTGCCTGTCAGCGCGTTGCCGTCCTGCGTCAGCACGAGCGGCGTCGGGATCACGTGACCGGCATCGAGGCCCATGTTCCACGTTCCGGTCACGTTCGGGGTCGTCGCGAGTGCGAGTAGTGCCGCTACGATGAAGTGCATCTCTCCTCCAGCCGGGTCCGAAAGGACCCGTCCCACGACACTAGCAACGCACCGCTGAATCATCCCTGAACGTGCCGTTCAGCAAGCGTTCAGGTTCGATTGCGCTATAAACGGAAGGCCCATGCGCGTGCTGGTCGTCGAAGACGAGGCGCTGATTGCCGAGCAGCTGGCGGACCGCCTGCGCGCGGCCGGCTACGCCGTCGATCACGCACCAACCGGCGAGCGCGCCGATTTTCTCGCGCGGACCGAAACCTACGACGCAGTGCTGCTGGATCTCGGCCTACCCAACGTCGACGGATTGACCGTCTTGCGCGGGTGGCGAACGTCGGGCCTGACGACGCCGGTCATCGTGCTGACGGCGCGCGGCACGTGGCACGAGAAAGTGCAGGGGATTGACAGCGGCGCCGACGACTACGTCGCGAAGCCGTTCGAGATCGAGGAAGTGCTCGCACGGTTGCGAGCGGTGCTGCGACGCGCGAGCGGGCAAGCGGCGACCGAACTCCGCGCCGGCCCAATCGTCCTCGACCCGCGCCTCGCGAAGGTGACCGTTGACGGTCGTCTCGTCAAGCTCACGAGCTTCGAGTACCGTGTGCTCGCATACCTGATGCACCATCGCGGTCGCGTGATCTCGCAAAGCGAGCTGACCGAGCACATTTATCCGCATGCGTCCGATCGCGATTCGAACACGGTTGAGGTGTTCGTCGCGCGACTGCGGCGCAAGCTCGGACCGTCAGCGATCGAAACAGTCCGTGGGCTCGGCTACCGACTGGGATCCGCCGAATGAGCGCCGGCTGGTCGGTTCGCGGACGGTTAACGGTGGCCGGCCTGCTCTGGGCTGTCGGCCTGTTCAGCCTCAGTACGATCGTCATCACGCTATATCCCGGCTTGCTGTGGTGGTTCACTGGCGTCCATCGGCACGCGCACGGGATGGGACTGATTACGATTGCGACGGCGATCGGCGGCTTCATGCTCGTCGGCAGCGCGATCGTGTCGCTGACGCGCATGCGCCAGCGGCTTGCCGACGTCCGTCGCGGCGACGAACAACGCTTGCTCGGATCGTATCCGGCCGAAGTGCAGCCGCTCGTCGACGACCTGAACGCCCTGCTCGAGCAACGCGATCAAACCGTGCGACGCGCCATCGCCACCGCGGGCGATCTTGCGCACGGGTTGAAGACGCCGCTCGCGATCCTCGCGCGCGAGGCGGATCGCGCCGAAGCAGCCGGACACGTCGAGCTCGCGGCGACGATCACCGATCAAATCGATCGCATGCGCCGGCAGATCGATCGGCAGCTGGCACGCGCGCGCGCGGCAGCGTCAGGCGGACCATCGGCCGCGCATTGCGCCGTTGCGGAGTCGGCAGCCGCGCTCGCGCGCACGCTCCAGCGTCTGCATCATGACCGCGGGATCACGATCGCCGCTGTCACCGCTCCCGATCACATGGTCCGCGTGCAGCGCGAAGACCTCGATGAAATGCTCGGCAACCTCCTCGATAACGCATGCAAATGGGCACGAACGCGCGTGGACGTCTTCTCGTCATCCGTCAACGGATCGATCGTGATCGATGTCGACGACGATGGGCCCGGGTTGCCGCCGGAGGCGAGAGAAAAGATGTTGCGGCGCGGCGTCAAAGCGGACGAAGCGGCGCCGGGTTCCGGCCTTGGCCTCGCCATCGTCAGCGAGCTCGCAGAGCTGTATCAAGGGTCGATTGCGCTGACCGACTCGCCGCTCGGCGGACTGCGTGCGCGGCTGACGCTGCCGGATTTTCGCCACCTCCCCGCATCCGACTAGGAAAACAGCACCAATCGCGCGTGGCGAATGGCTTGCACCGGTCACCCGCCGGGGCCACGCCGTGGCAGCGATCGCGGAACGACCCCGGCCGGTTCTCGCGGCCGAGTACTGCAAGGGATGCGGTCGATGCATCGATGCGTGCGCGCACCATTGCATCGCGGCAGGCAGCGTCGTTCATCACGCAACCGGTCTGATCCCAGTCACGCTCCATCTCGACACGTGCACCGGCTGCGGACTCTGCTTCGATGCGTGCCCCGAACCATTCGGCCTGACGCCTGAGGGCGTCGCACGTCCGCATCGCGAGCGACTCATCCCGTCGCCGTCGCTGGACACGCAGCTTGGGTTGCCAACCAGCGAACCGATCGTCGTCAAAGGAATGTACGCGTCCGCGATCGGCGCGATCCTCGCCGGTTGTCGACACTTCTTCGGCTACCCGATCACGCCCTCGACCGAAGGCGCCGAACTGATGGCGTCGTTGCTGCCGCGACTCGACGGCGAGTTCCTGCAGGCGGTCAGCGAAGTCGCTGCGATCAACATGATGTACGGCGCCGGGTCGGCCGGCGCGCGCTCGATGACGTTCACGTCCTCGCCAGGCTTCAGCCTGATGCTCGAGGGCCTGTCGTACATGATCGGCGCGAAAGTTCCGGGTGTGGTCGTGAACGTGATGCGCGGCGGTCCGGGCCTCGGCAACATCGGCCCGGCACAGAGTGACATCAAGCTCGCGTGCCGCGGACTCGGCCACGGCGACACGCACGCGATCGTGCTGGCGCCGTCGACACCGCAACAAATGCTCGACCACACGATGCTCGCGTTTGAGCTGTCGTTCGCATATCGCAATCCGGTGATCGTGCTCGCGGACGGCTACCTCGGTCAGATGACGGGCAAAGTCACGCTGCCCGACCACATCGTCGTCCCCGCGGCTCCGAAGTGGTCGGTCACCGGAGATCGGGACCATCGCAACAACCTGATCTCGTCGATCTACCTGAAAGAGACGGATCTCGAAACCGCGAATCAGGAACTGCTCGCGACGTACGCATGGATGACCGAAACGGAACAACGCGCCGATGTGTTCGAGTGCGACGATGCGGATGTCGTGATCGTGTCGTGCAACACGCCCTCGAGGATGGCGAAGGGTGCCGTGCGGGCGCTGCGCGACGCCGGCGTGAAAGCCGGGCTCTTCCGGCCGCTCACGTTGTGGCCGTTCCCGATCCGCGCGCTGACGCCGCTCGTCGAACGTGCACGCGCGCTGCTCGTCGTCGAGGCCAGCGCCGGTCAGCTCGAGGACGAACTCCGCCTCGCGCTGTCGCACGCGGACGCGCCGGCGATCCGCATCGATCGCGTCAATCGTCTCGGCGGCATGCTGCCGTCACATGACGAAATCGTCGACGGTGTGATGAGGTGCCTATGAGCCTCTTCTACGAAACATTCGAGCGCCACTCCGGCGGCGAAGGACTGAAGGCCCACAGCACTCACTACTGTCCCGGCTGCGGACACGGGCTCGTCCACAAGTACCTCGCCGAGGCGATCGAAGAACTTGGCGCCCAGGATCGCACCGTCGCGATCTCGCCGGTCGGCTGCGCCGTGTTTCTGTACTACTACCTCGACGTCGGTCACGTGCAGGCCGCCCACGGTCGCGCGCCTGCAGTCGCGCTCGGCGTCAAGCTCGCGCGTCCCGATTCGATCGTGGTCAGCTATCAGGGCGACGGCGATCTCGCATCGATCGGCCTTGCCGAGATCATGCAGGCCGCCGAACTCGGCGAACCGATCACGGTCATCTTCGTGAACAACGCGATCTACGGCATGACCGGCGGTCAGATGGCACCGACGACGCTGCCGGGACAGAAGACGGCGACCAGCCCCGCGGGACGCACGCGCACGATGGGCGCGCCGCTGCAGGTGTCGGAAATCATCGCCACGCTCGATGGACCGGTCTACGTCGAACGCGTCGCGCTGTTCGACGCGAAGCAGCGCGTGAAGGCGCAAAAGGCGATCACGAAAGCGCTGTCGATGCAGGTCACGGGACGCGGGTTCGCGTTCGTCGAGGTGTTGTCGGAGTGTCCGCTGCATCTCGGGCTGTCGCCGGAAGATGCGGAGACGTGGGTGAAAGAACGGATGGTGCCGGCGTTTCCGCTCGGTGTAAAAAAAGATGTAACCGCGACGCGTGACGTGTGGCCGCGATCGAATGCTCCGTGCTTCGAACCGGCGCGCGTGGCCGGCCTCATCGGCGCGACCACGGAGCGCGCCGATCGGTTCTGCGGCGGCTTTCCGCGCGAGCGGTGGGGATCCGACATCGCGCTGAAACTGGCTGGCGCAGGCGGCGATGGCGCGCAGACGGCCGCAATGATCATCGCCAGAGCCGCGATCAACGAAGGCTTCGACGCGACGCACATTCCCAGCTACGGGCCGGAGTCGCGCGGCGGCACGTCGTACGCGGACGTGCGCATCGCCGAGCACGAAGTGTTGTCGCCCGCGGCGCCGCATCCACACGTGCTCGTCGCCTTCAACGCACCAAGCCTCGCGAAGTTTGGACCGACGGTCGCCGCAGACGGCGTCATCGTCTACGACAGTACCGTCGCGCCAATGGCGCCCGATCTGCCGGGCGTCCAGCTCGTGGCCGTCCCGGCGACTGCGATTGCAAACGACCTCGGCCACGTCATGATGAAGAACGTCGTCGCGCTCGGCGCGCTCGCCGAGGCGACGCACCTGTTTCCGGCCGAGACGTTCGTCAGCGCTATCCGTCAGGCGCTGCACCACAAGCCGGCGCTGCTGCAGCAGAACATCGACGCGTTCGAGGCGGGGCGGCGAGCGGTTGCGGTCCGACACTGCTGTGCGGAAGCGCAGGGCGACGGCGTGCCATGCACATCGGTCCACGTCGCGTGCGACGAGTGCGCACGCGCCCTTTGACGGTACGATGATTGAATGACGTGGACCGATCGGGCCGTCGGCGCAGACGAAGCCGTCAGCTGCGTCAAGAGCGGGATGTCGCTGTTCGTGCACGGCGCCGCGGCCACGCCGACGCCCCTCGTCGAAGCGCTGTGCCGCCGGTCCGATCTCACCGGCATACGCCTGTATCACCTGCACACGACCGGACCGATGCCGTGTATCGCGCCCGAGTATCGCGATCGATTTCTGTCGATATCGCTGTTTACCGGGCCGCCGGTCCGCCAGGCGATCGACGAAGGCCGCGCCGAGTACATCCCGATCTTTCTCTCCGACATTCCGGCGCTGTTCTCGTCTGGCCGGCTGCACCTCGACGTCGCGCTGCTCCAGTTGTCGCCGCCCGACAAGCACGACTACTGCACGCTCGGCACGTCGGTCGACACGGCGCTCGCGGCGGCGCGAACCGCGACGTACGTCGTCGCCGACATCAACGAACGGATGCCGCGGACGCACGGCAACACCCTCGTGCCGCTGTCTCGTCTGCACGCCTACGTGCGATCGTCGCGTCCACTGTTCGAGCACACCGAACGGCCGCCGACCGCCGTCGAAGAAGCGATCGGCGAGCACGTGGCGCTGCTGGTGCCCAATCGCGCGACCTTGCAGATGGGAATCGGCGCGATACCGGATGCCGTGCTGCGGCGCCTGTTCGACAAGTACGACCTTGGCGTTCACACGGAAATGTTCTCGGACGGGATCGTGGATCTCGTCGACGCCGGGATCGTCACGAACAAATTCAAGAAGGTGCATCCCGGCCGCATCGCGACCAGCTTCGCGTTCGGGTCCCAGAAGCTGTACGACTTCGTCGACGACAATCCGTTCGTCGAGTTTTACCCGTGCGATCACACGAACGACACCGCGGTCATTCGCAAGAACGACAACGTCGTCGCCATCAATTCTGCGCTCGAAGTCGATCTGTCTGGACAAGTGGTGGCCGATTCGATCGGCGCGCGGATCTATTCGGGCATCGGCGGGCAAATGGATTTCATCCGCGGCGCCGCGTTGTCGAAGGGTGGGAAACCGATTATCGCGCTGCCGTCGATGGCCGCCGGCGGCAAGATGTCACGCATTACGGCGACGATCAAACCTGGCGCCGGTGTCGTGACGACGCGCGGTCACGTGCATTGGATCGTGACGGAGTACGGCGCCGTCGATCTGTTCGGCAAAACGCTGCGTGAGCGAGCGGACGCGCTGATCGGCATCGCGCATCCCGATGTCCGCGGCGATCTCCGACGCGACTTCGCGAATCTGCGGCACGTCCACCTGCACGCCTGATTACGAAATTCGTCTGATTGTGGGCGCCTGTGCACGTCGGCGCTTACACCAGACATGCTGACTGCTATCGCCGCGCTTGCCGGCCTTCTCACCGTGACCTCAATCACCGCCGATCCGGTCGACGGGATCACGCTCACATTCAATCAACCGGTCGACGCCGCCTCCTTCACCGGCGAGACGGTGACGCTCATCGACATGAGCGGCGGGCGGGCGTTGCCGGTCCATGCCTGGCACTCGGTGACCGAAAACGACATGCGGCTCGTATTCTCCGAACCGCTGACCGACGAGGCCGTCGTCCGTGTCGTGCTGCACGGCGGCGCCCACGGTATTCGAGCGTCGCGGGGCGAATTCCTTCGCGCCGATGTGTTGCGCGACTTCACGGTTGGAACGGCGGGCCGCGACGGCAATCGTCCGTCCGCGACGGTCGGCTACATCGATCCGCTGACGCGCGTGTCGATCTCCGCGCAAGAAGAATCGACGTGCGTCACGGACACGCATCAGAACGTCTGGTGTTTCGGCCATCAGGGCCCAGGGCTCGGGTTTGTGGCGAACGATCATGTGCCGACGCCGACGAAGGTTCCGAACTTCACCGGCGTCACGGGACGATTTCCGTTGAACAACGGCGCCGGCGAACAGCGATGCATCGTCGCCTCGCCGGGATTTGGCGCGACCGGCTGGTACTGCTGGGGACAGAACGGGTTTGGCGAAATCGGGACGGGCGGCGCCAACCCGATGGATGTATTCCACCCGACCGCGATCAAGAACACCGACGGCGGCACCGACGTCGCACACTCCGCCCATTCGTCGTGCATGCGGTACAAGGACTGGTCGATTTCGTGTACTGGATGGAACCACGATGGCGAGCTCGCGAACGGTCTGGTCGGCGGCAGTCAAACGGCGTTCATGCCCATCGTCAAGAAGGGTCCGTGGGTGAGCGTGTCCAACGGCGGGCTGTCGATGTGCGCGATCGACAACGCGCTTCAGCCCTGGTGTTGGGGAAATAACGCGCTGGGCGAACTCGGGGACGGTACGAAGTTCGGAACGAACGTGCCGATCGCCGTGAAGAATGTTCCGCAGGTCTGGCAGGTCGCTGGCAACCTGGACCAC
>DASREL010000126.1:0-19018 GCA_035652075.1 Vicinamibacterales bacterium
GCCGCGACCGAAGCGCTGCTCCTGATTCAGGCCGGCGCGCCCGAACTGCTGCTGACCGACGTCGTCCTCGCCACCGGCATGGACGGCATCGAGCTCGCCGACGCCGCACGGACCGCGCGTCCGACGATGCCGGTCATTTTCATGTCGGGCTATACCGCGGTCCCCGAGGCGCAGCAGCGGATACGGGAAGCAGGGGCGCCGCTCCTTGCAAAACCGTTCACCACCCAGCAGCTCGAGTCGGTCATCAACGAGGTGTGCGATCGCGGATGACATTGCGGATTGAGGATTTCGGATTGCGGATTGATTGTCGATTCGCGGGCCGCTCAGTACGTAGTGTCCGGCTTTAGCCGGACTTTCCCATTGCGCATCTCGTTCGACGGTGTCGGAAATCGCGCGGCGCCGAGTGCTTCGGTGTTAGGATTCCGGAGCTCAATTCGAAACAACCTCACAGGTCTACAGGAGAATGCGATGCGCAAGGCGCTGATGTTCGCCGCGATGCTGTTCTGCTGTTCGAATGCTATCTTTGCTCAGACGGCGGCGACGGCTGACACAGACACGCACATTCCGGCAGGATCAAGGCTGTACATCGCTCCAATCGAAGGTGGCTATGACACTTACCTAGCTGCTGCGATGCACAGCAAGCAGGTGCCTCTGGTCTTAGTGACCGATCGGGCCAAGGCTGACTTTGAGCTCTCTGGAGTCACCGAGTCTGAGCGCGCGAGCTGGGCGAAAATCGCGTTCCTAGGTTCGACGAGTACTAACGAGCAGGCGAGTATCAAGATCATCAACATCAAATCCGGAACGATCGTTTTCGGTTACAACGTGAACAAGTCCAATTCATTCAAAGGCAAGCAGAGTTCGTCTGAGGCTTGCGCGAAACACCTAAAAGAAAAGATTGAAGGACGATAGACATGATGCGACACACTGCCATCGCATTGATCGTGATAAGCGCTTTTGCAGGCAGTTTAAGCGGCCAGTCACCAGTCGTCGCGCTGAAATCAGGAGCCAAAGTCTATATCGCCGAGATGCCGAACGGTTTCGATACGTATTTGAAGTCGGCGCTGATCAAAAAGAAAATACCGCTCTCGGTCGTGGGTTCGAAAGACGACGCGGACTTTGAGATCACCGGCACGTCGGAGTCACAAAAGGCTGGTGCTGCCAAGAAGCTTCTTCGGGGTAGTTTTCATTCAGATGAGCAGGCGTCGATCTCGATCGCGCACATCAAGTCCGGAGAGATTGTGTTTGCTTACAGTGTCAACAAGAAGGACTCGCTCCACGGAAAGCAGAGTACAGCCGAAGCTTGCGCCGTTCACATCAAGGACGAATTGGACAACAAAAAATAACGTCGTTCGGCCCACGCCTCGCGTCCGGTTCTTCTGGAACGATTCGTTTTCGCGAGCCTCTGGCAAACAGATAAGTCGAGAGCTGCGCGTTCCAGTAACGAGTTAGTCACTCACGGGCGACCAATTCGACCAACGGCAACAGTTACCCCCACCGCTTGAGCCACTTGCCCGCGATGACGCTAACCGACACGATTAGGATCGCCGCCGTGATATAGATGACTTCCGGCGGCTTCGGCAGGTAGGTTAGTACGCCGCCGATCCCCGCGATTGCCACTGCAATCTTCCAGTAATCTGCCTCTTGCTGCCCCTTGAGGAACGTAAGCCGTGCGAACGGCGCGAGCGTATACAGAAATACTAGAGTGCCGATCCAGTGCGCGAATCGGGTGCTGGGCATCTGCGATTCAACCGCCGCCGTCGTTCCGATGCACCCCACGAAGGCGAGGAATGCCGACATGTGTGATCTCCTTCATTAGCACTGCGCGATCGCTAGAAGCTGGTCGAGAAACAACTCGCAAATCTACCGCCGCATTCACTCCCTACACAAGCCCAGCACACGTGAGATTCGTGCATGGACATTGGTTCGAGTTGGGGAGAGCCGGTCGCTCTCCCCGGCTGAATAGCCCTGTTAACCGGAGGGTTATCAACCCGACCGCCGGCGCGATTTGCGCTGACGCCGCTTTGGTTTCGACTTCGACTTCGTGCCGGACTTGCGTTTAACGCGTTCCGGCAACTTCCGACCGCCCGTTTCGCGGTTCCACTCCTCGTAGGTTTTCTGCGAGATCTTCCCTTCCACGAGCAGCTGCGCGAACTTCCGTCGCTGCGCCTGGCTTTTGAACGGCATACAGCAGTTATCCTCCCACTGACACGAAAGAAAAGAGAATCCACACGCGCACAACGTCCATCGATACGGCGAAATGTCACGTCGATCGAGACAAATCGTGCGTCGATCGGCGTGCAGGTGTCCATCGACGGCGGAAAACCGCCCATCGATCGCGATGAAATGTCCGTCGACATCGCGACAGCGTCGGTTCACATCGCCATACTGTCCATCAACGTCGCCGAAACGCACGTCGACATCACCACAACGCCGATTCACACGTTCTCGCCCTTCGTGTGCAACGCGCCGAAACTTTTTGCGCGGGCCGGTGTCGATCCCCTTAGAAGCAGCACGCAGTACTGGACGGAGGGAAAGATGAACAGGCTGGAAATTCGGTGGTACGAAATGCTCGTGCGCGTCAACGAGTTCGGCATCGCGCAGGCCGCGCGATTTCCGCCGCCAGGTCTCGCCGCGCACGCGTTCGCCGTCGTCGGCACCGCTGTCGGCGAACTCAACGCGCAGATGGCGGAGCAGGCCTCCGGCCGCGGCGCGGAGCTCGAAGGGACGTCCTCGAGAGCCGTCGCGCGGGACACGTTGCGCGACTCGCTGGCGACGCTCAGTCGCACGGCCCGTGCGATCGCGATCGACAAACCCGGGCTGGAGCACAAGTTCCGGCTGCCGCGTCAAGGCAACGACGAGCGCCTGATCGCGTCGGCGCGCGGATTCGTCCAGGACGCCAAGCGCCTGGCGGATCAGTTCATCGCGCACGGCCATCCCGCGACGTTCATCGCGGATCTCAACGGCGACATCGACGCGTTCGCAAGAACGATCGTCGATCACTCGATCGCGCGCGACACGCATGTGGCGGCGACGATCAGCATCAACAACGCGCTCGACGCCGGGTTGACCGCCGTCCGACGGCTGGACGCCATCGTCCCGCTCGTCGCCGGTGACGATGCGCGACTGTTGGCGATGTGGAATGGCGCGCGGCACGTGACGCGCGTCAGCCCGAGCACCGCCGACGACACACCGGCGCCGGCGCCGCCGGTGAAGGCGGCGTAGTCAGGGCATCAGGGCCGTAAGCAGTTTCCGCGTGTCGACGTCAGGGTTGTGCACGGCGGCGAGCACCTTCGGGGCGCGCTTCCGTCCGTTGTGCACGACCCTGATCCTGATGCGGTTGCCGTGGACGGTCATCCGCGCATCGCTCTGTGAAGCTTCCAGCATCGAGCGCGCCTTGAGCTTCACCGCCGCGGTCGTCTTCGACGCGAGCCGGATCGGCGCGGTGATCGTAATTAACACCGTCGTCCCGCTCGGCACCGCATCGTGCAAGTCGGTTTTCAACCGCTCGACGACGCGCGTTGCCACTTTGTCGAACCGCAAGCCGGACATCATAGGGACACACCTCGATACGAATCGGCGACGACCCATCCCGCGATCGTCAGCGCGACGGTCGTTGCGAATTCCATCCGCTGAAACGCGTTGGTTGGACCGGACATGAGGATCGGCACCCAGATCAGCAATCCGAAGAGACCCATCTGCACGGCAGAAAGCGCGGCCGCCAGTCGCGCAAATGCGCCGACGAGGATCGCAATACCTGCCGCGACGAACGTCGCGCCGGTGAAGTACGCCCAGCCGACGTGCCACGGCAGCCAGTGCGGCACCAGTCCGGCGGTTCCGGGGACGTTGGCGAAATGCGCGTAGCCAAACGGAATCATGCCGAGGCCGTAGAGCACGCGCGCGATGCGCAGGTCGCGATCGCGCTTCGAGGCGAGCCACGCAAACAGCACACACGCGCCGGCCGTCATGACGAGCGTGTCGGCAAGGCTCCAGGTGCTTTCGATCAGTGCCGCGGTGAAGAGCGGGCGGAGTCGCCACACGACTAACCAGACGCATAGGGCGACAAGCAACGCACGAGCGGCGACGGCCGCGGTTCGCCGGACGAGCAGACCCACGCCTGCGGTCAGCGATAGGAGCGCGCAGGCGTAGACGAGCACTTCGCGCAGCGGCGCGGTCCTCGGCACCGGCTGCCACACGGTGGTGAAGTCGCGGGTGATGAGTCCTTGGATCCCGAGTCCGA
The DNA here is from genome assembly GCA_035652075.1 of Vicinamibacterales bacterium. GTDB lineage: Bacteria > Acidobacteriota > Vicinamibacteria > Vicinamibacterales > CAVVIG01 > Gp6-AA45. The sequence goes on from DASREL010000126.1 coordinate 4,238, forward strand.
TAAAGAGCGCAGCGAAAGCGGCCTGGCTCGAGGTTTTGACGCCCATCGGCGTTATTATCGCGACTCCCAGGAGGGAAGCGATGAAGAACACTGCACTGAAAGTTCTGCTTGCGGCGGCGGTTCTGATTCCTCTCGCGGTCTACGCGCAGCCGCGGCCGGGCAACCCGACGACGGCGACGGTGATCACGAAAGCGGAGATCGACAAGATCAGCGCGACGGAACAGAACCAGACGACTCGTGACGAGAACGCAAGGGTCGTCGACATCGGCGATGGCTGGAGCATGGAGTTGGGCATCGTCCATCGCGCGAAGCAACACGTGCAGACGGTCGCCGAGGCCAACGCGCAGCCTCCCGCCGCTCGAGGGAATGCCGCCGGTCGCGGGAACGCCCAGACGCAGGCGACGCCGTGCGGCGAGCAGATGGCCAATCCGCCCGCGGACGCGCTTCACGGCGCCATCACGCACGACAATCAAACCGAAGGCTATTACATCGTGTCGGGCAGCGGCACCGCGTTCATCGATGGAAAGCTCGTCAACGGCCGGCACAGCACGAACAATCCTGACGGCGGACCGAACGGCCCCGGCTGCGGCGGCGGCGTGGCGGTCGGGTCGCGCAAGGTCGAATTGAAGGTGGGCGACGTGTTGATCGTCCCGCCGGGCGTCATCCACGGCTGGTTCGACATTCCCGATCACGTGGATTATCTGAGCTTCCGTCCGTCGCACGGCGTGATGAAGAACGGCTGGGTGAATCCGACTATCGCAAAGTAGCGCAGCCCTTTAGGGCTGCTGAGGAGCAGGCCTGAAGGCCTGCGCTACTTCAGGGCTGCCGTGTCGATGGTAAGCTGCACGCTTCGAGGAGGTACCGCATGCGATGGAGGAGTCTCCTGGCCGTCGCGACGTTTCTGATGGCCGGTTCAGCGAACGCTCAAGTGGTGAAGCAAGAGGTCGAGGGCATCCGCAACTTCTCGAAGATCGAGTCGACGGTGGCGTGCGCCGGTGCGATCACGCCGAAGGCGATCCCCGAAATCAAGAAGATGGGATACGCGTCGATCATCAATCTTCGACTCGCGACCGAGGAAGGCGCGGACATCGAAGGGAACATCGCCGCGGCGAAGGCGGCCGACATTCCCTACTATCACATCCCGTTCAGCGCGGCGAACCCGGATCCCGCCGCGGTCGACACATTCCTGAAAACGATCACCGCGCCGGGCGTCCAGCCGGCGTTCATCCATTGAGCGGGCGGTGGACGAGCCGCCGGGATGTGGCTCATGAAACGCGTCGTCGTCGACGGATGGAACACCGACAAAGCGATGGAAGAAGCGACCGCGCTCGGCCTGACGAACGAACGGTTGAAGACGTTCTTCCTCGCGCAGATTCAACAGCGGAAGAAGTAACTCTGCACGATTGCTGATCCACCTGCTTGCGGCGGTCATCGCTGTCGTTGACGGACGCGTCACGACAGCGGACCGCGACGCGAGTCCTGTCAGAACCGCGCGCGTGTCGGTCGTCGGCACGTCGCTGCCACCGGTCTTCACGAACGCCGATGGTGCGTTCGAGCTGATTGATGTTCCCTCCACTGGACGCAAGCTGCTGGTCGAAAAAACCGGATTCGCGTCCACGTCCGCAGACATTTCTGAACCGCGCGGCACGATCGAGATTCGACTGTCGAAAGGCGCGGCGATTTCCGGTCGCGTGATTGACGAAAACGGCGAGCCGGTCGTCGGCGCGTCCGTGTCGGCGGAGCGGAGCGGGCAGCAGCGCAACGGTGTGACCGACGAGCGCGGACAGTATCGGATCGGCGACCTCGGCGAAGGGAAGTACGAGATCCGCGTCGCCGGAACGACGGGCGACGGGACGACGATTCCAGGCGCACCGATCGAATGGCGACGCGCGGTTTCGTGGGAGCCGACGACGGCGACGTCTGTAGAAGTCGCCGCCGGCGACGAGCGAAGCGGGATCGATGTTGCGCTCGTCACGAGAGTGGGTCCAGCGATTGAAGCGGGTGCTGCACGTTCGACCGGCGCTGCGATTCGCGGTCGCATCACGACCGCGGACGGACGTCCCGTCTCCCGAGCGCGCGTGCAGATCGTCGGACGAGGCATTCCGGCGTCACGCTCCGTCCTCACCGATCGGTCTGGCGCGTATCAATTCGCCAACCTCACTGCCGGCGAATATCTTGTGTCCTCCGCGAAGCCGCCGTTTCTCGCGACGCAGTACGGACAGTCGCGCACGTTCGAGCGAGGCAAGACGATCGCGGTCGGCACAGACGCTGTGGAGAACATCGACATCACGCTGCAACAAGGCGGCGCGATCGCTGGACGCGTCGTCGACGAGAACGGCGATCCGGTCAGCGGCCTTCGCGTGCAACTAGCAGAGGTGCTGTTCGCTGCAGGACGGCGGCAGCTGATTGGCGTCCCTGGCTTCGGCGCGCAGACGACGGACGATCGCGGCCGCTATCGAATCTTCGGCGTGCCGGCAGGCGAGTATGCGGTCGCGGCGCTGATCTCGGACGTGCTGAACATCCCGTCGCTGATCCTGCCGTCAGGGTACGGGACGACGTATTTCCCCGGTCGCGATCGTCCTGCGGACGCGCAGTTCGTGCAGATCGCCGCCGGTGGAGAGATCGACGACGTGAACATCGTGCTGGTGAGAGGAACCGGCGCGACGATTCGAGGAACCGTCAGGGGTTCGGACGGCAAGCCACTCGCCGCGCGGATTCTCGTCGGGACAAGCCAGCGGTCAGGCGGAACGGGATCGGATCCGAAACTGATTGCAGCCGACGCCAACGGTCGATTCGAAACACCGCGGCTGCCGCCAGGCGAGTACGTCCTGCAGGCGATTGCCGGCCGCACCGACGTCAACGCGGGACGAGAAGGCGAATTTGCGTCAGCGTTCGTGACGCTCAACGCCGTCGACGTCGTCGATGTCGCGATGCAGACGACGATCGGCGCTCGCGTCAGCGGCCGCATCACGTTCGAGGGCGACGATGCGGCGTCGTACGATGAAGTCTGGCTGAAAACGGTGCCGTCGGATTTCGATGTCGCTCCCGTGATGGGTCCTACCGCCAGAGCCCATGCGGCGGCGGACGGTACGTTTGCGATGCAGGGACTGCACGGTCCGCGACGTCTGTGTCTGATGCGCGCGCCGAAGGGGTGGACGCTGAAGACGATCCGCGTCAACGGACGCGAGATCACAGACGAACCACTGCCGTTCGATTCAGACGACTCGATCGAGGACGTCGAGGTCGTCCTGACGAAACGCGCCGCGTCGGTCACGGGGACGGTCACGGGTGAAAGCAGCCGCCGCGTCGACGACTACACCGCGATCGTGTTCGCGGCGAATGCGGATCGCTGGTACCAAGGCACGCGCTTCATCAACTTCAGCAGGCCAGGTCCAGATGGAACGTTCGCGGTCACCGATCTGCCGCCGGGTGAGTACTACGTCGTCGCCGTCGACTGGTTGCGGGGGCTCGCGCCCGGCGGCGCGGGCGACGTTCTGAACCCGTCGTTTCTCGAGTCGCTCGTACCGCGCGCGTCACGAATCACGTTGTCGGACGGTCAGATGGCATCCGTGACGCTGCGGTTGATCGTTCGTTAGGACAAGCCGAACACCCGCACCGCCTCTAGTATCGCGCCAACGAAATACGCGGCGCCCAGTCCGGCGACGAATAAGCGCCACGCCGACGTGGACGCGAACGCCGGCGCCGGTCGCGGCTGGCGAGGTTCGAGTCGTCTGCGGCATTGTGCTCTGACTCGCTCTGCGCGCGTGCGATCAGGCTCCGCTGTCGGCAGGTCTGCGAGCAACTGCATTAACGCGTCGGACATGGTGCGATACCTCGTCGTGAAGTTGATTACGTGCGCGATGGAGACGTTGGCGTAACGCTTCGGGTGTGATGCCGCAGACATCAGCGGCATCCGAGTGACTCAGGCCGGCGACGCCGACGAGCAGCAGCACTTCGCGCGACGCGGACGGCAACGCCGCCAGGGCGCGTTCGACGCGGCGCTCGAGTTCGCTGCCCGCAGTCGCTTCGAAGGGCGACGGTTGCTCGACGCCGAACGGCCAGAGCGCGAACAGACTCGCGGTCGCCGAATCTTCCAGCACCCGCGCCCGCGTGAAGCTGACGTGGAGGTTGCGCGCGACGGTGAACAGCCAGGGGCCGAGCCTGGTGTCGGGCCGCAGGCGCCGCGCATGTTTGACGAAACGCAGCCACGTTTCCTCGACGAGATCCTCGGCCACATCGCGACGCCGGGACAGACGCAGCAGGAACGTAAACAGGCGTGTGTTGAACGCGGTGTAGGCCTCGTCGAAGGCCTCGGCATCACCCTGCCGAAGACGCTCGACCAGCGCGAGCTCGGTTTCCCGCTCCACATCTGTCATAACGCACGACGGACGATCTCGTGACGCCTGTCACGCCCGTCGTCCGAACGCGTTATACATCCACATGACCACCCTCCAACACGCCAGTATCTTCGCGCTGCTCTCGCTCGTCGTCGGCCTCGTGCCGCTCGTGATGTCCCTCGTGTACGTCGTTCGTCCCACGGAACGGAACCTCGCGCTGATGCGGCCGCTGTCCCTGGCGGCGTTGTTTGCGGCCATTGCCGGCATGGTGCTCGGGGGCATCAACGTGCTGAGCCTCGTCTGGACGCGCGACGCGACGCCCGACCGATACCGTGTGATGGCGGCGGGGACGGCAGAATCGCTCGTGCCGGTCCTGGTCGGCTTCGCGGCGCTCACGGTCGCGTGGTTATTGGTGGCTGTCGGGATGAGCCGGAGAGGAGGTATGGGAATCGACTAGAGTGGACCGAAATGTTCGTCATCGAGCTGACATACACGGCTCCGCTCGCCGCGATCGATGCGGCGATGAAGCCGCACGTCGCGTTCCTGCAAAAGCATTACGACGCGGGCACGTTCCTCGTCTCCGGACGCAAGATCCCGCGCGACGGCGGAATCATCATCGCCGTGGGCGAGAGTCGCGAGCAGATCGAAGCGCTGATGCGCGACGATCCGTTCTGTAAACGCGGTCTGGCTGAGGCGAGAGTCATCGAGTTCCGCGCAAGCCAGCGTGCGCCGGACATGCCGAAGCGGGTAGAGTAAGGCTATCGAATGAGCACGATCCTGCTCGAACTCGTCGGCGTCCTGATCGCTGGGTTCGTCGTCTGGGAGCTGATCGCTCCCTGGCGCCACAGCCGGATCGCGCGAAAGCAGCGCGAGCGTCAGAAGGCCGAAGCCGGCGAGTAACCGCCCCTTCCGTTACCGCTCGACGCTCGGGCTGTCGAACACCGCCGTCGCCAACGTGCCGGCGGCGTGGCTCGTCACCGCAAGGCCCGTCTCCACCGCCGCGTTCATCGACACGGTCATCGTCGCCAGATCGGTCCAGTGCAACCCATCGTCCGACACGCCGCCGACGAACTGATCGCCGTGGCGAATCAAGCGCACCCACTTCGGGATCGTGCCCGACGTGAGGACGGCGTTGTAGCTCTGACCGCCGGTCGCCAGCCGATATTGCATCGCGATGCCTTTGCCTGGCGTCACGAAGATCGAGACCTGCTTCGACGAGGCCGACACCGACTCGCGGAACATCACGCCCGCTTTCGCCCACGCGTTCGTGTTCTCGAGGCTGCGCACGCGCGCGACGATCGCGCCGTCGCCCATCCAGCCGCGGTGATAGAACTGGAACGCGTCGGCGGTGCCCCAGATGTCGGCGCCCGATCCGTCGACCGATACCGACGATCCATGATCCGCGACGCTGCCCGCGGCGCCGACCGATCCGACGTCGGTGCTCGTCCACGACACGGACGCTGACTGCACGCTGTCGAACGTCGCCGTCGCCAACGTGCCGGCCTGATGGCTCGTCACCGCCATTCCGACATACACGGTGTCGGGCAGTGTGACGCTGCTGTCGGTCGCGACGAGCTGCCATCCCTGATCACCGAGGTACCGGTAATACGCGGAGAACGTATTGCCGCGACGCACGAGGCGCAGCCAGATCGGCGCGTACGCGATCGGTCCAGAGGTGTTGTACGAGACGCCGCCGTCGGCGCGACGCGTTTGCATCGCGAGTCCTTTTTGCGCCGTCGCGAACCACGAGACGTGCTTCGATCCCGGTGACAACGATTCGCGGAACATGATGCCGGCCTTCGTCCACGCCTGCACGTTGTCTATGCTGCCGATGCGGACGACCGTCTCCCAATCACCGGTGACCTGCTGATACGCGTAGTGGAACGCGTCCGCGGTGCCCCAGATATCGGCGCCCGCGCCCTTGACGACGATCGGATCGCCGTCCGCGAAGCTGCCCGTCGCGCCGGTCGCGCCGATATCCGCGTCCTGCCACTGACCCGACAGCGAGCCATCGGTCACCGTGAAGGAGACCGGATCCGAGTACGTGATCCCGTTCTGGTTGTCGACGACGCGCGAGCGGATGTGGTACGTGCCGGTGTACAGCTGCCGCAGTTGGCCGGTGTACGGCGATCGATAGCCATCCGACGTGTAGAACGTCTGCTCGACCGACCATTGGTCACCGAACAGCATCTCGATGTTCACTTCCTTGATGCCGTAATCCGGATCCGACGCGGTGATCGTGAAAGGGACACTCGCCGGCGAATTGAACACCTGTCCGTCCGCCGGCTGCGTGATCGCCACCTGCGACGGCTGATTTGGCGGTCCGACGACGACGTTGATGTGGTCGATCGTGCCGGTCGCGCGCTGCGTGTTCGTGTGCGACGTGACCGCGAGTCCGACGTACACCGTGCCCATCCCCCAATCGTCGCCAGGCACGCCGATCCAGTTCTGACCGTCGCCGGAGACCGACATGCTGACGAATTCGCTCTGACGCCACATGCGCACGTACACCGGCGCGCCGTTGATCCCCCAGTTCGAGAGCGCCCAATTCGTAGACGCTCCGCCGTCCTTCATGCGGAACTGGTGCACGGCGCCGTTGCCTGGCGTGACGAAGAACGAGTAGTGCGCGGAATTCGGCGCCAGCGATTTCCGGATCATCACGCCGGCCTTGGCCCACGCCTGCGTCCCCTCGACGCCTGTGATGCGCGCCTCGATGTAACCGTCGTACGGCAGCTCGACGTACTCGAAGTGGAACTGATCAGCTGATCCCCAGATGTCGGCGCCGGATCCCGTCACGGTAAAGGTCCCGCTCGAGTCGACGGTCGCCGAACCGGCGAGGCCGACCGACCCGATGTCGGCGCCGGTCCATGGTGCGGGCGGCGCCGCCTGCGCGGCGGCAGGCGAGACGTGGATAACGCTGAGCGCAGCGGCGAGGCACGCGAAGAGGAGCAGACGAGTGGCGCGGTGAAACATGACGGCGACCCGAGCAATGCACACGCCACGATCCGGCGGCCGAAATCATGCGATGTCGGGACCCGGACGCGAATACCTTTCCCTTTTCGCGAAACGCAACTCCGGAACTGGTACGATCGCGCTCATGAGCCGCGTGCTCCTGATCGTCGCGACACTGTTCGCCGTCATGTCGCGTCCGGTCGCCGGACAGGAACCGAGCGTCCTGCACATCACCGTCGTCTTGACCGACGCTGCTGGCAAGCCGATGCCGGTGCCGCGACACGCGCTGCTCATCAGCGACAACCCCGCGACGTCGTCGCCACGGCGTGTGACGACGAAAGGGGACGGCACGGCTGACGTGCGCTTGCGTCCTGGGAACTACACGGTCGAATCCGATATGCCGGTCGCGTTCAACGGCAAAGCGTACGGCTGGACGCAGATCATCGACATCTCAGCCGGCCGCGACGCCGTGTTGCGGTTGACCACCGACAACGCCGAGATCACGATGGCCGCGCCGGGCACACCGGCTGTGGCGCCCGCCGAAGTGGACGCGTCGATGGTCGTGGCGCCGTGGCAGGCGAGCGTCGTGACGCTCTGGACGCCAACCGCACGCGCATCCGGATTCGTGATCGGCGCCGATGGTCTCATCGCGACGAGCGCGCGAGTGGTGGGAACCGCCCGATCGCTCGACGTCCAGGTGACGCCGACGATCAAGGTCGCGGGCGCCGTCGTCGTCGCCGATTCGGCGCGAGCGGTGGCTGTGCTGCGGATCGATCCGGCAGCGGTGGCGTCGATGCCGCCCGTTCCGTTCGCGTGCGCACCGGCGCAGCAACCGACGGTCGTCAGCGGACAGAAGCTGTTCACGATCGACGCTCCGCTCTTTCAGCCGCGAAGCACGGCGTCGGCGACCGCGGCCCGCGTCGCGGCCCATGACGTCGACTCCGACTTTTCTCTGTCGCCGGGCAGCGTAGGCGGACCGGTCTTCGCGGCCGACGGCCTTGTCGGACTCACCGTCGCCGACGTGGCGGAATCGACGCGCGTGAGCTTCCGCGTGATCCGCCTGGACGATCTGTGCGCGGTCGCCGCGGCGGCGCGCGAGAAGATCAAGGCGACTCCGGCGCCCAACGGCACGCACCTTCCGGTCGAACCGGCGCGGACGATTCCGGACGAGGTGTTGAAAGATGCGGTGCAGCGGCGCGTGGGCACGCTGAATCCGTATCAAGCGGCGTCAGCGTCGTTCGACGTGTTCTTCCTGACGCCGCTGCAGACCCGCGACGCTCGCGGCGATTTCGGCAACTGGTCCGAGTACGTCGCCGGCACGCCGCCGGTGCTGCTCGTCCGCGTGACGCCGAAAATGGTCGAAGGGTTCTGGACGAAGGTCGCCCGCGGCGCCGCGATGACGCAGGGGCTCGCGATTCCGGCGATCAAGCGGTTCACGTCCGGCTTCTCACGCCTGCGCGGGTACTGCGGCGACGTTGAGGTCACGCCGATCCATCCGTTCACGATCGAGCGGCCCGTCTCGGACACCGAGGCGATCGACGAGGGACTGTACGTCTTCGATCCGGGAGCGCTCGGCCCGTCCTGCAGCAGCGTCAAATTGATGCTGTACTCACTGAAGGAACCGGCGAAGGCGGACACCTTGACGGTCGATCCGAAAGTGATTCAACGAATCTGGGACGACTTCGCGCCGTATCGAGCCCTAAAGTAGCGCAGGCCGAGTGAAGTAGCGCAGGCTGCGCATTACGCGGCGGCGTTGATGTCGGCGTTCTCGAGGATTGGTTTCGCCGCCCCGTGCTTCGCGACCGCGATCATCGCCTTCCCCATCTGCTCCGTCGTCGTCACGTACTTCGTGGCGAGACGGAGCAGGGGATACATCCATCCCATCACGGCGTAGACGGCGTTGTACCACGCGGTCTTCGAACGGATGCCATGCATCGGCTGGATGTAAGCCGGCCGAAACGCGATCGCCTGTTTGAAGGGCAATTGCGTCAGCGCGATTTCGGTCTTGCGTTTGACCCTCGCCCACATCGCGCGCCCGTCCGTTCCCGCACCGGAAACGTAGATGAACGTCGTGCGAGGTGCGGTGTGCGAGGTGCGTCGTGCGACTGTCGTCGCGACAGAGACCGTCAGGTCGTGCGTCAGCCGTGTGTAGTCCGCTTCGCTCATCCCAACCGACGACACGCCGAGGCAGAAGAAGCACGCGTCGATGTCGTCGATCTGGGATTCGATAGATGACAGGTCGGCGACGTCTTTCAGCACGACTTCTTTGAGTTTGGGATGCTGCTGGCCGGTCTTGCTGCGGCCGACGGAGAGGACTTCGCTGACGTCAGGGTCGAGCAGGCATTCGCGAAGAACGCCTTGCCCGACCATCCCGGTTGCTCCGAACAGAAGGATCTTCGTACTTCGTACTTCTTACTTTTTCGTTTTAGCTTTCGCAGCCTCTTCTTCCGCCACGCGCGCGCCGTGCATCATGTTCGTCAGCGAGTGGTTGCCTTCGTGGCACGCGTACTCGTAGATCTTGTCGCTCGACTTGACCCACGGATACTCGCCGGTCCACGGACGATCCCACGTCGACGGATCGTCCACCGTGAAGCGATAGCGGAGGTTGCCGTCCGGCATCCGCGTGATGCGTTCGACGACGTGCATGTCTTCGCTCGCGCCGCGGAACTGCGTCTTCGTCGTGAAGTTCGTCGTGTCGATGACGAGCGTGTCGCCTTCCCAGTGGCCGATCGAATCACCCATCCACTTGCGGATCGTCTTCGGCAGGTGCTGCGTCGTGTTCATGCGGACCACGCGCGCGTCGTGCACCATTTCGGTGAGGATCATGATGCTGTCGCGCGTCTGCACGATCTGGTGCAGGTTGTTGTAGAAGTAATTCGGCAGCGCCGGCGGACCAGACGTCGAGCTGAAGCCGAGCAGGCAGCGCTCGGCGAGCGGACGCTGTTCCGGATCGTCGAACGCTCCGGGCGGTCCTGACGTATCGCCTTCCGCCGCGCCCGGCGCGACCTGACGCTTCGCGAGCTCCGCGTTGCGCTTTACCGCTTCCGGCTTCATCGGCGGCGCGTGACCGTCCGGCGGATCGATGATGATCGAGCTGCGCTTCTGGCCGTCGATCGTCGCGTAGTTGCGACCCTCGTCGAGCCAGAAGTGGTTGTAGCCGCCGACGGGGCCGCCGGCGAAGTTTTCGATCTGCTCCTGATACGACGCGCCTCGCGCCATGCGTTCGCCGCCGACCGGCGGCGCGCCGCGGTTCGGATCGAGCGCGGCGTCATTCTGCTTCTGGCGGTTCGCTTCGTACTTTTCCGCCGCGTCCGCTTCTTCCTTCGTGAAGGTCAGCGACTTGACGCCCGGCAGCCGTTCGACCGGCGTCATCGTCGACACGTCGTACGTGCCGCTCAAGTCCGGATGTGCCGGCGCCGCGGGTTTCGGTGCAGCAGGCTTCGGCGCCTGTGCCGCAAGGCCGGTCGCCAGGACCAGCGCGAAAGAGAATCCAAGCCTGATGCGCATGCCCGTCATTGTAACGCAGCGGGTTGTAGCGCAGGCCTGTAGGCCTGCCCGCAAGCAGCCCTGAAGGGCTGCGCTACATGCCCAGAAATGCCGCGATCTTGTCGTTCAGGAACTTGCGGTCGGCGGGGTTGCCGCCGGCGCCGGCCGGGTGCCCCCAGAGCGAGGGAATCGGCGTGAAGGTGACGTTCTGGATGAACTGCGCTTCGAATTTCGCGTCGGTCACCGGGAAATAGAGGTCCGTTGCCGACGGCATGTAAAGCACCGGCACCCTGATCGACCGCAGCGCTTTCTGCGTATCGCCGTTGAACCCCGGCGTGGTCCCCACATCATGGCGCTGCCATGCGCGCGCCTGCAGGATTAGATCGTTCGCGTCGGCGTTGGCGAAGAACGTCTTGCGCCGCTGCTCGAGCTCCTGCTCGAGCGTGCGATTCGGCGCGTTCGTCTTCCACAACTCCTGACGCCACCATTCCTGCGAATACAGCCACGGCAGCCACACCATCCCGTACGCTTCGATCCCCTTGCGCGGTTCCTCTTTGTAGTCGCCGTTGTTGAACGCGGGATCCGTCGTCAACGCGGTGATCTGTGATTCGAGGCGCACGATGCCGTGCGGCCACGCGCGCGCGGTGCCCGAGGTTGCGACGATGCGATCGGCGAAGTCGGGGTAACTGACGGCCCATTGAAACGCCTGCTCGGCGCCCATCGAGAACCCGATGACCGCTTTGAGATGCGTAACCTTCAGTTCGTCGACGAGCAGTTTGTGCACCGCTTCGACGTTGTCGCGAATCGTGGTGACGGGGAAGCGCGGTCCGTGGAACGGTTCCGGTGTGTTGCTCGGCGATGAGGTCTGGCCGTTGCCGAACATCTCGGTCATCACGAGGAAGTACTTCGACGGATCGAGCGCGCGATCGGGCGGCGTGCCGACGAGCCAGTCGTACCCGTGATGATTGGCCATGTAATGCGACGGCAGGAGGATCGCATTGTCGTGCGCGGCGTTCAGCTTGCCGTACGGGCCGTAGACGATCTTCGCCTGCGGCAGCGTGACGCCGCTCTCGGTCTTGAAATTGTTGATGACGAACTCGTGATGTTCGGCCGTGTGCGGCGGCGGTTGGAGAAGGAGCAGAGCGGCAACGAGTAGTGATCGGATCATCGGTGACACCTGAGCAGCCCTAAAGGGCTGCGCTACGACAGCCGGCTACAACGCCCGGCTACGACAGCCGGCTACAACGCCCGGCGCGGACGGTTGTAGCGCAGGCCTTCAGGCCTGCCCCCACCCTCAACCGCTGAACTCCCATGACGCGAAGTGTTGAAAGAACGCGGGCGGGATGCCGTTGCGGTCGCAATACTCCGCCACGAATTGCTTCGGGTTCGGATCCGGCGGCGCGAACGCCTGCTGCTGCTCGCACCACTCCATCCACTCGTCGACGATCTCCGCGAACGTGATGCCGCGTTCCTTCGCGAGGAAGCGCAGCGTCCGCGAATCGCCGAGGAGCTGCAGCGCTTTGATGACGCGATGGCCGTACGCCATGTCCGCTTCGGTCATCGAGTAGTGCGACCGCAGCGCGTACGGCGGCTCGCGCTCGAAATCAATCTGCAGCGTTCCGGCTTTGTGCCACAGCTCGGTCCCCGGCAGCACCTGCAGCGGAAAGACCGCGAGCCATTTCGTGTTCAGCGACGCCGCGAAGTTCAGGGATTTCTTGAACGTCGCAATCGTGTCGCCAGGCAGACCGTAAATCAGCTGGATTTCGAACGGCACCTGATATCGCTTGAGATGTTCGATGCCGTCGACGAACTTCTGCATCTTCAGCCGTCGCTCGACGGTGGCGAGCGCCGTGTCGTCGGTGGACTGCAACCCGACTTCGAGGAACTGGAAGTTCGCCTCCTTCATCAGCCGCGCGAGCTCGTCGTCGAAAAACTCGGCCCAGACTTCGGAGTGGAACTTGATGCGCCGATGGTTGTGCTCGATGACGAAGCGGCAGATCTCTTTGGCGCGTTCGGCGTTGAGGTTGAAGATCGGATCCATCAGGTAGATCCACTCGACGTCGCGCTCGAGCCAGTACGCGATCTCGTGCTTCACGCGATCGAGATCGAAGCGGCGATTCCGGATCGAGAAGTCTTTGTTGTAGAAGCAGAAGTTGCAGCGGAACACGCAGCCGCGCTGCGTTTCGAGGCAGACGATCCGCGTGCTCGTGTGGCCGTCCATGTAGCCTGGCCGATGCGGCGACGGCAACTGATTGAGGTCCTGCACGATCGCCGCGTCCGCGGTGGCGACGATTTCGTCGCCGCGGCGGAACACGATGCCGTCCACCGTCTCGAGCGGCGCATGTTCGCGTCGCGCCGCAACGAGCCGGGACAACGGGATCTCGCCTTCGCTGGTGACGATGACGTCGAACGCGCGCGTCCGCGCGAACACATCCTTCGCGACCGGCCCAACCTCGGGACCACCGACGACGATCTGAATCGACGCGTCGCGATCTTTGATCAGCGTGGCCGCAGCCGTCAGCGTCCGGATATTCCAGACGTAGCACGAGAGTCCGACGATGTCCGGCTGAGTTGCGAGGATCCGGTCGGCGATTGTCTCAGTCTTGTCATCAGGCGTGAATTCCAAAACCGTGATCGCATCGGCCGCGACGCCGTCGTGCTCGACGAGATACGCCTTGAGGTACAGCAGGGCCAGCGGCGTAAAGCTCGGATTGTGATGGACGGTCGCGAGACAGACCCGCATGGGTGCTGTTATTCTGGCACTGATGACACGATTCGCGACGTTGTTGTGCGTGCTCGCGTTCGCGACGCCGGCGTTTGCCGAGCTGGGCGGCGATGCCTCGTCCATCACAGCCGATCGCGTGCATACGCAGGGCGCGCTCCTCCGGATTACGAGCACCGATACCTTCACCGTCCACGAAATGCAGTCCGCGACGGGGACGATGATTCGCGAGTATGTGTCGCCGCTGTCGGGCAAGGTGTTCGCCGTCGCGTGGGACGGGCCGTTCCTGCCGGACCTGCGGCAGGTGCTCGGCAGCTACTTCGACACGTATCAGCGCGAGGCGGCGCGTGTGCGCACCGCGCGTCGCGCGCACGGGCCGATCGCCATCGACACCGGCGAACTCGTCGTCCAGGTGGCGGGCCACACGCGCTATTTCACCGGACGCGCCTACGCAACGCGCCTCGTGCCGAACGGCGTTGAGCGCGCCTCGATCAAGTAGGTCACCGTGCCGAGACTGTTCCTGCTCGCGCTGCTCATCGCGCAAGTCACCCCACAATGCGGCGGCTCGACGAGCAGCGGCGGCGGATCGACGATCACGCCGTCACCGTCAACCACGATCAACAACACCCTCGCCGTCACGGTGAGCGCTGGGCCGAACAACGATTACATCAACGGCCTGTTCACGAGCGTGCAGGTATGCGTGCCCGGATCGTCGTCGTGCCAGACGATCGGCAACGTGCTGGTCGACACCGGATCGGTCGGCCTGCGGCTGGTATCAAGCGTCGTGAACCTCTCGCTCCCGCAGCAGACGACGTCCGGCGGCGCGCCGATCGTCGAGTGCGCGCAGTTCCAGGACGGCTTCACGTGGGGACCGCTGCGGACCGCCGATGTGCTGCTCGGCACCAAGAAAGCCTCGAACGTGCCGATCCAGGTGATCGGCGAGAGCGCGTTCGCGAACAGCATTCCGCAGCAGTGTTCGAGCACCGGCGCCGCGGAGAACACGGTCGCCGACCTCGGCGCGAACGGCATCCTCGGCGTCGGTCAGTACAACGAGGACTGCGGCGGATCGTGCGAGCGCGTCACGAACTCGAATCCTGGCTTCTACTACGCATGCCCGTCATCGGGGTGTACGCTCACCACGGTCTCGAGCGCGGTGCAGGCGCGCAACCCGGTGTCGTTGTTCAGCAGCGACAGCAACGGCATCGTGATTCAGCTACCGTCGATCCCCGCAGGCGGGACGACCAGCGTCAACGGCACGATGTACTTCGGCATCAGCACGCAGTC
>DASREL010000127.1:0-4073 GCA_035652075.1 Vicinamibacterales bacterium
TCAGACCGTGAGTAAGTCCGTATTGGTCTCGAGCAATCGCCGTTCAGCAGATTTCTCGCACCAGGTCGTCGTAAACAGTCACGAGTGAGCCAAGAACAGTTTCGGATCGGTCGCGAGTAATCGCGAATCGCTCGCCGCAAACAATTCCGGATTGGTCGTAAACAGCCGCGAGTTGGGTACGAACAGTTCCGGATCGAACGCGAGTCGCTTGAGGCACGAGATGGACGCGATCACTCATGTTCGATCCAATAGATCGGAACGTCCGTCTAAGCCGGACACTACGTCCTGGCAGGCCCGGCACAGTAGGCACCTTACGCACCCCAGGCACCCCAGGCACCCCAGGCACCCCAGGCACCCTATCGATTGAAACGCGAGTCTTCGTCGAGATCGTCGGCGCCGCTTGCCGCCGCGGGCGGGACGCCGCCCTTCTCCAAAAACACCATCGAGTGCTGTGACGGGATGTCGAACTTCTTGCCGCATGTCTTGCAGGTGACCGAGTCGTCTATGCGGATCATGTAGTCGCGCAGCTTCTCGAACAGCGCGCGGTCGCGCGCGTCGGCGCCGTTGGGGATCCGATCCTTGCGCGTGCGCACGACCCAGCGCATCTGATAGTCGTTCGTCCGCTTGCACCGCGGACAGATCAGCTTGTCGGTGCGCGTGTCGTTGCGGCTGTTGAAAAAATCGCGTTCGTCCACTCGACGATCATAAGGCAGGTGGGGCAGGACGGGCGGGAGGGGCAGGAAGGGCAGGAGGGAAAGACTCCGTGTCCTCCCCTGCCCACCTCTCCTGCCCTTCCCGCCTTTCCCGCCTTTCCCGCCCTTCCCGCCTTTCCTGCCCCTACCTGCCCACGTACGGCGCGCCCAGCCGCTGCAGTTCGCGCTCGACGGCTGGGATGTCGGTGTCGACCAACTGCGTGAGCGCCGTGCGCTGCGGACCAAACAGGTCCAGCGCAATCTGATACTGCTGCTGGTGCGTGCCGGTGGGCGGCGACAGCGTTTTGTTCAACTCGCCGCTGATCGTGTTGACGCGTTCCGAGATCGCTGTCGGCGTCGCTTCGTTGCGTGACGCGAGCGCGCGGTCGCCGCGCAGCGCGACCAGGATGCCGTCGAGCGTCCGCTGCATCGCGCGGACGCGGTCGCCCAGCGTCCGCGGCGCCGCCGGCGTCTGATCGATCGCCTTCAGCATCGTCCCAAGACGCGTGTTCGTGCTGTTGGCGGTCGCGAGCGCGGCCGACAAATCGCGACGCAGCGCCTGGAGCTTTTCTTCGAACTGCCACCGCGTGGTTTGCTGCGCCTCGGTGTACGGCTCCTGCGGATCCATCACGACTTTGAACGTCACGGCTGGACCAAGATCCGTCACGACACCGCCGACGCGCTGGGACAACGTGACCTTGTAGTCGCCTGGCAGGACGAACGGTCCGACGAGCGGATCGTTGAAGAGATCCGAGAAGTCGCTCGGCGGACGGTTCGGCGGCAGCTCGTGGGCCGGCGCGCGCAGGTCCCACGCGATGCGGTGCAGCCCTTTGCCGACCGGGCCGGTCAACACGCGAACCGGCGTGCCGGACGCGCTGGTGACCGTCAACAAGATCGTCGGCGCTTCCTCACGTGCTTCGGCGCGCAATTCGTCCGCGGTCGGATACGTGATCGGTCGTCCGGCCTTCTCGGCTTCCTTTTCCGCCTCGATGCGCTTCTCTTTCAGCGTCTTGATTCCATCTTTCAAGTTGTAGGTGATCAGGGCGCCGTACGGCGGATTCTCACCAACGTAGAACGACTCGCCCTGGAAGAGCGGCGTCCCGTATTGCATCGACGGCACGAACATCACCGCGTTGCGAACCGGATACAGCGTCGCCGCCGACGTCACCGTGGCGGTCGTCGTCGCGCGAATCGGCGAGTAGTCGTCGACGATGTAGATGCCGCGGCCGAAGGTGCCGAGGACGAGATCGTTCTCGCGTTTCTGGATCGCAATCTCGCGGACCGCAATCGTCGGCACGCCGGCAATCTTGCCCCAGTGCTGTCCGCCATCCTTGCTCCAATAGGCGCCGAACTCCGTTCCGGCGAAGAGCAGATTCGGATCCACGTGATCTTCGGCGATCGCGTACGTCGATCCACGCTCCGGCAAATCGCCAGAGATCGACTTCCACGTGTACCCCTGATCGGTGCTCTTCAACAGGTACGGCTTGAAGTCGCCGTTCTGATGATTCTCGATGACGACGTAGACAGTGTTGACGTCGTGCTGCGACGCGCGGATGCGGGCGATGTACGCGTCGGACGGCACGCCAGGCAGACGCTCGACCTTGCGCCAGTCTTTTCCCGCGTTGTCGCTGACGTGCACCAGCCCATCGTCTGATCCCACGTAGATCAGGCCTTCCTTCTTCGGACTCTCGGCGATCGCCGAGATATTGCCGTAGAGCGCCGTCGACTGATTCTTCGCAACGGCGTCGGGCCCCCACACGCGTCCCATCACCGAGAGCGTGTTGCGATCGATGTGACGCGTCAGGTCGGGCGACACGATCGTCCACGAGTCGCCGCGATCGTCGGAGCGATACAGCACCTGCGCGCCCATGTAGAGCCGCGTGTGCGAGTGCGGCGACAGAATGAACGGTGAATCCCAATTCCAGCGCGCCGGTTCGCCGCCCTTCCCTTCCTGCGGCTGGATGCCGATGTTCTCGCCGGTCCGCTTGTCGTACCGCGTGATGACGCCGTGCTGCAGCTCGGCGTAGACGACGTTCGGATCGTCGGGGTCGACGTGCGAGACGAAACCGTCGCCGCCTTGCGTGACGAACCAGTCCTGATTGAGGATGCCGTGCGCGGATCGCGTCCGCGACGGGCCACCGAGCGAGTTGTTGTCCTGCAGGCCGCCGTAGACGTTGTAGAACGGCGCCGCGTTGTCGACGTCGACGTCGTAGTACTGCGACACCGGCAGGTTGCCGAAGAAGAACCACGTCTTCGCGCCGTCGTACGATCGGTACAACCCGCCATCGTCGCCGACGAGCATGTGATCGGTGTTGTCCGGGTCGACCCAGATGATGTGGTTGTCGACGTGCTTCAGACGCTCGCCGAGCGCGTGCACCGTTTTGCCGCCATCCTCGGACGTGCGGAAGATCGTGTCGGTGATGTAGATGCGATCGACGTCGACGGGATCGGCGTAGATGTCGCAGTAGTACATCGCGCCGTTCTGGAAGTCGTTGCGCTTCTCCCACGTGATGCCGTTGTCGCGCGATCGGAAGATGCCGCCCTTGCTGTTCGCGGCTTCGACGTTCGCATACACGACATCAGGATTGACGGGCGAAATCGCGAGGCCGATGCGACCCAGCTGCTCGTCGGGGAGCCCGGACGTCACTTTCTTCCAGGTCTTGCCGCCGTCGGTGCTGCGATGGATCGCGCTCTCGGGTCCGCCGTCGATCAACGTGTAGAAGCGACGCTCGCGCTGATAGGACGCGGCGATGACGACGTCCGGATTCCGCGGATCGAGGACGACGTCGGTGACGCCGGTGTGCTCCGAAATCTTCAGCACCTGATTCCACGTCTTGCCGCCGTCCGTCGTTTTGTAGAGACCGCGCTCGCCGCCGGCATTCCACAACGGCCCCTGCGCCGCGACGTACACGGTGTCCGGATCGTTCGGGTTGATGACGACGCGTCCGATGTGTTCGGAGGTTTTGAGGCCGACGTTGGTCCACGAGTGGCCGCCGTCTTCGCTCTTGTAGACGCCGTCGCCGTATGCGACCGAGCGCTGCGAGTTGCGCTCGCCGGTCCCGACCCACACGATGTTCGGCCGTTTCGGATCGATCGTCACCCAGCCGATCGAGAACGATCCTTCCTTGTCGAAGATCGGCGTCCACGACGCGCCGCCGTTGACCGTCTTCCACACGCCGCCAGACGCGGAGCCGACGTAGATCACCGCTTTGTTTTTCGGTTCGACCGCAATCGACACGACGCGACCGGACGTCACGGCGGGACCGATGGCGCGCGCTCGGAGTCCAGCGAACGTGTCGGCGGGAACTGTCTGGGCGGATAAGTTCGAAGTAAGAAGGACGAAGACCGAAACGGACGCAATCAGACGAGTCATAGCCACAA
>DASREL010000128.1:0-49216 GCA_035652075.1 Vicinamibacterales bacterium
GAACGTCTTGCCGCCGTCGATGGACTGCCAGAACGAGCTGTTCGACACGAGGATCTCGTCGGCGTTCGCCGGATTGACGGCGAGCCGGATGTAATACCCGGCGCGGCCGATCAAGCCGCGCGACCAGTTCACGACGCGCCAGGTCGCGCCGGCGTCGTCCGATCGCCACACCGAGCCTTGATCCGCGGTTTGAATCAGCGCGTAGACGCGATTCGAATCGCTCGGCGCGATCGCGATGTCGATCTTTCCGAGCGGCGGCTTCGGCAAGCCGCTCGCCTCGATCCGAGTCCACGTCGACCCACCATCCGTCGATTTGTAGAGGCCGCTTCCGGCCCCGCCGCTCAGCTCGGCCCACGGATGCATTTCAACCTGCCACGTGCCGGCGATCAGCGTGCGCGGATTCTTCGCGTCCATCGACAAGCCCGAACAGCCGGTGTTCTCGTCGACGAAGAGCACGCGGTCCCAGTGTTGACCGCCGTCGGTCGTCTTGAACACGCCACGCTCTTGCTGCTTCCCGGTGATACGTCCGATCGCGCACGCGTAGACGATGTTCGGGTCCGTTGGATGAACGATGATGCGGCCGATGCGGCCGGTGTCGTCGAGGCCGGAGTGCGTCCACGTGCGACCGGCGTCGGTCGACTTGTAGATGCCGTCGCCGATTACGTCGCTGTCGCGAATCGCCCACGCTTCGCCGGTCCCCGCCCACACGACGTTGGCATCCGACGGTGCGACCGCCAGCGCGCCAATCGCGGCGACGGGCATCGAGTCGGACACGGGATTCCATCGAATGCCGCCGTCCGTCGTCTTCCACACGCCGCCTGACGCCGCGCCCGCGTAATACGTGAAGGGATCGCCGGCAACACCCGCGACCGACGCGATCCGGTTGCCGACGACAGGGCCGACGAACCGGAACGACAACGCTTCCTGCGGTCCGTTGCCGAAATTCCCGCGACGCTGCGCGATCAACGTCGCGCCCATCACGGCGATCACCGAAGCAGCGAGAATCTTCTTCATGTTCATCCAAGAATATTTTTGACGACGAACCACACGTTCGCTGGGCGTTCCGCCAATCGTCGCATGTACCACGGGAACCAGTAATCACCGTAGGCGATCAACACGCGCAACGGTTCGCCCGAGTGGACGAGACGCTGCTGCAAGCCGGTCTGGATTCCGTACAACATTGCGTACTCGTAGAACGACTTCGGCACCTTGAACTGCCACGTGAACGTCTTCATGCGATCGGCGATGCGCGGATCGTGCGTGGCGATGTGCAGCAGCGTTCCGTACTTCTGCGCGTCGTCTTTCAGCATGCGCGTCGCAAGCTTGTAGTAGTTCTCGTCGACGTCGGCCTTCTTCGGAAATGCCACGTCCGCCGGCTCGAGATAGGCGCCTTTGACCAGCCGGATCGCGCAGCCGAGTGGCAGCAGCGTCTCGATGTCCTTTTCCGTCCGATACAGATACGCCTGAAGCGCGATGCCGACTCGCGGGCTCGTGGCGCGCGCGCGGCGAAACAGATCAATCGTCGGATCGACATACGGCGAGCTCTCCATGTCGATCCAGACGAAATTATCGCGCGTCTCCGCGCGTTCGATCAGCCGCGCCAGATTTTTGAAGCACATCTCCTTGTCGAGATCGAGTCCGAGCTGCGTCGGCTTCACCGAAATCTGCGCGCGCAATCCCGACGCCTGGACCTTGTCCATCACCATCAGGTAATGCTGCGTGACCTCTTCGGCTTCCGCCGCGCTCGTCACGTTTTCGCCGAGCTTCGTGAAGATGGTGCCGACGCCGGCGGCTTGCTGTTTGGATGCCGCGCCCATTGCGTCTTCGAGGCGCTCGCCCGGCATGAACTTCGACACCGATCGCCGCACGAACGCGGTCTTCGTGGCGCGCTCGCGCAGCCACGCGTTCGTCGACATCGCCAACAGCATTTTTCGCGCAATGCTCACAAGACGCCTTTAATCAATCCGCCATCGACCTGGATCGCCGCACCCGTGATGTACGAGGCGGCGTCGGAGAGCAGGAACGCGCCCATGCGCCCGAATTCGGCGGGATCGCCGTAGCGGCCGAGCGGTACGGTCGCCGCAGCACGCGCGGCATGTTCCTCGACGGTGACCCCTTCGCGCTTCGCGCTGACTTCGTCGAGGTGACGCAGCCGGTCCGTCGCGATGCGGCCTGGGATCAGGTTGTTGACGCGGATATGTTTCGACGCCAGTTCGAGCGACAGCGTCTTGACCAGCGCGTTGACGCCGGCACGCAGCACGTTGGACAGCGCGAGGTGTGCGATGGGTTCCTTCACCGACGAAGACGTGCCGACGAGGATCGCGCCGCCGCCGCGCCGCTCCATCGACGGCACCGTGAGGCGCACGGTACGGACGACGCTCATCAACAGAAGATCGAAGGCCGCTTGCCAGCCTGCATCATCGAAGGACATGGCTGCGCCGGCCGGCGGTCCGCCGGTGTTGCAGAACACGCAGTCGACACCGCCGAATTCGGCGAGCGTGGCGGCGTGCCACTGCTCGATCGCGTCGGCGCGGCTCAAGTCGGCGGGTACCGCGAGAGCCCGCGATCCCGTTTCGCGCCGAATCGTGTCCGCCGCTGCTTGGATCGCCGCGGCGTCGCGCGACGCAATCGCCACGAACGCACCTTCGGCGGCAAGCGCGCGCGCCACGGCGAAGCCCAGCCCTTTGCTGGCGCCGCCGACCATTGCTACTTTCCCTGTGAGTCGCAAATCCACAAACGTCGATGGTACACGAATTGAAGATGCCAGCTGATGCGTGACGATTCGGACCGCAGCCATCGTAGTCATCGCCGCGACCGCGAGCGTTTACCTCTTGCACGTGGGCGCGATGCTGTTCGTTCCCGCGCTGCTGAGCGTGCTGCTCGCATATGCGCTCGAGCCGGCGGTCGAGCTCCTGATGCGTGCCCGGCTGCCTCGGATTCTCGCCGTCGCCGTCACCTTTTCTGTCATCGCCGTGATGCTGGGCACAGTCGCACGCAGGACCGTTGTCGAATTCAACGCGTTTGTATCGGATCTCCCGAGCGCTGTCCGGAACGTGCAGCAGACAGTCGCGCAGGCGCACTCGTCCACCGGACCGACCGTCTTCGAGCGATTGCAGCGCGCAGGCACTGAAATCGAGCAGACCGCCGGACAACCACCGCCGCCGCCGGACGAGGGCGTCGTTCGGGTCGCACCCGTCGCGCATCGGTTCGATGTTCGTGCGTATGCGTTCGACGCGGGCGTCGCGACGGTCGCCGCGAGCGGCAAGCTGCTTGGCGTGTCATTCCTGACGTTCCTGCTGCTCTGCACCGGCGACCTGTTCAAGCAGAAGCTGATCACACTCGGTGGCGACACGTTCGCGCGGCGCAAGCTGACAGCAGAAGTGATCCGCGCGATCGATCGTCAGATCCAGCGATACTTGGTGGCGCGATTGGCGATCAGCGCGATCGTCGCCGCGGCGACCGGTGTCGCGCTCGCGTTCGTCGGCGTACATCACGCGGTCGTCTGGGGCATTGTCGCCGGCGTATTGAATGTCCTGCCGTTTGTCGGGCCGTCGGTCGCCGTCGCGTTAATCTCCGGCGCGGCGTTTCTGCAGTTTCACGCGCTGACGCCGACGGTCATCGCGTGGACGGCGGCCACGGCGGTCGCCGTCCTCGAGGGCAATCTCATTACGCCGTGGCTGACGAGCCGCGCGGGCGAGATCAACACGGTCGCGGTGTTCGCGTCCGTGTTGTTCTGGGGGTGGATGTGGGACATGTGGGGCCTGCTGCTCGCCATCCCGATCATGGTGGCGATCAAGGCCGCCTCGGATCACATCGAGCCGCTTCAGCCGGTCAGCGAGCTGCTCGGCCGCTGACGTTCGAGCGTCGCGCGATCCCACCGCGCGAGCGTCGCCGCGGCGTCGTACGTGCTCGCAACGAACTGCCGGATCGCCTCGTCTGGTGACGCGGCCGTTCGCACTGCCTCGTACGGCAGGATGAACTCGCCGAAGTCGCGATGGTAGTACGCGGCATCGGGTCGAATCCGCGCCTCTTTCAGACCTGGCGGTTCCGGAGCCGCATAGGCGTAGAACGCCGGCTCGAGCACGAATCCGCTCCCGGGCCAGAAGCCGTGGCTGATGACTTCGTGCGAGTACGCCTCCTGCATGAAGTACGGACCGTCGCGCGGAGGCGCGGGCCGGCCCGAGAACTTCGTCAGCGCGAGATCCATCGCGCCCCAGAAGAAGTTCAGCGGGCTGCATTTGCCGACGAAGTTGCAGCGCGTCGGCCCGAGGACGCGCCCAACCTGCACCAGAATGCGCCAGAACCGGTTCGCGTATTCGGGATCGTACGAGTGGTGCTGCGTGTCGAGTTCGAAGCGGATTGGATCGGGAACTTCCACAGGCATCGGCCAGATTTTGACCGGCAGCGCCAAGTCGCGGAGCGCCTGCATGACATCACGGTGAAATTCCGCAACCGACATCGGCCGCAGCGCCATCGTCCACCGCTGCCCGTCGGAGACTTCGATGATCAACCGGTGCGCGAGAAAATCGAACTCGATGGCGAACGTGCGATCGCCGTGCGACAGGAGCGGCGTCGAGAGACCGCGTGGCGTCAGGTGCATTGCGATCGCCCAGGAGTGATTCACGGGCGGCGCGAGCGCCAGCGTCACTTTGCCGGCGATCTGCATCCACATATGGAGCGTGGCGTATGTGTCTCGCCACGCGTCGTACGGCAGGGGCGGCCAGCGATCCTCGGTCATAATTGGAGGGCCATGGAAGCTACATGCTCGCACATCGCGGCCATTGAAGATGTCAAAACGGCCAAGGCGCGTGAATGCGAAGAATGCGTCAAGATCGGCGCCGAATGGGTGCATTTGCGGACCTGTCAGTCCTGCGGACGGACGCTCTGCTGCGACTCGTCGCCGAATCAGCACGCCAGCAAACACGCGCGGGCGACCCATCATCCGGTGATTGCCTCGGCCGAACGGGGCGAACGCTGGCTCTACTGCTACCCCGACGACGCGTTTGCGGAATACTGAAACTGCCAACTGCACCTGATGTCGATTTCAGCCTTCCCTGTTCGTCTAACCCGCGGAGGAGTGCTGCGATGAGTGGTGTACGTGTGCTCGTGGGAACGAAGAAAGGCGCGTTCATCCTGACGTCCGACGGCAAACGCGACACGTGGGACGTCGCGGGACCGCATTTCGGCGGCTGGGAGATGTATCACCTGAAAGGATCGCCGGTCGATCCGAATCGGATCTACGCGTCGCAGTCGAGCGGCTGGTTCGGCCAGACAATGCAGCGGTCGAGCGACGGCGGCAAGACGTGGGAAGTCATCGGGAACAAGTTCGTGTACGACGGCCCGACGGGGACGCATCAGTGGTACGACGGTACGCCACATCCGTGGGAGTTCAAACGGGTGTGGCATCTCGAGCCGTCACTCACCGATCCGGACACGGTGTACGCCGGTGTCGAGGACGCAGCGATTTTCAAAAGCACGGACGGCGGCCGGACCTGGAGCGAATTGCCCGGCTTGCGCAACAGCGAGACCGGATCCAAATGGCAGCCGGGCGCCGGCGGATTGTGTCTGCACACGATCCTGCTCGATCCAGACAATCACGATCGGATGTTCATCGCGATTTCCGCGGCGGGCGCATTTCGCACCGCTGATGGCGGCAAGAGCTGGAAGCCGATCACCAAGGGGCTGTACTCGAAGTACCTGCCGAATCCGAC
This sequence comes from Vicinamibacterales bacterium, assembly GCA_035652075.1. Classification (GTDB taxonomy): domain Bacteria; phylum Acidobacteriota; class Vicinamibacteria; order Vicinamibacterales; family CAVVIG01; genus Gp6-AA45. The sequence goes on from DASREL010000128.1 coordinate 5,712, forward strand.
CGCCGAAGTCGGTCACTGCGTCCACCGCATCGCCCAGCATCGGTCGCGTCCAAACACGCTGTTCATGCAGAAGCACTGGGACGTCATGCGAACGGACAACGCGGGCGACGAATGGACGAAGATCAGCGGCAACCTGCCGACCGATTTCGGCTTCGTCATCGACGTCAACACCAACGAGCCTGACACGATCTATGTCGTGCCAATCAAAAGCGACTCGGAACATTTCCCGCCAGAGGGTGCGCTGCGCGTTTATCGCAGCAAGAGCGGCGGCCACGAGTGGGAGCCGATGACGAAAGGGCTGCCGCAGAAGGACTGCTACGTCAACGTCCTGCGCGATGCGATGGCGGTCGATGGGCTCGACAAGTGCGGCGTCTACTTCGGCACGACCGGCGGTCAGGTGTACGCATCACCCGACGGCGGCGATACGTGGAAGGCGATCGTGCACGATCTGCCAGCCGTGTTGTCGGTGGAGGTTCAGACGCTGCGATGATGATTCGGGTCGAGCTTCCGCAGCATCTCCGGACGCTCGCGCGCGTTGGCGAGGAAGTGCACATCGAGGTGTCTGGGCAGGTCACGCAGCGAGCGGTCCTCGATGCGCTCGAAATGCAGTATCCGGCGCTGGAGGGGACGATTCGCGATCACGTCACCAAACAACGCCGGCCGTTCCTGCGGTTCTTCGCGTGCGAGCAGGATTTGTCCCACCAATCGCCCGACGAACCGTTGCCCGATGCGATCGCAACCGGCGCCGAGCCGTTCATTGTGCTGGGAGCGATTGCTGGCGGGTGAAGATGGCTGATGGCTCATGGCTGAAGGCTGATGGATGTACGTGCATCAGCCATGAGCCCTTAGCCCTTAACCATTCGCCGGCCGAACCGTCACGAAGATCTGCGCGTCCTGACGTTGGATCAAGAGAAGCGCCGGTTTGTCGGTCGTCTTCTTGAGCGCGGTGCGCAGGTCGTCGACGCTCTTCACCGGCTGGCGGTTCACTGACTTGATGATGTCGCCCTGCTGGAGGCCGGCGTCAGCCGCGCGACCGTTCGGATCCACGTCTTCGATGACGAGACCCTTGTCGCTCGGTTGGACCGCGACGCCGAGCGCCGCCTTGTCGCCGTTGCTGTCGGAGTCACCGTCGCGCCCATTGCGCGCGACCGCCGTCGCGTCGAGTTCCTCCAGCTTGACGGTGACGTGCTTTTCGCTGCCGTCACGCACGATCGTCAGGTCCGCGTTCGATCCGGGTCCCGACGCCGCCACGCGGTTACGCAGCGTGTTCATGTCGTGCACCGGCTGTCCGTCGAACGCCGTGATGACGTCGCCCTGCTTCAGGCCGGCACGATCGCCGGCGCTGCCCGACTTCACCGAGCTGATGATGACGCCGTTGGACTGCTTCAGCCCGAGGCTCGCCGCCATATCCGACGAAACCGTCTGCACCGTCACGCCGAGTTGCGCGCGCGTGACCTTACCTTTGGTCCGCAGTTGTTCCATGACGTTCTTCGCCATGTTGGCCGGAATCGCAAAGCCGATCCCGATATTGCCGTCGTTGCTCGACAGGATCTGCGAGTTGATGCCGACGAGTTCGCCTTTCGTGCTGACGAGCGCACCGCCCGAGTTGCCGTGGTTGATCGGCGCGTCCGTCTGCAGGAAGTCTTCGTAGCTGCCATCACCCACGCTCGTGGATCGATTCTTCGCGCTGATGATGCCCATCGTCACCGTCTCGCCCACGCCGAGCGGGTTGCCGACAGCGAGGACGACGTCGCCGACTTTGACGGTGTCGGAGTTGCCGATCGCGATCGGTTTGAAATCAGTGCCGTTCACTTTGACGAGCGCGAGGTCGCTCGGCTTGTCGGTGCCGATCACCTTTGCGGTCAGCGTGCGGCCGTCGGTGAATTCCACCTTGATGTCATCCGCGCCGTCGACGACGTGGTTGTTCGTCAGGATGTAGCCGTCCGTCGTCACGACGACGCCGGAGCCGAGCGCGCGCTGCTTGAACGGCTGCATGTTGCGCCCGCCGCGACGCTGGCCGAACTCGCGGCCGAAGAACTGCCCGAAGAAGTCGTCGTCCGGCATCTGGAACTGCGTGGGCGACATCTTCGCTTTGCCTTCCGTCCGAATCGTGACGACGGCCGGTGCCACAACGTCCACGACGTCTGCGTACGAATCGCGGCCGCCGGCGACGGCGTGTTGGATCGGTGTCGATACGGTCGCCAGCTTGGCGGCCGGCTTTTCGTCAGCGGCCAGTCCGCGCCACGCGGCGCCGCTGATCAAGAGGATCGCGGCAAGCACGGCCATCCCGCCTCGGGCCGCGCGCTTGCTGATTGTGATGTGTTCATCCTTCATGGTGTCCGTCTCCTTGGTCTTTCTCTCTTTCGATTAGACGGCACACCGCCTTTCCGGCCGGTTACAGGAGCATTACATCGGTGAAAGGTTTGAGAGGGAGGCTAGAGGCTGGAGGCTGGAAGAGACACGGAGAACACGGAGCCTTTGCCGACCGCGCTGCTGACGCTCACGGTCCCCCCATGTGCTTCGACGATCGCTTTGACGAGGCTCAGGCCGAGACCAAGGCCGCGTTCGGTGCGGCTGGTGTCGCCTCGGAAGAGACGATCCCAAATCCGGGGAACCTCGTCGGCGGGAATTCCGATACCGGTATCGCGGACCTCGAGGATCGCGCGGTCCTGCTCGCGCCGGATGGTGACGTCCACGCGTCCGCCACTCGGCGTGTATTTGACCGCGTTGTCGATCAGGTTCGCCGCGACCTGTTCGAGCCGCGTCCGGTCGCCGCTGACCGTCGCGGTGCCAGAGGTGTCTGACACCTCGGACGTGTCAGACACCTCTGGCACCAAGGTCACGCCTTTGGCTTCTGCCACATCATGGTAGAGATCGACTGCACGGGTGACGACTTCTGTCAGCGGAACCGGCTCACGTTGCAATTGCATTGCGCCGCTTTCGGCTTCAGAGATGTCCATCAGCGTGTTGAGCATCACCAGGACGCGATCGGATTCTTCGACGCAGTCGGCGAGCGCCTCACGATAGCGATCGAGGTCGGGCGGCGCGGCGAGCGCCATCTCCGCCGCCCCGCGCAGCCGCGTCAGTGGTGTCCGCAGATCGTGAGAGACGTTATCGAGCGACCCGCGCATCGCCGACACGAGACCCTCGATCCTGTCGAGCATTGCGTTGAACAGCACCGTCAACTCGTCGAGCGCATCGCCCGTCCCCGCTGCCGGCACGCGCTGGTCCGTTCGACCGGTGCGGATGATCCGCCGCACCGCCAGCGTCAGGCGCCGGATCGGCGAGAGCGCCGTTTGTGTGGCGAGCCACCCGCCCGTCAACGCGACGAAGACGATCGTCAGCGTCACGAGCCCGAGCGCCGCACGAAACCGCGCGAGCAGATCGTCGCGCGCCTCGGTGCTCTTCCCGACCTGGACGACCGTCCCGTCCGGCAGCCGCAGTTGCGCGGTCTCCAGCCGGTTCGGATCCCACCCGTCGGGATTGCTGAGGACGACGGCGTCCGACCGTCGCGTGATGATCCTCACGAACAGCCGTTCGGGCGCCGTCTGCTGCTCGGCTCGAACGGTCTCGGCGAGCCCTTCGACGCCGCCGCGCGCATACGCGGACGTGTACTCACCGAGCTTCGCGTCGATGATTTGCCGGTCCCGCTGCGCGAGCGACAGCGACGTCAGGTAATACGTCACGAAGACGATCGCCATCGATCCGAGGACGAACAACGTCGCGTACCACAGCGCGATCCGAAGTCCGAACGTCGTTCCTCGATTATCCGCGGAGGACATACCCCACGCCTCTGACCGTGTGCAGCAGCTTCTTGTCGAACGGCTTGTCGACTTTTTCGCGCAGCCGGCTGACGAGGACGTCGACGATGTTCGTCTGCGGGTCGAAGTTGTAGTCCCACACGTGCGACAGAATCATCGTCTTCGACACGACCCGGCCCGCGTTGCGCATCAAGTACTCGAGCAGCGCAAACTCACGCGGACGCAGATCGACCGTCGTGCGACCGCGCGTCACTTTTCTCGACAACAAATCGATCGTCAGGTCCTCGACCGTCAACGTCGTCGGGTCGGCCGTCCGCGTCGCGCGCCGCACGAGCGCCTGCACGCGCGCCAGGAGTTCGGCGAACGCAAACGGTTTCGTCAGGTAATCGTCGCCGCCCGCCTGCAAGCCGCGCACGCGATCGTCGACCGAGCGCCGCGCGCTCAGGATCAGCACCGGTGTCGCGATCCGCCGTTTCCGCAACGCCTCGATCAGCGCAAGGCCGTCGAGTTTCGGCAGCATGACGTCGACAATCGCGACGTCGTACGGCTCGAGCGCGGCGAGATCCAGTCCCGCTTCACCGTCAGCGGCGAGATCGACGGCAAAGCCCGCTTCGCGCAGTCCGCGCGCCACGAAATCGGCAATCGTCGCGTCATCTTCGACGAGAAGCGCTCGCACGGTTTACTTATGGGGCGTGCCATGGGGCGCGGCACGTACGTACTGCGGCGGCCACGGCAGCGTGTGCCCCAGTTCTCGCGCTGCGCGCAGTGGAAAGTACGGATCGCGAAGCAGCTCGCGGGCCAACAGGACGACATCTGCGTGTCCGCTCGTGATGATCTCGTTCGCCTGTGCCGCTTCGGTGATCAAGCCGACGGCACCGGTCAGGATGCCGGCCTCGCGTCGCACCTGCTCCGCGAACGGCACTTGATAGCCCGGCCCGAGCGCGATCTTCGCGTCCGCTACGAGTCCTCCCGACGAACAGTCGATGAGATCGACGCCGAGCCCTTTGACGCGCCGCGCGAGGTCGATCGTCTGCGCGACGTCCCATCCGCCCGGCTTCCAGTCCGTCGCTGACACGCGCATGAAGAGCGGCAGCCGCTCCGGCCACACGCCGCGAACCGCGCGGACGACGTCGAGGACGACGCGAATACGATTGTCGAACGATCCACCGTACTCATCGCTTCGTGTGTTGGTCAGCGGCGACAGAAACTCATGCAGCAGGTACCCGTGGGCCGCGTGGATCTCGATGACGTCAAAGCCTGCGCGCAGCGCGCGCAACGCCGCGATTCGAAAGGCGGTTACGACCCGTGCGATGTCGGCGACCGGCATCGCACACGGCGTCGGATAAGTCGGCGAGAACGGCTCCGTCGTCGGACCGATGGGTTCCCAGCCGCCGTGGTGACGATCGACGGCGCCGCCCCCGTCCCACGGCCGCTGCGTGCTCCCTTTTCGGCCGGCGTGCGCCAACTGTATGCCGGCGAGCGCCTGTTGCGCGTGCACGAAGCGCACGATCCGCGCGAGTCCGGCCACATGTCCTTCGTCGTAGATGCCCAGATCCTGCGGGCTGATCCGTCCTTCCGGCGACACGGCCGTCGCTTCCGTAAAGACAAGCGCCGCGCCGCCAACGGCGCGCGTACCGAGGTGGACGAAATGCCAGTCGCTGGCGAAGCCGTCGACGCTGGAGTACTGGCACATGGGTGACACGACGAGGCGGTGCGCCAGCGTGACCGAACGGATCGTCAGCGGCTCGAACAGGTGCGGCATCCCGTAAATGTACGGCAGAGGCGCTGATGGACGCTACTGCGCGAGCGCGGCGGCGATCGCCTCGAGGAGCGCGTCGACCGTGAACGGCTTCGAGACGACCGGGTCGTTGACCGGCTGCCGGAAATGATCCGATCGGAAGCCAGACATGAAGACGATGCGCACGTGGGGGGCGAGCGCCCGGAGCTCGGTCGCGAGATCGAATCCCGTCATCACCGGCAAGACGACGTCGATGACCGCCACGCGAATTTCCGGATGGGCGCGGATTAATGCCAGCGCGTCGCCCGGCGTCGCGGCGACCAGGGCGATGTACCCGTCCCGCCGGAGGACCAGCTCCGCGAGCGATCGAATGCGCTCGTCGTCATCGACCACCAGCACCGTGACCGGATCGCTCACGATTGTTCCCTTCTGCCGACGGCCTCGATCGCGAGTGTGCGGTCGGCCGCACATGCGCGGGTGTGCGAACCGCACACCTCCTGGCGGCGCGATGGCTCGGCGCACGCCAAATCATCGTTCCATACCGTCCGCTTGTGGCAGTCCGCTTGCTCTATGACGTCGATGTGCCCAACACAGCGCACTGCTGCCGGATTTCCGGCAGTCCGCGGGGCCGCCGCGCCCACGCCGATTCTCGTGATCATGACGCAGCGTATCGCGTTTATCGGCCAGTAGTGTCGGCTGTGGACTTGAGTCAACACATGGAAAATCCCTGGGCGCAGGTCACATGATCGCCTTTCGTCGTCGGCTGCGAAGGCGGCTGCTGATCCTCGCGAGTGTTGCCGCACTTCCGGCGATCGGCGCCACGTTGTACATCCAGTCGCTGGAACGCACAGCAGCGCACGAACGCGCAGTCGCCGACAGCCTGCGCCTGGTCAAGCTGGCGGCCGCCGAGCAGTTGGACGACATCCAAGGTGCGCGACGCCTGCAACTGACGTTGCTGAAGTTCGGCTCCCTGCAGAACAACGGGCCGGCGTGCACAGATGTGTTGAAGCGAGTCGTGGACGACCACCCCTCGTACTTCAACGTTGGCGTCATAGCCCGCGACGGTTCGATCACCTGCACCGCTCAACCGGTCGAACCGGGCGTGGCCGCCGCGGTGAAAGATCGTCCGTGGTTCATCCGCGCGGTCACGACCGGCGCGTTCACGGTAGGTGAATACCAAACGACGGTCAAGGGTGGCGTTGTCAACCCCGCGATCGTCGTGGCACAGCCGATCAAAGGGGCGGATGGTCGCGTGACGCATGTGATCGCGACAAGTCTGAAGCTGGATACGGTGACGCAACTCGTCAACGACACACCCTTGCCGCCAGGTGCGACGCTGACCTTGTTCGATCGCTCTGGGACCATCCTTGCCCGCGCACCGAACGGCCGGGCGTGGATCGGCAAACAGGTTCCGTACGACGACATTCCGCGCCGGCTCGAACACGCGTCGACCGAGGATATCCGCTCGGACACCGGCGTCGACGGCGTCGCGCGCCTCTACGTCACCGTCCCGGTTGGCGTGCCGTCCGAGACCGGAATGTACATGGGCCTCGGCGTCGAACCGCGCCTTGCGTTCGCGTACGTCGACCGCACCTTTTTTCGCTACCTCGCACTGATCGCGTTCGTCGCGATCGCATCGATGGTTGGCGCGATCACCGCGGCGCAGACGTTTGTCTTCAAGCCGGTCGCGGCGCTGTCGGACACGAACGAACGGACGACGCTCGAACTGCGCGAGACCGAGGGGCGCTATCGGCAACTGTTCGAACAGAACCCCCATCCGATGTGGGTGTTTGACCGGTTCACGCTGAAATTCCTCGAGGTGAACGAGGCAGCAGTAAAAGCGTACGGGTACTCACGGGACGAATTCCTGCAGATGCGGCTCACCGAAATCCGTCCTCCGGAGGACGTGCCGCAATTGCAGCAAAGCCTCGTCGAGAGCGTCGAGCCGTGGGCACGCACGGACGGCTGGCGGCATCGACTCAAATCGGGCGAGATCATCAACGTCGAGATCTCGTCACACATGTTCACGTTCGCCGGACGTCGCGCGGAGCTCGTCTCCGCCATCAACGTCACCGAACGGGTCCGCGCCGAGGCGGCGCTGGCCGAACGCACAGCCCTTACGGCGTTGACGGCTGATGTCGCCGTCGCGTTGAACCTCCCGCACGATCACACGCAGTGCCTGCTCCACTGCGCGGAAATCGTCGCGGCCCACCTTGGCGCGAACGGTACCGAGATCTGGTCGGTCGACGACGCCACCGGCCGCGCGGCGCTCAGCGCCGTTGTCGGACATGCCGCGCGCCTCCCCGTCGACGCGGCCGAGAGCGCGATGCGCGAGCGACGGCCGTCATTCGGCGCACAGCGCATCATCGTTCCGCTCGTGATCGGCAGCCGTGCGATCGGCGTCCTCGCCGTCCACCAGCCGAAGCGCTTCTCCGACACGATCGCACTCGGCCTGTCGTCGGTCGCGCACGTGCTCGCCCTTGGCATCGAACGCCATCTCGCGGCCGACGAACGTGCGCGGGCACAGGCTGCGCTGACCGACGCCGAGGAACGGATGCGTTTCGCCCTCGAAGCCACCGGCGTCGGCGTCTGGGAATCGAATCTGGTGAGCGGCGTCTCGTACTGGTCTCCGACGTGCGAGGCCATGCACGGTGTCGCACCCGGCGAATTCGGACGGACCGAAGCCGCCTTTCTCGCGTGCATTCATCCCGACGATGTGGACGAAGTCCGGCGTGCGATCACCGAGGCGCTCATCACGCATCGCGATGTCCGGGTCGAGTATCGGACGGTGTGGCCAAACGGTACGGAGCGGCGCATCTCGTCGGTCGGGCACTTCTCGTACGACGCGTACGGCGTCCCCGTTCGCGGCGCCGGCGTGACACTCGACATCACGGAACGGCGATCGCTCGAGCAGCAGCTGCAGCAGTCGCAGAAGATGGAAGCCATCGGGCAGCTCGCCGGCGGTGTCGCGCACGACTTCAACAACCTGCTCACCGCGATTCAGGGATTTGCCGGCCTCGTCGCCGACACGCTGGACGCCGACGATCCGCGCCGGGGTGACGTGGACGAGATCCTGCGCGCGGCCGACCGGGCCGCCGCGCTGACGAGGCAACTGCTCGCTTTCTCTCGCAAACAGATCCTCGCGGTTCGCGTGCTGCACGTGGGCGACGTCATCAGCGATCTCTCGCCGATGCTCCGCCGCCTGATCGGCGAATCGATCGAGCTGTGCACGACGGCCGTGGATCGACGCGTAGTGAAGGCCGATCCCGGCCAGTTGCAGCAGGTGATCCTGAATCTCGCCGTCAACGCACGCGATGCGATGCCGTCGGGCGGGCGCCTGACGATCGAAACCGCCGATGTCATGCTGGACGAAGAGTTCGCGCGCCGCCACCCCTCGGTCATCCCCGGACCGCATGTGCGAATCACGGTCACCGATGCGGGATGCGGCATGGACGCCGCCACGCAGAAGCGCATCTTCGAGCCGTTCTTCACCACGAAGCCGAAGGACCGCGGAACCGGCCTTGGCCTTGCGACGGTCTATGGCATCGTCAAGCAGAGCGGCGGATCGATCTGGGTTGACAGCGAGGTCGGCCGCGGCACGACGTTCCGCGTCTATCTGCCCTGCACGCACGAAGCCGCCGACGAGTCCGTGCCGGTCAAAGAAAAACGTCTGCGTGGGGGCGCCGAGCACGTGCTGCTCGTCGAAGACGAAGATCACGTGCGCGATTTCGTGTCGCGCGTGCTCACGCGACACGGGTATACCGTCCACGCGATGCCGACGCCGCGGGGCGCACTCGAGTACGCCGGCGCGCACCCGCAGCGCATCGACTTGGTGTTCACCGACGTCGTGCTGCCCGACATGAGCGGACGCGCGCTCGTCGGCGAGATGCACTCGCTGCACCCCGAGTCGAAGGTCCTCTACATGTCCGGCTACACCGACGACGCGATCGTCGACGACGGCGTCCTCGAGGCAGGGACGGCATTCCTGCAGAAGCCGTTCACGGCTGACGTGCTGGCGCGAAAAGTCCGCGACGTGCTGGACGCGTAAACGCGATCGCGCCGACTACAATCGATGCGATGCGTCGCCTCTCGTGGTGTCTCGCCATCGCCTGCTCGACCGTTTCCGTGCGCGCCCAGAACATCAGCGACAGCGATCGCTGGTGGGTGTCGGGACAGATCAACATCATCGAGCAGGCGCATCCCGCGTTTACGTCGCCGTATTCGGGTCCGAACAGCTTTGGATCCGCGCCGGAACACGCCGTTTCGCGCGTGATGACGCTCTTTACGGGCGCGCGCCTCGGTCACGGCTGGGAAGCCATCGTTGACGTCGAGAGCGCCGGCGGACGGGGGCTGAGTGACGCGCTCGGCCTGGCCGGGTTCACCAATCTCGATGTCGTCCGTAACCCGACGCTCGGCGCGACGCCGTATCTTGCGCGAGCGATTGTGCGGAAGATCATTGCGCTGTCGGCCGACGACAGCAAGGCGGCGGCGACGCCGCTGTCGCTCGCGCCGACGCTGCCCACGCGACGCATCGACATTCGTGCGGGCAAGTTATCGATCGCGGACTTCTTCGACGTGAACAGCGTCGGCAGCGACAGCCATCTGCAGTTCACGAACTGGACCGTCGACAACAACGGCGCGTACGACTACGCGGCAGACACGCGAGGCTACACCTACGGCGTCATTGTCGAATACGACACGCCGCGCTGGTCCATCCGCGGCGCAGAAGCCTTGATGCCGACCGTTGCGAACGGTCTCGAGCTGGATTGGAATGTCGGCCGCGCGCGCGGGGAGAACGTCGAACTCGAATTGCGGCCGCGCCGCAGCCTGACGCTGCGTCTGCTCGGCTACGACAACCACGCGAACATGGGCAGTTACTCCGAAGCGATTGCGGCTTATGCCGCCGGCCGGGATCGGACGCCGGACATCATCGCGCACCGCACGGACGGATGCGTCAAGGTCGGGTTCGGCGCAAACGTCGAATACGCGCCGGACGCGGGCGTTCGCCTTTTTGCGCGTGCAGGATGGAACAGCGGCGATTCGGAATCGTTCGCGTACACCGAGGTCAACGACACCCTTGCGGCGGGCGGCGATGTCGCAGGCTCGCCGTGGCATCGAAAGGACGATCGCGCCGGCATCGCGATCGTCTCGAACGGATTGTCCGACGCGCATCGCGAGTACCTGCGACTGGGCGGATCGGGCTTCCTGCTCGGCGACGGGACGCTGTCGTACGGACGCGAGTCGATCGTCGAGACCTACTACACCGCGCACCTGTGGCGCGGCGTGTCGGCCTCAGCAGGCGCCCAGTTCATCGTCCACCCCGGCTACAACCGCGACCGCGGACCGGCGTTCGTCCAGATGGCGCGCCTGCACCTCGAGCTGTAGGTGCAGGGGCGCTACTGCACGTTGTCGAATGTCGCCGTCGCGGTCCTGGTGTCATCGTGACTGCAGACCGCGAGGCCGATGTCGACCGTTGACGCCATGTTGATCGTGGCGCTGCCGACCGACGTCCAAAGGACGCCGTTGCTCGACACGTATCCGGTGACCGTGTTTCCGGCGCGCACGACCTTGACGTAGTACGGCGCGGTGACCGCCGGTCCGGCGACGCTGGCGGCGCTGCCGCCGTCGGCTGTGCGGTATTGGAACGCGGATCCTTTGCCCGGTGACACGAGCATGAACGCGTACGCCGACCCCGCCGACGTCGTCGCGCGAATCATGACGCCGGCCTTCGTCCACGCGTTGACGTTTTCCACCGTCGCCACGCGCGCGACCATCTGGCCGTTGCCGCTGAGCGTCGTGTACGCATAGTGGAATTCGTCCGCCGTGCCCCACACATCGGATCCCGACCCGGCCACGGTGAAGGAGCCGCCGCTGTACGACGCCGAGCCGGCGACGCCGACCGCGCCCACATCCTGGCTGCTCCATCCGTTCGACAACGTCGTCGGGCCGCCGCCGGTGCTCGATCCGGTCGTGAAAGTCCAGACGGGACCGGCCGCCGTCATGTTGGCCATCGTCTTCGAAACGATCTTCCAGTAGTAAGTCGTGTTCGCCGCGAGCGACGGCGTCGTCCACTTCTGATACGTGCTCGTATCGGGACTCGGCCCGAGAGTGACGTTCGAGGCGACGAGCGGCGGGTTCGACGAGGTGCCGAAGTAGATGTCGTAGTTGTGCGCCCACGGCCCGGCGTACCACGTCAGCGTCGCCGTCGACGTCGTCGCCGCGCCGCCGTTCGACGGCGACTTGTATTTCGGCGCGTCGGGCGGCAGCGGCGCGAACGCGACGGTTTCGGTCGCGCCCGCGGTGTTGGTGTTGTTCCACATCCGTTCGAACTCGCTGACGAACCAGGTGAACAACGTCTGCTTCGTCGTGAAGTAGTTGTGCTCGGCCTGCGACGTCGCGGAAGCGGTGGTCCAGTTCGATGACCCGAAGATCGACATCATCTGACCGTAAAGCAGCACGAGCTTCTCGTGGTTCTCTCCGTCATGGCCACGCCACCGCATCGGGATGCCGGCCGCGTACATCCGATCGACGTTCCACGCGTCCCACAAGTAATCGGGGTCGCGATACTGGTTGTTCTCGATGATCATCCGGATCGGGACGCCGCGCGAGTGCGCGTCGATCATCGCATCGACGTGACGCCGATCCGTGATGCGATACATGATCACGTCGATCTTGCGGGTTTCGGCGTTGTAGGCTTTGACGGCGCGCGCGCCGTAGTCCTGCGACGGCGGAAAGTTGAGATCCGGGTCGACGCCGTAGGTGGGATACACGCGCGACAGCGACGTCACGTTCGCGTAGTTCGCGTAGCTCGATGTGTCGGTCCACGCATCGTCGAACTTCGTCTTGAAGCTGTCGACCACAGCGGGATCGTCTGTGTAGTAGACGGTCTCGGCCACGTAGTTCGAGTACGGGGTCGCCGGGACGAACGCGTCAGGGCTGTAGTTGGCCGATCCGAACTCGACCGTCTCCTGGCCCGCGAACAACATCACCTTCCAGTGGAGGATCCCGCTCGACGTCCGCTTCCGCAGCGGGATGCCGGCATTCTGGAACTCCGAAATCATCGTGGAGTTGCCGGGATAGTCAGGGTTCGCCCGCGGATCGATCAGGATGCGAACAGGCACGCCGGCTTGCCACCGTTTGACGATCGCGTCGGCGTACCGCGAGTCCTGCATGAACCAGAAGCCGACGTCGATGCCGACGTTCTCGTTTTGAATCAACGTCAGGAGCTGCGTCCGGCAATTGTCCTGTGACGGATCGCAGAGAGTGTCGGCACCGCGCGCCGGCCGTGTGACAGCGAGGACGGGGAGCGTGAGGAGGAGCAGTCGGCGCGCGGTGCCACAACACATCATGCGCGTCCAGATAGCGAGCGCGATGCCACGACGGGCGAGTGGAAATAACTTGCCGCTAGTCAGTCCTCGACGCGCGTACTCCGGTAATGCCGATCCGTTTTTGAGGTCCGCGCCGATAAAAAGCGCCGTGCGGGGCGTCAGGAAACCGTAGCGCGAGCCTTTCACGCGAGCGTCCGGGCGTCAGATCCCGAACAAGCCGCGAAATTCTTACATGGACAAACAGGTCGTCGATCCGTGGAGCCAGCACGACGGTGACGGATCGTGGGGATCGCGCCGAAGTCGCGTAACCTGCGGAAACATCGGCGACTTCTTCATCGAGTCGGCCAGCGCGGCGTTCAGCGCCTCGTCGCGCAAACCGACCGCGGAATAGATCGCCACGATCGTCACGGTTCGCACCGCGTACTCGGTTTCGCCGGTCCGCGTGACGAGCATCATGAACCCTTTGCTGATGGTGCCGGAGGACGGCATCGCGAGCGTGATCGGCAGCATCATGCGGCCGCCGACGGCGAGCGCATCGAGCCATTCGTCGCGCGCGTGCGTCACGCCCGCATTGACGAGGATGGCGTCGACGCGACCGTCGATCCCCTCGCGGCCATCGCCGAGGCGCACGTCGATCCACGGCATCCCCGCGAGGTTGGCGCGCGCCGACGCCGCCAGCGCATCGTCCACTTCGATCGCGGTGACATGGCCGCCAGGGCCCACGACGGCGCCCATGATTGCGGTGTAGTAACCAAGGCCGGCGCCGATGTGCAGGACGCGGCCGCCCGCCTTCAGTTCCAGTGCGTCGATCCAGCTTGCCAGCGTTCCCGGGTGACCGTTGAACAGCCGTCGTTCGGCGTCGATCGCGATCCCGATGTTGTGATACACGCGCGTCGGATTGGCATCAGGCGTTTTCCTCGGCGGCGGCACCGCGACCGGTGTGTAGTCGGCGACGCTCAGCACGTCCCACGGCCCCGGCGGCAGATACCGTTCGCGCGGCACCGCGGCGAACGCCTCGACGAGCGACGGCGATCGGAACGCGCAGACGGCATCGAGTTCCTCCGCGTAGAACCTTCGTCGTTGTTCCAGATCCGTCATCGTTTCCTCGCATGCGGCGCGCCACGCTTCGCGCCGCGCTTCGATGGTTCGGGCTCCTCGGTGGCGGCAGCCGCTTCCCGCTCGGCGGCGTTTTCGTACATGGCCTGCACGATGTCTTTGGACAACGCGATCGCGACGACACCGCGATTCCAGGCGTATTGGTGCTTCCCCCCTTCGCGCGGGATGAAGCGCAGTTCCCCGGAATCGTTGAGGCGTTTGAGGATCGTGTGGACGGCGGCGAGATCGTTGGTGTACTTCGAGACGTCGAAGCCAATACCGTGCAGCCGGTCGCGCACTTCGACCGGCGTCATCGGCACGCCGCTTCCGCGCACGATCATGCGGATGGCGTCGGTCAAACCGAGCGGCACCGTCGGCGTCAGGCCGAGCAGTTTCGAGAGCGTGCCGATCGACTGCGCCAGTTCGGCGAGGCGCTGATCGATGTCGCGGCGCTTGGCGCCGAGTTCCTCGTACTCCCGGATCGCCGATTCAAGCGCGCGCCGGTAATCGTGACTGGTCACACACGAATTTATACATATTGTTTAAATTCGTGTCAAACACGAAGGGTCTCGATCGGATCGATGCGCGCGGCACGCAGCGCCGGCAGCAGGCACGCCACGCTCGCGATGACGATCAGCGCCACCGCGACGACCGCGTACGTGGCCGGGTCGAGCGGTGAGACACCAAACAGCAACGTCGCGATCACGCGGCTCGCGACGGCGGCGATCGCCAGGCCGATTCCGACACCCGCGACCGCGAGCGCGAGTCCCTGGCCGACGATCAGGCCCATGACGTCGCCGCGCGAGGCCCCGAGCGCCGTCCGCACGCCGATCTCGCGCGTTCGCTCCCCGACCGCGCCCGACAGCACGCCGTAGATGCCGATCGCCGCCAGCGTGACCGCCACGACCGCGAACGCCTCGAACAGCAGCAGTGCGAACCGCCGTTGCGCCTCGGACCGCGTCACGAGATCATCGTACGCAGCCACGCGAACGATGGGCTCGTCGGGATCGAGCGACCAGATCGCCGCCTTGATCGACGCGGCGAGCGACGAGGGATCCACGCGCGTGCGCACGACGAGCGACCGAACGTAGTCCGGATACTCCCATCGCGCCGCCGGCACGTACACCGCGTCGGGTTCGTTGATCGCGAGCGATGCCTGCTTCACGTCGCCGACGACGCCAACGACGGTAAACCAGGGTCCATTGGTGGCGCCGAGGTGCATGTGCTGGCCGATCGCGTTTCCGCCGGGAAACGCGCGACGCGCGAGCGACTCGCTCAACAGCACCGCGACCGGGACGTTCGGCTGCGCGTCGCGGTCGTCGAGCAGGCGTCCTCGCCTGAGCGGGACGTGCATTACGTCGAAGTAGCGCGACGTGACGGCATAGCGCAATGCGCTTTGATCGTCGGCACGAAGCTCGTTGGGGCTCGACTCGAAGAACGCGCCGTACTTGTCGAAGTCGCCGCTGAGCGGCAGTTGACTCGTCCACGCGGCCGCCGTCACGCCGGGCACGGCCGTGACGCGTTCGAGCGCGGCAGCGAAGAACCGTGACGCGGCGTCTGGGCCGCGGTACTTCGTAGCCGCGATCTGCACCTGCATGGTCAACACCTGCGACGGATCGAACCCAGGAGCGATCGCGAAGAGATGCTGCATGCTTCGCAGGAGCAGGCCGGCGCCCACGAGGAGCACGATCGCCAACGCCACTTCCGCGACGACGAGCGCGCGGCGAACGAACCGGTGCCCGCCGGTGACGCGCGACGAGTGCTCACGCAAGCCGACGACGAGATCGCGCGACACCTGAAACGCGGGCACGACGCCGACCACCACGCCGATCGTCACCGTCACGGCAAGCGCAAACAGCAGCACCGCGCCGTCGACACCGATCGCAGCGGCGCGCGGAAGCCCCGGCGGCGTCAGCGCCACGACCGCACGGACACCGCCGGCGGCGACCGCGACGCCGGCAGCGCCGCCGACCGTTGCCAGGAGCAGACTTTCGATGAGCAACTGCCGGACGATGCGCGATCGGCCTGCGCCAAGCGCGGCGCGCATCGCGAACTCGCCGCGCCGCTCGGCGCCGCGTGCGAGCATCAAGTTCGTGACGTTCACCACCGCAATCAGGAGCAGCAGCAGCACAGCGCCGAAGATCGCCAGCAGCGCGGGCCGGACGCTCCGCGACACATCGCGCTGCAGCGAGTTCACAATGAGTCCGTTCTCGAGGCCGGCCCACGGGGCGCGGCGAAACTCGACGACGGGATGGGCCGCGATCGCGATCAGCTCGTTGCGCGCCGTGTCGATCGACAGCCCGTCGTGGACACGGCCGATCATGCGCAGGTGGTGTCCCCACTCACGTCCGTCGCTCGGCAGGGACGCGTCGTACTGCAGCGGCGCGTAAATCTCCGCCGTCGGCGCCAGCACGTCGTCGAACCCCGGCGGCAGCACGCCGACGATCGTGAACAGGCCTCCGCTGAGCGTCGCCGCTTTGCCGACGACACTCGGGTCGCCGCCGAATCGCCGCCGCCACAGACCGGCCGTGATGATCGCGACGTTCGGCCCGTTGACGACATCGTCGCGCGCATCGAAGTCGCGGCCGAGAACCGGGGCAATGCCGAGCGCGCGGAAGTAGCCCGCGCTGACGCGCTGGCCGTCGAGCCGCTCGGCACGCGCGTCGCCAGTCAGCGCCGGCTGCCACGGTTTGAACGCCGACAGCGCGTCGAAGCTGTGTGCGCGTTCGGCGAGCTCGCGAAACGTACCGAAGGTGACCGCGACCGGCGTGGTTTCGGTGCGTGCATCCCAGATCGAGACGACGCGCGAGGCGCCCGGGTATGGGAGCGGCGCGAACAGGATCGGATTGACGGCGCTGAAGATCGCTGTCGTCGCGCCGATGCCGAGCGCCAGCGTCAGGGCGCTGATGATCGTGAACCCAGGCGCGCGACGAAGCCGCCGCGCCGCGTATCGCAGATCGCGGAGCACTGTCATCACCACCGACTCCCACGCCGACTCGCGCACGGCTTCGCGTGTCGCGAGATGGCTGCCGACGTCGAGCCGCGCGGCCCGGCGCGCGGCGTCGGGCGACAACCCCTTCCCTTCGTACTCGGCGGCCGCCTCGTCCTCGTATTGACGCAGTTCCTCGTCGAGCTCGCGATCGGCCTGCGGCGCCCGGACGATCGCGCGAGCGCCGCGGGTGAGCTGCCGCCATATCGACATGGCGCTACCCCTCCGCCTTCAGCAGCCGCGCGATGGCGGCGGCGCGGCGGTTCCAGTCGGCGGTCTCCTCGTCGAGCTGTTTGCGGCCGGATCTCGTCAACGAGTAGATCCGCGCGCGACGCGAGTTTTCGGTCTGCGTCCACTCGGCGTTTACGTAGCCGGCGCGTTCGAGGCGCTGGAGCGCGACCATCAGCGATCCGGGATTCACTTTGAACACGCCGCGCGAAATCTGCTCGACGCGGCGCGTAATCCCGAAGCCGTGCATCGGCTCGAGGCTGAGAGTTTTCAGGATGAGGAGATCGAGCGTCCCCTGGATGACGTCAGTGTTCGAATCGCCCACGGATCCGAACGATACGCCGCTTCATCTTGACAGTCAAGAGCTAGCGCTGAAAGGCGTACGACAGCTTGACGAAGAACTGGCGATCCTGCTGCTCCAGGCGTCTCAGATCCGACAACTCGCGGTCGTCGCCGTATCCGACGAACATCACCGACTGCCAGTTGATTTTGTACGCGAACAACGCCGATCCGCCGAATGTCCCCGACCGCTGATCGACACTCGAGAGATACAGCGACGGGTCGCGCGTCGTGCCGACATACTGCGCGATCACGCGGACGAACATCCGTGCGGTAAACGTGTACGTGCCCTTAACCCGCTCGACCGTCTGCGTGAACAGCCGGTCGCGTGACGGACCGACATCGACGCGCCGCACGTTGTCGACGAGATCGATCGCCAGATGATCGCTGACCTGCAGCGTCGCGTTGGCGTTGATCGTGCTGCCATGCGCCGGGCGCGCGTTGTCGAAATCGATGTCCTGGCCGAGCGTGCCGTTGATCGCGACGAGCGACAGCGTGCGCGACGGGCTGAACTGCGCATAGTATCCGAACTGCTTTCGGCCGATGACCGGCCCCGATTCGCCGGCGCGCGTCCGGTTGTCGATGTAGCGGAGCTGGACGGATCCGTTCCACCGCGTGTCCATCGTGACGCCCGGCTCGACGTCGCGCGTAATCACCGCGCCATCCGGTTCCGCCTGGTAATCCACGTTGACGAACGTGCGCTCGCGCGTGACGAGCCCCGTCGGATACACCTGCCACCCGGTCGACGCGTACCCTTCGCGATACCCCACTTGCGGAATGAAGCCGGTGTCCGCGCGAAAGCCGTCGGTGACGTCGACGTACTTGCCGTACCAATCGAGATGGCGCGTGTTGTGATTCCAGTAGGTTTCGAGCGCGCTGCCGTGGAGCGACTGACCGACCCACGCATCGGCGAGGTCGGGACGGTTCGGCGCTCGCGTGTCGCTGTACAACCATTGACCGGTGATCACGTCGGTCGCCGAAGGGCGCCACTGAAAATCGGGACCGACGACGCGGTTGTGATAGACGCCGTCACGCCCCTCCCGATCGGTGACCATCGCGCCGACGAACGACAGGCCGATGTCGCGTTTCGCGCGGCCGATGAACACGCTCGAGGGCCCCGCTTGATCCGCCGACGAGGATTCGTTGGCGCCGGGCAGGATCACCGTTCCGCCACCGGCGTCCTCGGTGACGAGCGCGGTGTACCGAATGCCGGCTTCTTTCCCGGTGACGCGCCCGCCCCACGTCGGCGCGGTGATCGTTCGCGTGTAGACGGCTTGAAACGGGGTTTGAAAGAGATCGACGCCCTCGAGGAAGAACGGCCGCTTCTCGGGATAGAACAGCGCGAACCGCTCGTTCGCTGAAATCTGCGCGGTGTCGGACTCCACCTGCGAGAAATCCGGCTTGACCGTCAGGTCGATGGCGTTGTTGGCGTTCGGCGTGTACTTCAGGTCGAGGCCGATATGCGACCGCAGCGGCTCGGCGACCAGCGGCCGCCCCAGTTCGTCGTCTTGCGGGCGCGCCGTCTCGCTGCTGCTCACGTAGGGCGCCACGACGAGGTGCCCCCCTGCCGGCAATCCCGAAAGGCCCGTCATTGTGTTCTCGCGGCAAATCGTGCAGTTGCTCCCTTTCGGCAGCCGCGCCGTCACGAATTGATAGCGCGACAGCCGCGGATAATTGCGGAACAGAATGAAGCCCCACGTCTGCGGGTCGACGGTCTTGTAGCGCAGGCTCGAAAACGGAATCCGAATCTCGACCGTCCATCCGCGCGTCGAAATCTGTGCGGCCGAGTCCCAGAAGAAGTCCGGGGACGAGTTCTCGCCAGAGGCATCGTCGGTGACCGCGTCGTACTGCACGTTGTGCGGCGTGACGAAGAACTCGATGGCGGTCCGGCCGGTGTTCAACGGATCGAGAAAGAGGCCGCCGAAGTCGGTGCTGCTGCCGTTGATATTGTCGTGGTCGCCGAGCGGCGCGCGGATCGCGGCGACGTTCGGATCCTCGAAGTCCAACCCGACATAAAGGAATCGGTCGTCGTATGTCAGCAGGCCGACGTTTTTAACGGGGGGTTCCGTGTTGTCGCCGGGCGAGGCTTCATACCACGTGTCGATCCGCGTCGCGTTCTTCCAGCCCTCGTCGCTGAGGTCGCCGTCGATGCGAATCGGGCTCGTGGTACGAGAGATGCGGAAGGTGGCGCCGGCCAGCGACGACTGTGCGGACGCGACATTGACCCATCCAAGACATCCCAGCGCAACTATCGTGACGCACACCCGCCTCGACGACATCCGAGCGTTAGACGCTGGCACATCGGTTTCAGTTCTCACAGCTATACTTGGTTATTTGTCCCGCTCGCGCGGGGACGAGAAAGGGTCGCCGTTGTGAGAGTCGCTCCGCTGGTCCTGGCCGTGATCGCGACCGTCAGTGCGTCGCGGGTGTTCGCGCAGGGACCGCCGCCGCCACCCACTGCCGCGCCGCAGGCGGCGCGTCCGCTGCAGATGCCGCAGTCGCTGCAGACGTTTCTCGGCGGCATTCCGACCGGCACCGCGAGCGGCGACGCCATCACGATCACGGTCGTCGACGCCATCACACGCGCGCTCGCTCACAACCTCGGCGTGCTGACGGCCGACGAAAACCTCGGCCGCGCGCAGAGTGCGCGCTGGCTGGCGCTGTCGAGCCTGCTGCCGAATGTCAACGCGCGCGTCAGCGAAACGCGTCAGATCCTCGACCTCGAAGCGTTCGGGTTCAAAGGCGGACCCGATTCGCCGTTTGGCAACCTGCCGTCGCTCGTCGGCCCGTTCAACGTGTTCGATGCGCGCGTCTACCTGTCGCAATCGATCTTCGACTGGAACGCGATCAACAACTCGCGCGCCGAATCACATGGGCTGGCCGCAGCCCGACTGATGCAGCGCAGCGCGCGCGACCTCGTCATTCATGTCGCCGGCAACCTGTACATCCAGGCGCTCGCCGCGTCGGCGCGTGCCGACTCCGCCCGGGCGCAGGAGCAGACGGCACAAGCGCTGTTCACGCAGGCGCAGGACCTCAAGAACAGCGGCATCATCGCCGGCGTCGAGGTGCTGCGCGCGCAGGTGCAACTGAACACCGAGACGCAGCGCGTCACCTCCACCGCGAACGAGTTCGAGAAGGCGAAGCTGCAGCTCGCGCGCGTCATCGGCTTGCCGCTCGGACAGAAGTTCAACCTGGATCCCAATCTGCCGCCGCTGCCCGATCCCGATCTGCCGTTCGAGCAGACGGTCGAGCGCGCGTTTCAGCAGCGGCCCGATTACCAGGCGGCGCTCGAGCGGGTGCAGGCCGCCGAAGCGGTGCGGCGCGCCGCGGTGGGTGAAGCCTTGCCGTCCGCGCGCGTCAACGCGGACTACGGTGCGATCGGGCTGACGCCGTCGGGCGCGCAGAACACATACGCGGTCAGCGGCGTGCTGAACGTACCGATCTTTCAGGGCGGACGGACCCGCGGCCGGATCCTCGAGGCGGATGCGGATCTCCGTCAGCGGCAAGCCGAAGCCGACGATCTGAAAGCCTCGATCTACTACGAGGTGCAGACGGCGTACTTGGATCTCAAAGCGACGCAACAACAGTTGCAAGTCGCCCAACGCGCGCGCGATCTCGCCGCGCAGCAGCTGACGCAGGCCCGCGATCGCTTCGCGGCCGGCGTCGCCAGCAACATCGAAGTCGTCCAGGCACAGGAAGCCGTCGCGCTGGCGAACGAACAGTTCATCACCGCGCAGTTCGGCTACGACCTCGCGAAAGGCGCGCTCATCCGCGGCGTCGGCGCATCGCAAGACGTCCTGCGGCAGATTCTCGGAGGCACCCGCTGATGGCGGACAAGAGAGTACAAATCGGAATCGGCGTCCTCGTCCTGCTGCTGGTGGGCGCGGGCGCGTGGTACATGCTCACCCGCGGGCGCGAGTCGACCGACGATGCGCAGATCGACTCGCACGTGACGCAAGTATCGGCGCGCGTCGGCGGGACGATCACGAAAGTCGCCGTCGACGACAATCAGCTCGTCGACGCGGGCGCGCTGCTGGTCGAACTCGATCCGCGCGACTATCAGGTCGCGCTCGATAAAGCGCGCGCCGAGCTGGCCGACGCCGAAGCCGCCGCGCAGGCGGCGCAAAGCAACGTCCCGATCATGTCGACCGCGGCCACCAGCGGCGTCGCCACCGCGCGCGGCGGCGTGACGCAGGCGGAAAGCGGCATCGCCGGCGCGCAGCAGGAGATCGCCGCCGCCCGCGCGCGCTTGACGACCGCGCAGGCGAAGCTGCGGGAAGCCGAGGCGAACGCCACAAAGGCGGCGCGTGACGTCGAACGGCTCCGCGGTCTGCTCGCGAAAGACGAAGTGTCGCAGCAACAGTACGACGCGGCGGTCGCCGCGGCCGACGCGCAGCGGGCCGCCGCCGACTCGGCCCGCGCGCAGGTGACCGAAGCCGAGGCGGGCGTGCCGGCCGCCGAAAGCCGGCTCGCGCAGGCGCGTGCCGGCGAGCAGCAGGCACACGCCGAACTGCAGACCGCGCAAACGGCGCCGCAGCGCGTCGCGATGAGCAAAGCGCAAGCGGCCGCCGCCGAAGCGCGCGTACAGCAGGCCAAGGCCAACGTGTCGCAGGCGGAGTTGAACCTGCAGTACACGACCGTCAAAGCCCCCATCCGCGGCATCGTCTCCAAGAAAGGGATCAATCCCGGTCAGGTGGTGCAAGCCGGACAGCCGCTCCTCGCGATCGTCGACATCGACAACGTGTGGATCACGGCAAACTTCAAAGAGACGCAGTTAAAAGACATGCGCGCCGGTCAGCGCGTCACCGTCGACGTCGATGCGTTCGGCGGTCGAGAATACAAAGGCAAGGTCGACAGCATCGCAGGTGCGACGGGTGCGCGCTTCAGTCTGCTGCCGCCCGAAAACGCGACCGGTAACTTCGTGAAGGTCGTCCAGCGCGTGCCGGTGAAGATCGTGCTCGATCCCGGCCAGGATCCCGAGCACTTGCTGCGGCCCGGACTCTCGGTGACGCCGACGGTTTACACGCGGTGAGCGAAGAACGCCACATCAACCCGTGGATCATCGCCGTCTCGGTGATGTTCGCCACCTTCATGGAGGTGCTGGATACCACCGTCGTCAACGTGTCGCTGCCGCACATCGCCGGCAGTCTGTCTGCGACGATCGACGAGGCTACCTGGGCGCTGACGTCCTACCTTGTCGCCAACGCGATCGTCCTCCCGATGACCGGCTGGCTCGCGAGCCGATTTGGCCGCAAGAACCTGCTGATGCTCTCCGTCGTCGGCTTCACGCTCTCCTCGTTCCTGTGCGGCGTCGCGCCGACGCTCGGCATGTTGATCGTGTTCCGCTGTGTGCAGGGCGCAACCGGCGGATGTCTGCAGCCGCTCTCGCAGGCGGTGCTCCTCGAGGCGTTTACGCCGCAGGATCGCGGCAAAGCCATGGGCTTCTGGGCGCTCGGTATCGTGGTCGCGCCGATCATGGGTCCGGTGCTCGGCGGATGGCTGACGGATAACTACAGCTGGCGCTGGGTCTTCTACATCAACCTGCCGGTCGGCATTGCGTCGATCGTGATGACGAAGCTGTTCATCTTCGATCCGCCGTATCTGCGCCAGGAGAATCGCGGCGTCGATTACTGGGGCATCGGGCTGCTCGCGGTCGGCATCGCCGCGCTGCAGATCCTGCTCGACAAAGGACAGGAAGAAGACTGGTTCTCGTCGAACTTCATGACGGCGCTCGCGATTCTCAGCGCGGCGTGCCTGATCGCCCTCGTCATCCACGAACTGACAACCGACGATCCCGTCGTCGATTTGCGTGTGTTCAAGAAGCGCAGTTACGCCGTCGGCGTGTTCCTGATGACGATCGTCGGGTTCGTCTTGTACGGCAGCATGGTGCTCTTGCCGATCATGCTGCAGACGCTGCTGGCGTATCCGCCGCTGCAGGCCGGCATCGCGATGGCTCCGCGCGGCATCGGTTCGTTTTTCGCGATGCCGATCACCGGTCTGATCACGGGCAAGGTCGATGCGAGAAAACTGCTCACGGGCGGATTGATCATCGGCGGGCTCACGCTGGTGTGGCTGTCCGATCTGAATCTGCAGGCGGGTTATTGGGACATTTTCTGGCCGCAGGCCATTCAGGGCGTCGGGATGTCACTGCTGTTCGTGCCGCTGACGACGGTGTCGATGGATCCGATACCGCGCGAGCAGATGGGCAACGCGACGAGCCTGTTCAACTTGATGCGCAACATCGGCGGGAGCGTCGGCATTGCAACGACCGGCACGCTGCTGGCTCGTCACAATCAGTCGACGACGGCGCTGCTGGGACGCAACATCACGGCGTACGACACAACGTCTCAATCGATGCTCGCCGGGTTACGCGCTACATTCATGGCTGCCGGGGCGGACGCGGTGACGGCGACCGAGCGCGCTCACGCCGCCATGTTCGGCATGGTTCAGCGGCAGGCGACGATGGTGTCCTTCGTCGGCATCTTCCAACTGCTCGGCATCATGTTCATCGCGCTCGTCCCGCTCGTGCTGTTGATGCAGAAGCCGAAGGGCGGCGGGCACGTCGTGGCGCACTAACCCGCCTTGCGACGTTCGATGACGCGATGCTCTCGAACTGTCTCTTCCCCGAGCTTGTGTCGCAGCCAGATGCGTTCGATAGCTGGATAGACAGCGGCAAGCGGGAGCGCGATCAGCGCCCCAATCACGCCGGCGAGTTCGGCGCCGACGGCGAACGCGAGGATCACTGCCACATTCGAGAGCTTCAGCCGGTCGCCGTACACGTACGGCGCGATGAAGTAGTTTTCCGCCGTGTGATAGCAGAGATACAGAATCGCGACGATGAGGGCGGTTTTACCGGAGACGGTGAATGCGAGCGCGAGCGCCGGCAGCGATGACAGGATGAAACCGAGGACCGGGATGAAATCGCAGAGCCCGGCGATGACGGCGAGCAGCAGCGCCGCCGGCACCTTCAGGATCGACAGCGACACGAGGACGAACACGGTGGCAAAGATCGACGTCGCGATATTGCCGGCGACGTAGCCGAAGATGACGCGCTCGCCTTCGACCAGCGTCTGCTCCACCTTCGGCCGTTTGTCTTTCGCCACGAACGCCACCAGCCAGTCACGTGTCTGACGCCCCTCGAGCAGCAGATACATCGTCAAAATGAAGCCGAGCACGCCGACCACCAGCGCCGCCATCGCGGACTGCAGGAACCGGACGGCGTACGGCGCGACGCGCGATTGAATATCGTGCTGGTCGCCGATCGCATTCCGCGCAAACGGCGGCAGCGCCTCCTGCAATTGATGAGTGATGCTGTTGGCGTGCGTCGACACGTACTGGAGCTGATCGCTCAGCGACGCCCACGTCAGCCACACAAAGCCGCCGATCAGCGCGAGCAGCACCACCGTCACGACAGCGGTGGCGCCCCAGCGCGGCAGACCGCGACGCTCGAACCACGCGACGACCGGCCCGAGCGTCACGGCGAGCAGCACCGCGACAATCAGCACGAGGACGGTCTGGATGAGCTGCATGCACAGCCACACCAGCGCGACGGCCGCGATGATCTTCAGGAGGGTCCGCCACGGAACCTCGACGGCGACGCGTCGCTTGCCAGAATCGGTCATACGCAGCAGGCCTGAAGGCCTGCGCTACGATCGCTCGCATGGCGCGTGCCGAGAACGATCGTCCTCTGGTGGCGGGGATCGGCATTTCGAACGCCACCCGCGTCCTTTTTCCTGCAGCACAGGCCACAAAGCTCGACCTCGCGAAGTACTACTCGTCGATCGCGAAATGGATCGTGCCGCATGTCGCCGACCGCCCCCTGACGCTGGTCCACTGCCCGAAAGGCGTGCCGGCCGGGGGCGCGCGGAAAGGCGTCGATTGCGTGTTCATGAAGCACGCGAAGGCGTGGGGGCCGTCAGCGCTCCGGCGTGTGCGCATCCGAGAGAAAACGAAAATCGGCGAGTACCTGATCGCCGACACGATCGAAGCCGTCGTCGGGCTCGCACAGATGGACGTGCTCGAGATTCACACATGGAATTCGGTGTGTGCGGACGTCGAGCACCCGAACCGGATCGTGATCGATCTCGACCCCGGTGAAGAGATCGGATGGTCAGCCGTCGTCGCAGCTGCGCGTCTCGTGCGGCAACTCCTGGGCGCCGTCGACCTGGACAGCTTCGTCAAGACCACCGGCGGCCGAGGGCTCCACGTCGTCGTGCCGCTGACGCCCCGCGCCGACTGGGCCGAGTGCCTCGCGTTCGCGCGCGCGTTCGCGATGTCACTGGTCCGGCGGCAACCGGATCTGTTCACCGAACAGTTCGGAAAAGCCGGACGGCACGACAAGATCCTGATCGACTACTTGCGCAACAACCGCACGAACACGTCGATCGCTGCGTACTCGACGCGCGCGAAACCAGACGCGCCGGTCTCCGTGCCGCTGACGTGGACCGAGTTGTCGCCGAAGCGGACGCCCGATCGATTCACGATCAACACGGTGCCGGCGCGCCTCGGCCGCTTGCGCAGCGATCCGTGGAAGGACTACTGGCGCGCGAAACAAACGATCCCGCGCAACGCCGTCGCCGCGCTCGAACGCATGTAGACTTTTGACATGTGGGTAAAGGCAGCCCTCAAGGGCTGCGCTACAGCCGTCACGCCGATCGTTGTCGTCACGCTGATCGGTGTAGCGCAGGCCTTCAGGCCTGCTTCCGCGCAGGAGCGTCCATCGTTCTCGGAATTCCTCAACGGCATCAAGACCGAAGCGCTCGCCAAAGGGATCAAGCCCGAGATCGTCGACGAGGCGCTGGCGAACATCGAGGAGCCGCTGCCGGTCGTTCTCGAGCGCGATCGGGCGCAGGCGGAGGTCGTCCAGACGTTCGAGAGCTACATCGCCCGACACGTGACGGCGCGAACGGTCGCCGCGGGACGGGAGAAATTGGCCGCCCACCGCGACCTGCTCGACGAGGTCAGCGCGACCTACGGCGTGCCGCCGCGCATCATCCTTGGCATCTGGGGAATGGAAACCAACTACGGGCGCTTCAGCGGCATTCGGCCGACGATCGCTGCGCTCGCGACGCTCGCGTGGGATCCGCGCCGCTCGACGTTCTTCAAGGGCGAACTGTTCGACGCGCTCGAAATCCTGAATCGCGGCGACATCGACCTCGCGCACCTGAAGGGCTCGTGGGCGGGCGCGATGGGCCAGGTGCAGTTCATGCCGTCGAGCTACCTGCAGTATGCCGAGGACTACGACGGCGACGGGCGCCGCGACATCTGGTCCACGACGGCTGACGTGTTTGCCTCAATCGCCAACTACCTGAAAGGCCACGGCTGGATCGACGGTCAATCGTGGGGACGCGAGGTCTCGGTCACGCCGGCGGTCGCGAAAACGGTCGTGCGTGACGTCGCGCGCCGCGACGGGTCGTGCAAGGCGATGCGCGATATGACGGTCGCATTGCCGATGTCGAAATGGGCGGCGCTGGGTGTTCGGCTGCCAGGCTCCAAGCCGCTGCCGAAGAGCGACGTCCCGGCCTCGCTCGTCAGCGGATCGAAGCGCCATTTCCTCGTCTATTCCAATTACGACGCCATCCTCGACTACAACTGCGCCCACTCGTACGCGCTCAGCGTCGCGCTGCTCGGCGACGCGATTGCCGGGGACCGTGCGCCAGAACGTCCTCCGCTAAGAAAAGTAAAGAAAATGCGTCGCCCACGCTGAGGACACGGCCGATTTCTTGGTTCCGTCAGGTTATTTCACGCGCCGCGACGTTATTGGACGCGGCGTCGCATTCCCGGACGCTCCCTCAATTCTGCGCGCAAACCCTGACGTTTAATACATGTTCCGAGACGTTCTACGCCGACCCCGGTCCGCGGAGGCGCCGAGCTCTTCCGTGGACGATTACAGTCAAAAAATCGGGCGCCGGGTAAAATTGGGAGATGGCGTCTCACCTCACCAGCGACGAACGCGGGATTGTGGTGCCATGCGACTCTTGCGGTCAGAGAAACCGCCTTCCGTTCGCAAAGCTCGGCGAACAGACGCGGTGCGCAAAATGTAAGGCGACGCTGGCGCTACCGAACGCGCCGGTCGACGTCACGTCATCAACGGATTTCGATCGCCTGATCGCCGAGTCGTCGTTGCCGGTGGTCGTGGATTACTGGGCACCGTGGTGCGGACCGTGCCGCATGGTCGCGCCCGAACTCGAAAAAGTGGCGGCGCGTCAGGCAGGACGCATCATCGTCGCGAAGGTCAACACCGACGTCTTGTCGGATCTAGGCGACCGATTCGGCATTCGCTCCATCCCGACGCTCGCCGTCTTCGTCGGCGGCCGCGAGGCCGCGCGGGCGGCCGGCGCCCGTCCTGCGCCCGACATCGAACGCTTCATCGACCAGAACGTCGGGTCCGCGGCTTAGGCCAGTAGTAGCGGGTGAGCCACTGGCTCAGGCCGTCGAGTCCGGGGAACAGCACGCGTTCGTTGATGTTCGCCTGATCCAGCTTGTCGCGAATCTCCCACTTCAAGTCGCGTGAAATCACGATTCGCTTCGCCATCTTCGGGTGCCGCGCGAGCCAGTCGTTGAGCGTCGCCGCGGGACTCGACATCAGCGAGAAGAGCGCAAACTGATTCACGATGCGCGGATCGAGCGACGGTGGTTCGAGGAACACGACGAACGGCGTGCGCGAGAGCCGATCGAAGTCGCCGAGCCCGCCCAGTTGCGCGAGCATGTCGATCGTCACCGTGTCGGACCCTTCGCGGGCCAGGATCCGCTTCAGCCGGCGCGGCACATACCGGTTCGCCTCGACGAAATTGAACGCCCACACCGACCCGTCTTCGTCCATCATCGACAGGTTCTGCGTGGCGAAATGGAGCGCCACAAACGGCGAGTACGTCCAATCGAGGAGCCGGGTCGGCAGCCCGCGATGCTGGCCGAGCGCGAGCCAGTGCCACATGCTATCGGCGCCCGATTGACCGTAGGCGTATTTGCGGAAGTTCCGGAGCAGGTGCAGTTCGAGTCGTGAGACATTAAGACGGCCCGACGCGAGCCGGAGCAGTCCGCTCGAGAGGTCCGCATCGTCCTGCGGATCGCCGCGGAACGCGAATGGCATGCGAAAACGGCCGAGCGATTCGTTCCACGCCGAGGCGTATAACGCTTCGAGGAGCTCGGTCCAACTCGACGGACGAACGACAGCCACAGCCACGTACCGATGATAAGCGCGCTGACCACCGACCTGTATCAGTTGACGATGGCCGCCGGATATTGGCGCGGCGGCCTCCTGGGCTCGGCGACGTTCGAACTGTTCGTGCGCCGGTTGCCTGACCGCCGGCCGTATCTCATCGCGGCGGGGCTCGACGAGGCGCTCACGTACCTCGAGGAGCTACGGTTTCTCGACGACGATCGCGCGTGGCTGCGCCAGCTGCCTCAGTTCCGACAGGTGCCGCCGGCGTTCTTCGACGACTACTTGCGTACGTTTCGCTTCAGCGGCGACGTCTGGGCGCTGTCCGAGGGGACACCGGTGTTCGCGAACGAGCCGATTGTGCGCGTGACCGCGCCGTTTCCCGAAGCGCAGCTCGTCGAAACGGTGCTGCTCGCGGTCATCGGCTTCCAGACGAATGTCGCGGCCAAGGCGTCACGCGTCGTCGAAGCGGCGCACGGACGACCGGTCGTCGAGTTCGGAGCGCGCCGAGCGCACGGGCCCGGCGCAGCGCTCGCTGCCGCACGCGCGGCATTCATCGGTGGCTGCGCCGGAACCTCGCTCGTCGAAGCGGGACGCCGCTACGGCATCCCGACGTCGGGCACGATGGCGCATTCGTGGGTGCAGACGTTTCCGAGCGAGACCGACGCATTTCGCGACTTCAGTCGTTTGTTCGCCGATTCGGCCGTGTACCTGCTCGACACATACGACACGCTGCGTGCAACGCAACGGCTGATCGACTCGGGACTGAAACCATCGATGGTGCGTTTGGATAGCGGCGACCTCGACGCCTTGAGTCGACAGGTTCGCGCCCTGCTCGACGCCGCCGGCCTCCGCGAGACGAAGATCTTCGCGACGGGCGATCTCGACGAAGACCGCATCGCGGAGCTCGTCACCGCCGGCGCGCCAATCGATGGGTTCGGGGTGGGGACGATGCTGTCGACCGTCGCCGACGCGCCAGCGCTGTCGGCGGTCTACAAGCTGGTGGCGATCGAGCGTGGCGGCGAACAACTTGGCGTCATCAAGCTCAGTCCCGGCAAGTCGACGTGGCCAGGACCGAAGCAGGTGTGGCGCGTCATGGAAAACGGGTACGCGATTCGCGACGTGATCGCCGCCGCCGCCGAACCGCCCATCGCCAACGCGCTCCCGCTTCTCGAGCGCGTCATGACGAACGGACGCCGTCTCGCTCCGTCGCCGTCGCTCGTCGACGTGCGCGCGCGTTGCCGCCGGCTCGTCGGCACGCTGCCGGCGTCCATGCCAGTAGACATCAGTCCCGCGCTGGAGGACGCTCGGTTGAACGCCTCGCGCTACACCTCGAAGCGCGACGCCACGTAGCGAGAGCCTTTCAGGCGCGCGGCCGCGAACCACGTCGCCGCGATAACGGCGGCACCGATCGTCGTCCCGAGCGCAATTTGGGTCGGCGCGAGACCGATCCGCGGCGGGACGTGCACGACGCCGTGCTCGTTGGTGACTGCGGGGTACGGCACATATCGTCCGTGCTCCGGCATGAACGCCTCGAAGTTCTGCGCGAGGTCGATCAACTGCAGACGCATCGCAGGCCCGCGCATCGGATGGCCGTGACCGGTCGCCAGCAGTTCCGGTTCGAGCGCGGCGATCGCCTCGACCGATCGGCGGGCCGCCGTCCAGTCGCACGTGTAGTACGCCGGTGGACGCCACACGATCTCGCGCTGCACCATGATATTGACGAGCGACTCCTGCTTCGTCGTCACCACGGCGTCACCGGCGATGAGCGTGCGGTCCGACTCGCGGAAGAACGACACATGTCCCGGCGAGTGGCCGGCCGTCAGCAGCCACTGCCAATCGGGAAGGCCAGGGACGATCCCATTCACCGGCAGCATATGGACACGGCCGTTGAGATCGATCGGGCCGCGCGGAAACAACGGCGACATCCATGACTGCGATCCGCCACCCACCGTCGGATCGGGCGGCGGGTACTTCGACACGCCGGTCAGATACGGCAACTCCAGCGGGTGCGCGTAGACAGGCGCGCCCCACCGCTCGGACAGCTCGGGCAGGCCGCCGACGTGATCGAAATGGCCGTGCGTCAGCAGGATCGCGAGCGGCGGTCCTTCGAACATCTCCTCAGCCGCACGCCGCACGACGCCCGCGTAGCCGTACATGCCGGTATCGACGAGCACCCAGGAGCCGGACGACTGCTCGATGAAGTACACGTTGACCATCAACGAGCGAAGCCGGTAGACGCCGTCCGCAATGCGCTCAGCTCTCATGTTCAGTCTCCGCTATCATGCTCAACCTATGCGTCGACTGATTGGACCGTTCATCTTCTGTGCCATTGCCGCGCTGGCGGCGCAGCCTCGCTTCGACCTCGAGGAAGCGACGGTGGCTGATCTGCAGCAGCGCATGCAGTCGGGACGTGAGACGGCGCATTCGCTGGTGCAGAAATACCTCGCGCGCATCGAGGACATCGATCGCCGCGGGCCGTCGCTGCATAGCGTCATCGAAACCAATTCCGATGCGCTCGCGATTGCGGACGAACTCGACGCCGAGCGCAAAAGCGGTCGCGTGCGTGGGCCACTGCACGGCGTCCCGGTTCTCATCAAGGACAACATCGCGACGGCCGACAAGATGCACACAACCGCCGGATCACTCGCGCTCGAGAACACACAGCCTCCGAAGGATGCGTTTCTGGTGCAGCGCCTGCGAGCCGCCGGCGCGATCATCCTTGGAAAAACGAACTTGAGCGAGTGGGCCAACTTCCGCTCGACGCATTCGACGAGCGGGTGGAGCGGCCGTGGCGGTCAGACGAAGAATCCGTACGCGCTCGATCGCAATCCGTCTGGATCGAGTTCCGGTTCCGGCGCGGCGATTGCGGCGAACCTCGCCGCCGTCGCGATCGGTTCGGAAACCGATGGCTCGATCGTGTCGCCGTCCAACAACAACTCGCTCGTCGGCATCAAGCCGACGATTGGTCTCGTCAGCCGCAGCGGCATCGTTCCCATCTCGCACAGCCAGGACACGGCCGGACCGATGGCGCGAACCGTTGCCGATGCGGCGATCGTGCTCGCGGCGATCGCCGGTAACGATCCCGACGATCGCGCGACGGGTGCTCCGCCTTCGCGCCAACGGCGCTTCGGCGAGACGGGTCCAGCCGTGGCATACGCGCTGGACCCGAGGGCGCTTCGCGGCGCACGACTCGGCGTCGTGCGCAATCGGTTGTTCGGGTACAGCCCCGCCGCTGACGCCCTCGCCGAAGCGGCGATCGCTGACATGAAGAAGCAGGGCGCGGTGATTGTCGATCCGGCGAACATCCCGACGCTCGGCAAGTTCGACGACAGCGAATTCGATGTGCTGCTCTACGAATTCAAGGCGGACTTGAACAAGTACCTCACGTGGCTGGGGCCGGCGTCACCGATGCACTCGCTCGCCGACATCATCAAGTTCGATGACGAGCACAAGGACAGCGAGATGCCGTACTTCGATCAGGAGTTGATGCGACAGGCGGAACAGAAAGGCCCGTTGACCGAAGCGAAATACAAAACGGAGCTGACGAAGAACCACTCGATGTCGCGGGCGCTCGGCATCGACGCGGTCATGGCGAAGTACAAGCTCGATGCCCTCGTCGCGCCGACGGGCGGTCCCGCGTGGCTGACCGATCTCGTCAACGGCGACGGCGGCACGGCGACGGCACCGGGACCATCGACCGTGACATCAGTAGCCGGCTATCCGCACATCACCGTCCCTGCAGGCTACTTCCGAGGGCTGCCGGTCGGGATTTCGTTCTTCGGCCGCGCGTGGAGCGAGGCGACGCTGATCAAGCTCGCCTACGCGTACGAGCAGGCAACGAAGCATCGACGACCGCCGACCTTCGCGGCGTCTGCCGACGTACCGAGATAGACACCACGAGGACCGCGAAGACCACGAAGATCACGAAGATCAACTTGTTCTCGTGAACTTCGTGCGCTTCGTGACCTTCGCGGTCGTGTTAGAGCGGCGCCTGCCAGATTGCGCGGCCCACGAAGAACGGCCCAAGCCGTTCCAGGTACAGCGACGTCTGCTGCGTCTTCCGCATCGTCTGGACGATCGCCGAGAGCGGATACAGATCCTTCCCGATCAGCCCGACGATGAAGTCGTTGTCTTCTTTGTCGAGACCGTGGCACGCAAGACGGATGTCGTGCGCGTAGTCACCGGCGCCGAACGACATGCCGATCGCGCCGTGCTCGGCGAGAATCGTGCGTTGCTCCTCGGGCGGCAGTTGCGCGAACTTGCCGGCGCGACGCAGCGGATACCATACGCCCCATTTCCACTCCGGATTCAGCACCGTTCGCCGCGGACGACGGAGCAGCACCTCTTCGAGATCGGGCTCGTAGCCGAGCCCGTACGTCCGGCCGAGCATCGTGTATTCCGGTTTCTGCACGAGGGGCCGAAATGCCGGCCCGTTCAACACCGGCCGCACGGTGTCGAGGAAGAAGTTGGGATCCTGACTCAGAGACAACAACGCCACGCCGCGCGGATCGTTGACGTCCTCGTACAGCACGCCGTCGAATCGGGCGTCCTGCAGCGCCTCGACGAGCCGCTGCGTGTTTTCGCATCCGCCGAACGCGACGAACTGCATGAACAGCCGCGCGTCGCTGCGCTGCGGCTGGCCGTTCTTCATCCCGCCTTTTTCAGCGAGATCGGGTGGTTCCGGTCCTCGTCGTTCTGACATGACCGCGATTATAATTTGACCCTTGTCCTACACGATTCGCGAAGCGTCGTTGACCGACAGCGACGCGCTCGTCCATCACCGGATTGCGATGTTCACCGATATGGGCGTGCCGCTCGACGCGGTCACGCTCGACAGCGCGTTCCGGGTGTGGCTGAACGAAGAAATGGCGGCCGGCACCTACCGCGCCTGGGTCATCGAAGACACTGACGGGACGATCGTCGGCGGCGGAGGGATGACGATCCTCCCGTGGCCGCCGGGTCCGCGCTACATGGGCAACCGCCTGGGATTCGTGTACAACGTGTACGTCGAACCGGCGCATCGCCGCCGCGGCCTCGCGAAACGGCTGATGGAAACGATGCAGCAGTTCGCCCGCGAGCATGGCATCACCTCGCTCGCGCTCAACGCCAGCCGCGACGGGCTTCCCCTCTACAAGGAAATGGGCTATATCGAGACCCCTTCCCCGATGATGTTTTTTGCAGTCGCATCGGACCAATAGGTATAATTCCCGGGTTTCAGGCGTCTAAAGGAGACTAGCCGAGCATGCCGTTCATCATCACTGATCCGTGTATTGAGACCAAAGACACCGCCTGCGTGGACGTGTGCCCGGTCGACTGCATCCACCCGCGCAAGGACGAACCGGAGTTCGCGCAGACGACGATGCTCTACATCCATCCGGAAGAGTGCATCGACTGCGGCGCCTGCGTGCCCGCATGCCCGGTGGCGGCGATCTACGAGAGCGCCGACGCGACGCCCGCGCACCAGAAAGATCTCATCGAGGCCAACGCGATCTACCGCAACGGCGACGCCGACACGATGGCGCAGGCCGAAGCGATTGTGAAGGCGCACGTCGCCGCCCATCCCGACATCATGGCGGTCCCTGCTGCTGAACGTCAGGCCGCGCACGCCCGCTTCTGAAGCTCGCCACGTGGAACGTTAACGGCATCCGGGCGCGGCAAGCGCAGGTCCAGGAATGGATCGAACGCGAGCGCCCGGATGTTGTTTGTCTCCAGGAAATCAAAGCGACGATCGATCAGATTCCGATGTTCCTCTGCGAGTTGGAGGGATATTGGTGCTACTGGCACGGCGGCAAGGGGTACTCCGGCGTCGCGCTGCACGTCAGCAAGACGTTCTCGCCAGACCGTCCGGTCTTCGCCCATCCGGATTTCGACTACGAGAACCGTATCGCCACCGTCGACGTCGGCGAGGTGACGGTTGCGTCGATCTACGTCCCGAACGGCGGCAAGGACTTCCCCGCGAAGATGAAGTTCCTCGAAGCGATGGATGCATACGCGGCAGCGTTTCGGACGAGCGGCCGCTCGCTCGTCATGATGGGCGACATGAACGTCGCGCGCACCGAACGCGACGTGCATCCCAAAGAACGCAAGCCGCGCGCGATCGGACAACTGCCGGAGGAACGCGCGATCATCGAACGGATCCTCGGTCACGGCCTCGTCGACCTCGGACGGCAGATGGATCCCGACAACGACGGTCTCTTCACCTGGTGGGCGCCGTGGCGGCAGATGCGCGAGCGGAATATCGGGTGGAGGCTGGACTACGCGTTCGTCACCGAATCGCTGGCGGCCAAGGCCAGCTCGTGCGTGGTGCAAAAAGAGGTGGGGACATCTGATCACGCGCCCGTCGTCGCAACATTCGAATAACCACGAAGATCGCGAAGAACACGAAGAACACGAAGAAGCTTTTCAATAGAATTGCTTCGTGAACTTCGTGGCCTTCGTGAACTTCGTGGCCTTCGTGAACTTCGTTCCCTTCGCGATCTTCGTGGTCTGCACGTGTCCATAGTCGTCCAAAAGTACGGCGGCTCCTCTGTCGCCGACGTCTCCAAAATGAAGCGCGTCGCCGAGCGCGTGATGGCGACCAAGCGTCAAGGCCACGACGTGTGCGTCGTCGTCTCCGCGATGGGCGACACGACCGACGATCTCCTGGCGCTCGCGAAAGCGGTGTCGGCGAATCCGCCGCGGCGCGAACTGGACATGCTGCTGACCGCCGGCGAGCGGATCTCGATGGCGCTGCTCTCGATGGCGATTCGCGAGCTCGGCGGCGACGCCATCAGCTTCACCGGCAGCCAGTCCGGCATCATCACCAACGATCGGCACGTCGACGCACGCATCATCGAGGTGCGGCCGTTTCGCGTCCAGGACGAGCTCGCGCGCGGCAAGATCGTCGTGATTGCCGGCTACCAGGGTGTCTCGTATCGCAAAGAAGTGACGACGCTCGGCCGCGGCGGCAGCGATACGACGGCGGTCGCGATGGCGGCCGCGCTCGGTGCCGAGTACTGCGAGATTTGTTCGGACGTCGACGGCGTCTACACGGCTGATCCGCGCGTAGTCCCAACCGCGAAACGGATCGGGACGCTGTCGTACGAAGAAACCCAGGAGCTGGCCGAGTCGGGCGCCAAGGTATTGAACGCGCAGGCCGTCGAGTTCGCGAAAGAGAGCGGGATCGCCATCTATGCGCGCGCGGCGGCATCCCCTCTGCCGGGTTCGGATCCGGCAGCGGACGGGACCGTCGTGCGCAAACATCCGCCGCGGATGCCAGGAGTCGTCGTCGGTGTCGCCAGCGAGAAAGATGTCCTCGTCCTGACGTGTAGGCCGGGGTCTTTTGGACCCGGCGGGTCCAGAGGACCCGCCCTGCATATCGTCGCGTTGCTCGATGGCTATGGCGTGGCCGGCAAACAACTTCACCTCGCTGATGGACAGCTGACGCTCGTCATCTCGCGCGAGAACCTGCACGAAGAAGCGCGAGTTCGAGACGCGCTCGCGCAGCAGTTCGGCGACACCGTCCGGATCGTCGACACGCTCGGCGCCGTCAGCGTCGTCGGCGCGGGTATCAACGCCTCGTTCGAGAACCTGCGCCGCGGCTCGGACGCACTGACGGCCGCCGGCATCGACCAGCGGCTCGCCGCCACCTCGTCGTTCAGAATCACGTGGATGATCGATCGTCCGCGCATTGACGATGCCGTCCGCGCGCTGCACGGCACGTTCATCGATCGGCCACAATTGGTTCCGTGACCGTCCTCGACCGCTTTCTGCGCTACGTCCAGTACGACACGCAGTCCGACGAATCGTCGAATACCTATCCCAGCACCGACACGCAGCTGGTGCTGCTGCGCGATCTCGCGACCGAGCTGCGCGACATCGGTCTCGCGGACGCCATCGTCGACGAGTTCGGCTACGTGATGGCCACGGTGCCGGCGACGACGACTGCCGATGTGCCGACGATCGGTTTCATCGCGCACGTCGACACGTCGCCGGAAATGAGCGGCGCGAACGTCAAGCCGGTCGTGCACCGCCATTACGACGGTCGCGATCTCGTGCTGCCGGACGATCCGTCTGCGGTTCTGCGGCTGTCCGAGAACCCGCTCCTCCGCGAGCAGTTCGGGCACGACATCGTGACGGCGTCGGGGACGACGCTGCTCGGCGCGGACAACAAGGCTGGCGTGGCGGAGATCGTCACGGCGGCCGAGTATCTGGTGCAGCATCCGGAGATCGAGCACGGCGCCATCCGGATCGCCTTTACGCCTGACGAAGAGATCGGACGCGGGACGCAGCACTTCGACGTGGCGACGTTCGGGGCACAGTACGCCTACACGATGGATGGCGGCCGTCGCGGCGAGATCGAGATGGAGAGCTTCTCGGCCGACGCGATGACAATCACGTTTCACGGATTCAACACGCACCCGGGCTACGCGCGAGGGCGGATGGTGAACGCCATCAAAGCGGCGGCGGCGTTCATCGATCGACTGCCGCGCGACGTGATGTCGCCGGAAACGACCGACGAGTACGACGGGTTCGTCCACCCCTACGTCGTCAACGCGAGCGTCGACCGCACGTCCGTGCGGTTGATCGTCCGCGATTTCAACACCGCCGGACTGCGAGAGAAGGAATCGCTGCTCGAAGAGCTGGCGCGCGAAGCGGCCGGCGTCTACCCCGGCACGCGTATCGAGATGTCGATCGACGAGCAGTATCGGAACATGCGCGAGATCCTCGATCGCCATCCGCACGTCGTCGAGTACGCGCGGGAAGCGATTCGCGCCGCCGGACTCGAACCGCATTCGAAGCCGATCCGCGGCGGAACCGACGGGTCGCGCCTGTCGTTCATGGGGCTGCCCACGCCGAACATCTTTGCCGGCGAGCACAACTTCCACTCGCGGCTCGAATGGGTGTCGGCGCAGGACATGGAGAAGGCCGTCGAGGTGATCGTCCACCTCGCGCAGATCTGGGCTCAGCGCAGGCTGGCGAAGGTGTAAGTCAGGCCGGCAAACCACGACGCGGTCGTTCGCGTGCCGAGGTTCGTCAACTGGTTCGTGTCAGAGACCGAGCTGCCTTCGGCCAAGCCGGCCGGCAGCGTCGTCACCGGACCGATCGCCACGCCGCCGGTCAACGACGCGTGCTTCCCAAACCGCAGCGCGGACCCCATGTAGATCGTCGCGCGCGCATCGCTGCGCAGGCCGAGGCCGATCGACAGCGGCGCGATGACATCGTGCTTGTCGTGGTAGACCTGGGCAAACATCGCGATCCCCATGCTCACGGAGTTTTCCTGGTCGGTTTCGCGCACGATGACACGCGTCGGCCGCCCGGCGACGGTCCCGAGGGCATACACGCGATCGATGAGACCGTTTGCGACAACGCCGCCGGTCAGAGCCATGTCCCACCCGTCCTGCGCGTGAGCAGCCGATGGACCGGCGAGAAGAACTGTGCACGCAACAACAAACGCCGCGACGAACCGGGAGAAGCTGACCATGATGGTGCTCACTGTAAAATGAACAGTCCCGGCACACAAGCGTGCATTTCCGGTCATCAATCCTTCTCGCGCTAGTCCTGTTCGCCCGCCCGATGTGTGCGGCGGATCGCCCGCCTGTCGTCGCGACGGTCGACGACGCCTTCATCGCGCATCAAAGCAACAGCGATACGTGGGTCATCGGCGGCGCGGCGCTCGAGGTCACGATCGGCTTCGACGCATCGAAGACGCTCGCCATTCAGCAGATGTCGAACCCGCTGACGGGCCGCGCCTGGCCGATTGCGCCGGCGACCGAACCGGACGTCACGGTCGGCGGCGAACGCGTGCCGCTCTCGTCAAGCGGCACGACGACACTGCTGTCCGCAGACGCCTCATCGACGGAGTACGGCGTCACGTTGACCTTTACGTTCGAACAGCGCAGCCGCGGCGTCCGAATCCGCCGGTCGTACGCGTGCTATCCCGGCTCGCCGACGATCGAAACGTGGACGCGCGTGGAAGCGACGGGCGGTTCAATCGACGTGTCGAACATGCTGCTGTGGCGGCTCGCGATGGACAACGCGCACGTCCGCTGGCTCGGAGGCCTGCGCGGCGACTCCGCCGACAACGAAGAGGCGGGCGCGTTCGAATTGGCGGACCGCGATCTCGAGCCGGGCGAACGGATCGACATCGGCGCCGACCGCCGCTCCACCGAGCAGTTCATCCCCTTCGTGCTCGTGGACGCGGGGCGCGACGAGTTCTTCGGCGGCATCATGTGGTCGGGCTCGTGGCAGATCGCGATCGAGCGCGGCGACGATCAGCTGAAAATCACCGCGGCGATTCCCAACGTGGCGACGGCAGCGACGCCGTCGCAGCCGGTCGAACTGCCGCACGCCTTCTTCGGCATCGCCGCCCATTCGATCAGCGACGAATCCGGCGCGCTGCAGCAGTTCATCCTGCGCGGCATCCGCCACGGCCGCCCGTTCCATCCGCTCGTCACCTATAACAGCTGGTTCGCCTACGGCGTCCGCGTCGACGAAGACGCGATGGTCGCCGAGATCGATCGCGCGGCGCAGCTCGGCGTCGAACTGTTCGTCCTCGATGCCGGGTGGTACCTCGGCGCCGGCGCGAACGGCGACTTCGATTTCGATTCGGGTCTGGGTTCGTGGCAGGTGGACAGCGACCGATTTCCGTCGACGCTCGCCAGCCTCTCCGACTACGCGCACGGCAGCGGAATCAAGTTCGGCCTCTGGGTCGAACCCGGTCGCGTGGCGCTGTCGACGGTCGATCAACCGGGCCTCGCGCGTCAGGCATGGCTCGCGACCGAAGGGGGCGAGTACGGCGAGCCGGCCAACGCGCAGATCTGCTTCGTGCGCCCCGAAGCGTGGCAGTGGGTCTTCGACAAGCTGACGTCGCTCATCGACTACGTCCGGCCCGATTACATCAAGTGGGACAACAACCTCTGGATCAACTGCGATCGCAGCGGACACGGCCATGGGGCGTCAGACGGAAATTTTCAGGACGTTCGCGCCCTCTACGCCATGCTGGCCGCGCTGCGCGCGCGCTACCCGGATCTGATCATCGAGAACGTGTCGGGCGGCGGCAATCGCATCGACTTCGGCATGCTGCAATACACCGACGTCGGATGGATGGACGATCGCACGGGGCCGTCGACGCACGTGCGCCACAACCTCGAAGGGTTGACGTTCGCGCTGCCGCCGGCCTACCTGCTGTCCTTCGTGATCGACGCTGACGGCGAGCCGATCGCGGCGAACAGCGATCTGCCGCTGCTCGTCCGGAGCCGGATGCCGGGCGTGCTCGGCCTCACCTACCGCACCGAAGAGATTTACGACGACACGGTGCAGGCGATGATCGACGAAATTGCGCGCTACAAGGCGATCCGCAACATCATCGCCGGCGCCAACGCGACGCTCCTCTCGTCACAGGCGCCGGTCGATGACAGCAGTTGGGATGTGATGCAGGAGCTGGCGCCGGACGCGAAATCGGCGGTCGTCTTCGGGTTCAAAGCGAGCGCCGATCCCGGCAACTACATCGTGCGGCCAAGAGGCCTGCGCGGCGATCTGATGTACACGGTGCAGTCGTTCGACACCGGCGTCATGGGATCGGTGCGCGGCGACATCCTGATGCGCGATGGGATCGAATTCAATCACGTCGGCGGCATGTCGCGCGCCCACGTCATCGTGCTCACCGCCCAGTAGCGGAACAGCCGGGCGTCACCGCCCGCGGACGCCGTTCGTTCCACTTCTCCACGATCCGTTTCAGTTCCTGGATCGGCTCCGGGTTGTCGTCGACCTGCAGGCGCAGGATCGTGTCGTTGTGCAGCCAGACGCCACAGTCCTTCTTGACGATCACCAGCGCCGCTGATTGCTGCCCGCGTTTGTCGCCGCCGCCCGCCTGTCCGCCCTCGAGCGCCGCGACGAGCCGCTGCGACAGATGCCCTTTGGTGTTCTCGAACGCCGCGACCATGTTGTCGACGACCTGCGGTCCGGCGAGGATGTTGCCTTGCGCCGTGCAGAACTTGCCGCCTTTGTGGCCGGCCCACTCGGTCGCTTTCGGTCCGGTGAACGCGGCGTACTCGCCCTTCGCGTTCATCACCGCGAACTGACGTCCCTGCTTCGTCCAGTTGTCGGGCAAGGGATCGGGATCGCTCTCCCAGATCTGTTTGATGATGTCGGCCGGCTTCATGCCTTTCCGCAACAACTCGAGGCTCTTGGGTCCGTAGCCGACGTCGACGATCGCCTGCGTCGCCGCCACGCCG
Source organism: Vicinamibacterales bacterium (assembly GCA_035652075.1). Taxonomy (GTDB): domain Bacteria; phylum Acidobacteriota; class Vicinamibacteria; order Vicinamibacterales; family CAVVIG01; genus Gp6-AA45. The sequence continues at coordinate 46,566 of DASREL010000128.1, forward strand.
ACGTTCGCCTCGGCCCACAGCACGCCGTTGCCGACGGAAAACACGCGCGACTGCACCGCCGCGCCGACTTCGCCCGTCTCCGGGTCGTAGCCGAGGATCGAAAACGTTCCGGTATCCCAAGGGCCTTCGCTGGCCTGAACACGAACCAGCTTCGGCCACCCAAGCAGCGCGACGCTGACGACGACAAGACCGAGACCGATGACTGCCGACTTGCGACTGACGACTGCTAGCATCCGCCACCCCACGTATTGATAACGACCTCGATGTCCTTCGGTTTGAGTTCGATCACCACGAAGCGCTCGTGGTGCCACCCGGAAAACTGCGCCAGCCAGTAGGTCTTTCCGCCGAGCGTCATCGCGCCCAGTGGAAACATGTATGTACCACCGTAGCGGTCGCACGGCAGGATGTCGACAGTCATCGCGATTGGACGGACTGTGCCGTTGTTGTTCGAAAACCAGCCGGTCCCGAACGAGATCGCGCAATCGGCGCCGCCGAACGTCCGGTAAGTGCGCGTGCTCTCGACGTAGTACGTCCGCGGCGCCTCGCCAAACTCGTACGCCACCTCGATCTCCGGATTCGTCGTCTCGCGCGCCTTGGCATCGCTGACTGGCACGCTGAACCGGCTCGCGGTCTCCCGCTCTGCCTTGTTGAACGCCATCGTCAGCGTCTGCACCATGCCGAGCAGTTCCATGGCGCCGCTCCTCAACACCCGGATTGGTTGCACCGGTTGTGGCGGCGATACCGCGAGACCGTCCTTGGGATACGGTTGTTCGCTCCAGGGCGGCGCGGGCTCGGCGGGCTTGTAGTCGGTCACCAATCCGATCTGTCGCGTGCAATGCACGTCGACCTCCGTCGGCTGAGTGACACGCAGCGGCTTCGGTACGTGGTCAACCCAGCCTTCCCACAGCTCGCGCGGTCCCGCCGGTCCCCACCAGCTCTTCGGAATGCTCAGCAGGTTGATCGGGATCGATTGCTCGATCGTCGGCGCCGGCCACCGATCGCTCCAGTGCTTGCCGTCGTAGGTCGCGAACGGGATGATCACGCCGTCACGCCGCAATACGCCCACTGAGAACGGTGTCTGAGGTGTCTGAGGTGCCTGAGGTGTCTGAGGTGTCGGAGATGTCTGAGGTGTCGGAGGTGTCGGAGGTGTCTGAGTACCCTGCCCAGAGGACAGTGCCGCTGCGAGCGCGACGGCGAGAAGGCGCATCGCGGGGAGTATACTCGCGTCGTTTTCGCGGAGGGAGCATGGACCGCACGGACCTCGAACGGCTCACCGATCGGTACCTGACGGCGATGAACCGGCACGATCCGCGGACGCTGGCGGCGTTATACGCGCCAGACTGCCGCGTCGACAGCCCGCTCTTCTCGTCTCTGCTGGGCATCGCGGCGATCGAGGAGTCGTACAAGCAGTGGTTCACGATCTTCCCCGATATCGAGTTCACACCGGAGTCGACGATTGTCGATCCGCCTCGCGTGGCGGTCACGACGGTCAACACGGCCACACACGAAGGCGAACTCTTCGGTCTGCCCGCGACACACAAGAAAGTCGAATTTCGATCGGTCCGGATCGTGACGGTGAACGAAGCGGGGCTGATTGTGGCGGAACGCCGGATCTACGACTTCACCGGCCTGCTCGTGCAGCTCGGGGTTCTGCGGGCGAAGCCGGCTAAACCCTCAAATGGCTGATGGCTCACGGCTGAAGGCTGATGGATGTACATCCATCAGCCCTGAGCCATCAGCCTTGAGCCATATTACTGGCGCGCGGTCGGCGCGGTACGTGGTTGATCGGCGCTGAGCGTCAGCCCGGTGAACATCATCTCCTCGAACGTCTGATCGCCCCACCAGACATCCTTCGTCGGATCCGGATTCGATTTGTTCGCCGCCGAGTTGTCGTACCACGCCGTCGCGTGGATCTTCGTGCCGGCGGGAATGCGCTTTGGCGTTTTGTAGATGTAGTCGGTTTGCCAGTCGAAGTCGTAGTTCGGCACCGACAGCAGCGTTTCAGTCTTGCCGTCCGGATACGTCGCTTCGTAGGACCACTTTTTCCCGCGCACGTGCGTGTGCGGCAGGATGCTCCACAGCAGCATGTCTCGATTGACGGTCATCTCGGCGTCGACGCGCGCGTTGGCATCGCCGGCCTTCAGGTGCAGCGCGCCGTTGGCGAGCACCGCACCGACGAGCGGCGTCTTCGGCGGTTCCTTCGCGAAGACCAGGCCGATGCTGGTGCGATCGGTGGCTGGCTTGCCGGTGGTCGTGTAGTGCATCTGGAACACGAGCGTCGAGCCTGCCGGCAGCTTCGTCGCGGTGCCCGGCTGATAGATGCGCGCGGGATTGCCCGGCACGTACCCGCCGACCGATCCGGTGATGCCCTTCGGCTGCTCGCGATCGTTCGGGCCGAGCTGGCGTTTTTGATCCGCCGGCAGTTCAGGACCGCCAGTCTGACCGGCCGGGATGTCCATACCTGCCGCGAACTCGATGGCTGGTTTCTGCTGCGCGCGCTGCGGCTGACCCGAGGCCGACGCCTGCACCAGGTTCTTCTGCCGTTCCGCCGCTTTCGGATCGCGCGTGTAGACGATCACGTGATGCACGTTGGCGCGGCTGCCCGGCCGCACTTCGAACGCCTGAATCCACTTGTCCTCGGTGAAGTTCGT
>DASREL010000129.1:0-8023 GCA_035652075.1 Vicinamibacterales bacterium
GAGCAGGATCACGAAACGTTTCATGGTTGTTTTCTTCGCGGTTTCGCGTCGTCGTGGTTGCCTTTGTTCGCCGGCACGTCGGGTCGCGGATCGGCGACGAAGCCGTTGCGATTCGGCATCATGATTTTCGGGAGCGTCGTCTCGTTCAGTTCGTCGTTCTCTTTGACGACGTCATTCAGGAAGAGGACGTACGCTGCGACGGAGTAGACATCGTCTGTGCCGAGCGTCCCCGGATGATCGAACGGCATCGCGCGGCGGATGTAATCGAAGAGCGTCGTCGCATACGGCCAATAGCTGCCGACGCTCTTGACCGGTTTCGGCGTCGCGAGCGAACCGCGTCCGCCCGTGAGGTTTTCCTGCGGACCTTCTTTCCCCGTCGGGCCGTGACAGGTGAGGCACTTCTGGGTGTACACCTGCTTGCCGGTCACCGCGTTGCCGCCGCCGTGCGGGAGGCCGGTCCCATCCGGCAGCACGTCGATGTCGATCGCTTTCAGTTGTTCGGCGGTCGGCGGGCGGCCGACGCCGTAGGTGGGGGATTGAGCGAAGGCAGGCCTGAAGGCCTGCGCTACGAGCGCGAAAATCACGAAGCTCACGAAAACACGAAGCACACGAAGATCCTTCGTGATCTTCGCGCTCTTCGTGATCTTCGTGGTCCAGTTATGCTCTGTTGCCATTTGTGACGCCGCCATCAGCAGAGACCTTCCACACCTGAATTCCATTGTTGTGATAGTTCGAGTTGAAACCGCGGACCTCCGTCAGCGCCGGGATCGGCGGCTGCGTGTAGCCGCTCTCGTCGGTCGCGCGTGACGCAAGCAGCGCGTCCTTGCCGTCCCAGTTCCACGCGAAACGGAATCGCGTGTGCGCCTTCGGCAGAATCGGCGTCTGCAATTGCGCCGGCGTCCACGTCTGACCGCCGTCGGTCGTGATTTCGACTTTCGTGATCGCGCCGTGGCCCGACCACGCGAGGCCGGTGACTTCGTAGAACCCCGGACCGCGCATCGTGTCGCCAGCCGACGGCCGCGTGATTAGCGACTTCGCTTCCATGTAGAACGTAAACTGACGCGCGGTGCCGTCGGGCATCAGGTCCGTGTACTTCGACGTTTCCTCGCGCGTCATGGCCGGACGATCGAGGACCTTCACGCGTCGCAGCCACTTCACGTTCATGTTGCCTTCGAATCCGGGCACGAGCAGGCGGAACGGATATCCCTGCTCGGGGCGAATCGGTTCGCCGTTCTGCCCGTAGGCGACGAGGCAGTCGTCCATCGCCTTGCTCATCGGGATGCTGCGATCGTGGCGTCCAGGATCCGCGCCTTCCGCGAGAATCCACGTTCCTTCCGGTTTGACGCCGCATTCTTTCAGCAGCAGCGACAACGGGACGCCGGTCCATTCGCTGCAACTCGTCAAGCCGTGCGCGCGCTGCAGATCGTTCGCGCCGCTGCTGCGCCACTCGCTGCTGCTGTTGCCGGAACACTCGACGAAGTGAATCCGCGACACGGACGGCAGGCGCTTGATCTCGTCCACGGTGAACACGAGCGGCCGATCGACGAGGCCGTGAATCGTCAACGTGTGCGTCGCCGGATCGATCTCGGGAACGCCTGAATGATGCCGTTCGAAATGCAGCGACGAAGGCGTGATGATGCCGTACGTGTCGTGCAACGGCGTCCGGCTCGACGCTTCTTCGAGCGGCACTTTGGTGTCGGTCGAGAAATATCGCTTCGACGATTCGAACTTCGATCGCGAACCGTATGGACTGACCGGCGCACCGATGACGCGCGCCTCGGTCGGCGCCGGCGCGTCCGGTTTCGACCGGCAGGCGGCAATCGCGGCGCCCCACGCGGCGCCAAGAGAGAGGAACCATCGGCGCGACCGTGACGCCGTGCTGAAATGCTCGGGCTGCATGCCGCGCATTATGCGCTATGATGAAGGTTTAAATCACCCCCAGGAAAGCTCACTGTGGACACTCAGACGGCTGCTGCCGCGGCCGATATCGTCGTTCGCGGCGCGCGTACACACAACCTCAAAAACGTCGATGTGTCCCTCCCCGTTGGGAAGCTCATCATCGTCACCGGTGTGAGCGGGTCGGGCAAATCCTCGCTCGCCTTCGACACGATCTACGCCGAGGGGCAGCGGCGATACGTGGAGTCGCTGTCCGCCTACGCCCGGCAGTTCCTGGAGCGGATGGAGAAGCCGGACGTCGACCGCATCGACGGCATTTCGCCCGCGATCGCCATCCGGCAGAAAAACAGCGTCAGGAATCCGCGGTCCACGGTCGGGACGACGACGGAGATCCACGACTACATGCGGTTGCTGTTCGCCCGCGTAGGCCGGACGTATTGCCGCAACTGCGGACGCGAGGTCGTCCGCGAGACGGCCGAGGTCGTCGCGAAACAGCTGAGCGAACTGCCGCAGGGGACACGGCTGCTGATTGGCTTCGACCTGCCGATTGTCGATACGGCGGAACCGTCGGTCGAGGTCGACGAGTTGACGGAAGTGGCAGAGGACGCGGCGGGTCCAAAGGATTCGTCGGGCCCAAAGGACCCGACCTACACGACCAACCCCGCCGCCGTGAAATCGACGATCGAAAGCCTCCGGAAGAAAGGGTTCGCCCGCCTCTTGATCGACGGCAAAGCCGTCGCGTTCGACGATGTGGACGCGAAGACGCTGAGCGACGCCTCGCAGCTGCAGGTGGTCGTCGATCGCGCTCAGATAAGCGGTGACGAGGTCCGGCAGCGGCTCACCGATTCGATCGAGACGGCGTATCTCGAAGGCGGCGGGGCGGCCTGGGCGGTGCAGCTAGCGAACCCCGAATCCCGAACCCCGAATCCCGTCACCCATGTCTTCTCGGAGCGGTTCGACTGCCGCGCGTGCGGCATCACCTACGAGGATCCGCAGCCGCGCTTGTTCTCGTTCAACAACCCGTTCGGCGCCTGCCCGACCTGTCACGGCTTCGGCAACATCATCGAGCTCGACATGGATCTGGTCGTCCCCGATCAGACGAAGACGATCAACCAGGGCGCTATCGAGCCGTGGACCAAGCCGCACTACCGCACGCAGCTCGCCGAATTGAAACGCGCGGCCCGCAAAGCGAAGGTCCGGCTCGACGTGCCGTGGACCGATCTCACCGAGGACGAGAAGCGCTTCGTCGTCGAAGGCTCTGAGGACTTCGACGGCATCCGCGGATTCTTCCGCTGGCTCGAGCGCAAGAAATACAAGGTCCACGTTCGCGTCTTCCTGAGCCGCTATCGCGGCTACCTGACGTGTCCTGACTGCGGTGGCGCGCGATTGCGACGCGAAGCGCGGGACGTGCAGGTCGCCAGGCAGACGATCGACAAAGTGTCGGCGTTGACGGTCCGCGAAGCGCAGAACTTCTTCGGCAATCTGAGCCTGACGGAAAAAGAAGAAGCGATCGCCGACAAGGTGCTCAAAGAAATCCGGCGGCGGCTGTCGTTCCTCAGCGACGTCGGTCTCGACTACCTCTCGCTCGATCGGTTGTCCTCGACGCTGTCCGGCGGCGAAGCGCAGCGCATCAACCTCGCGACGTCGCTGGGCTCCGCGCTGGTGGGCACGTTGTACGTCCTCGACGAGCCGTCGATCGGACTGCACTCGCGAGACAACCTGCGCCTGATTGCGATTCTCCGGGCCCTTCGCGATCAGGGCAACACGGTGCTCGTCGTCGAACACGACGCCGACATGATCAAGGTTGCGGATCACATCGTCGACCTCGGCCTCGGCGCCGGCGAGCAGGGCGGACGCGTTGTCTACAGCGGCACGCTCGACGGGTTGATGCAGGAGCAGCGGTCGCTGACGTCGAAATACTTGCGTCAGGAGCTCGCGATCCCGGTGCCGGCGGCGCGACGCCGCGGGACCGGACAGAAGATCAAACTGCACGGCGCCACCGAGCACAACTTGAAGAGCGTCGACATCGCGATCCCGTTGAACACGCTGACGTGCGTGACCGGCGTCAGCGGATCCGGCAAGTCGACGCTCGTGCACGACGTCCTGTACGCGGCGATCAAGCGCGCGAAGGGCGGGTGGGACAAACGCGTCGGCACGTTCAAGAAGCTCGAAGGCGCGGAGTTCGTCACCGACGTGGTGCTGGTCGATCAGGCGCCGATCGGCCGCACGCCGCGGTCGAATCCGGTGACGTACTTGAAGGCGTTCGATCCGATCCGCGAGCTGTTTGCGGCGACGAAGGACGCGCGTTCGCGCGGGCTGACGGCGAGTCACTTCTCGTTCAACGTCCCCGGCGGACGCTGCGAAGCGTGCCAGGGCGAAGGCGAAGTGCGAGTCGAGATGCAGTTTCTCGCGGACGTGTTCGTGCCGTGCGATCAGTGCGACGGCAAGCGGTTCAAGCCGCAGGTCCTCGAAGTTCGGTATCGCGGGCGCTCGATCCACCAGGTCCTCGATCTGACGGTGCGCGAAGCGCTGACGTTCTTCAGCAGCTCGCCGAAAGTGCTGCGTCGCCTGCAGGTGCTCGACGAGATCGGGTTGGGCTACCTCCGCCTCGGCCAGCCGGCGACGACGTTATCGGGTGGAGAAGCGCAGCGGATCAAGATCGCGGCGCATTTGTCGTCGCACGGCGGCGAGCGGCTGCTCTACATCCTCGACGAGCCGACGACCGGTCTGCACTTCGACGACATCGCGAAGCTGCTGACGGCGTTCCGCAAACTGCTCGAGGCGGGACACTCGCTGCTCGTGATCGAGCACAACCTCGACGTGATCAAGACGGCCGACTACATCATCGATCTCGGTCCAGAAGGCGGCGAAGACGGCGGCACGATCGTCGCCACCGGCACGCCCGAGCAGGTCGCGCAGATCGAAGACTCGCACACGGGCAAATACTTGCGTCCGGTGCTGGCGGAAGGCCGCTCGCACGCGTATGCGGCGGGACGATAGCGTGGGCAGGACCGGCGGGAGGGGCAGGAGGGGCGGGAAGGGCAGGAAAATGCTCACTGTTCTCCTCGGTGCGCTTTTCCTTCCAGCCTTTCCGGCCCTTCCTGCCCCTCCAGCCCTGGCCGCGCAGATCCCCTTCGACACCGCCGTGGCAGATCTCTCCAGCAGCGACGCGAACGTCCGGTTCCGCGCCGCGCAGTTGCTGAAAGAGGCAGCCTATCCAGAAGCGGCGGTGCCGCTCGCGAAAGCGATCACCGATCCGCAGGACGAGGTGCAGATCGAAGCGATCGCGGCGGAGCTGAACGTGTTTCTCTTCGAGAAGATCGTGCCGAAGAAGCGCCTCGGTCTCGTCATCGAGGTGCGCAACGCGGTGCTCGCCGAGTCGGTGTTCTCGTCGGGGCCGCTCGCCATCGGACCGCGGGCGGTGCCGGTGGAGGTGCTCGCCGCGCTCAGGACGGCGTCGCACGACAACAACGCGCGCGTCGGCGTCGAAGCGCTCTACGCGTTCGGCGTGCTTGCGGTCGAGCCAGGCGGCGTCGCGCGACAGGACGTGCTGCGTTCGAGCGGACCGGACCTGGTCGGATTCCTCGGTTCCCCAGACGTGTCGACACGCTACGCGGCCGCGCGTGTCCTCGGACGCCTGTTCGCGCACCGCGCCGGCGATCCGCCCGTCGATGCTGCCATCGGCGACGCGCTGATCATCGCGCTCAACGATCGCGACCGCGGCGTCAAGCTCGCCGCGATGGACGCGCTCGGATCGATGCGATACGACCGCGGCGTGCAAGCGCTCACCGAGCTGTTTCAGTACTACGGCAAGGGCGAGCTTGGTGAAGGCGCGCTCGACGCGATGGCGCGGATCGCGCACGCCTCGAGCACGCCGATCTTCGTTGCGAACCTGACGGCGAAGTCGCCGAACCTGCGCGTGTCGGCCATTGAAGGTCTGGCGCGCGTGCGAGACGCGAGCGCCATCCAGGCGATCCAATCGGCAGCGGCCAGCGATCGAAACGACAGCGTGATGCTCGCGTCGGCGTTTGCGTCGGCGATCCTCGCCAATACGCCGTTCGATGCGATTGGCGAAGCGCTCGCTCGCCCGAAGCAGCGCGAGCAGGCGAAGCAGTATCTGATCGAACTCGCTCCGGGCCGCGCGTCGGCGTTCGGCCGCTTTCTCAAGGATCCGGATGCGCGTATCCGCGCTGACGCGATCGACGCGCTTGCGCTGGGCGGCGACGCGACTGCGTTACCGCTGGTCGAACCGCTGCGACAGGATCACGATCCCAAAGTCGCGCGGTCCGCAGAGCGCGCGGTCGTCAAGTTGCGGCAGGCGCCAGTCCGACCTGTTTCGTAGGTGAAGCTCCCGCGCGCTTTCTACAGTCGCGACACGCTCGATGTCGCGCGCGATCTGCTCGGCAAAGTGCTGGTCCATCGCCGTCGCGGTGTCCTGACCAGCGGCGTCATCGTCGAAGTCGAGGCGTATATCGGCGAATCCGATCCGGCGTGTCATGCGGCGCCGGGACCGACGAAGCGCAACGCGCCGCTCTACGGTCCGCCCGGGTACGCGTACGTCTATCTCAACTACGGCATCCACGCGCTCTTCAACGTCGTGTCCGAACCGGCCGGATCGCCGGCGGCGGTCCTCGTGCGCGCGCTCGATCCGCTTGACGGCGTGGCGGTCATGCGCCGGCGCCGATCGAAGCAGATGAAAGGCCGGCGCGTGCGCTCGGCCGATGAGCTCGCACTCCACGAGTTGTGTCGAGGTCCTGGCAATCTCACGATGGCGATGGGAATTTCGCTCGACGATAACCGAGAGGATCTGCTCGGCGACACGCTGTTCATCGAAGACCGCCGCACGTCCGTCGGTCCCATTGTCGCCGGCACTCGCATCGGCATCCGCGTCGGCACCGATCGTCCGTGGCGACTGTGGATCAAGGGGCACCCCGCGGTGTCAGGGCAGCGGGGCTCGTTGTAGCGCAGCCCTTCAGGGCTGCTTCGGTTGGTCCTTGCAGGCCTGAAGGCCTGCGCTGCAGCTGATCATCTTCAACACGTCGTCACAACCGTGGAACCGTGCCCAGAACAGCGCTTCGCGGCCGCGCATCGACTCGGGCAGCGTGAGCGCAGGGTCGTGCGTCATCAACGCGCGGACCGTGGCCGGATGACAGCCGCCGAACAGCGGCCGATCGATATCCATCAGCGCGCCGCCTGACACCGCAATCGTCAGCGCCGTGGATCCATCGAAGGCGCGGTCTTCTGCGCGGGCGCCGCGCGAGAGCAGCAGTTCCAGGATCGCCGGATCCCGTTCCATGGCCGCCATCATCAGCGCCGTCGTCCCTCTCACGGCGCGGTTGGGGCTGACGCCGCGGTCGAGCAACAGGCGCACGGCTTCGAGTTGCTGTTTGTGAATGGCGTGGTGGAGCGCGGTCCAGCCGTTGCCGAAATCGCGGGCATCCGGGTCGGCGCCCTCGTCGAGCAGTGTCTTCATCTCGTCGATCGCGCCGACGCGAGCGGCGCGCATCAACGGCGTGATGCCGGCATCGCCGCCGCCGCAGCCCGACAGAGCCGCGAGTCCCAGCGAGAACATCAGTGCGTATCGAGGCATATCGACACAATACACAAATAACTCTATATTGTAAAGTAAATCGGATTCCATAACCTCTGTTGCTGTGGAGTCGAAATGTGCGCGCGCGGCGGCCGCGTCAGCGCGTGGGCAGCTGTTCGAGCCAGCGTCCCAGCACCGCACTCTGCGATTCGCGCAGCGCGATGCAGTTGTTGATGCGCTCGACCGCCTGATCCAGCGTCCGCGAGACGCCCGGCAGCGGATGCGCGGCGAAGAACGCCGTGACGGCGTCGCGATGCGTCGCATCGCAGAAGGCGCCGGTCGCCGATACGATGCGCGTGTCGCCGCCGGACACGGTCACCTTGGACGCGAGCTCGGTCCAGTGCGCGGTCACGAACGTCCACGCCCGATCGCGCGCGGCAGGATTTTCCAGGAAACGACCGAGGTAGATCGCCGCGTCCTGACTGCGGATCTGCGGCGTCGTCGACAGCGCGAGCGCGCGGTCGATCAGCGCCGGCTCCTCGAAATCGGCGAGCGCGTACAGATACCGGTACTGCTCCTCCGGCGACGCCGCTTTCC
>DASREL010000130.1:0-39932 GCA_035652075.1 Vicinamibacterales bacterium
ACAGTGGCGCTCGTGATCGATATCAAGAGCGTAGGCTCCGCGGCTGCCGGCGAAGACGCGAGCGGTCTGTGGCAGCGTTTGCGCGAAAGACTGACGGACAAACAAGTCGGTGTTCTTACGAGGCAGTCGTCAGAGAAACCGCGAGAACTGGTACGTCTTCTGCGGGAATGGATCGCCGCTAAACCCGAACGCAAGCTGCTCGTAATGTTCGACGAGGCTGATAATTTTCTCGACGCAGATTCAAAATCAGGTTTCCGCGACGTGACACTACTCCGCGACTTGATGAACGACACGAACCGTCGATTCAAGGTCGTCTTCACTGGTCTCCACAATGTGCAGCGCTTTAACGGAATCCCGAATCAGCCTCTGGCGCATTTTGGCGGGATCCAAATTGGGCCGCTCGAACCGGACGCCGCCTACGAGCTGATCAAGCGGCCGTTCGAACGTCTTGGATATAGATTCGAAGAGCCAGGCACCATCCTGAGAATCTTGTCCTACACGAACTATCATCCAGGATTGATCCAGCTGTTTTGCCACGCACTTCTCGAACGATTGCACCAGTCGATAGATACAGATCCTCCGTACACGGTACGACAACTAGACGTCGAAGCCGTGTATCGGGACTCAACCGTCCAGCGCAGTATCACGGAGCGGCTCGATTGGACTCTTGCGCTCGATATGCGGTACCAGGCGATCGCTTGGTCACTCGTATACGACCAGTCGCAGTCCGCCGATGGGTATGCGCGCGCGTATCCACCAGCGGAACTCCTTCGGCTTCTTCGCCAAAACTGGGCTCAAGGGTTTGAGCCTGTGATGGCCGACGAGTTGCGCGGGCTGCTCGACGAAATGCAGGGCCTCGGAATTCTGGTGCGAGATGCAGAAGGTCAGTATCGGCTTCGAAGTCCGAATCTAGTTCGTCTGATGGGGAGTGAAGACGACATCTTTGAGCGATTAGCTGAACTCTCGCGACAGCAGGCCCCAATTGTCTTTGATGCCGACAGTCATCACGCGTCGCTGGAGGGCTCGTACAACTACAGCCCGCTAACGCATGCGCAGGAGCGCCGCTTAGCGACGCCGCAGTTCGGCGTCGCGCTCATCTTCGCGAATCGCGCCTTGGGCTGGACTCGATTACCTGAGGCGCTCGCGCGGATGATCCGTGATCGAGCCGGCGACAGCTGCCTGAACCAGATTCCATCAACAATCACGATGGCTGACCAGCTGGTGCCATGGCTTCGTCATTTCGTGGACGAGCACCAGAATATTCGACGAATGATCGTGTACCAAGAAGTAACCGCCGCCGATCCGTTCATCGAAGAGCGGATTGACGCCGCCATTCAGTTCTGTCGTGAACGCTCGAAGACCAAGAATCGCTTCCTGAGGATCGTTTTTCTATTCAACGCGGAGGCGACTTCGTACTGGGTGTCGATCAACGGCGCCGCCAGGGACAAATTGGAGCAACTGAGTGATGCGGTCGTGTTCCCGGCGCGATGGAATCGGCAAGGCATACGACAGCTATTAGATCAGCATCAGAAACTCGGTTCGGAGGATGCGCAAAAAGTATTACTGTCCACAACTGGCGGCTGGATGACTCTCATTGACACTGTGTTCACTCGTGGGAGGTCGGCCGACGACCTGCGCGTCGCCGCGGGCACCGTCGACGCGGCCCTTGGCGATGTCGCGAGCGGTTTGCGACAGAATTTTCGAGCAGAGCTCGAGATCGAGCAAAACATCGACGCATTGGCCTTGATGCGAGCGATCGATACCCTTGGCGGCGTTCCTGTTGACGCGCTAACGCCTGATCTGGTCGACGTCAAAGGGTTGACAGAAGAACGCCTGACGGCCGCGTGCGAGTTATTGCTGAGACTTGGGTGCCTTGAGCGGGACGACAGCGGAACGCTGCGGGCCGAGCCGGTCGCGGCACGCGTGCTGTTCGCGTGAAACAACATCCTGACCTGTTCCAGGCGCCAGGCCCCGCTCGGTTTGTTCGCGAAACACTGGATGACATCGACAGCTCGCGCAATGTCATTGCTCTCCTGCCGCCAGGATTAGCACTCAGGTCCATATCCAATGCAGTCCAGAGTGCGGCGTGGCTGCGCCATTGGGACGTCATCGCAGCCGAGGATGATTCCTCAGTGCGGCCCGAAGAAGTATTCCTGTCAGCGATCGGACTTTCTGTTGAACCCTCTGCCGAACCGAACCGTCTCCTGCGTGTCTGTTCGGTCAAGGGATTGCCAAAGCTGGTTATTGTGGACGTCGGACGAGCGGCCGCACAAAGACAGGTCGAGTGGGTCCAGTTCGTGTCCGATTGGGGACGCATTTCGCGGCTGGTTGAGCCAAGCCAAGTGTATCGGCCACAAGTGTGCCTGATCATCGCCGCCTCTGTCGGAGCCGAATATGCGTACAACGATGTATCAGTAATCCTGAGACCTTGGTGGGGACTCGTAGACGCTCGCGATGTTGCCCTGTTAGTTAGCGCTGAATCGGCTGTTCCAATTGAGTGGTCTACCGCGCTGCTCGCGTCGCTTGCGGCTGGCGACCTCGAACTCGCTCATCACCTCACCAATTCGCTTGCGACGGAAAAAGACTTGCTGTTGGCGCTCTCCGCCTTTCGACGCGATGAGTGGTCTGGAGAGGTCATGGATGCGTCCGCGCGATGGATCAGAGAACACGGAACCTACACGGGCGACACAACACCGCGGTACGACCCTCCACACGACGGACTTCGGTTGTGGGCTGTCGGCGCCTTGCAGCTTTTTCCAGATTGGGGCATCGAGGTTCACAGTGCGATTCTTCAGAGGTTGGGAAAAGACCACGAACTCAGACACCGCCTCTGGCGTGGGCAAGTGAGTGTGGTTCTGCCGGCACTAAATGCACTCAGACTTGATCTGTGCACAGCCTTGAGTAGCCGACACGGTAAGAAGTGGCCTTCCTACGTGGCGCCAGATGATCGAGTCGACTCTGATGCAGCCGAGGCTGATCCGCTGAATTGTGGGTTTGGTCATCTTGAGGCGCTACTTGCAAAAGCCCCTCAACTGCGCAACGAGAAGCAATGGCTCGGCGCCGTACGACGGTGCAGGCAGGTCCGCAATGAACTGGCGCACTATCGTCCGGTCTCGCTTGAGGATTACCGATTTATCGTTAAACAGCGATTTGTAATCTAGGGCTGCCGCACGCGACGCGGTATGCGGCGGACCACGACTCTCCGTCGCTGTTCTGGGCAGGATAACACCGCGACGACATCTGAGAATCTCGCCTGATCCAGGCCAAGGGTGCCGTCACTAAAGCCTTCGCTGAGAGTGATTACCGCATATGACTGTCACGAGAGAACAGTTGTACGAAGCCGTGTGGGCTGAACCGATGACCATGGTTGCGACACAGTTCGGCGTCTCCGCGAACTACCTTGCCCGAGTGTGTCACCACCTAAACGTGCCGCACCCCGTACGCGGGTACTGGGCAAAACTGAGTTTCGGGAAGAAGCCGAAACGTCCGGCCCTGCCCGAGGCGCGACCAGGCGAGGTTCTGGAATGGAGCAAGGGCGACAACGTGCCACGAGCCGTGCAGTCGACCAGAGCCGAGGATCGGAAGGACGATGGCAAGACGCTCCCGCCATGTGAGCGTCCGTCGCGTCATCCGCTCGTCGCCGGCGTCCGTGAGTTCTTCGAAGCCGGTCGTCTGTCGGACATAGGCTATCTTCGTCCGCGGAAGCGCAACCTCTTAGATCTCTTCGTCTCGAAAGAAACACTCGCGAATGCGCTCGATCTCGCGAATGCGTTGTTTCAACGGTGCGAAGACCGAGGCCATCGCGTGACGCTGACCTCCGAGTACCTGCACCGTCCAAAACTCACCGTATACGATGGACAGACGTTCGACTATCACCACGACGAGCCGTGGGCCCCAGGTCGCCTAACGGTCGCCTTTGTCGGAACGGTGCCGTTCGGTCTCACCGTCTACGAAACCACCGAACACGTCGACGTGACGTACAGCTGGAACAGCGCGATCCGCTACGTTCGGACCACACAGGCGCCGGCGAAACGTCGCCCGGCCTGGGACAGCTTTCGCTCGACGTCGAAACAGCACATGCCCAGCGGTCGACTTGCGGTGCGCGCGTATTCTCCACATGGTCGCGTTAGCTGGGAGCAGCGGTGGACAGAGTCGACGCCCGGCGCGCTCATGCGGAAGGTCACAGCGATCGTGAAAGAGCTGGAGGCGGCAGTGCCCACTCTAGTTCAGCGTCGCGAGGAGGCCGAGAAAGAACTGGCAATCGAGCGCGCGCGCTGGGAGGAAGAGTGTCGTCAACGTGAACGAGAAGAGCAGGAGCGGCGACGAGTTGAGGCGATTAAAGCGAGCCGACAGCAATTGCTCGCCCTCGTGGACGCGTGGTCGCTCGCCCGCGGCATCGAGAGTTTCTTCGAGGATGCGGAACGTCGCGCGTCGAGCCGGCCGGTGTCCGAACAGGAATCGCTGCGCGAACGCCTCCGCCAGGCGCGTGCGATGCTGGGTGGTGTCGACGCGCTTGATCGGTTTCACGAATGGAAGTCGCTAGACGAGCGCTGCTGAGCGCCGTTTTGGGGGTGGTCGCACAACGCATCGGAAAAGCGCTAGGTGGCCGTCACAGATCGGCCCTGCTGAGCTGTACCTATTACGTACCTACATGTGGCGATTTGAGGGGTTTTGGCGGTTCTAGGACATCGAAATAGGCCTAAATATTGACGGTACGGTTCAAAATCAGTTCGACTCCCGCCGCCTCCAGACTTCGCTCGCGCTTCGCGCGAGCTTCGTCTTGGTAAACCAGCGAGCCAATGCACCGGCGAAGTCTGTCACGCCGTAGCTGCGGAGCAGCGAAGGCGGACGGCATTGCACTGAATTAATCATCGCGGTCTGAACATCGGCGAGGCACCGCCGCATCATCGTCTGATGGGCGAAAACCGCTTCGTGTACGTCCTCGAGAGTCTCGTCGACGCAGAGCGGCACTAGATCCGTTGCCTCGCGATTCGAGCGATATCTGAAGTCGGGCTCGGGTCGAGCCTTCGCCCGACGGCACTTTCGCTAGATCATCAGCTCTGCAACGTCCGCGGACCGACCGCACTCCAATGATTGATGCGGGCGGTCGCCACACTCCTCCTCGTGCTGATCGCCACCGCCGTCGCGGCGGCGGCGATCGGCTACGCGACCATCCGCAACAACGGTCTCGCCGCTGACCGCGCGCCGGGCGCGATCGAAACCGCGATCGCGCATCGCGTCGTGACGCTGTCGATTCGGGCCGCGACGCGATCGGCGACGAACCCGCACGCCGCGGATCCGGATGCGTGGCGGTCGGCCGCCGATCATTTCGCCGACCACTGCGCCGTCTGCCATGGCGGCGACGGCCGCGGTCACTCCGAGATCGGACCGAAGATGTACCCGCCCGTTCCGGATCTCGCCTCCGCCGACATTCAACAGATGAGCGACGGCGCGCTCTTCGCGATCATCCAGAACGGCGTTCGCTGGACCGGCATGCCCGCGTTCCGCAGCGAACACTCGGCTGACGAGACGTGGCGCCTCGTCTCGTTCGTGCGTCATGTGCCGGACATCAAACCGGCGGCGCGGCCGTCGGACGCGAACGTGATCGCGATGGACGGCACCGCGTTTACTCCGCCGGAGATGACGGTGACCGTCGGCGAGACGGTGACCTGGATCAACAGAGAACCCTTTCCCCACAACATCGTCTCGACCGCCGGCGGATTTCATTCGCCCGATCTCGATCCCGATCGGCAGTGGCAGTTTCACGCCACGCAGCCCGGCCGCTTTCCGTATGTCTGCAAATTGCACCCAGGTATGACCGGCACGTTAATCGTCGAACAAGGGAGAACTCGCTGATGAAACTGAGAATGTGGATGTGTGCAGGACTGATGATGGGCGTCTCGAATTTCGCCTCCGCGCAAGCACCAAACGATGCGCAGATTGCCGCGATCGTCGTCGCCGCGAATCAGGTGGATATCGATGCCGGCCAGCTCGCCGAAACGAAAGCCGCGAACGCCGACGTCAAAGCATTTGGCAAGCAGATGGTCACCGATCACACCGGCGTCAATAAACAGGCGACCGACCTGGTGACCAAGCTTCACGTCACGCCCGAGGACAACCCGACCGCGCAAGGCTTGAAGAAGGGCGGCGCCGACAACATCGCGCACCTCAAGACGCTAAGCGGCGCCGCGTTCGACAAAGCGTACGTCGATCATGAGGTCGCGTATCACCAGCAGGTGCTCGACGCCGTCGACAAGACGCTGATCCCGAACGCGAAGAACGCCGAGCTGAAGGCGCTGCTCGTCAAGGTGCGACCGGCATTCGTCGCGCACCTCGAACACGCGAAGATGGTGCAGAAGTCGCTCGAGAAGTAAGCTTCATGATGTGAGACCGATCGAGACGATCTTCCTCGATGCCGGCGGCGTGCTGGTCTGGCCAAACTGGCAGCGCGTCGCCGACACGCTCCGCGCACACGGCGTTGCCGCCGATGCCGCCAGACTCGCCGCCGCCGATCCCCGCGCGCGCGTCGTCATCGATCGCCAGGACGCAGTCTCTTCGTCCGACGATCAGCGCCGCGGATGGTCGTTGTTCGAGCTGGTGTTCGACGAGGCCGGGATCCCGCGGTCAGACGATGTGCGCGCAGCACTCGAGGAAGTGCAGCAATATCACCGGACCGAAAACCTCTGGGAGCACGTGCCGCCATTCGTCAAGCCGGCGCTTCGCGATCTCAAGGCCGCCGGCTATCGCCTCGTCATCGTCTCGAACTCGAACGGCACGCTCCACCATCTGTTCGATCGCCTTGGACTGACGCCGCTCGTGGATGTCGTGTTCGACTCCCAGCTCGAACGCGTCGAGAAACCTGACCGGCGCTTTTTCGACATCGCCCTCGAGCGAAGCGGCGCGAATCGCGACAGCACCGTCCACGTCGGCGACCTCTACCACGTCGACGTCCTCGGCGCGCGCGGCGCAGGCCTCGAGGCGGTCCTGATCGACGAAGCGGACCTCAGGCCGGACGTCGATTGCGTTCGCATCCGTCACATCGGCGAATTGCTCGCGCTTCTCAGTTCCTGATTCTCAGCTCCAAATCGACGCCTTCTTCGCCCAGCTCGTCTCCTGATACCGGTTCTTGAAGAAGCTCGCCGTGTCCTTCAGCGCAGACGCATCGTTCGTCGCGCGATATTTCGACACGCCGGCCCAATACAACGCTTCGGCCGCGGCTTCGCTCGTCGGGAACTCGTCGACAACGGCGCGATACAGCTCGTGGGCCGTCGCGTAGTCGCTGCGCTTGAATGCGGCGCGCGCGACGCCGAGCTTCAACTGACTCAGAAAATCGTCTGCCGGGAGAAACCCTTCGATGCGATGACGCTCGTCGCCGTCCTCGACGATGAGGACCGTTGGCGTCCACTGCGCGCCGAACTCCGCGCCGACGCGCTGGAATTCGTCGTGTTGATCTTTGACGTGAAGGCGAACAGGCACAAACCGTTCGGTGATGAAATCCGCGACGCGCAGGTCGGTGTACACCTCGGCATCCAGCCGAGCGCATCCACCTCACATCGGCGCGGCGCTGAAGTCGAGCAGCACGAGCTTCCCTTGTTGTTTCGCTTCCGCGGCGGCGCGGTCGTACTCGTGCTGCCACGCGATCTCGTGTGTGGTTGCAGGCATGATTACGAGTTTCGCAATCGTCGTGCCGAGCGAAACGTAATCGAGTACCGCAACTGCTCGACCGGCGCAATGCTGTGCTGCCACTCTGACCGCGACGCGCCGCCCATGACATAGACCGATCGCGGCTCGAGCGTGATCGACGTGCGGCCGCTCTCCCCTCCGATGCGCCTGAACCTCATGCGACACGCTGACGCGAGCGACACGCCGATGACCGTCGGGCCGAACTGCGGCATGTCGCGATGCCAGCCGTTCTGTGCGCCGGCTGTGTACTCCGTTACGAGCCCATGCGTGAACGGCTCGGGATCGAGTCCGGCGAGCATGGCGACACGATCGCGAATGGAAATGAGAAACTCCGGCAGCGGTTCGTAGCGCACGATGCGCCGCTTCGCTTCGTAGCCACGCATGACGTACGGCGCAAAGGGCAGCGTGGTGAAGCTGTCGACGAGACGACGCTCCTCGTCGCGATCGATGACGTCGGGGAAATAGCAGAACCCGTCTGGTAGCGGTGCGCTCGGCTTCTTACTCAACAACCTTTCCGGCCAGCACTGCTTGCCACGCGCGTGCCACGCGCGCGTTCGGCAGCCACGACACCGGATACGCGGACGGCGGTTTCGTCTCGCCGGCAGCCTGGACCGTCTGCGTCTTCGCGTCGCCGAAGAGACCGGATTTGTCGTCCAGCGGTTTCAGCGCTCCGCCGTCCGACAGCCGCGCCGACAGCATCTCCTCGTAGAACACGAGCGCGAACTCTCGCGAATGTGCGACCTCGTGACCGACGCCCGGTTCCTGCGCGTACGCCCACAGCGCACCCGCGCGTCGATTGATGGCAAAGAGACCCGCAATCGCGTCGACGCGGAACGCGAGATCTTTTTCGCCGGTGAACAGGATTCCAGGCACGTGCCGCGCCGCATCGGGCGCCAGCGCCGTGTAGTAGACGTTTCCCTTGTTGACGACGAACGCAATCACGCGCTCGGGCTTCCATGCGGCGAACTCGTAGTTGAACTCGCCGCCGGCCGACATGCCCCACAACAGCAGCGGCGCCGTCGCCACTTCAGGATGCTTTGATTCCTGCGCGAGCGCCGACAGCGAATCGAGAAACGCCTGGCCGCTGCCCTGCGACACGTTGACGTAGTGCTCGATGAACATCTGGTCGTGCTGCTTGTCGGTCAGCCGGACGCCGACGAGCGCGAGGCGATGTTTCGCCGCGAACGTCTGCCAGACAGGATCGTCAACCTGGCCGCGCCCGTCACCGTTCGATCCCGGCACGAGGACGACCAACGCGCGCGCGGACGCCACTCCGTCCGGAATCCACAACCGGAATTCCGCTTTGTCGTAGTTCGTGCCTGGCGGCACAGCGTGATCGAAGGTCAGTCCCGCAACGAGCGCAAGCGCAAGCAGCATGCGCGCGATTGTACGTCTACTCCGAACGCAGCGCGCGCATCGGATCGGTCGTCGTCGCGCGCCACGCTGGACCGAGGCAGGCGACCGCACCGGCGATCGCGAACGTCACGACGACGCCACCGATCGCGATCGGATCGGTCGGCGGCGTGTCGAACAGCAGGCTCGTCAGCACGCGCGCCAACGCGGCGGAGGCGACGACGCCGATGATCAACCCGGCGACGACCAACCGCATCCCCTGTCCGACGACCATCCCCAGGACGCCTTCGCGGCTGGCGCCCAGCGCCATGCGGACGCCGAACTCCTGCGTGCGCTGCGACACCGATGTCGCAATTACGCCGGTGACGCCGGTCAGCGTGACGAGCATCGCCAGCGCCGCGAAGATCAAAAGCAGGATCGCGGTCAGGCGCGGCGTCGCGAGATAGCCTTCGCGGATGTCCTCGAGCGTCCGCATGTTCTCGACCGGCATATCCGGATCCACCGCATGCACATCGTCGCGAATCGTTTTCGCGACGCTCATCGGATCGCCGACCGTGCGCACCAGCACGCGTCCGGCAAGGCCGTTCGCTTGCGCGAGCGGTTGATACACCTGCGCCGTCGCCTGCTTGTCGAGACCGAATTGCTTCACGTCGCCGACGACGCCGACGACCGTCACCCAATGCTGACCGTTGTCGAACGACACGCGCGAGCCAACGGGATCACCCTTCGGCCAATACCGCAGCGCTGATTTGTTGACGACGACGACGGGGAGACCGTCCGCCGTGTCGCGATCGGTGATCGCGCGTCCGCTGACGAGCGGGATGCCGAGCGCGGTGAAGTAATCGGGGCTGACGACGCGTGTGTCCGCGGTCGGCCGCTTGTCCGGATCGTCGAGCGACTGCCCTTCGATCTGGAACGGGTTCTGTCCCGGCACGGTGGCGCTCAACGGGACCGCGTTGGTGATCGCGGCGGCAATCACACCCGGTTCTGCTTTCAGCCGCTGCAGCAGCGTCTGATAGAAGTTGCGCTGCGCGATCGCGTTCGGATACTTCGAGAAGTTGGTGAACACTTCGGCGGAGAGGACGCTGTCGCCTTTGTATCCTGAATCGACTTTCTGCAACCTGTAGAAACTGGTCAGCAGAAGTCCCGCGCCGACGAGCAGCACGACCGACACCGCCACCTGCGCGACGATGAGTCCGTTTTGCAACGCGCGACGGCCGCCGCTTTCTCCGGAGCCTTTGCTGCCCTGCTTCATCGCGCCGGCGAGATCGACACGCGACGTCAGCGCCGGCACCGTGCCGAACACGAGGCCGGTGACGAGCGACACGCCGAGCGTGAACGCGAGGATCCAGGGATCGATCGCGATCTCGCTCGTCCGCGTGGTGAAGCGGCCGACGAACGTCGTCAACAGGCCGATCGTCCACGATGCGAAGAAGAGACCGAAGAGGCCGCCGCCGATCGCGAGCAACGTGCTCTCGGTCAACAGCTGCCGCACGAGCCGTCCGCGGCTGGCGCCGATGGCGGCGCGAATCGAGAGTTCGCGATCGCGACGCAGCAACCGCGCGAGCATCAAGTTGGCGACGTTGGCGCACGCGATGAGCAGAATCAACCCGGTCGTCCCGAGCAGAATCAGCAGCAGCGGACGCGCGTTCTTCGTCATCTCGTTCTGAATGCTCAGCGTCGTCGCCGTGAAACCGGATCCCGAGCGATACACTGTCGGATTTTCTTTGGCGAAGCGCGCGGCGATCGCGGCGACGTCGCTCGAGGCGCGTTCGGGCGAGACGTCCGGTTTCAGGTGACCGAACACCGTCAGCCCGCCGAACGCACGGCGGTTGCGATCGATCGTCTTCTCCGCCGCCGCACGGAACGGACACGCCGACACCGACATGTACACGTCGTTCTCCTGCGGATAGTGCGGCACGTTGGGCAGGACGCCGATGACGGTGTGCGGACGATCGTTCATCTGAAACACCTGCCCGACGATCGCCGGGTCGCCGCCGAATTTCTGCTGCCAGAACGCGTAGCTCAGGACGAGCACCGCGTCGGCGCCGAGGCGATCGTCGTCTGCGACGAACGTCCGGCCGAGGATCGGGCGGATGCCGAGCACGTTGAAGAAGTCGTGCGACACCACGCCGGTGTTGACGCGCGTCGGCTCGCCGCGGTGCAGCAGGTCGAAGTTCATCTGGTGGTACTCGACCAGCTTGTCGAAGTCCGTGGCCTGCTCGCGGTAGTCGTACAACTCCTTGATGGAGACGCCGAAGTTCGCGCGGCCGATGAGCGGCGCCGATTCGTTGAGCAGCACCAGGCGATCGCCGTTCGTATACGGAAGCGGCTTCAACAGCACGCCGCTGATCACGCTGAAGATCGCGGTATTCGCGCCGATGCCGAGGCCGAGCGTCAGGATGGCAAGGATTGCGAAGCCGCGGTTCTTCGCCAGCGTCCGCAAACCGAATTGAATGTCTTTGAGCATGTCGCGGCACAGATAGCGAGAGTCGTGCCGTGCGGAAATAGCTGAAAACACGTCGATTGTGCGCGCGGGACCGTTCGTCCGCGCACAACACGGTCCCGGAGACGAACACCACCGCTCGGTTGTAGCGCAGGCCTTCAGGCCTGCCATCACCGTCAGTTGTAGCGCAGGCCTTGAGGCCTGCCGTCACCAGCAGCCCTAAAGGGCTGCGCTACGAACGTGGGGCTGCGCTACCAACGTGGGGCTGCGCTACATCAGCGAGGGGGCGCCAACGCGAGGAGCACGTTCCCTGGACGGAGACCGAACGTGCCGTAGCCGGAGCTGACGAACACCATCCCGCCTGCGACGACCGGCGCCGGACCGTTCATCGATCCGCCGCGCGCTTTGACGCCGTTGACCGTCCGAAATTCGCGGTTCGTGTCGAAGGTCCAGACGATCGCGCCGGTTTTCGTCGAGTACGCGCGAACTGCGCCGTCGTTCGACGGCGAAAAGACGATGCCGGGGATCGCGGTGATCGCGGAAAACTGCGCGCTGTTGCAGCCGCGATTCGGTTTGCCGCAGATCGGCGGCGGCGCCGGCGTCACCCATGCCTTCGCGCCCGTCGCGATCGAGACGGCGTGCAGTCCGCCCGGCATCTCGCTGTAGATGTCCGCCACCGGCATGTAGACCTGGTCCGCGTCCGCCGCGATGCCCCACTGGATTCCGCCGAGCCCGCTGCCGCCGCCCGCGCGATAGCGCCACACCTGCTCGCCTTTGCGGTCGGGATCGAGCGCATAGGTCACGCCCGACTTCTGACCGGCGATCACGAGGTCGCGATGATTCGGCAACGTCGCGAGAATCGGCGACGCGCCGAAATCGAAATCAGGACCGGCTTTCGGTCCGCAGTTGATCTCGCCTAGATTGCAGCCGTACACGTCGCGCTCGCCCGGATACATCTGTCGCGCCCAGCGCATCGTGCCCGTCTTGAGATCGAACGCGACGACGGCGTCCGTCGCCGGTTGTGACGGTCCGCTGTAGGTGTTGCCGCTGCCGACATACAGAGCGCCGCGTTTCGCGTCGATCGTCGGCGCCGACCACACCGCGCCGCCCGACGGTCCCCACACTTCGGTGCCGTCCGCGTAAGCGCGCAACTCGGTCGGCGGATCCGCGATCGTGTACGCGCGCCAGATCGTCCCGCCGGTCTTCGCATCGAGCGCGATCACGCCGCCGCGGAACGTGCAGCACGCGTACCCCGGCGGCTTGCCGCCTTCTTCGTACGAGGACAGCGGCACATACACGGTCCCCTCGAAAACGACCGGCGATCCGGTCAGCCGCACGAGCGGATGATCGTCCGCCTTGCGGCTCCAGATTTCTTTGCCGCTCGCGGCGTCGACCGCGTACACGTATCCGTTCTGATCGCCAAAGAACGCCACACGCCGATCGATCGCAATTGACGTCCGTACGCCAGCGTGCGCGGAGAACGTCCATGCGATGCAGCCGCTCGCCGCGTCGAGCGAGTAGACGATGCCGTTCTGGCTGCCGACGAAGACGCGTCCGCCGGCAATTGTCGGCTGCGCCCATGCGGACGTCGCGTCTGGAAACCCGAACGCCCACTTCACCTGCAGTTGCGGGACTTGCTCAGCGGTGATCCCCGCTTGTTCCGCCGGCTGGAAATGACTGTTGCGCAAATCCGGACTCCAACCGATCCAGTGCGGACCGGCGAGTGGATCGCCAAGCGGCATCGGCTTCGCGCAGCGGCCGAGCGTCGGCGCCCCGAGCGCGCCGCGCAGTTTTCGTCCGCTGATGAACTCCGCGATCGCGCGACGTTCGACGCCGCTCAAGTGCAGTCCTTGATACCGCATCGATCCGGACGTCAGCGCGTCGACGATCGCCTGTGGACCCCGCGGACGCAGCGCCTCGATCGACGGCGCGCGCGCATCGTTGCCGTCGTGACACGACCGGCAGTTCGTCTCGAAGAGTTTCGCGCCGTCAGGCGGTTCCGCGGCGACGACAATCGTGAACGCGGCTAGCGCGGCCACGCAGATGGACCAGATCGCTTTCAAAATCGGTTCGCATATTGTGACGTATCATCCCGTCGACATGAAAGCCATCGTCGCGCTGCTGGGCATCGCGGTCATCGGCGCAGCGCCGATCCAGCAGAAGCTGCACGCGCCAGACGTGAAGTACGTGCCGACGCCGCAGAACGTCGTCGAGGTGATGCTGGACATGGCGCACGTGACATCCAGTGACATCGTGTACGACCTCGGGTCCGGTGACGGACGGATCCCGATCACGGCAGCGCTGAAGTACGGCGCGCGCGGCGTCGGCGTCGAGATCGATGCGCGTCTCGTCGCGGAATCCAACGAGAACGCGAAAAAAGCCGGCGTCGCCGACCGCGTCCACTTTCTCAACGCGGATTTGTTCGAAACCGATTTCAGCAACGCGACCGTCGTCACAATGTTCCTGTTGCCGCGCCTGATGGACCGCTTGATCCCGAAGCTCAAAGCGCTCCCGCCCGGCTCGCGCATCGTCTCCCACATGTGGCACATGGGCCCCGCGTGGCCGCCCGAGGAAGAGCGGGACGTCAACAGCCTGCTCGTCTATCTCTGGACGATTCACTGACCGGATTGCCCCGCTCGTAAACCGCCTCGCCCCAATTCGCTCGACGGCCGCGTCGCGCCCGGCCATCCTCGTGTCGCTCAATCAGGAGGACCGATGATCCAGACCGCGCTCGTGTTGGTGATGCTCGCGCAGGCGGCGCCGTGGAAAGGCGAAAACCTGCAGGTGTTTCCGAAAGACATCTCGCGCGCCGAGTTGACGCAGCGCATGCGCGAGTTCTCGTTTGCGCTCGGCGTGCGTTGTCAGTACTGCCACGCCGGCGGCAACGGCGTGACGTTCGAAGGCGTGTCGTTTTCGTCCGACGAGAAGCCGGCCAAGGTAAAGGCGCGGACGATGCTGCAGATGGTCGATCAGATCAACAACGTAGCGCTCGCGAAACTCGCGTCTCGCGCCGAACCGCGCGTCACCGTCGACTGCGCGACCTGTCATCGCGGCGTCTCGGTCCCGAAATCGCTGCAGACGACGCTCTTCGAGATCGTGCAGGCGCAGGGCGCTCCGGCCGCGGCGACGAAGTATCGCGAGCTGCGGAAGGACGAGTCGCTCGGACGCTACAACTTCGGCGAGTGGGAGATGAACGAGCTCGCACGGCGTCTCACCGAAGCCGGCAATCGGTCGGCAGCCATCGCGATGTTGGAGTTGAACGGCGAGTTCTACCCCAAATCCGCGGACATCGACGCGCTGATCGGCGAGCAGTATCGCGCGCTCGGCGACAAGGCGAAGGCGATCGAGAAATATCGCGCGGCGCTCGCCAAATCGCCGGATCACGGCGTCGCCAAGCAGCGACTGGCCGAAATGGAGAAGCAGCAGTAATCTCCGCGATCGTGTACAACGTCGCGTGATGCGGCAGCTGCGGATCTGGCTCGGCGTCTTCACGGGCTGGACGGCGCTCGCGCTGTTTTTCGCCGTTTCGAGCTCGCTCACCTATCGGTCGACGGGCCGTCCCGGCAACTGGGCGCTGTCGATCGAACGGTCGCTGCTCGAGTGGTGGCTGTGGGCGCTGCTGACGCCGGTCGTCGTCTGGCTCGCGCGGCGTTTTTCTTTTTCACGCCGCCGGTGGATGCGCGCGCTCGTCGTGCACGTTGCCGCCGGGATCGTGATCGCCGTCGTCAAGACGCAAGGCGATCGCGCCGGCTTCGCCTGGCTGACCGGCATGAAACCGTATCTGCTCGTCAGCACCGTCGCGCTGCAGTTCTCGATCTACCTCGCCATCGTCGCGGCCGCCCACGGCCTCGTCTACTACGAGCGCAGCAGGGAGCGCGATCACCTCGCGGCGCGTCTCGCCGACGCGCGGCTGCAGCTCCTGAGCATGCAGTTGCAGCCGCACTTTCTCTTCAACACGCTGAACACGATCGCCGAGCTCGTGCACGACGATCCCGACGGCGCGGATCGAATGATCGCGAGCTTGAGCGATTTGCTCCGCAAGACGCTGGAGCTCGGCCCTGCGCAGGAAATCCCGCTTGGCGCCGAACTCGAATTGCTCGAGCGATATCTCGACATCCAGCGCGCGCGATTCGGCGATCGCCTGCGCGTCGGGATGACGGTCGGCGATGATGCACGCGCGGCGGCGGTACCAGTGCTGCTGCTGCAGCCGATTGTCGAGAACGCGATCCGTCACGGACTTGCCGAGCACATTGCCGCCGGTCGCATCCACATCGACGCGCATCGCCAGGGCGATCGCCTCGTGATCACGGTGGAAGACGACGGTCCGGGACTGCCGGCAGCGGCCGCGCCGCACAAAGAGCGCGTCGGCCTCGGCAACACGCGCGCGCGCCTCGAAGCGCTCTACGGCACCGATCATCGCCTCGAGCTGACGAACGCGGTCACGCGAGGCGCCAGGGTATCGCTCGAGATTCCATTCAAGACGGCGGTGGTGACGTGAGCGTCCGCATTCTGATCGTGGACGATGAAACCGTCGCACGAAAGCGCGTCCGTCGTCTGCTCGCCGGCGAGCCTGACGTCACGGTCGTTGGCGACTGCGCCGACGGCGCCGGCGCCGTGCGCGCGATCGCGACCGAACGTCCCGACATCGTGTTCCTCGACGTCCAGATGCCTGAACTTGACGGCTTCGAAGTCGTGCGATCCATTCCACCTGCCGAACGGCCGGCGATCGTGTTCGTCACGGCATTCGACCGATATGCGCTGCGCGCGTTCGACGTTCACGCGGTCGACTACCTGCTCAAGCCGTTTACGCGCGAGCGGTTCCGTACGGCGCTGGCGCGCGCGCGCGAGCAGCACGCGCGGCGACGACAGGATCCGCGCGTGACGGCGCTCCTCGACGATCTTCGGGGCGCGCAGCGGCACGCCGCGCGCGTCGCCGTCCGCGTCGGCGACAAATTCGTCGTCGTCGCATGGCGCGACGTCGACTGGATCGAGGCGGCCGACAACTACGTCACGCTGCACGTCGGCGCGAAACAGTATCTGTTGCGCGAGACGCTCAGCGCGCTCGAGGACCAGCTGGATCCCCAGCAATTCACGCGCGTGCACCGCTCCGCGATCGTCCGGATGGACCGGATTGCCGAGTGGCATCCCGCCTCGCACGGCGACGCCGAACTGGTCCTGCGCAGCGGCGCCCGCGTGACGCTGACGCGCACGTTCCGGTCGAAGGTTGAGCGTATAATCGCGGGCTGAAAGGCGGGAATCGATGACCCGTGTGTTTCTCGCGCTCGCTGGTCTGGCCCTCGTTGTTCCCTCCGCGCACGCGGCGTCGCCAACGCCGACCTTCACCAAAGACATCGCCCCGATCCTCTACAACCGCTGCGTGACGTGCCATCGCGCCGGCGAGGTCGCGCCGATGGCGTTGATGACGTACGACGACGTGCGGCCGTGGGCGAAGGCGATCAAGCGGAAGGTCGAGAACCGCGAGATGCCGCCGTGGGGCGCCGACCCGCACTTCGGAAAATTCAAGGACGATCAAAGCCTGACCGCCGAACAGATCGTGACGATCGCGACGTGGGTGGATGCCGGCGCGCCCAAAGGCAACGACGCCGACCTGCCGCCGGCACCGAAGTTTGCGGCGGGCTGGTCGCACGGCGCGCCCGACTACGTCATCGACATGCCGATCGATTTCGAGATCCCGGCCGAAGGCGAAGTCCCGGTCACCGACTTCTTCTCGAAGACGCCGTTCGATCACGACGTGTACGTCAAAGCGCTCGAAGTCCGGCCGGGCACGAATGCCGTCGTGCATCACGCCGGTCTGTATGTGATCGATCGTCTGCCGCCCGGGGCCAAACTCGTCGACGGACGCATCGTCGACGCCAACGGCAAGGCGATGTCGCGCAATCAGGTCGCGCGGGCAAATGGTGGGACGACGACCGAAGAGATCCAGAAGCTGTTGTCGTTCGTTCCTGGACGCGGATACGAAAGCTACCAGGGCGATGCGGGTCAGTTGATCAAGGCCGGCTCGTACATCGACTTCTACATGCACTACACGCCGACCGGTACGCCGCAGAAAGATCGCACGCGACTGGGGCTCTACGTCGCGAAGGCGGGACAGGATGTCGGCCACCAGATTTATCACTCGTTCAGCGCCGCCGGCCCGACGACCTACATCGTCGAGGGACAGCCGTACGCGCCGCAGCGCCAGAAGCGCGACGATCCGAACGCGGTCGAAGGCGGCGTCAATCTGCCGAACATTCCGCCGTACGCGGAGAACTGGAAAGTCGTCAGCATCCACACGATCAAGGAACCGATCACGCTCTACGGCCTGACGCCGCATCTGCATCTGCGCGGCAAGAGCATGAAGTACGTCCTGACGCTGCCCGACGGCCAGGAAGAAACGCTGCTCGACGTGCCGAAGTACGACTTCAACTGGCAGTTGTATTACGAGCTCGAATCGCCGCGTCACATCCCGGCGGGCAGCAAGGTGACCGTCACGACGCTCTTCGATAATTCTGGGAAGAACCCGTACAACCCCGCGCCGGAAAAAGAAGTGTTCTGGTCCGAACAGAGCTGGGACGAAATGTATGCGCCGCAGGCGCGCATCACCGTCGACGCGCGCGATCTGCGCAAGCCGACGACGACGACTACCCAACAGCAGCAGAAGTAGCAGTTGTAGCGCAGGCCTTCAGGCCTGCAGTTTGTCGCAGTTGTAGCGCAGGCCTTCAGGCCTGCCTTTACCGGAGGATTCATATGTCACTCTCACGCCGCAACTTCGTCGGCAGCATGGCCGCCGCGCTGGGCATCGCAAGCGTCGGACCGGAGATCGATCTGTTCGCGCAGCAATCCGGCCGTCAGGGCGGACGCGGACCGCGCCAGGCCGTCGATCTCTCGAAGGTCGCGAAGATCAACAACAACGAAAATCCGTACGGCGTTCCTGCCGTCGTCCGCACGGCGATGGAAGATCCGAAGGCGTGGGAATGGGCGAACCGCTACGGTGCGCCGGACGGCGGACTGAATCAGGCGATTCAGGAACTGCACGGCGTGAAGGGCGAAAACATCATCCTCGGCTGCGGATCCGGCGAGCTCCTCAGCTCGATCACGATCGCGATGCTGATTGGCGACCCGAAGAAAAAGGTGCTCGGCGTTAATCCGACTTACAACGATCCGTACTCGAAGGCGTCGCAGATCGGCCGCGAGACGATTCGCGTGCCGCTGAACAAGGACTACACGCAGAACATCCCCGCGCTCATCGAGGTCGCGAACAAGCGCGCCGCCGAGATCGGGTTCGTCTACATCGTCAACCCGAACAACCCGACGGGGATCATCGTGCCGAAGGGACAGATCAAGCAGCTGCTCGACGGGATCCCGAAGGACATGCCGGTGCTGATCGACGAGGCGTATCACCACTTCGTCGACACGCCGGAGTACGAGTCGTCCATGAAATACGTCCTCGAGGGACGCAACGTCATCGTCTGCCGCACGTTCTCGAAGATCGCGGCGCTGGCGGCGATGCGCCTCGGCTACGGCGTCGGCCACCCGGAACTGATCAAGAAGGTCCGCACGTTCACGACGGGCAGCCAGTCGATCACGGTGAAGTTCGGCGGCGCGGCGTCGTTGAAAGATCTCGAAGGCCAGGCGAAGACGAAAGCGCTCAACAAACAGGTGCGCGACACCACGATCGCGAAGCTGAAGGCGATGGGCTACGAAGTGCTGCCGTCGGAAGCGAACTTCTTCATGGTCGGCCTCAAGCGCGACGTGAGCGACGTGGCGCCGGAGTTCCAGAAGCACGACGTGCTGGTCGGCCGTCCGTTCCCGCCGATGAACCAGCACCTGCGCGTGTCGGTCGGCACGCAGGCCGAGATGGACAAGTTCCTCGCGGCGTTCAAAGAAGTCATGGCCACGCCGGCGAAGGCGACGGCCGCGGTGGGATAGTCGGCAGTCACCAGTCTGGCAGTCGCTAGTCTCAGTCGTCAGACGTAGGGCGGGTCCTTTCGACCCGCCCTTTTTGTTTGCAGTTGTAGCGCAGGCCTTCAGGCCCGCCGTGTCGTCGTTGTAGCGCAGGCCTTCAGGCCTGCTGTGTCGTCGTTGTAGCGCAGGCCTTCAGGCCTGCTGAACGCGGGAAGACATCTTGCTTCCGCGACCCGAACTTCGTCAGGCCGGAAGAACGTCACTCCGCTTCTCCTCTGACGCTTTCACTCGCAGATGCAGGTCCTTGGATCCGCCTTTGTTTGCAGTTGTAGTGCAGGCCTTCAGGCCTGCTGAACGCGGGAAGACATCTTGCTTCCGCGACCCGAACTTCGTCAGGCCGGAAGAACGTCACTCCGCTTCTCCTCTGACGCTTCCGCGGTGGGCCTTGCTGGTTTTCGCAAGGGCATGAGCTGAACGAGTGAGGTCCGGTTAACGCGGGACATTCGGGTGACCTATCGACAGGCCCTCCGCGATGGGCGCTCCATGACGTTCTTCGTGCATCCGTGACGGCCTGACTCAAACGGGTCGCTGCAGCAAGACGTCTTCCCGCGATTCGACGGACCCGCCTTTCTTGCAGTTGTAGCGCAGACCTTCAGGCCTGCTGAGCGCTGGAAGACGTTTTCCGCACGGACGAGTTTTGCGCGCTCGCATGACGACATTCGATCCGCGCAAATGGATTGCACAAAGGCGCGAGCGATCTGAACACGGGTTGCTGGTCGCTGCACAGCGTCGCGAGCGATCTGAACGAGGGCGCGAGCGATTTACCGTCCGCGCGGTTGGATTGCACGCGGTCCTGAGCGAACTGCCCACGGTCCCGGACCATCTGATCGTCCGAACGCCTGGATTGATCGCGGTCGCGAGTGTTCTGAACGAGGTTTTGTGGCGGATGAACGACGCCGTGCCCTGTCAGACCGCGGTGTTCCGCGATCCGCCCACGGGCACGGCATCTATCAACTACTGCTTCGGTGTTTTTGTCACCGTCATCTCGGTGATGTTCTGGCTGTCGACGGAGTAGAGCGTGAACGGCTGATACATTTCGTCCCAGCTCTGCTCCGACCAGTACACCGGGAGGTTCGGCGCGGGGTTCCACTTGTTCTTCGCCGAGTTGTCGTACTTGCCGATGCCGAGGATCTTGCTGCCCGCCGGGATGTGCAGCGGTTCTTCGAGCTCGTAATCGAGCTGCCAGTTGAAGTCGAACTTCGGGACGTCGAGGATCGTCTGCTCGCGGCCGTCCGGGTAGACAACGACCCACTTCAAGCTCTTGCCGCGCAGGTGCATGTGCGGCGACATCGTGTAGAGGGTGATGTCTTCCGTCACCGGCGTGATGCCGGTCAGCGACCAGTCTTCGGCGTACGGCGGGATGTTCGGCGTCTTGCTGCGGCGCCGCGTGCTCCCCTCGTCTGCGACGTACTCGACTTCCTTTCCTTCCGCGCGATACAGCGACAGCCCGCCTTTGGTCGTCGCGAGCGGATCGCCCGCCTGACGGATCAGCAGTTCGTGCGTCACCGGCTTCTTGTTGAACCAGATCCCGAGCTTCGTGCGATCTTTTTCAGGCTTGCCGGTCGGGTTGTAGTGCAACTGCCAGTTCAGATATTTGCCGGCGGGAATGCGTTTGCCGATGTCGTCGCGATGATGATCGAGGCCGCGTCCCGGCACCCACGACAGCAGCTTGTTCGACCCCGGCAAACCCGCGACCGCTTCCGCGCGCAACTCGGAGCGCGCGCGATCGTCGGCGACCTTGCCGTCCGCGCCGACCAGGCGTCCGTTGACGATCTTCGCGCCTTCCGGAATATCGACGACGAAGACGCCGGCGTGATGCAGTACGGCGCGATTGCCCGGACGCAGTTCGAGCACTTCGGCGAACTTGTCGGTGTCGAACGGAATCTTCGAGTAGAACATCTGCACGCCGACTTCGCCTTCGGCCGGGATGTCGAAGTCGACAGGCATCTCGAGCACGGCGTCAGGTTCGGTGCCGTTCGTCCACCCTTCCGAGAATTTCGGAACCGGCGGCATGTCGGCGTCGTTGCCTCGCGGCGCGCCGGCGTCCACCCACGCGGCAATCGTGTCGATCTGCTGCCGCGACAGGCTCTTGTCGTTGCGCATCTTCAGCGAGTGTTCCGGGTCCGCGCCCCACGGCGGCATCTCGCGCGCGGTGACCTTCGTCTTGATCACCTTCGCCCACGGCCGCACGTCCTCGTACGACAGCAACGACATCGGCGCCACTTCGCCAGGGCGATGGCAGCTCGCGCATTTGTCGAAGACGATCGGCGCGACGTCCTTGGCGAACGTCGGCGTGCCGGCCGCCGGCGCGGTGTGGACGATGGTGGATGCGACGCACGCCAGGGTCCCGCTGACAGCGAACAGCAGACGCTTCATGAATCCTCCGGGCAGGCCTGAAGGCCTGCGCTACAACTGATGTAGCGCAGCCCTTTAGGGCTGCCAGTTTAGCCTACTTGGCCGGGCACGCCGGCGAAATCGTCGTCACCGATGTGATGTTGAGGCGGCTGACCGGCTGCGCTTTTATGTGCAGCCCTTTGATGATGACGGCGTGATCTTTGTGCTGCGGCAGGTTGAACTCGGAGACGCCAATCAGCTTGAACTGGTTCTTCCCCAGCGGCGGCGTCGCCGGAATCTCGTTCTTCGCCGGCGCGTTCGCGTTGCTCGACACCGGATCGGTCGCGTTCATCAGCATCCACTCCCCCGTCGTCTGTTCACGCAGACAGCCGGTGACGCTGACGATGTCGACTTTGTTGGCGGACGCGGCCTGCAGCAGCGCGGCGATCAAGAGCACGATCGGCATGCCGCGTATGATACCGCCGTGCCGCGCCGATCAGCGCAGAACCCGCTGAATCCGCAGAAAACAAAGTGGTCTCGGCGTGTTCTGCGAGTTCTGCGCTTGGCGTCGTTTTCGCTGCTTGTTTCAACGGTCGCGATCGCTCACGACCCCGAGCGCACACAGGTCACGCTCACGTTCGCGCGCGACGGATCGTTCGTGCTCGACGTCGCGAACGATCCGAACTGGCTCCGCACGCGGATGGAGCCGTTCAAGGGCGACTTCATCGATCGCGTCGTGCTGTGGGTGGACGGACGCGAAGTGCGGCCCTCGTCCGCGGAACTGATCCTGCCGCGCAGCGAAGACGGCCTCGCCACGTACCGTCTGCGCGGGAAGATGCCGAACGACGCGCGGTCCCTGCGGTGGTACTACGGCCTCGTGATCGATCCCTACCCGCTGACGATCAATCGCGCGGACGGAAGGACCATCACCGAAACGATCCAAGGCGATGCGTGGAGCGGTACGATCGATCTCTCACGACAATTCGTGTCGCCGCTGCGCGCCCGCACGGAACGCGCGCTGCCAATCGCCGCGCTCGTCGCCGTGTTCGCCCTCGCGCTGTCGGCGCGTTTGTGGACCGGAAGACGCGCCGGCTGGAACCGCAACCTGCAGTATCACGATCTCGTGCTCAATGCCGCGCCGCGCCCGTGCGGACGCGCGCTTGACGTCGGTTGCGGCACGGGACAACTCGCCAGGCGACTCGCCGAACGATGCGGCGACATCGTCGCCATCGATGCCGACGCAGAGGTCCTCGCGCGGGCCCGAGCGGAGACGTCCAACACGCGGATCCAGTTCGTTCACGGCGACGTGCTGACGTATCCCCTGCCTGATGGCGAGTTCGACTTCATTGCCGCCATCGCGAGTCTCCATCACATGGAGTTGACGTCTGCGCTGGTGCGCTTCGACCATCTGTTGCGACCCGGCGGCACCCTCGTCGTCATCGGGTTGTATCGTAATCGGACCCTCTCCGATTGGATCGCCGCTGCGATCGCATTGCCGGCGCGGATCGCGTTCCAGAGTGTTCGAGGCACTGCCGTTGTCGCGGCGCCGATTCAGGAACCGAAGGACAGTCTCGCCGAAATACAGAACAGGTCGAAGGCCCTCCTGCCCGGATCAAGTTGCCGGCGGCTGTTGCACCTGCGCTACGCGCTCGTGTGGCGCAAACCTGTCGCCGAGATTAGACGCGTTCCGCAATCACCTCGAGCACCATCGGCGTGATCATCACTGTCGTCGGATTCTGCTCGGCGGCATCGACGTCGGCGATCACTCTGTCCCGCCACACATCGTCGACGCGCCCCAGTTCGCGCAGTCGCTGGGCGCCGGCTCGCGCGTACCCGGCCGGCCACCGCCACATGTCATCGCGCGGGGTGAGCGCGAACACGAGCGGCCGGACATCAACAATTCGACACCCTTCCTCCTGCAACAGACCCGGCAACGCGCGCGCGATGTCGGGTTCCCCCGCGCTTGCACGCCAACTCGCCATCGTCTCGACGACGAATGCGTCGAGCGGTGGAGAGTCGGGCAGCAGTCGCCATGTGCCGTAGTCGACGTACTCGTGGAAGATCGCGACGCCGCCGCGACGAAGGGACGTCGCGATGCTGCGCACCAGCGTCCGCGGTGACGTCACGAAACACGCGACCCACCGGCACCATGCGGCGTCGGCGTCGACGACGTCGATCCGATCGCGTGCGAGGTCGATATCCACGACGCTGACGTTGCGAACGGAATGCGCCGTGAGTTGTTCTCGCAGAAACGCGCGGAATCGACCCGAACGTTCGACGGCGATCACGCGGCCGGCGGGGCCCACGTGCGCGGCGAGATCGAGTGTCGCGAATCCCGGCCCGCAGCCGATGTCGATGACCGTCGCCCCGAGTCCGACGCCGGCGCGTCGCCACGCGTCGAACACATGCGGACGCCAGACACTGTGCTGGACGCCGAGACGAACGATCTCAGCATCCGCGGTCCCGAGCACGTAGTCCTGATCAGCAATCACGTTGAGGACAGTACGCGTCCTCAGTCGATCGGCGCTTCCCGTTTCTTGCGCGCGAAGTCTCGGACGTGAGATCGGCGCGCTTACTTCTTCAGCAAGTCCGGCCAGTTGACGACGACCGTGATCGACGGCATCGCCCCATCGTCGGCCGGCGCGTTGATGAGAAATCGTTGGCCGTCGCGCGAGACCGCGTATGTCGTGCGGAACGGATTCGCAAATGCGGTGATGCGCGTGCGGAACAGCGCCTTCGGCGCGCCATGTTCGAACGAGGAACCGAGCGTGACCGGCACCGCCATCAATCGACGATCCGCTGCCAGATAAAAGAGCTCGCGACCGTCGCTTCGCCATCGCGGTTCGGCGCCTCCGTCGGTCGACAATTGCCATCGGCCGTCGGCGTTCGGAAACGGCTGCACGTATATCTGCGTGCGGCCGGACTCCGCCGAGGAATAGGCGACATATTTCCCGTCCGGCGAAAATCGCGCGTGCACGTCGTCTGCGCGTGTCTGCACGAATGGACGCGGAGTGCGATCGCCGGTCATGGGCAGCACCCAGATGTCGTAACCGGTCTTCGCGAATCCGCCATGGAACAGCACGAAGCGTCCGTCCGACGACCAGTCAGAGGGAAAAATGTTCGGAGCGTCCGCCAACGCATCTCGCGGCCGCAGCACCAGCTCGGCGCGACCCGCGCCAGAGGCCGACCGACGGAACATCGGCGCGGGAATTTCCTGCTGCGATCGGAACACGATGTCGCGGCCATCGGGCGACCAGACCGGCTGCGCCGTCACGTACGGCTCGAACGTCAGCGGCGACATCAGGCCGGTGGCCAGGTCGATGGTGACGAGATTGCTCGTCGCCGTTTTCGGATCCACGCGTGTGACGACGACGCGCTTTTCGTCTGGCGAGAGTTGGACGTCGGCGTAATCGCCGGCCGGTCCGACATCCTGCAGCCTGGCGCCGTCGCGGCCGAACCACGCGAGCTGCATGTGCAAGTCCGTCGCGGGGGCAAACGCGAGTACCCCGGTATCGGAAGCTGAGAACGACGGGGCATTCACGCTCGAACCGGCGACGTCCTGCGCGAGCGTCACCGGCGGGCCCGACATCGCACGTCGCTCGGCGTCGAACGGCTGCGCAATCAGTACGCCGTTCGCCAGATACAACAACTGGCCGGTGCGCACGTAGCTGGCGGAATACTGACCATGCAGCAGCACGGTGCTCGTGCTGTCGGTCAGCGATCCGATGTCGACCGTCGAATCGGGCCGCGATTGCGCGAGCACGAAAAACAGCAGATGCCGGCCGTCGGGCAGGAAACTGGGGAATCTGTTCGACAGCGCGCGGCTGGCCGGGAATGTCACTCGGCCGACCTCGCCGCCGTTCGCCGAGATCCGCCGCAAACCCGGCGTGGTGCCGACGCCGAACGCAATCACGTTGTCGATGCTCCACGCGCCGCCGCGCGGATCGGGCGCATCCGACAGCGTCTGCGGCGCGCCGAGCGGAACATCGACGCGCTTGAGTTTGTTTTGCGCGAAGAATCCGAGCGACCGGCTGTCCGGCGACCAGAACGGATACGACGCGCCTTCGGTGCCGGCCACCACCTGTGGCAGCGTGGTGTCGATTGGCCGCAGCCACAGCATCGGGTCGCGTCCTGTTTCTTCAGCGACAAACGCGAGCCACCTCCCGTCGGGCGATACCGCGAGCTGTGGACTCGGCACCGTCGCCGGCGGGGTCGCGAAGTTCGTCCCTGGCGGCGGCAGGACGATGAACTTCATCAGCGCTCGATCCGTCTGACCCGGCGCTCGACTGCCGGTGAGAAGCAGGCCGATCGAGATCGCGGCGAACAGCGCGGCGAGCGCCCATGCGACGATCATCGTCGTGCGCCGCCATGTGACGTCCGCTCGCACCGACGGCTGCGCGCCAGCCGGCGTCGCGGCCGCCCATTGCAGTTCGCGTTTCAGATCGGCAATCGAATGCCAGCGGTCGTCGACATCTTTTTCGAGACATTGAGAGACGATGTGATCGAGCAGCGGCGGCGCGAGCGGTTGTCGCGTCGAGAGCGCGGGCGGGACGTCCTTGAGAATCGATCCGATGACCGACGCGGCCGACTGTCCGTCGAACGGCCGCGTGCCCGTCAGCATCTCGTAGAGCACGACGCCCAGCGCCCAGATGTCGGCGCGGCCGTCGGCCTCGCGCCCTTCGACCTGTTCCGGCGCCATGTATTGCACCGTGCCGAGGATCATCCCGTGCGCCGTCGCGGGCGTCGCCGTCGCGAGCCGCGTCATCCCCGACAGCGAAATCGGCGCGACCGGCCGCAGCTTCGCGAGACCGAAGTCGAGCAGCTTCGCGCCGCTCTTCGTCAGCATGATGTTCGCGGGTTTGAGATCGCGATGCGTGATGCCTGCCCGATGGGCTTTGTCGAGCGCGTCGGCGATCTCGATCGCGATTTTCAGCGCTTGATCGACTGGCAGTCCGCCTTTCGTCTTCGCAAGGCGCGCCGCCAGCGTTTCTCCATCGAGATGTTGCATGACGAGAAACGGCGTCCCGTCGTGCTCGCCGACATCGTGCACCGCGCAGATGTGCGGATGATCGAGCGCCGCGATCGCGCGGGCTTCGCACTCGAACCGCGCGCGTAGATCCGGATCGTTCGCGAACGCGGACGGCAGGATCTTGATGGCGACCGTGCGATCGAGTCGCGTGTCGCGCGCTTTGTAGACTTCGCCCATCCCGCCCGCGCCGAGCGGGGTGACGATCTCGTACGGGCCGAGCCGGGCGCCTGCGTCCAATGACACGTGGGAGTGGCGAGCTTATACGAAACGACGAATCCGGTCGTTGAGAAAGTCGTTGTCCGCCGGATTCGCTCCAGCGCCCGCGGCGTGGCCCCACAGCGACGGAATTGGGGCGAAGGTGACATCACGGAGGAACTGCCGCTCGTATTCGGCGTCGCCGATCGGGAAATACAGATCGGTTTCGCTCGGCATGTAGAGCACGCGCGCGCGAATTGACGCCAGCGCGCGTTCGTGATCGCCGTCAAACCCGGGCGTGTCGCCGACGTTGTGCCGCTGCCACATACTCGCCTGCGCGATCATGTTGTGCGGATCCCGCGGCGCATACGTCGCAATCCGCGCGGCGATGACGTCATCGACGGTCGCGAATTGCGGCTTGAACAGCTCGCGTCGCCACCATTCCTGCGACCACACCCACGCACACCAGTGCAGCGCCCACGCCACTTTCGTCGGATCCGCGGTGAGCGCGCTGATCGCGCTCTCGAGTCGCACGACGCCATGCGGATAACACGTCGCCGTTCCGCAGTACGGCACGATCGCGTCGACGAAGTCCGGATGCGACACCGCCCACTGGAACGCCTGCTCCGCGCCCATCGATAATCCGACGACCGCCCGAAGGTGTCTGACCCCGAGTTCGCGCGTCAGCAGTCGATGACACGCCTCGACGTTGTCGCGGATCGCGATCGGCGGGAAGTTTGCGCCGTCAAACGGCGGCGGCGTGTTGCTTGGCGACGAGGAAAAGCCGTTGGCGAACATCTCGGTCGCGACGAGGAAGTACTTCGCCGGATCGAGCGCGCGCCCGGCGCCGATCAGAAAGTCGTAGCCGTGATAATCGGCGCCGTACCAGGATGGCAGGAGGATGGCGTTGTCACGCTGCGCGTTGAGCGACCCGAACGTCGCGTACGCGAGCGTCGCGGCCGGCAGCGTGACACCGCATTCGAGCGAGAAGTCGCCGAGCGAGTAGAACCGTCGCGCGTCGCTCAGTGTTGTGTCGACGTCGGCGCGCCGGTCGGGACGAATTTCTGCAAGCGCTGGCCGTACGTGTCCGCGGCATACACCGCGCCCTTCGAATCGACGACGATGCCGTGGACCCAGTCGAACTCGCTCGGTCCCCACCCCTGCTTGCCCCACTTCGCGAGGATGGCGCCGTCGGTCAGCGAGAATTTCAGGACGCGCTCGTCCTTGTGATCCGCAATCCAGCCGTACGACTCGGTCCCTTTGCGCGAGATGTTCACATCCCACGGGTTCCAGTCGTTCTTCAGCTCGCGGATGTAGTTCAGGTTCTTGTCGAACACCTCGATGCGATGGCCTTCGCGATCGATGATGTAGAGATTTTCCTTCGCGTCGACCGCGAGCTTGTGCGGCAGGTTCCACTCGCCGGGACCGGTGCCCTTGTCCGTCGGTCCGCCCGCGCCCTTCGCCACCTGTTTGATGAACTTGCCCTTCTTGTCGAACATCACGACGCGGTTATTGCCGTAGCCGTCGGTGACGATGATGTTGCCGTTGTGCAGAATGGCGATCCCCGACGGCAGGTTGAAGTGCGTCGCGTCATTCCCCTTCTCGTTCGTCGTCCCCAACTGCATCAGGAACTTGTCGAGTTTCGGCGAGAGCTTGACGATGCGATGCGCGTCGCGCTCGATGACGTAGACGTTGCCTTCCCAGTCGACGCCGCCGGAATGCTGCCACGACGGATTGATCGTCTTGCCGTTGATCACCTGGTCCGCGCCGGCCCGAATCAAGTTGCCTTCGGTGTCGAACACCATCACCGGCTTGACGCCGCGATTGAACACGTAGATGTGATCGTGCTGATCGATCGCGAGGCCGGAGATGCCGGGTTGATTCGTCGGGCCGCCGGGATTGTTCTGCCCGCCGCCACCGCCCCCTCCGCGCGCGCGTCGCGCAGCCGCCTGTGCGTCGCGTTCGGCCGGCGGCGGAGGCGCATCCTTCAAGCCGAAGTACATGCCGGCCGGCAGATGCGGCCAGTTCGGCACGAGCTTGTAGCCGCCGTCACCTTGCGCGTGAACAAACGTCGCGGACGCGAGGAGCGCTGCGAACAGGGCGAGACGCTTCATGACGTGGGATCCTTTCGCCACCACGGGTTGCCGTAATTCCTGAACGGTCCGCCGTCCACCGACATCGTCACGCTCACTTTGTAGTTGAGCGGCGACAGCAGGCGCAACGCGTGCTTCAGTTTGATCGTGTGGCCGTTGTAGGTGAAGGGCGTGCTTTCGAGATAGATGTTGTAGTAGCCGCCGAGGTCGCCGCCGATCGTGCCGCTCTGCGTGTATTTGAATCCGCGGCTGTCGGTCACGTCGCGCGACACCGTCTTCTTGTCTTTGTCGTACGTGAGCACTTCGTGCAGCGTGAAGGGACCGGACGGTCCCTTCGCCTGCGTCATCGCGTCGTAGGATTTTCCCGCCTCGATCGGTTTGTAGATCGTCGTGCCTTCGATGCGTCCGGCTTCGCCGAGCGCCGAATCGGGGACGTCCCAATCGAAAGTCCACTTGCCGGGAAAGTACTCCTGCGGGTTGAACGGCGGCAGCTCGTCGCCCGGCTTCGTCGGCCGGCCGAGATCCGGCATCTGGCCTTTCGGCAACGGCACCTGGGACTGCTGGAGCGCAAGCGTGGCGAAAATCGCAAGGACGATCGCCTTCATGACAGCGTTTCCTTCTTGCGCTGATGCTCGAGCAGCTTGCGATCGAGAAAGCTTTCGAGCTCGCGCATCGTTTCGGGACTGGTGAGCGCGACGATCTGCAGCTTGTCGAGCATCTGCCGCGCGCGCTCGTCGCCGAGCTCGGTGAAGAGCCGACGATAGCGGTCAGCGCCGAGCGGGTCGTTCATGGCGTCGGGAAGTTTACTCCAATTACCTGTGCACGCCAGGGGCTTCGTGACCCGTTCGTTGCACATATTCGACATACGAACCGGGGTACGCGTGCGGCTGCGCGTCGACGCCGCTTTCGCCGCCCAGCTCGAGGACGCGATTGCTGAGCGCGCGCAGGAACGCACGGTCGTGCGACACGAACAGCATCGTCCCGTCGAAGTCCTTCAGCGCGTCGAGCAGCATTTCTTTCGTCGCGAGGTCGAGGTGATTGGTCGGCTCGTCGAGCACGAGGAAGTTGGGCGGATTGAGCAGCATGCGCGCGAGCACGAGCCGCGTCTTCTCGCCGCCCGAGAGCGATCGGATCTTCTTGTCGGTGTCGTCGCCGGAAAACTGAAATGCGCCGGCGAGATTGCGTAACGCGCCGATCGATTCCTGCGGGAAGTCTTTTCGCAGCTGCTCTTCGATCGTCAAATCCGGATCGAGGACGTCGAGCGACTGCTGCGCGAAGTAACCCATCTTGAGGCTTGCGCCGAGCTTGATGTCGCCCTCGTCCGGCGCGACCTGTCCCGCCACCATCTTCAACAGCGTCGACTTGCCGGCGCCGTTCTTCCCCATCACGCACCAGCGCTCGCCGCGGCGGACGATGAGATTCAGGCCGTCGTAGATGACGCGCTTGCCGTATGCCTTGTGAACATCTTCGACGATGACGACCTGTTCGCCCGATCGCGGCGGCGTGCGGAAATCGAACTTGACGACCTTGCGCGTTTTCGGCGGCTCGATCTTCTCAATCTTGTCGAGCGCCTTCACGCGGCTCTGCACCTGCGCCGCCTTTGCCGCATGCGCTGCGAACCGCTCGATGAAGCGCTGCTCTTTCGCGAGCATCGCCTGCTGGCGTGCGTACGCCGCCTCGCGGTTGGCTTCGCGAATCGCGCGCTCGCGCTCGTAGAAGTCGTAGTTGCCGGAGTAAGTCGTGATCTCGCCTTCGTCGATCTCGGCGATCTTCGTGACCAGACGATTCATGAACTCGCGGTCGTGCGACGTCATCAGCAGCGCGCCGGGCAGCGACTTCAGGAAGTCCTCGAGCCAGATGATCGATTCGATGTCCAGGTGGTTCGTCGGCTCGTCCATCAGCAGGACGTCCGGCTTGCCGAGCAGCACGCGCGCCATCGCGACGCGCATCTTCCAGCCGCCCGACAGCGCGCCAACGTCGCCGTCGATCCGGTCGTCATCGAATCCGAGACCGTGGAGCACTTCGCGCGCCTGCGCCTCGAGCGCGTATCCGCCCAGGTGCTCGTACTCTTCCTGCACCTCGCCAAATCGTTCGAGGATTCTGTCGAGTTCGTCCGCGCGAGCGGGATCCGCCATCGCGTGGTTGATCGCCTCGAGCTCGTGATGGAGTTCGCCGACGCGCCCGCTGCCGTGGATCGCCTCGTCGAGCACCGATCGCCCGGACATCTCCTCGACATCCTGGCGGAAATATCCGATGGACATCTTCCTCGGGACCGAGACGTCGCCTTCGTCCGGCACTTCCTCGCCGACGATCATCCGAAAGAGCGTCGTTTTGCCCGATCCGTTCGGGCCGACGAGGCCGACCTTCTCGCCAGGATTGAGCTGAAACGAAGCATCGACGAAGAGGATCTGTTTGCCGTACTGCTTGCTGACCTTATTGAACGAAATCACGGCATAATGCCCACTTCAAGGAGACTCGCATGCGTTGGATCCTGGCGACGCTTCTGTCCGTGTTCGCAGCGCAGGCGCCGAATCTGCAAAACCTGCCGCCGGCGTATCCGCGCGTCGGCGCTACCAAGATACTCGACAACGCGCGCGTCCAGGTATGGAGCATCGCGTGGCTGAAGGGCAACCCGTCGCCGATGCATCGACACATCTACGATCTGCTCGGCATTTACTACTCGCC
Source organism: Vicinamibacterales bacterium (assembly GCA_035652075.1). Classification (GTDB taxonomy): domain Bacteria; phylum Acidobacteriota; class Vicinamibacteria; order Vicinamibacterales; family CAVVIG01; genus Gp6-AA45. Next base: position 31,784 of record DASREL010000130.1, read on the forward strand.
CGGCGACCGCATCATCATCTCGCCCGAAGGCGAGAAGCGGCCGGTGTCCACGAAGGCCGGACAGCCGATCTTCCAGAAGCGCGGCGTGACGCACATCGAAGAAGGCGTCAGCGACAAACCGCTCAAAGCGGTCTTCGTCGAACTCAAAGAAGACGGACCATCAGGAAAAGTCGTCAAGCCGGCCGAAGGCGCGCCGGGGACGATGCGGGACATCGGGACGAAGCAGCTGCTCGACAGCGAACGCGGCACCATCTGGGCCTACAGCTACGGCTTCGGCCCCGACGGTCCGCGTCATCGGCACGACGTCGACACCGTCGTCATCTGGATCCTCGACGATGGGCCGCATGTCGCGTGGGTGCCGGCGGGTACGATCCACTCGGAAGAAAACGTCGGCGTCATCTCCGAAGCCACGGTGATTGAAATCAAATGATCGCCGCACTGCTGCTGTCCCTCGCGCTCACGGCCGAACAAGAGATCCACGCGCTCGAAAAGCAGTGGAACGACGCGCGCGCCCACGCCGACATCGCAACGCTCGACAAGATGCTGGACGATGGGTGGACAGTGACGCACGCCAACGGGACGACGGATTCGAAAGCCAAATACCTGGCGGACCTCAAGTCGGGGGCCAGAAAGTTTGCCGGCGACGTCACCGAGAGCGATGTGACGGTCCGTTTCTACGGCGACACCGCGGTCGCGTCGGGCTCGAGCGAATCGAGCGTCACGCTCAACGGTCAGCGGCAAGGCGGCGCGCTGCATTTCACGCGTGTGTACGTCAAGCGCAACGGCGTGTGGAAGATGGTCGTCTCGCACGCGACGACGCGTCAGCAGTGACCGACGCGTCGCTCTGTTTCACGAGCGCGCGCGAACTGGCGCGGTTGATTCGCGTCCGCGAGATCTCGGCGCGCGAGCTGATGACGGCATTTCTCGCGCGCATTCATCGTCTCAATCCGCAACTGAACGCAATCGTCGCGATGCTCGATGACGAGACGTGCCTCGCGCGCGCGGACGAAGCGGATCGCGCGCTGGCGAGCGGCGCGATCGTCGGTCCGCTGCACGGGTTGCCGATCGCGGTCAAGGATCTCGAACCGCTGGCCGGCTTTCGCTGGGCGCGCGGCTCGCTCGCGTATGCAGACGACGTCGCGAGCGAGGATTCGGAGATCGTCACGCGGATAAAACGCGCCGGCGCGATCCCGATCGGCAAGACGAACGTGCCGGAATTCGGCATGGGATCGCAAACCTACAACAAGGTCTACGGCGTCACCAAGAACCCGTGGGACGTGACGAAGACGCCCGGAGGATCGAGCGGCGGCGCCGCCGCGGCGCTTGCGGCCGGCCTGCTGCCGCTCGCCGATGGCAGCGACTTCGGCGGCTCGCTTCGCAATCCCGCGAACTTCACGAACGTCGTCGGCATGCGTCCGTCGTTCGGACTCGTCCCCGACGATCCGAATCCGCTGCCGGACGTCGGCTTCGGCGTCAAAGGTCCGATGGCGCGAAGCGTCGATGACGTGGCGATGTTGTTATCGATTGTTGCCGGATCTACAGACCCGGCCTACACGAAACAATATCCCCGGATCGCCTGGGCGCCGGACCTTGGATCGCTGCCGCTCGATCCGCGCGTGCGACGCGTGCTCGACGCGCAACGGCACACGTTCGTGGACCTCGGGTGCATCGTCGAAGACGCGCATCCGGACTTCGGCGGCGTCGACGAGTTCTTCATGACGATTCGGCAGGCGCGCTCGTGGCGGACGCTCGGTCCGTTGCTCGCGCGTCATCGCGATGCGATCAAACCGGAAGCAGTCTGGGAAATCGAGTCGGGCGCCCGGATTACCGATGCGCAACTCGCCGCGGCGCAGCAGCAGCACCGCGAGTTCCTCGAACGCATGCGTCGCTTCCACGAGCGCTACGACTTCATCGTCTGCGCGGTCAACCAGGTGCTGCCGTTCGACGTGACGACCGAGTGGCCGCGCGAGATCAACGGCGTCGCGATGGACAATTACATTTCGTGGATGCAGTCGGCGTACTGGATCAGCGCGACGTACGGTCCGGCGATTTCAGTGCCTGCGGGATTCAGCGAGGAAGGACTGCCGGTCGGGATCCAGATCGCGGGTGCGCGAGGCAACGACGCCGGCGTCCTGCACCTCGCGCGCCTCTTCGAACAGGCGACGGGCGTCGGACGCCGGCATCCGTCGATGGCTACGACTGCGGCATCAGCGTGACGTTCAGCTGCGTATCGCCGTTGACGTCGATCTCTTTCTCGAGCACCTGATACCCGGTCATGCTGAATTCCAACAACACGCGTCCGCCCGTCACCGCCAGCCGGTAGACGCCTTGTGCGTCGGTCAGGACGAAGCCCGCGCCGACCGTCTGCACGCGGACACCCGCAAGCACTTTGCCGGACGCTGAGGCGTCGGTGACGACGCCGCTGACCGTGTAGGTTGTCGGCAGCGTCACTTTCATGTGCGACGATGCGGTCAGTCCCTGGTACGTCGCGCGAATGTCGACTTCGCCGTTGGCGACGATCGAGACAAATCCGGTTGACGACACTGTTGCGATGCCCGTGTCAGAGGACGCCCACGTCGCGCTGCGCGTGACGTCCTGCACGCTGCCGTCGGAGAGGTGCGCCGACGCGCCGGCCTGGAAATTGACCGATGCAACCGTCGGCACATTGGCGAGCGTCAGCGACGTCACCGGCAGGTTCGCGACGAGCAGATGCACCGACCCGGCGACGCCTTGATACGTCGCCTTGACGTCGATTTCGCCCGCGCCGAGCACCGTGACGAGGCCCGTCGACGACACGGTCGCCAGCGAGGTGTTCGACGAACTCCACGTGGCGAGGGACGTCACGTCACGCGTCGATCCGTCGGACAGCCGCGCCGTCGCCGTCAACTGAAACGACGATGACGACTGCGTCGCGCTCGTCACGGTGACGGCGCTGACGGTCGCTGTCGTTGGCGCCGTGGGCGCTGGCGTGCTCTGCCCGCACCCGACGGCGACAATCGCAACGACGACAAAGACCGCAAGTGTCGTGAACTTCACAGGATCCCTCCTGCAGTTCAGACTCTGCAGGACGGATGCCACAGCTCAGGCTGCTACGGTCGGGCTAGTTTGTGTAGCGCACGCGGACATCCGGTGCAAAAACGCCCATGCCTGCATAGGTGACACGCGGCATGTGCGACACGACGATCTCTTTCAATCGCGGCAATGTGGCGAGCGATACCATCCCCGCGTCCGTCACGTCCCGTGTTTCGTAGAACTCGATCGTCTCGAACGACCGCATGCGGCCCATGATCTCGAGGCTGCGATCGGTGATCTGCGTTCCGCCCGCGTAGTACGAACGCAGCGTCAGCGGCTCGATGTATTCGGTGGAACGGTCGGTGCTCTGGCGGCAATACATGCAGGACAGATGTTCGAGCGACGCGCATCGTGCGATGTGCCGAAAACCTTCATCGGTGAAGTCGATCGGCGTCAGCTCTCGCAGCCCGGCCACATTCGCGAGATGTGCGAGCGCGTGATCGCTGACATGTTTGGCGCTGACGCCCAGCGTGCGCAGCGTCGTGATGCCGCAGAGCGCCGCGAAACCGCGATCGCTCATCGCGATCTCATCGCGTCCCGTCCACAGGTCTTCGAGCGTCGACGACCGCGCCAACGCCACGAAGCCCTCGTCTGTCGCCGGCGTCTCCTGGATCTTCAAGCGTCGCAGCGCCGGCATCCGCGCGTAGAACGCCATGGCGACGTTGTCGCTGATCGGTCCGTCGGCGCCGATCCGCTCCAGCGTCGTGACGTCCACCAGATGGCGTAGCCCCTGGGGCGTGATGTTCGTGGCATTCCAGAACAATTCGAGATCGCGAAGATGCTGAATGCGGGCGACGTGCGCGAGGCCGTCGTTCGTGAAGGGTCCATCGACCAACACGGTCGCGAGGACAGGACACGCCGGCAGCCGCGCGAGGCCCTCGTCGGTGGCGAGACGACCCGTGTGCAACGTGTGCAGACGCGGCATCCCCTCCACCGCCGCGATCACGCCATCGCCCGTCATCGTCCCCATGACGTTCACACGCTCGAGGCGATCGCAGGACGACAGGTGCGCCAGGCCTGCGTCCGTGGCGCCGCGCGTCCACGTCATCGCGAACTCGCGCAGCTTCGGCAGGTGACGCAGGACCGCGAGCGCCGCGTCGGTGACCTGGACGCCGGTCAGGTTCAGGCACTCGAGTTGCGGCATGCGCGCGAGCGCCCGCAAGCCGTCAGCGGTCAGCGCGCGCGAGCCGGAGAGATCGAGGTCGATGACCGCGTCGGCGTCCGCGAGTTCGCGGAGCGCCTCGTCCGTCATGCGTCCGCCGGCATCGACGCGCGACAGACGCTGCTCGCGGATGGTTCCAATCAACTGTTGCCAATCAGCGGCGCGCAGATGACGCGCGGGCGTGATGCGGCGCTCGTCGGCGTCCACGGTAAACGCGACGCCGTAGCCGACGTCCTGCGCCACCAGCGACTCCGCTTCTTCCCGCTTCAGTTGTTTGTCGTCGCTATGCGCGAGGCGTTGACGGTACGAATACGACCGGCGCCGCGCGTCCGCGACCACGTCGTCGAAGCTGAACGCGCGATCGTAGTGCGCGTTCAACCGCGCGAGCGCCGCCGCGTCACGGTCGTTGACGGCGAGGAGGTAGTCGTCAACCGGTGACGAGCGCGTCAGCGCCAGCCAGTTCTCATGCCCGTGTTCGCGCGCGAGCGCATGCTGCACGTCGCGCAACACTGGCGACGAGGGGCCGTCCGGCCACGCGCGATCGAACCGCGCACGCGCGTCAGCGTCACCGGCGCGCAGCGCCTTCAGCCAACGCTTCGCTGCTTTCTTGAGATTGTCGACAGAGGGGGACATCGAGACCTTCTTTCTTCATCGCCCGGAGTCCGCTTAATCAGGGCTGAAAGAAGGTTCGCGATCGATCGAACGAACCTGGTGGGTGGGAGAAACTCCCTTGCCGCGGACAGGAGGCGCCCCAGCGCGCGCTGGGGCTCATTCTACCGCCTGCGTCGTACTTCTGACTTCTGACTTCTGACTTCTGACTTCTTACTTCTTACTTGTGTACGCCGTCGCCTGCTGACTCACGATATCGAGCAGGTTGCCGAGCGTCAGGTTGACGTCGAGCAGGTGCAATCCCCAGCTCGCGTTCGGCTGACCGCCGGCCATGATGTCACCCACGATATCGTCCGCGCGCGGGTCGTTCGGATCGCCATGCACGGTGACCTCGAGGTACGACCCGTGCTCGTTGTTGACGCACTGCGCCGACAACAGTCCCGGCACGCTGACCCACGGCGTCTCGATCGTCTTGCCTTTGACCCAATCGGTTTGCGGCGCGGCGGTCATCACGAATCCGGTACCTGTCGTGTTGAGATAGGCGTGGACGTCCGCGCTGCCGCCGGCGAGCGCCGCCGGGTTCGTGCACGCGGACATCATGTCGTCGCCCGGCACGCGACCGAAGAGCGATCCGGCCGGCGGCGGGATGTTCGATCGGAACGACGCGTACGTGATGACGCAGCCGGTTTGCGACGCCGACTTGCAGAGCGGCGTCGACTTCAGCGCGCCGCCGACATCCTTCCCCTTCGGAACCGCGAGGCTCGTCCCGAGGAGAATCGCGGACACGAGCCGCTTCTGCACCGGCTTCCCTTCGATCTCGTTCGCGATCAAGTCCGTCAGCAGAAACGATCCCTGCGAGTGACCGACGAGCACGACGCCGCGATTCTTGTTGTCGTGCTCCAGGTAGTAGTTCCACGCGTCGACGACGTCGTTGTAGGCGAGCGTGCGTTCGGGCGACCCGCCGGGACGCGTCAGGAGTCCGCGCGTTAGACCGCCAATCGTCACCTGACGGTACAGCGGCGCATACACCTTGCACTGCGACGCGAACCGCGCCGCCTGCGCGGCCGCCACGCGCTTCTCCTGCGGCCCAGGATCCATGTCGCTGTTGCCGCCGTTATCGGTCGACACGGTCGGATAGACGTAGAAGCAGTCGATGGGCGCGTTCGGGTTCGGCGTGAACGCTTCCTTCGTCAATTTCCCGTCCGCCGCAACGACCGTCGTCGTCAGATCGACGGCGCAGGCGTCCTGCTGCCCCGGACGGCACAACCAGTTCTTCGCGTCGGCGTAGTCGTTCGACGCGAGCAGCGCAATGGCGATGATCAGGCTTGTCATAGCGACCCTTATGTTAAGTTACCGCGTGCTTGCGCGCCTCGCGCTGCGGCTGACCGATTGGGCCGAGCGCTGGATTCCCGACGCCTACATCTTCGCGCTCGTGGCGACGTTTCTCGTCGCCATCGCCGCCAATCTTGCAACGCCGGCGTCCATTCCGCAAATCGTGGACGCCTGGGGCCGCGGCTTCTGGGACCTGATTCCGTTCACGCTGCAGATGTCGCTGATCATCATGACGGGGCACGTCCTCGCCTCGTCGCCGCCGATGCAGCGCGTCATCAAGACGATCGCGTCGTGGCCGAAATCGCCGCGGTCGGCCGTCGCGCTCGTGACGTTCTTCTCGCTCGTCACATCGTGGTTCAACTGGGGCTTCAGCCTGATCTTCGCCGCGATGCTCGCGCTCGAAGTCGCGCGACGCGTCGAAGACGCCGATTACCGCGCGCTCGCCGCCGCGAGTTTTCTGGGCGCCGGCAGCATCTGGGCGCAAGGCCTCAGCGGATCCGCCGCGCTGATGATGGCGACGCCCGGCGCCGTCCAACCGCAGATCCGCGACATCGTCTCGCACGGCGGTCTCGTCCCCGGCGGATTGATCCCCTTCCGCCACACGATCTTCCTCTGGCAAAGCTTCACGTCCGTCGCGATTGAAATTGTGGTCGTCACGACGACGATGTGGTTTGCAACGCCTGCCGAACCGAGAGCGAAGAACTCTGAACTCAGAACGCTGAAGTCTGAGACTACGACTCACGACGCACGAATCACGACTCACGCCGCCGCTCCTGGCCAATGGCTCGAGCACTCGTCGCTGCTGATGTGGCTCACCGTCGGCCTCGGCGTCTGGTATCTCGTTCGGTATTTCGCGGCGGCGGCAGATCCGTTGAACGCGCTGAACCTCAACATCCTGAACTTCGCGTTCCTGCTGTTCGGATTCCTGCTGCATCGCACGCCGGCGCGATTGATGACGGCGTTCAAGAACGCCACGCCGGCGGTGTGGGGCGTGATCCTGCAGTTTCCGTTCTACGCCGGCATCGCGGGCATCATCACGACGACGCACTTGAGCGATCGGCTGGCGCATGCGTTCGTCAGCATCTCGACGCCCGGCACGTTTCCGCCGATCGTCGCGATCTACTCCGCGGTGCTTGGCGTGTTCGTTCCCTCCGGCGGATCGAAGTGGGTGATCATCGCGCCCTACGTGATGGAGGCGGCGCACACGCTGAAGGTGCATCTCGGCTGGTGCGTGTCGGCGTACGACCTTGGCGAAGCGGTCGCTAACCTCGTGCAGCCGTTCTTCATGCTGCCGATCCTCGGGTTGTTCGGACTCTCCGCGCGGGACGTGATGGGCTACACGATCGTCGTCTTTTGCGTGCTGACGCCGGTCGTGATCGCGCTCGTGTGGCTGTTAGGGTTGACGCTTCCCTACCCGGTATAGCTCGCGCCGCCGCGCGAACTCGCTCGCCACCGGTTCGGGAGGCGCGAGCCGCAGCGCGGCATCGATCGTGGCCACTGCCCGCTCGAAGTCGCCGACGATCGCGTACGCTTGCGCGAGGTTGCCGCGCGCCTCCATCGAGGCCGGCGTCAGCCGGACGACCTGATCGAACTCCGCGATCGCATCCCCGTTCTTCCCCTGCGCCAGGAGCACGTTGCCGAGATTGTTGTGGGCGCTCGCGTACGACGGATCGAGTTTGATCGCTTGCCGAAATTCGTAGGCGGCCTCGTCGAGCTGCCGCGCGTACGTAAACGCCGTGCCGAGATTGAAGTGGGCCGCGGCCGACGGTCCCTTCAGCGCCAGCGATCGCCTGAAGTGGTCGATCGCCGGCTCTGGACGTCCCACTTCGAGATACAGCAACGCCGCATCATCGTGCAACCCCGCTTCGTCTGGGTGTCGGGCGATCTCGGCTTCGTAGCCTTTGACGTCTTCGGCCGCGACCTTCGCGCGGAACTGGCGCGTCAGCGTGACGAGATCCGGTTCGTTCTTCGTCA
>DASREL010000131.1:0-23392 GCA_035652075.1 Vicinamibacterales bacterium
GTCGGAACTCTTCAAGGTCAACGACGAGATCGACGTCATCGTGCTGAAGTACGACCCGGCGACCGAACGCGTGTCGCTCGGCCACAAGCAGCTCATCACCGATCCGTGGGCGAACGTGATGGACCGCTATCCGGTCGGCGCACGCGTCGGCGGCAAAGTCGTCAGCCTGACGGACTACGGCGCGTTCGTCGAACTCGAGACCGGCGTCGAAGGCCTCATCCACGTGAGCGAAATGTCGTGGAGCAAGCGCGTCAAGCATCCGTCGAAGATCCTCAACGTCGGCGATACGGTCGACGCGATGGTCCTGGGCGTGGACCCGACGGCGCGGCGGATTTCGCTCGGCCTCAAGCAGGTCGAATCGAACCCGTGGCACGACCTGACCGACAAGTATCCGGTCGGATCGAAGATCACCGGCAAGGTGCGCAACCTCACCGAGTTCGGCGCGTTCGTCGAAGTCGAAGAGGAGATCGACGGCTTGATCCACATCTCGGACATGTCGTGGAGCAAGCGCATCAAGCATCCGTCCGAAGTGCTGAAGAAGGGTGACACCGTCGAGGCGATGGTGCTCAACATCGACGCCGAGAACCAGCGGCTGTCGCTCGGCCTCAAGCAGCTCGCGACCGACATCTGGGACGACTTCTTCTCCCGCCATCACGTGGGCGACGTCGTCGAAGGCAAGGTCGTGCGCCTGACGAACTTCGGCGCGTTCGTGGAACTCGACGAAGGGATCGAAGGCCTGATCCACGTCAGCGAGTTCGACGATTCGCATCACGCCGGCAAGGACGAGAAGATCGAGCTGAAGGTGGGCGAGACCTACCCGATGAAGATCATCAAGCTCGCGCCGTCGGAGCGGAAGATCGGGCTGTCGATTCGCGCGATGAAGAACGACGAGTTCCGCGCCGACTGGGAGGCCTATCAGGAATCGGCCGGCGACGGCACCGCGACGCTCGGGGATCATTTCCGTAGAAGCTAGGGCGAGAGGCTGGGGGCTAGGCATGACGAACGGCAGCATGACCAAGGCGGAGCTCGTCGAGGAAGTCTCGCGCGTATCTGACCTCACGAAGAAGCACTCCGAGGTCATCGTCGACACGGTCTTCAAGAGCATCATCGACGCGCTGCACCGCGGCGAGAAGATCGAGCTGCGCGGATTTGGCAGCTTCCGTCTGCGGAAACGCGAGCCGAGAAAAGGACGCAATCCGAAGACGGGCGACAAGGTGGATGTGCCGCCGAAGAAAGTGCCGTACTTCAAGCCCGGCAAAGAGCTGAAGGAACTGATCAACAAAGAACCTGCCCCGGCGGTGGCACCCGCGTCGCCGACCGGTTCCGTTCCGCCGGACGTGCTCGCCGTCTAGTGGAGCGGCTCTGGTCTCCATGGAGACTCGCCTACGTGACGAGTGCGAGCGGCGGCGACACTGGCTGCATCTTCTGTAATGTCGACGAACCCGGCCGCGATGAGTTGGTGCTCATTCGCGGCCGTGTTGCGTACGTGATCCTGAATCTCTATCCCTATAACAACGGCCACCTGATGGTCGTCCCTCATCGCCACATCGCACAGCTCGCGTTGATGACCGACGAGGAACAGCGCGAGGTGATGCGGCTGACGCGCCACGCCGAGATGGCGTTGACCGAAGCGTACTCACCGCAAGGGATCAACATCGGCATCAACCTCGGGAAGCCAGCCGGCGCGGGCGTGCTCGATCACCTGCACGTGCACCTCGTGCCGCGATGGAACGGCGATACGAACTTCATGACCGCGATCGGGAATACGCGCGTCCTGCCGGAGGATCTGGGGGAGACGAAGAAAAGGTTGCAGCCCATCTTCGAACGGTTATCGCACGAAGATCACGAAGTTCGCGAAGTCCACGAACAAAAGTAGATGCTTCGGGATCTTCGCGCTCTTCGCGATCTTCGTGGTCCGAGCTTCGTGGTCCGTGGTTAACTAGAGCCGATGGTCCTCGAACTCAGCGCCGAACAGAAGGCCTTCCAAGCATCCATCCAACAATTCGCCTCCGAGATCGTCGCGCCGCGCGCGGCCTTGATCGACAAGACCGGTGAGTACCCCTCCGACGTCATGCATGCAGCCGCCGGACACGGCCTGTGCGGCGTCACGATCCCGAAGGCGTGGGGCGGGCTTGGCAAGGATTACGTCAGCTACGCGCTGGCGGTGGAAGAGATCGCCAAGGCGAGTGGGACGGTCGCGGTCGCGCTGACGGTGACCAACTCGCTCGTCGCCGAGGTGATCGCGCACGCCGGTCGCGATCAGCAGCGCGAGAAGTGGTTGCGTCCGCTCGCGAGCGGCGATGCGATCGGGGCGTTCGCGCTGTCGGAACCGGAGGCGGGCACCGACGCCGCGAATCAGCAGACGGCGGCCGTGCGCGTTGCCGGCGGCTATCGGATCCGCGGCAAGAAAGTCTGGGTGGCGAACGCAGAAGAAGCGGCGGTCGCGATCGTCTTCGCGTGCACGCGGCCCGGGCTTCGCGGTCAGGGGGTGACGGCGTTTCTCGTACCCATGGACGCGCCGGGCATCACGCGTACAGCGCGCGCCGATTCGCTTGGGGTCCGTGGCCTCGGTTGCATGGATCTCGAACTCGACGTGGCAGTGACCGACGATCAGGTGCTCGGCGATGTCGACCAGGGCTTCCGCCTCGCGATGTGGGCGCTCCAAGGTGGACGCATCGCGATCGCAGCGCAGGCGCTCGGCATCGGCGAAGCGGCGGTCCAGGAAGCGATCGCGTACGCGAAGCAGCGGCAGCAATTCGGTCAGCCGATTGCCAATTACCAAGCGATTCAATGGATGCTCGCGGACATGGCGACCGAGCTCGACGCGGCGCGCATGCTGACGTGGAAGGCGGCCGCGACGAAGGACCGTCAGGAGAAGAGCGCCTTCGAGGCGTCGATGGCGAAGCTCGCGGCGTCCGAGGCGGCGCACAAGGCCGCCGACAAAGCGATGCAGATTCTGGCGTCAGCGGGATATCGCCGCGGCTCGGTCGTGGAACGCCTCTTCCGCGACGTCCGCGCCACGGAAATCTACCAGGGCACGTCCGAAGCGCAGCGGATGATCATCGCCGCCAATATCCTCGCAAACGCATAGGCGGGACGGGCGGGACGGGCAGGAAAGGCAGGAAGGGCAGGAAGGGCAGGAAAGGCAGGAGGGCAGGATGGGTAGAAAGCTGAATCGTCGCGAGTTCGTGCAGACCACCACTGCTGCGGGCGCGGCCGCTGCGCTTCCCCGATCGGTCTTTGGGCAGGCGCCGACGATGATGACGCCGAAGAGCGTCAAGCCGGTCGTCATCTCCGCCAGCAACGGAAACAAGTTCAAGAACGGCGGGACGCAGACGTGCGTCGAGAAAGCGTTCTCGATGATCACGAGCGGAGCCGACGTGCTCGACGCGCTCATCGCCGGCGTCAACATCGTCGAACTCGATCCGGAAGATTCGAGCGTCGGCTACGGCGGCCTGCCGAACGCTGATGGCATCGTCCAACTCGATTCGTGCTGCATGCACGGTCCGCTGAAGCGCGCCGGCGGCGTCGCCGAGATTGAAGGCGTCCGCACGCCGTCGAAAGTTGCCCAGTTGGTGATGAACGAGACCGACCATCACCTGCTCGTCGGCAAGGGCGCGCAGGACTTCGCCCGCAGCATGGGATTCACGATCGAGGCGGACCTGAATACCGACAAGTCGCGCAAGGCGTGGCTCGAGTGGAAGCGTCGCACCGATCCGCTGCATTACCTGACACCGAAGGATCGCCAGATCGCCTATCACCGCGTCGCGATGGACATGATCGCTGATGGCTGGATCGATCCCGAGCACTACTACGGCACGATCAACTGCGATGGCGTCAACGCGAAGGGTGAGATCTGCGGCGTGACGACGACGAGCGGGTTGGCGTGGAAGATCCCTGGCCGTGCGGGTGACTCGCCGATCCTCGGTGCGGGCCTCTACGTCGACGGCGAGGTCGGCGCCGCGGGCTCGACCGGGCGCGGCGAAGCGAACCTCTACAACCTTTGTTCGTTTGTCATCGTCGACGAGATGCGGCGCGGCGCGCATCCCAAGGACGCGGCGATGCTGGCGCTCCGGCGCGTGGCGAAGAACAGCATCGAGAAGCGGCTGCTGAACGCGAAAGGGCAGCCGAACTTCGGGTTGAACTTCTACTGCCTGAACAAGAACGGCGAGTACGCGGGCGTATCGATGTACGCGTCAACGTTTGCCGTCTGCACTGAAAACGGTGCTCAGACGTTGCAGACGGAGCCACTCTTCGATGGCCGCGCCACGGATTAACGCGCGATGCCTTTGATCTTGAAATCACCGACGAACGTTTCTTTCGACTTGCCCTTCGGGATCGAAAGCGATCGCCACTGGCCTGACGCGAGGTGGCGCGCGACGTAGACGACCTGGCCGGTGTGATACGCCGTGTGTGCGACGGAGCGATTGATTGCTTCGACCGCGAGGAATGCTTCTTTGCGGATGTAGACGGTGCGCTCGAGGTCGTCGGGTTTCATCGCCTCGAGCGCTCCGAGCACCACGCCGAAGCCCTCCGCCCACCACGTCAGGATCTGCTCGCGCGAGACCGGAGTCGGCATCTCGAACTCGCCGTCGCGATCGCGATCGGATTTTTCGCCGTCGGTCGTCAGGAAATCGGTGAAGCGCGACCGAAGATTCCCCCACACATGCTTCACGATGACGGCGATGCTGTTCGAGTCGGGATCGATCTGCACGTGCAGCGCCGGATCGTCTTTCACCTGCGCAATCGCCTTGTCGCCGAGCGCCTGATAGTTCCGGTAGGTGCGAACGATGTCCTTCAGGTACGCGTCGGCGAATGTCATGTCGTTATCCCAGAATGTGTTTGGCGATCGTTTGCAGCTGCAGGTTTGATGTGCCTTCGTAGATCTGACCGATCTTCGCGTCGCGATACAGCTTCTCGACCGGGTAGTCCTTCACGAAGCCGTACCCGCCGTACAAGTTGATCGCGAGCGAGGCGACGCGCTCGGCGACCTCGGACGAGAAAATCTTGCACATCGCCGCTTCCGCCAGAAACGGCTGGCCCGCGTCGCGCAGCCGCCCCGCGTTGTACACGAGCAGGCGCGCCGCTTCGAGATCGGTCGCGGCGCGTGCCAGTTGATGCTGGACGGCCTGGAACTCCGCGATCGATTTGCCGAACTGCTTGCGTTCCTGCGTGTACCGAATCGCGTGGTCGAGCGCGCCCTGCGCCAGGCCGATCATCTGGGCGCCGATGCCGATCCGTCCTTCGTTCAACGTCTCGATGGCGACCTTGTAGCCTTTGCCGATCTCGCCGAGCACGTTGGCGCGCGGAACGCGGCACTCCTCGAACAGCAGCTCGCAGGTGCTGCTCGCGCGGATGCCGAGCTTGTCTTCCTTCTTGCCGACCGTGAATCCCGCGAAGCCTCGCTCGACGAGGAACGCCGTGATGCCGCGATAGCCGGCGTCGGGATTGATGTTCGCGAAGACGATGAAGAGGTCGGCTTCGTTGGCGTTCGTGATCCAGAGCTTCCGGCCCGTGATGACGAACGACTCGCCGTCCTGCCGCGCGCGCGCGGCCATCGCGAACGCATCGCTGCCCGAACCGGCTTCCGACAACGCGTACGCGCCGATCGCGCTCGTCGCCATCTTCGGCAGATACCGGCGCCGGATGTCTTCGGTGCCCCAACGCATCAGCGCGTTGATGACGAGCGTGTTCTGGACATCGACGAGGACGCCAATCGCCGGGTCGACGCGGGACAAGGCCTCCACCGCCAGCGCCGCATGGAAGAACGTTGCGCCGGCGCCGCCGTAGCTCTCGGGGACCTCGATTCCCATCACCCCCAGATCGAACAGCTTCGCGATCAGTTGTTTCGGGATCTTGGCGTGTTCGTCCATCTCGCGCACGAGCGGCCGGATTTCGCGGTCGGCGAATTCGTACACGCTGTCGCGAAACAGCGCTTCGTCGTCGGCCAGAACGGTGAGGGCAGGGCGTGCGATGTCGGTCTTCGTCGTCACGATCCAAATGTTATCATCCGCTCGCCACGCTCGCCTGAAAGGCTCGCGCCACATCCATGCGGACAGTCGCCGTATTTCTTGCGCTGACGCTTCTTCAACAGCCGACGTTTCGGACCGGGACGAACCTCGTCCAAGTGGACGTCGTCGTGGCGAACGAAGACGGCCAGCCGGTCGCCGGTCTCACGAAAGACGACTTCGTAGTCCTCGATGAAGGCCGCGCCGTGCCGATCACCGCGTTCAAGTTCGTCAACGTCGCCGACGGCGACGGTCGCGAGCGCTATCCGGTGCGGAGCGCCGACGACGAAGAGCGGGAAGCGTCGCGTGATGACAGCCGGCTGTTTGCGATCCTGATCGACGACTATCACATCGCGCGGCAGATCGGCCCGCTGCGGTTGCGCGAGCCGTTGACCGCATTCGTGCGATCGCTCGGTCCGAGCGATCTGGCGGCGATCTATTACCCGATGGAGTCGCCGCACGACGTGCGGCTGACGTACGACCGCGCGCCGCTGCTGCAGGCGATCGAGCATCTCGAGGGGCGGTCGCACGAGTACTTCGCGAAGTGGCCCGCCGAAGAAGAGCACCTGAAGCAGTTGCCGCAAATCGAACGAATTCGGACGCAAGTCGTCTTCGGCGCCGCGATGAGCATCGTCACGCACCTGGGCGAACTGAAAGTGGGCCGCAAGACGCTGTTGTGGGTGACGGAGGGGCTCGATCCGTCCGGGTACGGGGGCGATGCGACGGGATTCCGGATGGATCTCGACGAGGTGATCGATGCGGCCAATCGCAACAACGTCTCGATCTACCCGGTCGATCCGCGCGGCCTGACGACGACGCGCGAAGACTTCAAGCAGGAGATGTTGAAAGCGACCGCGTTTCGCACGAGCGGCCGCGCCATCGTCAACCGCAACAACATCCACGACGCGCTGATGGACGTGTCGCGGGAGGCCCGCGCCTACTATCTGCTGGGGTTCGAGTCACCGCATCCGGCGGACGGCAAGTTCCACGGCGTCAGCGTTCGCACAACGCGGCCGCGCGTGAGGATTGCCGCGCGCGCCGGCTACTGGGCGCTGACCGAGGCCGAGCTCGCCTCGTCGCGTGCTGCGCCGATTGTTGTGCCCGCCGAAGTCAACGACGCGATGCGGCGTCTCGCAGACAGACTGCGTCCGACCACGGACGATCTGCCTTTCATGCGACACGTGATTCCGTCTTCGACCCAAACCGGTCGGATTCTGGCCACGCCGACGATCATGGTCGTTCGGGGTTCGAAGGAGCCGGAGGTGGCGGCGCGTCCCGAATTCCTCCGTTCACAGCGGATTGCCGTCCGCGCCACGTTGATTGGCACGCAGCCAGCCGACGTCGTAGCTCAACTGCTCGACCGGCTTGGCCGACCGCTGACGAAACTGCCGGTGACCACGTTCGCCGGCACTTGTGACATTCCGTTGACACTCGGCAGCCTCGGGCCCGGCGACTATGTCGTGCTCGTGTCGGCGCGACGCGGTGAGGAGCAGGTGGATCATTACGTCGCGCTGCGTGTCTCCCGGTAAGATACAGATATGGCGAAGTCGTCACGCACGCTGGGTCTCGCCGTCGCAACGCTCGTCCTCGCAACGTTGTCTGCGCAAGAGCCGCAACAGCCACAGCAGCAACCACCGCAATCACAACAGCCGGTCTTCCGGACCGGCATCAACTACGTTCGCGTCGACGTCATCGTCAACGACAACAAGACCGGACAACCGATCGACGATTTGAAAGAAAGCGACTTCGAGGTCCTCGAAGACGGCAAGCCGCAGAAGATCGAAGCGCTCAAGTTGATCAAGCTCGATGGCGGCCTCGGCGACGCCGTCAAAGAACCGGTCAAGCAGATCAAAACGGACTACGACGAAGAATCCGAAGCGGCGCGCGACGACGTGCGGTTGTTCGGCATCTTTCTCGACGATTATCACGTGCGCAAAGGCACGAGCTTGTCGGTCCGCAATCCGCTGACGCGGTTCATCGACACGCAGATCGGCCCGAGCGACATGGTCGGCGTGATGTATCCACTCGAGTCGGTGTCGAGCGTCCGGTTCACGCGCAACCACGATGCGGTGATGCGCGGGCTCCAGCAGTTCGTCGGCCGGAAGTACGACTACACGCCGAAGAATCAGATGGAAGAGCAGTACGCCCACTATCCGACCGAGACGGTGGAGCAGATCCGCAACCAGGTGTCGCTCTCGGCCATCAAGGGCCTGATCATCCACATGGGCACGTTGAAGGAGGGCCGCAAAGCGCTGATTGTCGTCAGCGAGGGGTGGACCAACGCGCTGCCGCCGCAGATGCGCAACGCCGACGCAACGATGCCGGGGCTCGGCAATCCGAACGCGTTCAACCCGCTGGCGGGTGACGGCGATCTCAACGAACAGCGCTACCAGACGTTTGCCGGCTTCGACATGATCAGCGATCTCCGCAACGTGTTCGACGAAGCGAACCGGCAGAACGTGGCGATCTACACCGTCGACCCGCGAGGGTTGCCGGGATTCGAATTCGACATCAACGAGAACGTCGGCATCCGGATGGACAACACCTATCTGCAGTCGACGCAGGACACGCTGCGCAATCTCGCCGAGAACACCGACGGACGTGCGATCGTCAACCGCAACGATCTCGATGTCGGCATGAAGCAGATCATGCGCGACAGCAGCGCGTATTACCTGCTCGGCTACAACTCGTCGCAGGCGCCGGCGGACGGCAAGTTCCACGAGATCAAGGTGCGCGTGAAACGGCAGAACGTCCAGGTGCGCGCGCGAAAAGGCTACTGGGCGCTCAACAAGGAAGAGACCGCTCGTGCCGTCGCCGGACCGAAGAACCTCGCGCCGAAGCCGGTCGAGAACGCGATTGCCGAGGCGACCGCGCGCCCGTCGAAAGCGAGCGTGATTCGCAGCTGGGTGGGGACGTCGCGCGGCGAGAACGGCAAGACGCGCGTCACCTTCGTCTGGGAACCGCTGCCGAAATCGCCGGGCGATCGAACAATTGCCGGCGAAGAACCGTCTCGTGTGTCATTGATGGCGTTGAGCGGTGACGGCGCCCCCTCGTTCCGCGGCAAGGTGCCCGAGGCGCCGGTGTCGCCGATCCGTTCGCCGCAGCGCGTCGAATTCGAGGTGCCGCCAGGCAAGCTGCAACTGCGCATCGCCGTCGAAGGAAGCGCGTCGCAGACGCTCGACACCGAAACGCGCGAGATCACGGTGCCGGATCTGGCCACCGCGACGACCGCGCTGGGGACGCCCGAGTTGTTCCGCGCGCGAACGGTGCCCGAGTTGAACAAGCTGAAGGCGGATCCTCAGGCCGTGCCGACCGCCATCCGCGAGTTCTACCGCAGCGATCGCATCATCATCCGCGTGCCGACCTACGGACCCGGCGAGACCACGCCCAAGCTGAGCGTGCACCTGTTGAATCGCGCCGGACAGTCGATGAACGAGCTGCCGGTCGTGGCGGCGCCCAAAGCCGGCGAACAGCAGATCGACCTGCCGGTCGCCGCGTTGCCGAACGGCGAATACGTGGTCGAGATCAAGGCGGCTGGCGACGGCGGGGACGCGTCCTCGCTGGTTGGCTTCCGCATCATGGGATGATCGCGCTCGTTGTCGCGCTCGCGCTCGCGGACCTGCAACCCGCGGCGCGTCAGACGCAATCCGTGGTCATCGACGCGACCGTCAGCGACGCGCGCGGTCGCGCGGTCGAGACGCTCAAGCCGCAGGATTTCGAGATTCGCGAGAACGGCGCCCTCGTCACGCTCGACGAGGCGCGGTTCGTCCGGAATTCGCCACGCGCGATTGCGCTGTATCTCGACGAGTATCACGTGCCCGCCGGCGCCGATACCGACCGCGTCCGCGAACTGCTCACCGACTTCATCGATCACGATCTCGCGCCGACCGACCGCGTCGTCGTCATGAAGCCGCTCGATTCGCTGCTGAAGATCGACATCACGACCGATCACGCGGCGGCGCGCGCGATCGTCGCATCGTTTCAGGGCCGCGAGGGCGATTACGAGCCGCGAAACGACTACGAGCGCGAATTCATCGCCGGCGCCCCGCCGCGTGTTGAAGCGGCGCGCGCACAGGTGGTGTGGTCAGCGCTGAATGCGCTGGCCGTCCACCTCGGATCGGCGGGCGCCGAACGCAAGCTGATGTTCGTCGTCACCGAGAGTCTCGTGCGGCCCGGGCGCCATCGCGGCCTGATCCTGCCGTCAGTGGATGCGGTCATCCGCACGGCGGACCGCGCGAACGTCAGCGTCTACTATGTCGATCCGAGCGTCGATCCCCCGACCACCGACGCCGATGATTCGCTGCAGCGTGTCGCCAGCGAAACGAACGGCCGCGCGATTCGCGGGGACATCGCGACGGGTCTACGCCGCGCGTTCGCCGACGCCAACGGCTATTACCTCCTGACGTATCGCGCGTCGAATCCGCCGGACGGCAAGTTCCACCCGGTGCAGGTGACGGTCAAGCGATCGGGCTCGCAGGTGCGGGCGCGCACCGGCTACTTCGCGCCCTCGCCGGATGATGCGCTGCGCGCGGCAGTGCTCGAAAAACTGAACGCGCCGAAGGTGGACGTGCCGCCGGAACCGCCGCCGCACGCGAGCACGTTGATTCAGCCCTGGTTCGGCTGGTCGCGCGCCGCCGACGGGAAGACGCGCGTCACGTTCGTGTGGGAACCGGCCACGCGCGTCCCCGGCGATCGCAACAAGAAGATTCCGACGAAGCTGACCTTTACCGCGCTGACGCTCGACGGCACGGTGCTCTTCGAAGGTGCCGTCGCGCCGACCGGCGCCGGCGCGATCGACGAGCCGGGTGTCGTCCCGTCGCGCGCCGTGTTCGATGCCACGCCGGGACGCGTGAAGCTGCGGATGACGATTCAAGATGCCGCGGCACAGGTGCTCGATCGTGACGTGCGCGAGATCGTCGTCCGCGATCTGAAAGGCGACGTCGCGATCGGCACGGCGCAGATCATGCGCGCGCGTACCGCGCGCGAACTGCGGACGCTGGACGAAGAAGCCGCTGTGCCCGTCGTGTCGCGCGACTTCAGCCGGACGGAGCAACTGCTGGTGCGCATTCCCATCTACGCGGCCTCTGCCGGCGCGCCAATGATGTCCGCGCGACTCAAGAGCCGCATGGGGCAGACGATGCGTGATTTGAGGCTAGCACCAACCAACGACGGGTTCGAGGCGTGCGCGGTTCCGCTGGCAGGTCTCGCGATCGGCGAATACGTCATCGAAGTCACCGCGTCGAATGGACCCACCGAAGCGCGCGATCGCATTAACTTCCGCGTCACTCCGTAGCGCAGGACAGCCCGGCCGTTCCGGTTTATAATCCCGCGTTCAAATTTCAAGGAGACGTCTGTGCCCTATCGGCGGCGGCCTTCGGCTGTCCTCTGTGTGTTGGTGACGACGATGATCGCGACCGCGACCGCAGCCGGAAAGCTCGCGGTCGGCATCGTGCCGTTCGATGTCGAAACGGTCGAAGGCGCCAGCGTGTCCTCTGGCGCGTCGCTCGCGAAGCTATTGCGCATCGAAATGATCAAGAGCGCGAAGCTTCAACCCGCGTTGCTCGCCGAGGCCAAGACGACCGAGGATGCCGCGAAGGCCGGTGCCGCGGCGAAGAGCGACATCGTTGTCGTCGGAACGGTCCTCGAGCTCGAAACGTCCGGCGGCGAAACCGGTGCGAATACCGGCAGCCTGCTCGGCGGCGCCCTCGGCGTCGGCGGACGCCTCCGTCGCTCGACCACGAAGGTGACCCTCCACATCGAGCTAGTCAGCCCGAAGACGAACGACATCGTCGACACCTTCGAGGTGGAAGGGAAGAACTCCGACACGGGCGTTGGCGCCGATTTTTCGACGGCGCTCGGGAACGTCGACTCCGACTCGGGGGGGCTCGATTCGTCGTCGGTCGGAAAAGCGTTGCGGGATGCCGCGCAAAAAGCCGTTGCCGAGATCACGAAGCGCGCCGACAAACTGTCGAAATAGGGGGTGCGATGAACAAAACGATGACGTCGTTCGTGATCGCCGTGGCCGTGTGTGTCTCCGCGATCCATGCAAGGGCTCAGAAGCCGGAGACCGACCCAGACGCGGCCGAATACAAAGCCTATCGGTTGACGATGTCGACGCTGACGAAAATCGAAGCGGCGACGAAGCAGTACATCGCGACGATGAAAACGGACCCGAAATACAAGGCGATGATGGAACAGAAAGACGGTCCGTTGAGTGGATTGGGTGACACCAACCAATCGTTGACGGAATCGGCGGCCGAGATGGACAAGTTTCCGCCGATCGCGAACGCGCTGAAGGCAAACGGACTTACATCGCGCGAATACGTCAAGTTCGTCGGCGTCCTGTTTCAGGCCTACATGGTATCGATGTCGGGCACGGTGCAGCTCGAAGCGAACAAGCAGGCCGCGAAGGACAAGGATCCGAACGAGGCGCTCGGCGGCGCGGTCGCGGCCGGTTTCCTGAACATGTTCAATCAGAACCTCGCACCAGAGAACGTGACCTTCTGCAAAATCAACAAACCGGCAGTTGAACGGCTGATGCAGGTGATGGGCGAGATGGGGCAGCAATGACACGTATTTTTGTGATTGCGGCGCTTATGGCCGCTTCAACCGGCGCGGTGGTCTCCGCCGCGAGCGACAACATCGTTGCCGTCGCTCGCCCGGAGATCAAAGCTGTGGACATTCCGAACGCGTCGATGTTTTTCGAGACCGAAATCTCGAAAGGCGTCGAGGCCGGCGCCGTCTGCTACAAGACGATCACGCACGACGACGTGATCACGATGGTCAAGGAGGCGCAGATTGAACAGGCGCTGACCGACAACGAGCGGATCACGAACGCGATGATGACGATGGGCGGGCAATTCGGGTCCGCGCGTTACCTGGCGCTGATGTTCGTCGGCCAGGTCGGTGCGAAATACGTGCTCGCCGGCACGCTGCTCGACGCGAAATCGGCAACGCGCGTGGCATCTGGCCAGCAGACGTTCGACAAGGCGGACGTGCTCGCGAACGGCGCCGTCCGGTCCTTGTTCAAGTCGCTGGCAACCAAGCTGCCCTGCTCGCTCGAGATTTCCGGCACGCGGCAGATTGACCTCGCGAAGATCGCGAACGCGGACGACACCGCGTTTGCGCCGAATCTGCAGGCGATGCGTCTCCTCGCGCCGCTGGGCCTCGGCGGCGAGCCCACCTTCAGCGGACGCGGCTCGCAATCGGACACGCTCGTCGCCGAGATCAAAGGCGGCGATCAGGATGCCACGATCGGCGGCACCGCAACGTGGACGTCGACGATGGACGCGCCGGTCGTCAACATGTCGTCGCCCGGTGCTGACGTCGTGATGAGACGCGCACCCTACACGCTGAAGTTCGACGGGGAGGCCGTGACCGGCACCTACGACGATGCGTCGAACAAGGCGTCGTTTGCGCTCGAACTGCTGGAGCAAGGAACGGCTACGGGCGGCGCGGGCCAGGCAACGGTTACGCTGAAGAATCAGCTCGCCGGCCTCATCGGCGCGCTTGACAGCATCGAGTCGGCCGCGAAAGCGCTCGGGGTGAACGTGAAAGCCCTCGAGCAAGAGGCGGCGAGCGCCTCGGGCGCGCCGGCCGGCTTCGATCCGCACAAGGCAACCAATACACTGCCGGTTCCGTCGCCTGGGCAGACTGATGCCGCGTATTTTCGTCTGTCGTTCGACCTCAACATGCGCGACGACGACGAGAAGCGCGTGAGCGGCAACGACTCGCTCGGTCCGTACAACTACGTCGTCCGAGTCAAGCGGGAGCATAAGTAATGAGAACGTGGATCTTCGTTGCGGTGCTCGCGCTTGGCGCCGTGGCGGCGCCGGTGGCGGCGCAGGATGACGTCGAGAATTCCAAAGATCATCCGATGTTCTCGCGGATGCCGGGCTACTACATCAACGAATACGACGCTCAGGATTTCTCGTCGTACGAACTGATGCTCGAGCCGGATTCGAAGAAGGTCGAGGGCCGTTACTGGTCGATCGACTATCGCCTGAAAGAAGGCGCGAAGAAATTCGGTCCGGTCCAGATCGCGCGGAACTACACCGATCTGATCGTCAAGCGCGGTGGGAAGAAACTGCAGGACCAGGTCGACTCCGGCGGCGGCGAGGCGATTGCACAGCTGCCGCTCCCGAATGGGAAGAATCTCTGGTTCGAAATATACGTGTCGAACGAAGGCCAGGACTACGAGATCCACGTGGTCGAAGAAGCCGGCATGGAGCAGAAGGTCGAGTTCACGGCGATGGAGCTCGCCACTGCACTGAACTCGACCGGCTCGGTCGCACTGCACAACATCCTGTTCGACACCGGCAAGGCGACGATCAAGCCGGAGTCGTCGGCAGCCCTGGCCGTGGTCGGCGATCTCTTGAAGAACGACCCGGCGTTAAAGCTCGAGATTCAAGGCCACACGGACAACGTCGGTCAGGCAGCGGCGAACATGAAGCTGTCGCAGGATCGCGCGGCTGCCGTGAAGGCGTATCTGGTGCAATCGCTCGGCATCACCGCAGCACGGTTGACGACCGCTGGTTTTGGCGACACCAAACCGGTGGCGGACAACAAGACCGAGGATGGTCGATTGCAAAATCGCCGCGTGGAGCTCGTGAAGAAGTAGAATCCGCGGCCATGACGACATCGACGTTCGTTCGCGACCTCATGGCCGACGTCAAGGCGAAGAACCCCGCCGAGCCCGAATTTCATCAGGCCGTGCAGGAAGTGGCCGAATCGCTCGAGCTCGTCCTCGAGCGACGGCCCGAATACCGCACCGCACGCATCATCGAGCGGATGATCGAGCCCGAGCGCGTCGTGATGTTTCGCGTGCCGTGGCAGGACGATCAGGGCGGTATCCACATCAACCGCGGCTTCCGGATCGAAATGAACTCGGCGATCGGTCCCTACAAGGGCGGACTGCGGTTTCATGCGTCGGTCAACCTTGGCATCCTCAAGTTCCTCGCGTTCGAGCAGGTGTTGAAGAACTCGTTGACGACGCTGCCGATGGGCGGCGGAAAAGGCGGCTCGGATTTCGACCCGAAAGGGAAGAGCGACAACGAGGTCATGCGCTTCTGTCAGAGTTTCATGACGGAACTCTCGCGCCACATCGGCCCGGACACCGATGTGCCGGCCGGCGACATCGGCGTCGGCGGACGTGAGATCGGATTCCTGTTCGGCCAGTACAAACGTCTTCGCAACGAGTTCACCGGCGTCCTGACCGGCAAAGGGCTGAACTGGGGCGGCTCGTTGATCCGTCCCGAAGCCACCGGCTACGGCGCCGTTTACTTCGCGAAAGAAATGCTCGCGACGCGCAACCAGACGTTCGAGGGAAAAACGTGCCTCGTGTCCGGCAGCGGCAACGTCGCGCAGTACACGGTCGAGAAGCTGCTCCAGCTTGGCGCCAAGCCGGTGACGATGTCGGACTCCGACGGTTATGTGTACGACGAAGCCGGGATTACGACCGACAAACTGAACTTCGTGATGGACCTGAAGAACGTACGGCGGGGCCGCATCAAGGATTACGCCGACAAGTACAAGGGCGTCGTGTACACGGCGGTCGACGGGCGCGCCTCGTCGAACCCGCTGTGGGATCACAAAGCCGACTGCGCGTTTCCGAGCGCGACCCAGAACGAGATCAGCGCGACCGACGCGGCGAACCTCCTCCGGAACGGGGTGTACTGCGTCTCCGAAGGCAGCAACATGCCGACGGTGCTCGACGGTGTCCGCCAGTTCATCGACGCGAAGATCCTGTACGCGCCGGGCAAGGCATCGAACGCCGGCGGCGTGGCGACGTCCGGGCTCGAGATGTCGCAGAACAGCATGCGTCTCTCCTGGACGCGCGACGAGGTCGACGACCGCCTGCACAAGATCATGCAGTCGATCCACCGCAACTGCCGCGAGACGGCCGAGGCGTTCGGCACGCCCGGCAACTACGTCAACGGCGCGAACATCGCCGGCTTCCTCAAGGTCGCCGACGCCATGATGGATCAAGGGCTCGTCTGAAAGATCTCTGCAGGTTTCGCGTCCACGACGTTCTGCTCGTCTCGAGCGTCTACGATGCGTTCATCCTCGCCGAGGACGGCGAGCTGCACGAGGTCATCCTCCGCGAGTTCCTCGACTTCAACGTCCGATCGACGCCCGGCGTCACGCACGTGTCGGACGGCGACGAAGCGCTGGCCCAGGCTCGCGATCCGCGTCACAACCTGATCATCGCGTCGGCGTATCTCGGCGACGTGTCGGCGGTGACGCTCGCGCGCCGCCTGCGCGACGCGGGGGTCGACACGCCAGTCGTCGCCCTCGCCTACGACATGCGCGAGGCCGCGCAGATCGCAGCCGCCGGCGCCGACGCGCCGATCGACCGCGTGTTTCTCTGGCAAGGCGACGTGCGTCTCGTCCCGGCGATCGTCAAATCGGTCGAGGACGATCGGAACGTCGAGCACGACACCGGCGACTGCGGCGTGCAGGCGATCCTCGTCATCGAGGACAACGTCCGCTTCTACTCGTCGTTTCTGCCGACGATGTACGCCGAGCTGATGCACCACACGCACCGGCTGCTGCCCGAGGGCGTGAACCTGTCGCATCGGCTGATGCGTCTGCAGGCGCAGCCGAAGATTCTGCTCTGTCGATCGTACGAAGAAGCGTGGAGCGCGTTCACCCGATACGCCGAGAACATCCTCGGCGTGATCTCGGACATCGAATTCCCGTGGAACGGCGTCATGTCGAAGGACGCGGGGATCGAGTTCGCGAAACGGGTGCGCGAACAACAGCCCGATGTCGCCGTGATGCTGCAATCGAGCCGCGCGGAGAACCAGGCGCTGGCGCGCGCGGCCGGCGCCTCGTTCCTGCTCAAGGGCTCGCCGACGCTGCTGCAGCAGCTCCGCCGCTTCATGACCGACGAGCTCGCCTTCGGCGATTTTGTCTTCCGCATGCCGAACGGACGCGACGTCGCGCGCGCGTCCGACCTGCGCGAGCTCGAGGACAAGCTCGCCACGATCCCGGCCGAGAGCCTCGCGTTCCACGCCGAGCGCAATCACTTCTCGCGCTGGTTCAAGGCGCGGACCGAGTTCGCGCTCGCGCACGAAGTGCGGCCGCGGAAGGTGTCGGACTTCGAAACGATCGATCACCTCCGTCGCGAAATCCTGCGCGACATGCGCAACTACCGCGACCGCTCGCGCCG
Source organism: Vicinamibacterales bacterium (assembly GCA_035652075.1). Taxonomy (GTDB): domain Bacteria; phylum Acidobacteriota; class Vicinamibacteria; order Vicinamibacterales; family CAVVIG01; genus Gp6-AA45. Next base: position 17,182 of record DASREL010000131.1, read on the forward strand.
CGGTGTCGTCGTCGACTTCGATCCCGCGACGTTCCGGCCCGAGACCACGCTGAGCCGGATTGGCGGCGGCGCACTCGGCGGCAAAGCGCGCGGTCTGGCGTTCACCGACATGCTGCTCACGAACGCGAGGCTGGGGGAGCGATTTCCGGACGTCTCGATCACCGTGCCGCCGTCGGTCGTCGTCGGCACCGACGTCTTCGACGAGTTCGTGGAGCAGAACCACCTGCGCGCCTTCGCGCTCGACGAACCCGACGACGCGGCGATCGAGCGGCGATTTCTGAAGGCGGAGCTGTCGGCGGCGGTCACCGCCGATCTGACCGCATTCTTGACGACGGTCCGCTATCCACTTGCGGTGCGATCGTCGAGCCTGCTCGAGGACTCGCAGTATCAGCCGTTCGCGGGGATCTACGACACCTACATGCTGCCGAACGATCACGAGCGCATCGACGTGCGGCTGCGGCAGCTGTTGACGGCGATCAAGCGGGTGTTTGCGTCGACGTTCAGCGACGCGGCGAAGCGGTACCTCGCGGGCGGCCCGTATCGGCTCGAGGAAGAGAAGATGGCGGTCGTCCTGCAGCGGCTCGTTGGCGTCGCGCATGGACCGCGTTTCTATCCCGATTTCGCTGGCGTGGCGCGCTCGTACAACTACTATCCGCTGCCGCCGATGACGTCCGACGACGGGATCGCCGCGGTGGCGCTTGGGCTCGGCGAAACCGTCGTCTCAGGCGCGCCGTGCTTCCGATTCTGTCCGCGGTATCCCAAACACGTCGTCCAGTTTTCGAGTGTGGCCGACACGCTCGCGAATGCGCAGCGCCAGTTCTACGCCCTCGCGCTCGGGCAGGACAGCAGCGGCCCCGCGCGTCCGACGGCGTTCGAACTCGCCGACGCCGAGCGCGACGACACACTGCGTCGTGTCGGCTCGACGTACTCGCCAGAGAACGACGTCGTGTACGACGGCGTGTCGCGGCCAGGCGTCCGTCTCGTGACGTTCGCGCCAATCTTGAAGCACGGGGTGTTTCCGCTGCCCGAGATTCTGACGACGTTGCTCGATACCGCGTCGCGCGCGACGAGCGCGCCGGTCGAGATCGAGTTTGCGGTCAGTTTCCGGCCGGGACTGCCGCCTGAGTGCGGACTGCTGCAACTGCGGCCGCTCGGCCGCGTTCGGGAATCGACCGATGCGGTCGCCGATCCAATTCCGCGCGAACGGCTGATTTGCGAAAGTGGGAACGTCCTCGGCCACGGCGCCACCAATGACCTGCGCGACGTGATCGTCGTCGACATCGCGCGGTTCGACCGGCGGCGGACCCGCGAGATCGCCCAGATCGTCGCGACGTTCAATGCCGAGCTGACCGCCGCGCGACGGCCGTACTTACTCGTTGGCGTCGGCCGGTGGGGATCGGCGGATCCGTTCCTCGGCGTGCCGGTGACGTGGGATCAGATTGCCGGCGCGCGCGCGATCGTCGAAGCAGGGTTCGCAGATTTTCGCGTGACGCCGTCGCAGGGCAGCCACTTCTTTCAGAACCTGATCGCCGGCCACATCGGGTATTTCACGGTGAACCCGGACGTCGGCGACGGGTTCGTCGACTGGGAGTGGCTGGCGGCGCAGCCGTCGGTCTCGGAGACCGAGTTCGTGCGCCACCTGCGGTTCGAGACGCCGATTGCGATCGCGATCAACGGGCGGACGCACACCGGCTCGATCGCGAAGCCAGGTACGTAGTGTTCGGCTTCAGCCGGACGTCACGACAAGAACCCGAGATCCGCGGTCGGGAAGTTGCCGACGTACGGGAAGATCGACGTCAGGTTCGCCGCGCTGACGCCGAACCACTGCGCCATCGTCGCTGAATACTGGTCCACCGACGTCGTCGGCACCAGCGTGCCGCGTGTGTTCGCGTCGTCGCTGCCGCCCAACGCCAATTGCGGGAACTGTCCGTACATCCTGCCGCCGGTGAGCGGTCCGCCTTGATTCGCGTTCTTCGCGATGACGAGATGATGGCTGCCCCAGCCGTGATCGGTGCCGAGGTTGCCGTTCGGCTGCAGCGTGCGTCCGAACTCGGATGCCGTGAACGTCACCGTGCAGGTGTCGGTGCCGACCTCCTGCAACGCGACATAGAACTGGCCGAGCGCCTGACTCAATTGCTGCAGCAATACGTCGAGCTGTCCCGCCTGTGAGCCGTGCGTGTCGAAGCCACCGAGCTGGCAGAAGAAGACCTGCCGGTTGATCCCGAGCGCGGCGCGGATGCTCATGATCTTGGCCACGGTCTGCAGTTGCTGACCGAGCAGGCTGTTGGGAAACGGCGTCGTGACGTGCGCCGTAGCCAGCGCCGCGTTCAGCGCGTTCGAGAAGCCGACGCCGCGTCCGAACTGCGCGTTTGCCGCCTGGACGAGACGCAGGCCGTTGTCGAACGCCATCAACTGCTGCACCGCCTGCAGGCGCGAAGCGGACGTGGCGCCAATCAAGAGCGACACGCCGCCGACCGGGACCGTCGCGGCGTAGGTTTGTTGTCCCGTGCAGAACAGACCGCAACCGGTCGTCGCCGTCACCGGTGACAGCGCCGCGTTCGAGTTGTACTGCGCCAGCAGATAATCTTCGACGCGGCCCGCCCATCCAGTCGGTGATGTGCTGTTCGGGATCGCGCTCTGCCACTGGCTCGTCTGATCCGAGTGCGAGAACAACTGCGCCGGCAGCTTCGACAAGTCGTTGCTCTGGAAGATTTGCTTCGTCGTCGGCTGCACCAGCATGCCGACGTTCGCCACGATCGCGGCGTTGCCCGCGTTGTAGAGCGCCTGGATCTCGGGCATGTTCGGGTTGAGACCGTACGACAGCCCGCCGTCCTGGATCGGGAGCAATAATGCCTGCGGAATCGCGAGGCTCTGTCGACCGGCGGCGTAATCGGCGTACCGCTGGTTGTCGAGCGGGACGACGAGGTGATGTCCGTCGTTGCCGCCGCCGAGGAAGATGCAGACGAGCGCCTGGTACGGCGACGCGCCGGACGCGAACGCCGTCAGCTCGCTGAGCTTGCCGATCGTGCCGAGCGCGCCGAGGGCGCCCACCGTCGTGACGCCGGTCTTCAGGAATTGCCGTCGTGATTTGATCAACATGTCGTATCCCTCAGTGCCAGACGTTGTAGTAGCTCGACGTCAGAATCAGGTAGATGCCGGTTTGCACGCGGTGCAGGCTGCCGAGTCCGTCGGCGTTGATCGCGTTCAACACGATCTGTCTCATGCCCGCCGGCATCGTGCCGTGGGTCAGCGTCAAGTCGAGCGCGTCGAGCAGCGTCGACGGCGTGGGCGCGAGCGGCAGGAACGGCGAGAGATCGACGGTCGTCCCCGGTCCGTAGCTTTGAATGGGGTTCGAGTACTGATTGAAGAACGTCGCGATCAGGTTCTCGCGCAGGATCGCGTTGTTCGGGTTGTCAATCTGGAACTCGGGGCCCTTGAGGCCGCCGCTGTTCTGGACCGTGTAGCCCGGCGAGAAGTAGTTGAACACGCTGGGCGGGCTGAAGAGATCCTGGCCCATCGAGGCGAGGTTCGAGGAGTACCAGTTGCCGGTCGTCATCGTGCCGCCGAAGGCGCGGATGTAGCCGGGCAGCAGCAGCGCCGGTTCCTGCAGATGTCCATCGGTCGACAGGTCGGCGCCGCCTTCGTCGTTGGCGCGCGCTTCGGCGTCGAGCAGGATCGCCGTGATCACGGTCGGCATGTCGCCGTTCGACTGCAGCCACGCGGAGGCCACACGTCCGACGTACGCCGGCGTCGGGTTGCTCTTGACGAGATGTTGAATGAGCTGCTTCGAGATGAACGGCGCCGTGTTGGGATGGTTCGCCAGCATGTCGAGCGCGCCGTTCAAGTCGGCGAGCGGGCTCAGGCCCGCCGCCGCGACGTAGCCGTTGAGCAGCGTCTTCGATCCGGCGTCATGCATGCCGGCGAACGGCACCATCGGCGCGTTCGGATTGATGAAGCCGTTCCACGGTTTTCCGGCGTAGCCCCACCCGGTGAAGACCCGCGCGAGTTCGGTGACGTCGTGCTGCAGATACGTCGGAATCGTCGTGCCGGTAATCGGATCGATCTGCGGCGTGCCGTCCGGTTTGAGGAGCACGGTGCCGATGCTGAACAACTGCATCACTTCGCGCGCGTAGTTTTCGTTCGCGACGGTGCCGGCGGCCGGATTCGCCTTGGCGTTGTTGGCCATGTCGAGGTAATTGCCCATGGCCGGACTGAGCGTGACGTCGCCGAGAATCTGCCGGTAGTTGCTGAAGGCGTCGGCGAGGAGCATGTTCTGGTACGGCACCATGCTCGAGTTCCAGATCAACTTGACGAGCGACGTCACGAAGATCTCGTGCAGTGCGAAGCCGACGCGCTGCCGTAATTGATCGTTGTTCGTGACCGCGTTCGCCAGGAACCACGCGGGCATGCCGCCCTGGCTGTTCGCAATCCCCGTGTAGTTGGAGATTTGCGGCATCGAGAACTGCTCGGCCAGCCACGCCTGGAAGCCGATCGCCTGCACGTGCGCCGCATCCGCCGGCGTTGGCCCGAATGCCGCTTGCTCGAGGAATCGGCGTGCGGCGGCGGGCGACACAACCGGGTTCGCGACGCCGACCTGCACCGGGAAGGGCAGTGACGACACGGGACCGTTGGCCACGAGCACGTTCTGCATGCCGCCAGAGCCGGCGAACCCGACAACCGTGAGCGACGTGGGTGTGAACGCCGTGATCGTCAGCGCGCGAGTGCCGAGCGTCGCCGTCGTCAGATTCGTGAACCCCGTGCCGGTGATCACCGTGGAGAACATGCCGAGCGGCAGTGGCGTCGAGGTGATCGATTGGATCACCGGTGGGATGTTGCTGACGAGCGTGACAGTGGCCGATCCGCTACCGCCGGGACCGGTCGCCGTGACCGTGTCCTTCCCGTTCGCCGGCATCACCGCGGGCGCGGTGTAGAGGCCTGCAGCCGTCACGCTCCCGAAGGCTGCGGACCATGTGGTGACGTTCTGCGCGGTAAATGCCTGCGTCGATCCCAACGCGAGCGTGGCACTGGCCGGCACCACGGCCGGACCGGGCACGACCGGGACACTGCCGCCGCTCGATCCGCCCGAATTCGATCCGCCGCTCGACGTCACCGGCACCGTCAACGTGTTGCTCGGGCTCGTACCGGGGTTCGTGACGAAGAGCGTTGCGCTCGTGGCCGGCGCCTGGTAGCCGATGGCGACCACGGACGTGGCGCTGACCGACTTCGTGCTCATTTGCGCGTTGCCCAACATCACCGTGGCGCCCGGCTGAAAGCCGGTGCCCGCGACCGTGATCGTCACGGTTCCGGAAGGCAGCGGGTTCGGCGAGATTCCTGAAATCGTCGGACCCGGTCCGAGCAGATACAGAAACGTGATCGCGGAAACGGTCGGATTCGATACCGACGTCGCCGTGATCTGTATTTGTGTGTTCGACGGCAGCGTCGCCGGCGCGGTGTAGAGGCCAGTGGGGCTGATCGTCCCGAGGCCGGTGTTGAGGCCCGGCCGTCCGACCGACCACGCGACGGTCGTATCGGTGAGGTTCGTGACCTTTGCCGAAAACTGCTTCGTGCCGCCGAGCGGCACCGTGATGTAACCGGTGGGCGTCAGTGCGATCGCGGGCGTGGTCGTCTCGGCGTACGCGGCGCCTGACACCGCGAGTAGAACGACCAGAACCGCGAGCACACGACGAATCGCAAACCGCATGACACCTCCCCGACCCTGCAGAAGTTCCTATAGAAGAACTGATGCTGAGCGGGGCGGTGTATTACCAGCGAGATTCCGTTCGCCGCCTTTTTATCCTTTGACCTGCGTCGTCAGCGTCGCGCCCTTCGGCGCGAAGATCAGCGCGAGCAACTTCGCCGGTTCGGTCTGGCTCGCGTTCTTCGACACTTCGTGCGTCGCGCCCGGCTGCTCGAAGAACATCTCGCCGGCCTTATAAACGCGTTCGGGTCCCTGGCCAGAGACCTTCGCGACGACCGCGCCTTCGACGACGCACGCGAGGACGAAGCCGGCGTGCTTGTGCGCGGTGCCGACGCGTCCTGGCGGATACGGGACGTGCCTGACGGTCACTTCCCATCCCTCGAGATTCACCGGCGGCAAATCATGCTTGAACACCTGATTGTTGGGTGCCTGGGGTGCCTTGGGTGCCGAAGGTGCCTGAGGTGCCTGGGGTGCCGAAGGTGCTTCGTGCGCCGACGCGATCATCTCTGAGAA
>DASREL010000132.1:0-25492 GCA_035652075.1 Vicinamibacterales bacterium
AATTCCGTTCCGAGCCGCGGGACCAGCGCGAGGCTCAGCACGAGCGCCACGAAGGCACCGGCAAGTACTGCCGTCCGGCGCGCGAGCGCCATCCGCAGCACCGGCGCGTATGCCCGCTTGCACGCGCGGACGACGACGTTCTCCTCGTGCGCCTTGATGCGGCGAAGCATGAAGAACGACAGCAGCGGAACGACCGTGAGCGAGAACAGCAACGATCCGATCAGCGCCGAGACGACCGTGTACGCCATCGGCGCGAAGATGCGTCCCTCCTGCCGCTGCAGCGTGAAGATCGGAATGTGGGCGACGATGATGATGAGCATCGAGAAGAGCGTCGGCCGTCCGACCTGCACGGTCGCGTCGAGAACGGCGTCGCGTACAGATGCGCGATCGTTGTCCTTGCGCCGCTCCGCCAGCGTCCTGAACACGTTCTCGACGACGATCACCGCGCCGTCGACGATGATGCCGAAGTCCATCGCGCCGAGCGACAGCAGGTTGGCCGGGATTCCGCGCAGGCGCAGGCCGATGAACGTCGCGAGCAGCGCCAGCGGAATCACCGCGGCGACGATCGCCGCTGCCCGCCCGCTGCGCAAGAAGACGAACAGCACCAGCGTGACGAGCAGGCCGCCCTCGAGCAGGTTGTGGAACACCGTCGTCAGGGTCGTCGAGATCAGCCACGATCGATCGTAGAACGGCACGATCTTGACGTCCTTCGTCAGGATCGACGAGTTGAGCCGGTCGATGCGCTGCTTGACGTCGACCAGCACGTCGGAAGGGTTCTCCCCCTTGCGCATCAGCACGATGCCTTCGACGATGTCGTCATCGTCGTCGCGGCCGACGATCCCCTGGCGCGGCACCGAACCGACGGTGACTTGCGCGAAATCGCGAATCTGCAGCGGCGTGCCCTGATGTTCGGCGACGACCACGGCGCCAATGTCGGCCGCCGACTGCAGCAGCCCGATGCCGCGAATGAGGTACTGCTGTTCGCCCTGCTCGATGTAGTTGCCGCCGGCATTCGCGTTGCCGCGGCCGAGCGCGGTGAATACCTGCTGCAGCGTCACCCCGTAGGCGCGCATCCGCGGCAGATCGAGCTCGACCTGGTACTGCTTGATGAACCCGCCGCGGCTGACGACGTCCGCGACCCCTGGCGCCATCTTCAACGCGCGTTCGACGACCCAGTCCTCGATGCCTCGAAGCTCGGTCGGATCTTTCGTGGCGGAGACGAGGCGGAATCGATAGAGTTCGCCAACCGGCGTCGACAGCGGCGCGAGTTGCGGCTGCACGTCGGGCGGCAGGTCGGCCTGCTGCAACCGCTCGAGGACGCGCTGGCGCGCGAAGTAGTCGTCGACTTGATCGTCGAACGTCAACGTCAGGAACGACAGGCCGAACTGCGTGTGCGAGAACATGCGCACGGAATGCGGCACGCCGGCGACGGCGATCTCGAGCGGGATCGTCACCTGCTTCTCGACCTCTTCGGCGGCGTGGCCGGGAAACAACGTGATGATCGTCGTCTGCACGTCGGTCACGTCGGGAAAGGCTTCGACCGGCAGCGATCGGAACGCGACGATACCGCCGGCGATGAAGAGCAGCGTGATCAGCACCATGAAGAGCGGCTGGTACAGCGCGAACGAAACGAGTCGTTTGACCACGTCCGCCTACTTCCGCTCTTCCTGGCGCAACAACAACGCGCCGTCGGTGACGACACGCTCGCCCGGCTTCAGGCCTGAGACGACGCGACGGTCGGTGCCCTCGCCTGACGCGACGACGACGGGACGCCTGACGAACGTGCCCGGCGCTTTCTCGACGAAGACGAACATCTGGCTCTCTTCGGTGAACACCGCATCGGCCGGAACGACCATGGCGCGCTCGCGATTGGCGACGTCGACCGAAACGGTCGCGTACATCTCCGGCTTCAACCGCGCGTGCGGGTTCGCGACGCTGACGCGGACTTTCGCCGCCCTCGTCGCGGGATCGATTGAGTCGCTGATGTAGTTCACGCGGCCGGCAAACGTTTCTCCCGTGTAGGCCGTCGTCGCGATCTGCACCGGTTGCCCGACCGAGACGAGATGCAGGTCGCGCTCGAACAGATCGCCGAGGACCCACACGGTGGAGAGGTCGGCGACCGTCACCATGGGTGTGCTGTCGGACTGGACGAACTGCCCTTCGGTCACCTTGCGATCGATGGCGACGCCCGAGATCGGCGACACGATCGGGACGCGTCCGTTGAAGCGCGCGAGATCGTCGGTCGGACTCAATCCGAGGACGCGCAGCGCTTCCTCGGTCCGCGCCGCGCGCGAGCGCGCCTTGGCCAGATCGTTTTGCGCCTGCTGCATCGCCATCCGCGACGCCGCTTCGTGCTGGAAGAGGTCTTCGGTCATCGCGGCGGTCTTCTCGGCGAGGTCGACGTCCTTCCGCGCTTCGATGTACTCGCCGACGGCGGATGCCGCTTCGCGGCTGTTGATGGACAGGAGCGTCTCGCCTTTCCGAACGGCGTCACCGACCTTGACGTGCAGGCCGACGACCTGGCCGGCCAGCGGCGCGAGCACGCGGGCCACGCGGTCCTCGTCGAACTGCACCTTCCCTGCGATCGTCAGGACATTGCCGCTGTCTCGTTCGCCGATCGGCTCGACCTTGATCGAGGCAAGCGCGTTCGAATCGATCACGACCGTGCCGTCGGTCTTCTTCGCGGAGGCGGCGTCGGGCTCGGCGGACGCCGCGGCGCCCGGGCGATCGCCGCAGGCGACGCAGGCGGCGATCGCGAACGCGATCGCGATCGCGATCGACAAGGTCAGACGGCGGATCATCGGAGCACCTCGGTTCCCACAGCGGCGTTCAATCGGGTCGCGGCACGAAGGACGTTGGCCTGCGCGTCGACGTAGCCCTGCATCGTGTCGTTGAAGGCGCGCTGCGCATCCAGGACGTCGAGCAGCGTGCCGCCGCCGGCGCGATACGTGTACACGGACACATCGCGCGCCTTCGTGGCGGGCTGCAGCAGCTCGTGCTCGATGCTCGATACCAGATCGCGCGTGGTGACGTATTCGTGCAAGGCCGTCTGGACGTCAGACGCGATTTGCGCTTCGCGGGCAGCGATCTGCCGATCGACCTGCGTGCGTTCGGCGCCGGCTCGCGCGATCTCGCCTTGATTGCGGCTCGACAACGGCAGCGGCGTGCTGAAGAAGAAGCCGAGCGAGTTGCCGGTGCCGGCGATCCCCTGCTGCCGGCGATATTCGGCGCCGACGGTGTAATCGATACGGCCGAGCGCTTCCTGCAGTCGAAGGTCGGCGATCGTGCGCGACTCGGCGAGCCTTAGCGCCTGCAGATCGGGACGTGACTGTTTGGCGAGCTCCTGCAGACGCGTCACCGCCGGAGCCGTGTCGGCGCGCGGGCTGCCCAACGAGTCAGACACCGTGACGACGTCGCCCGGCGCTCGTCCGAGTAGCACGCGGAGCCGAGCCGTCGCGGCGGCGACGTCGAGATCGGCGCGCACCACGTTGGCGCGAAACTGCAGCATCGCCACCTCGGATCGCGTCGCTTCGGCCGGCGCAATCGATCCGGCGGTCACGCGCGCTCGGTTCACGCGGACGAGGTCTTCGTAGGTGCGCAGGTTGTCGGCGACGAGCGCCCGCGATGCTTGGGCGGCGATGACGTCGATGCACGCCAGCGTGACGTCCTGCCGCAGCGTGCGAATGGCGTCGGCGAGCTGCGCTTCGGCGGCGGACTTCAACGCCGCCGCGAGACCGATCCGCGCGTCACGCTTGCCGCCGCGCTCGAGCGGCACGTCAACGCGCCACGCGATCTCGGGCGGCCCCCCGTTGTTGATCGCGTTGAACCCGGTGCCGAGCAGGTCGAGATGATCGGCGCTGAAGCTGAAGACCGGATTCGGCCGCAGCTTCGCCGTGATCATTTGCGCGTCGGCAATCGGCAGGTTGGCGCGCTCGGCGAGCAGGCCGAGGTTATGCTGCACCGCCTCGTCGACCGCCTGCGCAACGGTCAGCGTCTGCGCGGACGCCGGCTGAATTCCCAGAGCAACAGCAAACACGTACACACACACACGCATAGCGCCTCGAAGAACAGGGGATTAGCCGTCAGGGATCGGGATTAGTTGGAGCGAGCGAAGGCGGGAGGAGCGCGAGGGACCCGGACGCCGAAGACCGCGTGGTGATCGCGTGAAGTCGTGCAGCCGCGCAGAAGCGATTCTGGCGCCGGCGGCGCATGCGAACGCGTCGCGGAGCCGGTGAACGAGGGGACCGGCGCCGGCGCGGACGGATCCGGGCGCGCACCTGAGTCGCGCAGCGCGTCGGGCGGCGCGCTCGCGTTCGGCGAGGGCTGCACAGGCGGCTGCGAGACCGTCAATCGGCCGGTGCCGTCGTTGAGCCACACGTCGAACCCGATGTCCGACGCGGTCAACACGTCGAGGTCGCCGTCGCGGTCGATATCCGCGGTCACCGCGCGACGAACCGTGACGGCGTAGCGGGTTGAAATCGTATTGGCGATCGACGCGAGATCGAACGTCGCGCCGACGCGGATCTCTGATCCTGGCGGTACTGCGGCTGCGGCCGGTCGCGACAGCGCGACGAGGATCGCAACGATGATGCTGACGCGCAGGGGCATCACGCCGAATGATAGCTCACATCAATTTGCCCAAGGGGCCGAGGTCGATGTTCAAATCCTCCGGCGCGAGTCCGAATTTCGCGCCGATGTCGCGGACCGTCTCTTCGAGCTTCATCAACGCCTCGCCGACGGCTTCAACTTCCTTACGCGTCAGCGTCTTCTGCTCCATCCGACGAATCGCCTGACGCTCCATCAGCTTCCGTAGAAACTCGACGATCGTCAGCACGAGTTGCGCGACCGATTTCTGCACGTCCTCGGGATCCGGATTCCATCGCATCGGCCGCGCGCGCTTTTCGATGGCCTTCTTGAGCGCGCGCAATTCAGCCGCGGTGACGGGCGTGGCGGCAACGGGCTTCCGCGGCCGTTTGCGAACGGATCTCTTTTTCGTCATCGCCGACGCCGGCGCTTGCGGCGCTTCGGTTCGACCGGCAGAACGCGATCCGCGGCGCACAGCAACGCCGACAGCCGCAGGTAGATCAGGTCGATGCCGGCGACGCCGAGCGTAACGTCGCCGTTCGCCATGACGCCTTTGTTCAACAACTCGTCGACGAGGTCGAGCACCGACGACTGCGGTGTCTCGAGAATGTAGTCGCTGACAGTGGAGCGCGCGCGCGATTTCGCCATCGGTCAGTCCTGCACGAACGTGTACGGCGGCCACGGACCGGTCAGCACGACGCCGTATCCGGCCTTCCTGAGCGTCCGCGCGTCGCGCGCCACCGCGGTCTCGAAACCTCGCGCCTTGCCGCGCGGGATCAGAAACGCCGCGTCGAGCAGCAGCGGGCCACCTTGAACCGGCAGTTCGCTTGCCGGTCGCCGACGAGCGGCGCGGGCGCGCGCCGCCAGCCGATCGTACAACTCGGTGACCGTTTCGCGCGCGTTGGCCGCGAGCTCGACCGCCGCGTCGCGCTGCGCTTTCTTGCGCTGCAGGTACGCCGCACCAACGCTCGCTGCCTGGGCCTGCCGCGCCGAAGCCGACGGCGCACGCACGGCTCGCTCGAGGACGACGCGGATACCGTATTCGTGGTGTTTGCTGACGCGTTTGATCACGCGCGCGATCCGGTCGCGGTCCGCACGCACGTCGCCGACGACGCGGTCGTCGCTGCTGAAGATCGTGAACAGTTTCATCGGCAGCAGGGCGTCGGCGTCGATGAACGCCTCGATCACGCGTTCGTGCGCCACTGCCGCGCGCGATACCCAGTCGAGGTCGGACAGGTGAGCGTTGATCGCCGCCTCGCCGTATTGACGCTCCGGCACGTCGGCGACGATCGCAAAGAGGCCCCGGTCGATCTCGATCGCGCGCGGACGTGATGCGCCATCCAACCCGCGGCGCACGCGGGCCGTCTGCGGCCGCTTCGATGCGGCTACGAGGCAGTAGACGTAGGTGAGCGAGGTAGCCATTCGCCGTTAGCCGTCAGCTGTGAGCCATGTGGCACGCCATGCGTCGAGCGCCGCGGCGCCTCGCGGGGACGGCGCCACGAGCGGCGTTCGGATGATAACCCGTCGCCCGATCTTGCGGCGGAGCGACGCGAACTGCAGTCGCTCGTCCGCGGCGGTTTGCCGGCAGCGTCGACACCGCCCCGGCTCGAGCGTCATCGCGTTGACGATGACCGTCGGCACGTGCAGCTTCAGCCGCCGTAATTGGCGGAGGAGCCGTTCGGTTTCGGCGCGCGGTAACTGCGCGGCGCGCGTGACGACGACGAATCGTGTCATCTTGGGATCGCGCAGCATCGCGGTCAGCTCGCGCACGCCTTTGGACACCTCGACCAATTCGGCCGCGAGCTGCTGCGCGTGAACGACCTCGCGGTATTTCAGCAGCATCCGCATCAGCACCTGCACCCACTCGCGCGCGATCTCCGGCATCTGCAGCAGCCGCAGCGCGTGCCCGGTCGGCGCCGTATCGACGACGATCGTGTCGTACTCGTCGCGCGCCTTGAACACGGTCAGCATGCCGAACAGCTCGTCGATCCCCGGCGGCGCCAGCTGCAGCAGGTTGGCCGCGCCTTGCGCACCCGCGTCGCCGGCCATGTCCTGCAGCGCATCCTGAAATTCCTTCGCGCGTGCGGCAAACGCCTCCGCGGCATTCAGCTCGAGCACGTCCACGTCGCTCGGCGCCTCGTCGCCAAACACGTCGTCGAGCGAATGCGCGGGGTCGGTGGACAGCAGGAGGACCCGTTTCGGTCGATGCGCCGCCGACAGCGCGAGCGCCGCCGCAATCGTTGTTTTGCCCACGCCGCCTTTGCCGCCGACAAAGACGAGCGTCGCGCCCTGGACGAGATCCGGCGCTCCGCCGTCATGGCCGATGGCTGATCGCTGATGGCTGATGGATATCGTCCGCCGACGTCCATGAGCCATGCGAATTGAGCCATCAGCCATGGTCATTTCACGGGCAACCGCCAGCAGCGCGCGCACGCCTTTCGGCTCATGCGGTTGGGCGCGCACGATGGTGAGGCGGCGGCCGCGCGCGAGTTCACGCCTGATGTCCCGTATCACCGCGCGCTCATCGGCACGTCGGCGATCGCACAGCGGGCAGGGTCCTTGGTCGGTCAGCACGCGGTTGACGATGATCTCCGTCACCGGCAGGCGTGCCGTCGCCAGCGCGGCAAGTGCGTCTGTCGATTCGGCGACCGACATCGGTTCGGGAAGCGTCACCCAATGGAACTCGGTGGTCGAACGATTCCGCAGGCGTCGCGCGATGTCGACCGCCTGCCGCGCGATCTCCTCAATCAGTCGATCGGCCGCTTCAGGTTTACCTCGTCGTCCGAACTGCTGGCGGATGACGCGGTGATCGTCCTGCAGCGCGTCGAGCAGATCCGCGACGGCGCGCACGGTTTCCGGCGCCGCGAGCAGGCGCAATGTGTGGCCGGTCGGCGCCGTGTCGACGACGATCGTCTCGAACGATCGCGAGATCCGATCGATCTCGATCAGGCCGACCAGTTCGTCGATGCCGGGCAGGGGTAAGTCGAGGAGCGAATCGATGTCGTGTCGATCGAGCCAGGTGCCATGTTCCAGCACGTCGGCCGCCGCGGCGTAGTGATTCGCGATCCAGCGTTTAAATGCTTTCGGCGCATCGAGCTCGACGATGCGCAGGTTCGCCGGGACGCGCGTCCCGACTGCGTCGCGCACCGAATGGGCCGGATCTGTCGACACCAGCAGCACGCGTTGTGATCTGGACGCAGACAGCGCGAACGCCGCAGAACAGGTCGTCTTGCCGACGCCGCCCTTGCCGCCGAAGAAGTGGAATTTACTGATCTTGCTCGAAGCTCTGGATGTCGACACCCGTCACCTTGTCCTTGGATGACATGGTGATGGCGCCCTGCTGCTGGCCTTTGATCTCACGGATGGCGGCAAGGATGTCGCGCTCGGTCTCCGCGAATTCTTCCTCGGATATTTCGCCGAGCTCCAATCGCATCTGCGCCTCCAGTAACTGTTCGCGCAGAGCGGTGTCGTCGTTCATCTCGGCTTCCGCGGCCGCGACGACCTTATCGAGCACGAAGCGGAGCGACCCGATGAGCAGCGTGTCGAGGATGAACGTGGCTACGCCCTTTCGAGCTTCAACCGAATGTTGACGAAATTGTACGGCGGCCAGGGCCCGGTGTACTTGAACGTCAGCTTGTCGAACTTGCTGGCGATCGTTTTCACCTTTGCGTCGAACGCCTGCTCCTGATCGCGCGAGATCAAGAAAGCCGCGTTCATGATCATCTTGTCGCCGATCGGCTTGTTGATGCGCGACGCGACCGACACTTCGCGCAGCTGTTCGAGAACGTCGGCGACGTAGCGTTCGGATCGCGACTGAAGCGCCGAGTCGATCAGGCGGCCGTACTGCATCCGGGCGAAATACGTCGGACCCTTCTGGCCGGAAATTTCCTTCTTCAGCCGGCTGATGTCCTCGTCTTCGCTCTCGACCTCGCGAACCGCCTGGTCGCGATCCCACAGGACCTTCAAACCGAACTCGAGCTTGTTCTGCATCTTGTTGAGCACGTCGCCGAACGCTTCGGCCGCCGAGCGCAACAATTCCACGATGTCTTCGCGCGTCTTGAAAATCGTGCCGAACGACATCGGGATGACGGTGTGTTCGCGCATGACGGTTTCGTTGACGCGCTCGTGCGCGAGCACGTTCTCGCGCGTCGAGTCGAGCACTTCGAGCGGCGCGTCGGATACGACGGCCGCGAGGTTCTTGTAGTGAACCGTGTAGACCTCCGAGGGATCGGCGCCGATGCCGACGGGGCCGAAGCGGAGCGGATCGCCAGACTCGATGATGCAGTACACGTATTTGCCTCGGCTCGAACTCGTGGCCGTTTCCGCCACGGTCGTCCGGCCGCCTTGCACGACGCGTTCGGATGCCGCGCGCGTCTGCGGGCGCGTGTCGCGGCCGTTGCGGCCGGCCGCGGCCTTCGCTGTCCCGTTGGCCTTGGCCGTTTTGGCGGTCGTCGCCGCAGCCATCTTCTTGCCGCCCGATTTCACGGGCGGCGCAGAGGCACCGCGAGTTGCGACACCACGCGCTGCGGCACCACGCGCCGTTTTAGTTGACTGTGTTCTTGGCATACTTGCCGCTCCTGCGGCCACCCTTCCTCGTAGGGGTTTCGTCGAGCACGCGGCGAATTTCTTTCACGAGATCTTCCGGCAGACACGGTTTCGTGACGAACGCGTCGCATCCGGCCATCCGCGCGCCCTCGGAGATACCCGCGAGCGCGTGTCCGGTCAGCGCGACGACGGGGATCGCCGCCGTGCGCTTGTCGGCTTTGAGCCGACGGGTCGCTTCCCAGCCGTCCATGACGGGCAGCGACAGGTCCATCAGGATGATGTCGGGCGACGCGTCGACGGCGCGCTGCAACGCTTCCATCCCGTTCGCCGCTTCGACGACGTCGAAGCCGGAGAACTGCAGGTACTCCGAATACATCTCGCGGGCATCCGGATAGTCGTCGACGATCAACACGCGGGGCCGTGCATCCTTGGTACTCATTTCCGTCCCTTGATCGGCAGCGCCAGGGTAAACGTGGATCCCTTCCCGAGCTGGCTCTGCACCGTTAGCTTGCCGTCGAGCATCTGCGCCAGCCGGCGGCAGATCGACAAGCCCAGGCCGGTGCCGCCGTACGCTCGCGTCGGCGAATTATCCAACTGGCGGAAGTCTTCGAAGATCTTTTCGTGATCGGCGGCTGCGATGCCGATGCCCGTATCGCTCACCGAGATGCAGATCGTCTTGTCGCGTCCGCGCTTCGCCGAAATCGTGACCGATCCATGGTGTGTGAACTTGAGCGCGTTGCTCAGCAGGTTCAACACGATCTGCTTCACCTTCAGGCGATCCGTATTGAGCGCCGGCAGGTCTTTCTCGATCTGCAGCTTCACGTCGAGCTTCGAACGCAAGATGATGGGCTCGAGCTCGGCGCGCACTTCGGACACGAGCTCCGGCACCTTGATGCGCGAGAGCTGCAGCGGCATCCGGCCCGCTTCGATGCGGGAGATGTCGAGAATCTCGTTGATGATCGTCAGCAGGTGGCGTCCGTTCGATTCGACGCGCGACAACTGCCGCTTGACGTTCGGTCCGACCTCGCCGCCGACACCTTGCAGCAGCATCGACGTGTAGCCCAGCATCGCGTTGAGCGGGGTGCGGAACTCGTGCGACATGTTCGCGAGGAACTGCGACTTCAACGCGGACGCTTGTTCGAGCTCGATCGCCTGGCGCCGCAGCAATTCGTTCTGCTGCGCGATGTCGGCCGTCGCCGCCTGAATCTTCCGTTCGAGCTCGTCCGACGCCTGCTTCAACTGCTCGTACAGATGCGCCTTTTCGATCGCTTCGCGCCGGTCGTGGAGGATCGTGACGACGGCGGTCAACTCGCCGTGCTCGGACATGATCTTGCCGGCGATCGCTTCGACCGGCATCGGCTCGCCGTTCCGCGGATCGGACAACCCGATCTCGCCGACGCGGCGCTGGTCGGCGCTCACGAGCATACCGGCGATGAACGACGAGAAGTGCGCGTCGTTCGCCTGCACCCAGCGCTGCTCGATCGCGCTCGCGTCCTGCGGAATCGTGAACAGCCGCTCGGCCGGCTCGTTCATCAGCGACGTCGCACCGGACGCGTCGGTCACGACGATCGGGTCGGCAACCGAATCGATGATCAGGTTGAGGCGATCGCTTTCGGCGCGCGACTGCGCCTCGGCCACGCGCATCTTGCGGTAGTTCTCTTCGATCTCTTCGCTGGCGCGCCGCAGGTCGGTGACGTTGCGCAGAATCGAGACGACGCCGCTGCCCTGCCGCGGATCCTCGGTCACCGTGCTGAGCAGCTCGAACACCAGGTCCGATCCGTCGGCCGGATTGACGAGCAGCAACTCGCGCCGCGTCGCGCCGGTTTCTTCGATCGCCTTGCTCGAGAGCGCGGACGACAACAACATGTTGTTCATCCGCACGGCGCCGCGGCGCCCCTCGCTCTCTTCTTCCGACGCGGTGAAGAGCGTCAGCGCGCGCTGGTTCGCGATCAGGAGTCGGCCTTCCGTGTCGGTCAACAGAATCGGGTCGGAGACCGCGTTGATGATGCTGTGCAACAGCGACCGCTCGCGGCCCTGCCGGCGGTCGGCTTCGACGAGCCCCTGCGTACGCAGCAACTGATCGAGTTTCTGGCTGAAGATCGAGGTGAACCAGTGCAGGTCGGACGAGATGAGATCGCTGCCGCCGATGAGCAGCAGGCCAAGCGCTTCCTCGGCGAGCGCGGCCCCGAGCGGGATGACATGAAAGGCCGCGTCCTCGAACGGCGTCGACGGCCGGCGTTTCCGGTCGGACGGCGAATGGGCGGCTGGAAAGAAAATCTCTTTGCGGTTCGCGAACGTGGTGACGAGCGGATTGTTCCAGTCGTCGAGCGACACGGCAAACGTCGCGACGGCGGAGCTCGTGAACCCGTAGTGTGCCGCGGCGAACAGCGCCTGCTCGCCGGCCGGACGCACGAGACAGATCGACTGGCTGACGCCGAGCACTTCGCCGGCCCACTGCAGCGCATACTGCGTACAGTCGACGACCTCGGCGCGGCTGACAAACCCCTCGAGCAACCGGACGCGCGCGGCCAGCTGCTCTTGCTCTTCTTCGCTCGCCTCTTCGACAGCGACGCGGACGCGCGGAACGCCGGTATACGGCGTCGCCGACCCGTTACGCTTCGTCGCGTGCCGTCGTGCGCCGACGCCCACCAGTGCGG
Source organism: Vicinamibacterales bacterium (assembly GCA_035652075.1). Lineage (GTDB taxonomy): Bacteria > Acidobacteriota > Vicinamibacteria > Vicinamibacterales > CAVVIG01 > Gp6-AA45. The sequence goes on from DASREL010000132.1 coordinate 11,787, forward strand.
CGGGCAGCGGTGGTGCCAGACGAGAGCTGAGCTCGGAGGGCGGCGTTTTCAGCAATGACTTCCTCATACCCCTTGCCTTCGATCGCCGGCTTGCTGACCGGAGCGACCTGGCCGACCGCTTCTGAATACTTCAAGTAGGTATCAATCGATGCGACCACGACTCGGGCTTCGACCGTGATCAGGTCGATACCGACGAGTGAAACGCGGACCCACGCATCGATGACGATCCCTTTGTCGAGTACTCGATCGAGGACGTCAATGAGACTTGTGCCGCCTGCTGCTCGTTCAACGGGCATCGAACACTCCTTGTGCCGTTACTTCAACGCCGGCGCGGATCGACGTCGGGTCAGCGACGCGATCTGCCGTTCGAGCGCGCGCACGTGCTTGCGCAGCTCTTCGTTCTCCGCCGACAACGCCTGTTTGCCGGGCGAGAGATGATGGTCGTACTTCCACCAGTCAAGGCCGATCTGCTCCGCTTTGTCGATCGAACAGATCAACAAGCGGATGCGGATCGTGAGGAGCTCGACCTCGGCCAGCGACACTTTGATGTCGCCAGCGACGACCAGTCCTTTGTCGAGGACTCGATCGAGTACGTCGACCAGACCTGTCGACCGTCCGTGCCCCTCCGTCAGTGGCGTCGGCATAAGCTCCGTATTCTACGTGCTTCTCGTTTGTCCGCTGCCGTGAGTGCTGAGGCGAGGACCGGGTTATCTCAGCAATGGCAATGCCAGATTTGTTACCGAACGATTTCTCGGATTGTTAAAACCCAGTGCATAGAAGCCCGACAGTAGAAACCGGGCTGGCGTACAAAATCGTTACAGCCGGAGAAGCTCCGGCGGCGCATCGATAACGCGGACCGTGGACGTTAACGTCTCCGCCTCCACGCTCTCGAACCCGAAGCCGTAACGCGCGACGCACATCTGCGCACCCGCGGCGCCCGCCGTTCGCACGTCGATGATGGAATCACCGACGAGCATCGTCGACGCAATTGGCACGGACGCCAATTCAGCGAGACGGCGCAGTCCCTGCGGATCCGGTTTGCGAGGCAATGGTCCGTCGCCGCCAAAGATCATCGATTCGACGAAGAAGGGCGCGAGCTCCAGGCCGGCGAGCACGCCCCTGGTCGAGGCGAGGGGCTTATTGGTCAGCACCGCGATCGGCATGCGCGATCGCAACGTGTCGAGCACCTCGACGACGCCATCGTACGGACGCGTGTGATTCAGCAGGCGCGTGTCGTAGATCGCCAGAAACCGAGTCAGCGCATCCGGCGGCACGGCAATCCCTGCAGCGGCACACACGCGCGCCACGAGGACCGCGGCGCCATCACCCACCATGCGGCCGATCTGTTCTTCGGGAAGCGAGGGACGACCGAGTTCGGCGAGCAGCTCGTTGGCGGAATCTGCGAGATCGCGGCGCGAATCGACCAGCGTACCGTCGAGATCGAAAACAACAAAGCTGTAGACGCTCGAGGCTGGAGGCTCGAGGCTACGTTCCATATTCGGCGAAGGACGTCGGCGTTTCCCACACTTTGACGCGGACGACGGGGAATCCTTTGTCTGTGGCGTAGTCGAAGATCAACTTCGCGATGCGTTCAACCGTCGGGTTGCTGTCGAGGAGGTAGACCGGTTCGCCCAGCTGCTTCAACGGCGCGACGAGCGGGTCGTCGTGGCGCAGCAGCATCTTGTGATCGAGCTCGGCGTCAATCCATCCCTTGATCACGCGTTTGATGTCGCTGAAATCGCACACCATGTTGCGATTGTCGAGCGTTCCCGTCTGGACTTCGATCTCGGCGGAAGCGTTGTGGCCGTGCGGGTGTTTGCAGATACCGTCGTAGTCGAGCAGCCGATGCCCGTAGCAAAAGTCGATGCGCTTCGTCACGGAGTACATGTCCGCGATTGTGGCATAGAATCCCGCGATGGGCGGAACCGCGGTGCTCCTCTCGGGCGGACTCGACAGCGCAGTGCTGCTGGCCGACGAAGCGGCCGCGCGCGGCGCCGAGGCGGTGCAGCCGGTGTACGTCAGCGTTGGGCTCGCGTGGGAACCGGCGGAGCGCGCGATCGTCACGCGCTTACTGCAATCGCCGCCGTTTGCCGGCGTCCGCCCGCTCGCGTCGCTGACCGTCGACATGCGGGACGTGTACGCGGCGACGCATTGGGCCGTCGCCGGCACGCCGCCGTCGTATCACACGCCGGACGAAGACGTGTATCTGCCGGGACGCAACATCGTCCTGCTCGGAAAGGCCGGCGTGTACGCCGCCGCCGCACGCCTCGACCGCATCGTCCTCGGGACGCTGGCGCACAATCCGTTTCCCGATGCGACCGACGCGTTTCGCGCGTCGATGGCGCGGACGCTGTCGCTCGGACTGGCGCATGATGTGCACATTGACGCGCCATACGCGGGGCGCAGCAAAGCCGAGGTCGTCCGGCGCGGACTCGAGCTCGGCGTCGATTTCAGTTTGTCGCTGTCGTGTATGAGTCCCGTTGACGGCCACCACTGCGGCACGTGCAGCAAGTGCCGCGAACGTCATGACGCGTTTCTCGACGTCGGCATCACCGATCCGACTTTCTATGCGGACCATCGCTTCGTGGACGCGTAACGCGCTCATCGGCGTCGCGGCGTGCGCGCTTCTCGCAGCGGCGCCGCGCGCGCAGGCCACCGACGTCGCGTCGGTGCTCGCCCGCATCGGCGAGCGCGTCACCGACTATTACCGCCGCGCGCAGAACATCATCTGCACCGAGAAGGTCTTCGCGCAGCCGATGGACTTCGGTTATCGGGCCGACGGCATGGGCCGCTCGCTCGAATACGAACTGCACCTCGAAGCGGACGGCATCGACGGCGACGGTCTCGTGCAGGACGCGAAGGTCGCGCGCGAACTGCGCAAGATCAACGGCCGTGCCCCGCGCAAGTCCGATCAGGACAACCAGGGCTGCCTCGATCCGCAGACGCACGAACCTGAACCGCTCGCGTTTCTGTTGCCAGCGAACCAGAAAGACTTCACGTTCACGTCGGCCGCGCGCGGCACGGGCAAAGAGAAGGACGCGCTGATCGTCGAGTTCGTCCACAAGCAGGACGGCACGCCCGAGATCAAGACCGACAAACACAAACGTCCGGAGTGCTTCCAGATCTCGCTGCCGGTGACGATGAAAGGCCGCGTCCTGGTTGATTCGACGACGTTCGACGTGCTGCGCGTGGAAGAAGAGCTCGCGCACCGCGTCGACATCCGCGTCCCGTACGAGCAGCAGCGCTCGATCGGCCTGCCCGACTACGTGGTCGTCGAACGCCTGCAGACGATCACGAAGTACGCCGTCGTGAAATTCAAGGAACCCGAGGAGTCGCTGGTACTACCGGCGTCGATCGAGGAAGTGGCAATCATGCGCGGCGCCGGATCGCATCGGAAGCGGCAGGAGTTTTCGGACTACCGCCGCTTCCTGACGGGCGGACGGATCATCAAAGAGCCCGGCGCAGAGTAATCGAGCCGTCGCCGGTCCGAATCTTGAGCGCACCGCCGCCGGATCCGAGCTGCCCACGGACTGTGTTGCGGCGAATCTCGCCCTGCACGTTGGACACCGTCACGTCGTTCAAGCGGATGCGGCCGTCGCCGGTGTGCGCGTCGAGATCGGCGTCGAATTTGTCGGGGAGTTCGAGCGTGACCGATCCATCGCCGGTCGTGATGTTCCAATCCTTCGCCGCCGCGCTGCCACGCAGCGCCTGAATCCGCAGGCTGCCGTCGCCCGAGTGCGCACGTAGCGCTTCGAACTTGCCGTCGATCGTCACGCTGCCGTCGCCGGTCGACACGTCGACGTCGCCGCCGATGTCGCGCGCGTTGATCCGGCCGTCGCCCGAGTGCAAGACGATCGTGCCGGTGATGCCGGTGACGTCGATCGAGCCGTCGCCGCTTCGCGCGTTGACGTCCGACACCGCAGGCGCCTGCACGATCAGCTTCGCGGATCGGCTCATGTTCCACCCGAAGTGCACGCGACCGCGGTCGCGATCGTGATTGGCGGCGATCGTGATGTGATTGCCGTTCTGCTCGACGGTGACCGCGATCGACTTGATGTCCGCCTCGTCGCGGCCGCGCTTTTCGATCGTCACCTGGACTTCAGGCTTGTCCCACGGCCGCACTTCGATCGGTCCATCAAACGTCGAAAGCGTCAGATCCGGCTTCCCGTTGACGGTGAAGTGTTTGTCGTCTCGGACGACCTGCTTGAAGTCGGCGTCCACGATGACGCACCCCGAGGCGACAAGCGTCAACGCCAGCAGCGCGAAGGCTTTGGTCGAGCGGAACATGGCAACCTCCATCCGTCGATTAGACGGACGCGGGCACGGCGGTGTTTCGCGAATACACCAGTTGCCCGGCGATATAGGTCTGGACGACGGCGAAGTTCGAGTCGAGAACGACAAGGTCGGCAACCGCCTCTTCCTTCAGGATGCCGTGTCCGACCAGGCCGAGTTCCCGTGCCGCGGTCGTCGAGCACATCGTCGCCGCGTCGACGACCGGGACGCCGTTGTCCACCAGCATGCGGAACGCCCGGTCCATGGTCAGCGTGCTGCCGGCGAGCGTGCCGTCGGCCAGGAGCGCCGTCGATTCGCCGGCGGTGATGTCTTGCCCGCCAAGCCGCCCTCGCGACCCGATGGCCATCCCGGCCACCGACGTCGCATCGGTGATCGCGAACAGTCGTGACGGCGTCTTTGCGGCAATCGCCATCCGCACGAGCGCCGGATGCACGTGAAATCCGTCGCAGATGATTTCCGCCGCGACCTCTTCGGCCTGCAACACCGCGCCGGCGAGGCCCGGCGCACGATGATGCAACGGCGGCATGCGATTGAAGAGGTGCGTCGCGTGGCGAGCGCCAGCCGCAATCGCCGCCGTCGCTTCGTCGAACGTCGCCGCCGAATGACCGAGCGAGACGCGCTGTCCGCGCGACACCAGCCATGGAATCAGGTCCATGACCCCGTCGACTTCGGGCGCGACGGTGACAATCCCGACGTCCGGCGCCGCACGTTCGATTTCAGTCAGGACGTCTGCGCCGCTGAATCGCTCGCCAGAAAGGCTTGCGCTCCGCGGCGAGCGAAGGCACGTCCGCGGTTGGGCACCCGCGTACTCCGGGTTGATGAAATTGCTTTCGAGATGCGCGGCCAGCACGCGCGCGCGGCTGGCGACGCGTGTTTCGCGCGCACGGCGGACTTGATCGAGCACGCCGCGCAACGCCGCCGGTTCGCACGCCACGGTGGTCGGGCAAAACGCGGTGACGCCGAACCGCGGCAGCCGTTCGGCGATCGACGCGATCGCATCGCCGCCGTCGAGCGAGTCGAAGCCTTCGACGCCATGGACGTGCACGTCGATGAAACCCGGCACGATGTAGTGACCGTGAAAGGCGAAGAGCGAGTGGCTGTGACCGCCGGCTGGCGCGTCTGCGCGAATCTCCGCGATCCGATCGCCGTCGACGACCAGCGTCCCCGGTGACAGGATGCGGTCAGGCAGCACCAGCGAGGCGCCTGACAAAACGATCATCGGACCGCTGACGCTGCAAGACGCGCGGCGCCGATCGCCGCCGCGTCGGATCCCAATGTGGCGGGCGCGATGACCAGCGCGTCCATCATCGGTTTCGGCAACCGGCGCGCGAGCTCGGTACGCACCGGCTCGAGCAGCAGATCGGCGGCCGACGCCATGATGCCGCCGAGCACGAGCATCTCGGGATCGGCGATGACGACGAGATTCGCGGCTGCCATGCCGAGATACTTCGCCGTGTCGCGGACGACGGAGATCGAGACGCCGTCGCCGCTGCGAGCGGCATCGAGGATGTGATCGATCGTGATCGCCGCGAGATCGTCCGAGACGCGTTCCTGAATCCGCGATCGATCGCCGGCCTTGATCCGCCAGATCAGGCGACGCACGATTCCCGCAGCGGCGACTTCGGCTTCGAGGCAGCCGGTGCGCCGATAGTCTTCGCGCTCCACCGGATTCAACGCCAGCCAGGCGACCGACGCGGCGCGCCCACGGCGACCGGTGAGTGGGGCGCCGTCGCGCACGATGCCTGCAGACGTATGCTCGGCCACGGCGAAGTAGGCGATGTCCTTGATGCCGCGCGCGGCGCCGGTCCACGTCTCGGCGACCGCGGCCGCAGTACCGGACATGACGACACGATGCTGCGCACCGCCCAACCTTGGCGCCAGCGCCGCGACCGCGGCGGCGACGCTCGCGTTGTCGGGACTCGCGGCAGCGACGCCGATGACGCGCGAGTTGGTCGAACCGACTTCGTCGATTGCGCGCGCGGCGGCCGACGCCAGATCACCGGACGCGTCCAGCGTCGCGCGGGCGGCGACCGTGCCCTCGTCCGTCAACCGAACGGCCGTCGCGCGAGCGTCTTCGAGTTCGAGGCCGATCATCGCGATCACTCGCGTCCCCAGTCGGTGTTGATTTGGAGTTTTTGGCCTTCGAGTGGTTGCGCTGACGTCTGGAAGAGGAGGCGATCCACGCGGCCGAGCAGGCTCGCGAGCTCGCGTTCGTCTGGCGCCTGGATGACGATCACGCCGCCGCTTTCACTCATCGGAAAGCGGCGATCGTCCAGGTAGTCGCGGTCCATCGTCACCAGCGTGCGGCGCAGCTGCTGGGCGAGTTGGTAATGACGGACGTCGGGCGCGCGCCGCAGGTCGGGATCCTCGAGCACGAACAGGACATCCCACCCGAGATCGTTTCGCATGTGCGCCACGATGCCGGCCGGAACGTTGGCGTCCGCGTAGATGCGCGGACGCGCCGTCAGACGTTCGGCATGGGAGGCGAGTTCGGAGGACAAAGTGCCCATGAAAGTACGAAGTAGGAAGTACGAAGTACAAAGTTAGAAGGACGCTTACTTCGTACTCCCGACTTCCAACTTCCGTTTCTCCGCCGCGCTTTTGGCTTCTTTCACCAGCGCAGCCACCAGCGCATCGCGTTTGTGAATCAGTTCTTTGCGGGTTCGGCGGCCGTTCGGCGACCCAACGGCGTATTCGCAGAACAACGGAAAGGCGACGGTGGAGTCGCAATACGCGACGACGGTATCGGGGAGCACTCCGGGATTCACCTTGCCCCAGCTGACCGCTTCCGACGGCGTCGCACCCGACAACCCGCCCCACACGACCTGGTCCGTCGTGATTTGGATGAAGTAGTCGTTGCCGCCCTTCGGAATGCCATACACCTCCCACAGCGTCGGCTGTGCCTGCAGGTAGAAGTTCTTCGGCGATCCGCCGCCGAGAATGACACAGCCGTTCTGCTTGCCGGCGAGGACGATCGCGCACACTTCGTTCACGTCTTTGTTCGGGTCGATCATGAACCGGCTGTTGTTCATCAACTCGTGATACGCGATGTTCATGCCAATCGAGCTGTCGCCGGGCGACGATGTGTACAGCGGGACGCCGCATTTCGCGGCACGCGCGACGACCGAGTGTTCCTCGCATCCCTTGAAGCGTTCCAGAAGATCGAGGCCGAGGCGGTAATGGAATTCGGACGTCGAGGTCGCGTCGTTGAGCCCCGATCGGACGAGGAAGTCTCGGATGTACTCGTCGGTCTTCAACAGCACGTCGGCCGGGAACAACACGTCGTAGATGCGAATCACGCCGTCTTCGTACAGCTCGCGATCGTCGACGAAGGGCGATCCGCGGCGCAGCGTGAAATTCATCGCGTAGTGGAGGTCGTGATAGAAGTTCGCGCCGGTCGCGATCACGAAGTCGACGAGGCCGCGATCCATCAGCTCGATCACGCAGCCGCCGAGCCCGGCCGGCGTCATCGCGCCCGCCACCGTCAGGCCGATCGTCGTGTCGTTCTCGGGGGCGAGCATTTTCTCGGCGAAAATCTCGCACGCTTCCGACAACCGTCCGGCGTTGAACGCCTGAAAGCCCTCGTCAATCAGCCGACGGATGTCCTGGCTGCCCGCGGGACGGTAGTAACGAATCGGTTTTCCGGACAGAAACTGCTGGCGGGAGTGCCCGGGCGAACCGGGTGCGCGATGCGGCAAAGTCTGCTCCTTTTTTTTGCGAATAGCTTAACATCTGCGTTTGTGACTGGCGAGCAGGATTGGCTGTCGTGGGTCGCGTTTACCGCGATCGCACTCGTCGTGATCGTCGGCGTCTGGGTGTGGCGCAAAGGGCGTCCGTTCGCGCAGGGCTACGTCTTTCGCGCGAGCCGCTGGAGCCGCGGCAATCATCTGTTCCCCACGCAGGTCCTGATCACCGAGAACAGCGTCGTCCAATACACGCCGCGGTGGTTCGGCAAGCGCGAAGAGACGATCCACATGGCGCACATTTCATCCGTCAAGATCGAGACGGGGATGCTTCTGTCGGACGTCTTCATCGAAACGAGCGGCGGATCGGACCCCATCGTCTGCCACGGCCACACCAAATCGGACGCCGCCCGGATGAAGCAGCTCATCGAATCGCACCAAACGGACTACTACCGGCCCAACCCTACGGATCCGGGCGCGACCGGCCGATAACGTAATCGCCCAATGGATGATCTGACCTTCAGCGCTCGTCGCGCGAGCGCGGCCACCACCCGTCCCGATACGGGTGAGGTCGAAGCGCGGTTCAAAGCCCTCGTCCAGTCGCCGCTGCGGGCCGGGATCCTCCGGTACTTGAGCGCCCGGCCCGACGAGAGCTTCGACGTCGAATCGCTGATGCAGACGTTCGGCCGTCTGCGGCTCGACGTCGAGAACTGCATTCGCGAGCTCGTCGATTTCGGCGTCGCGAAGTCGGTCCCCGGCACGCCGATGCGCTACATGGTCGATCGTCCGTCGAACGACGCGGTCATCGATCTGCTGGACCAATTCCTCGAACGCCGCGCGAGCGTCTCGACCGAGGACCAGTCACCGTCGGTCCAGCGCTTCCGCGAAATGATCGGCCGCGACGAGAAGATGCTGATCGTGTTCGAGTGGATCCGCACCGCGGCGAAATCGGACATCTCGGTGCTGGTCCTTGGCCCGACCGGCTCGGGCAAGGAACTCGTCGCGCGCATGATTCACGAACTCAGTCGCCGGAGCGTCGCGAAGTTTCAGGCGCTGAACTGCGCCGCGCTGCCGGACACGTTGTTCGAGTCGGAAATCTTCGGCTACGAAAAAGGGGCGTTCACCGGCGCGCACGACCGCAAACCAGGACGCCTCGAGCTGGCCAACGAAGGCACGCTCTTCCTCGACGAGATCGGCGACATGTCGCTCATGGCGCAGGCAAAACTGCTGCGCGTGCTCGAGGAACGGCGCTTCGAGCGCCTCGGCGGCCAGAAATCGATCTCGGTCGACTTCCGCCTGATCTCGGCGACGAACCGTCCGCTCGAGCAGTTCGTCCGCGACGGACGGTTCCGTGAAGATTTGTATTACCGTGTGAACGCCTTCGCGATCCGGCTGCCGTCGCTGCGTGAACGGCAGGTCGACATTCCAGTGCTGGCGCAGCGGTTTCTTGCGCGATATTGCGCGGCGCAAGGCCTGCCGCTCGACAGCAAGGTGTTCTCGCGCGAAGCGCTCGACTCGCTCGTCACGTATCAGTGGCCCGGCAACATCCGCGAGCTCGAAAGCACGGTGTCGCGGGCGGCGTTGTCCGCGCCCGGGCGCTCGATTCGCGCCTCCGACATCGAATTCCTCCACGCGAGCGTGGGGGCCGCGCAACCGGTCGGCGACCATTTGCCGACGCTCGCGCAATCCGAACGGGCGCACATCGTGCGGGTCCTCGAGGCGGTGCAGTGGAACAAGAAAGAAGCGGCGCGCGTGCTCGACATCAGCCGTGGGACGCTCTACCGGAAAATCGTCGAATATCAGCTCGAACCCGAACCGCGGGCTGGTGCCAAGCGCCCGCGCGAAACCGGGGTCTAACGGCCGTTTTCCGAGGTAAGATCTCGGGACTCGGCTCCCCCACAGCCTGAGCGTAATGAAGGATCTCCCGCTCGCCGCGCGGCTCTACGTCGGAGCCGTTTTGACGGCGGGCGCACTCACGATTGTCGCGTTCGCCCCGCGCAGCATCGAGAACCTCGTGCTGTTCGTGGCGCTCCTCGGCTGTTCCTCGCTCGCGTCCGCGCTGAAAGTCAGCCTGCCGCTCGCGACCAGCGGATCGACGATGTCGGTGTCGTACGCCGTCGACTTCGCGTCGCTGCTGCTGCTCGGCGCCGACCAGACGATGATCGTCGGCGCGGCGAGCGCGTTCAGCCAGTGCACCTTCCGCACGCAGTCGCGCTCGGCGCCGTATCGCACGCTGTTCAGCATGGCGTCGCTCGTGCTGACGGTGAAAGCGGCCGGCGCCGTGTACACGTGGCTGGGCGGCACGCCGCCGGGCGCCCATTTTTCGTTCGCGGACATCCCGAAACCGCTTGTCGGCGCCGCGACGACGTACTTCGTGTGCAACACGATGCTCGTCGCGGCGGCGATCGGGCTGTCGACGAAGCAATCAATCCTCAAGGTCTGGAACGAGAACTTCCTGTGGAGCGCGCCCGGCTATTTCGTCGGCGCACTCGCGGCCGCCGGCGCCGCAACGATCGTCTATCACGGCGGCTACTGGTTCGCCGCGCTGGCGGCGGCGCCGCCGTACCTGATCTACCGCACCTACAAGGTGTACATGGGCCGCATTCAAGATCAGCAGCGGCACGTGCAGCAGGTATCGGATCTGCATCTCGCGACGATCGAAGCGCTCGCGCTCGCGATCGACGCGAAGGATCAGACGGCGCAAAGCCACATCCGCCGCGTGCAGGTGTACGCCGCGGGGATCGCGAAGTCGCTCGGCATGAGCAACAACGAAATCCAGGGCGTGAAGACCGCGGCGCTGCTGCACGACATCGGCAAGCTGGCGGTCCCCGAGCACATCCTCTCGAAGCCAGGACCGCTGACGCAGGAAGAATTCCAGAAGATCCGCATCCATCCGCAGGTCGGCGCCGAGATCATCAGCGGCGTGCCATTTCCGTATCCGGTCGCGCCGCTGATCCTGAGTCACCACGAGCGGTGGGACGGCAAGGGTTATCCCGCAGGCTTGAAAGGCGACGAGATTCCCCTGGGCGCGCGCATCCTCGCCGTTGTCGATTACTTCGACGCGCTGATGTCGGACCGTCCGTATCACAAGCCGATGAGCCTCGAAGCGGCGCTCGGCCTCGTGAAACAGGAAGCCGGTAAGGCGCTCGACCCGCGCGTCGTGCAAACGTTCGTCGACATGTATCCGGCGTTGTCGGCCGAGGCGGAAGCGAGCGCGGAACCGGCACGCAAGCTGACGCGCGTGCCGTCGCACGCGCCGAGCGCGCGACCCGCCGTCGGCCTCGTCAACGAATCGGGCGGCCGGACGAACGTCTTCCAGGACATCGCGCTCGCGCACCGCGAGATTTACGCGCTGTACGAGATCGCGCAAGCGATGGGCAGCAGCCTCGGCGTGTCGGACACGATGGCGCTCATCTCGTCGAAGTTGAGCAACATCGTCCCCTTCTCGTGCTGCGCGCTGTTTCTCTACAACGAAGAGACCGAGATGCTGCGGTGCCGGTTCGCGACCGGCGTCGATTCAGAAATCATTCAACAGTTGACGATTCGCAACGGTCACGGGCTGACGGGTTGGGTGGCGCGGAATCGCCGTCCGCTCGTCAACGCACGGCCCAGCGCCGATCTCGAAGCGGCGGGACAGCCGTCGGATGCGACATCGCTGCACTCGGCGCTCGTCTGCCCGCTGCTCTTCAACGAACGTTTCATTGGGACGATCTCGGTGTATCACGCGGAGCCGTCGATCTACACCGACGATCATCGCCGGCTGCTCGATCGGATCTCTGAGCAGGCCGCCGCCGTCATCTACAACTCGATCGTGTTCGAGCAGACGCAGGAAGACTCGCTGACCGATCCGCTCACCGGCTTGCCGAACACGCGGTTCATGTTCATGCATCTGACGCGCGAGCTCGCGCGCGCCGAGCGATTGAAGTCCGAAGTGTCACTGCTCGTGATGGACCTCGACAGCTTCAAGGACATCAACGACACCTACGGTCACCACGTCGGCGATCGGGCGCTGCGCGACATCGCGAGCGTGCTGCGCGCCGCCATCCGGCCGTACGACATCTGCGTTCGCTACGCCGGTGACGAGTTCATCGTCGTCCTGTCAGGCTGCGGCGGCGAGGAGGCCGAGCGCAAACGGCTGGAGTTGCAGAAGGCGGTGGACAGCCTGCAGTTCGAGGCGCGCCCAGGACGGCTGCTGCCGCTCGCGATCAGCGTCGGCGCCGCGGTCTTCCCGCACGACGGCGATACGTACGAGACGCTGCTGGCGACGGCTGACAGCCGGATGTATCGCGACAAAACGCGGCGGAAGCGGCAAACGCTCGGCGCCGCCGCCGATTCCGCGTCGATTCCGATCGCGAGGCCAGCCGCGCCCACTGTGTCGGAGAACGATCTGCACAAAGCGGCGACGGGCGTGCTTTGATATGGCTGATCGCTGATGGCTCGAGGCTGATGGACGTACATCCATGAGCCGTCAGCGATGAGCCATTAGCCATCATCTTCCACCCAATCCGGACTCGTTCCGGTGATCCCCGTCCACAGCAACGCGAGCCCTGTCGCGCCGACCACGAGCGCGAGTCCGTCCATCCACCACGCGGTGGCGCGATCGCCGAATTCGATCCAGGCGGCCGGGACGACCAGCGCGAGGCCGACGATCGCCGCGAGCGCGCGACGCCGCACGAGCCGGAGCAGGAATCCACGCGCACGACGCAACGCCATCGTGCGATCATAATCGTCCGTGCTGACGCTTCCCATCATCGCGGTGGTACCGGCCACGCCCCGCGCGCGCATCGTCCGTCTCGGCCTGAACGGTCACACCTTCGAATTCGCCGCCGGTCAGGCGGTGCTGATCGGCACGCACGGCCAGGACGTGCGGAAGCCGTATTCGATCGCCAGCGCGCCGGAGGATGCGCAGCGAGACGCCCACATCGAGCTTTTGATTGGCGTCCGCGAGAACGGCGCACCCGGCGAGCACTTGACGCTCGAACCGGGAACAGCGGTCGACGTCGAGGGACCGGTCGGCGGCTTCACGTTTCCGCTCGAGCCCGTCGAACGGAACTTCGTCTTCGTGGCCGGCGGCACCGGCATCGCACCGCTGCGGGCGATGTTGCGGCACGCGATCCTCGGTCGGCGGCAGGCCCGCCACGTCGGCTTGCTCTATAGCGCGCGGACGCCGGACGAATTCGCGTTCGCGGACGAATTCCGGGCGATGGCTGCCGACGGAACGATCGATTTCGCGCAGACGATCACGCGCGAGACCGATCGAGACTGGGACGGCCATCGCGGACGGATCACTCGCGATCACCTTCGCCATCTGGTCCATGCGCCGGACACGCTCTGCTTCATCAGCGGGCCGCGGGCGCTCGTCGAGGATATGCCGCGGCTGCTCGAAGAGCTCGGCGTCACGCGCGACCGGATTCGGATCGAAGAATGGGGGTAGTCGCCGCCGGCGCGTGCGCCGTTAGCGGCGACGACGGTTGAGGTCCGCGAGCAACGTGCGCGCGATCGCCGATTCGGGATGATCGGCCGCGTACTTCTGCAAGTCCTCCGCGGCTTCGAGCAGCAATCCTTCCTGCGCTTCGAGAATCGCCATGACGAGCGGCGTCGACCCGGGGGTCTCCCGTGCGGCGCGCAGGCGTTCGAGCGTCGCCACGTCGACGATTTCAAATCGCGCCTGCGGCAGCGGCGGTGCGGGCGCGACGTCGCTGCCGTCTTTCGCGACCGCGACGACCTGCC
>DASREL010000133.1:0-14569 GCA_035652075.1 Vicinamibacterales bacterium
CTCTGGCGCAACATCAAGTACGCGATCCTGATCATCTTCATCGTTGCGGCGGTGCTGACGCCGTCATCGGATCCGTGGAACCAGACCGTGTTCGCCGCGCCGATGGTGGCGCTGTACGTTCTCAGCATCGGCGTCGCGTGGATCGCCGGCCGCATGCGGCCGCGCGATGTCGCGAACGACTCGGCCTTATGGAAACTTGTCGTGGCAGCGTCCCTGGTGCGCCGTTCATATAGACTGTCGTCGCGAGGTACACATGCGTCGAACGATTTGTGCCGTAACCCTGCTTTGTAGCGTCGCCGCGCTGTCGGCGCAGACGTCGAGCAGCGGCCCCTATAAAGTCACGAAGAAAGCGCGCGTCGGCGGCGAAGGCGGATGGGACTACATCTACGCCGATGCGGCCGGACGGCGCATTTACATCCCGCGAGGCGGGCAACCACCGCGCCTGACGATTTTCGATCTCGACACGCTCGAACCGGCGGGCGAAATCGAAGGCATCGGCGGCAACGGCGCGGCCGTCGATCCGAAGTCGGGCCATGGCTTCACGAGCAGCAAGCCGGTGTCGATGTTCGACACCAAGACGATGAAGTTGATCAAAACGATCGACGTGGGCGAGCGCGCGCGTCCGGACGGCATTCTTTTCGACCCGTTCAACGATCGCGTCTGGGTGTTCAGTCACCCGACGAAGGACGCGACGGTCATCGATGCGAAGGACGGCACCGTCGTCGGCACGGTCGACCTCGGCGGCGTTCCGGAACAGGCGGTGTCCGACGGCAAGGGCATGGTCTACGCCGTGATGCAGGACGCCGAAGGGAGCGTCACCGCCGTCGACGCCAAGACGATGAAAGCGACGGCGCACTACCCGTTCGGCGACAAAGGTGGGTGCAACGGCCTCGCGCTGGACGCGAAGAACGGCATTCTGTTCGCGGCTTGCGCGCGCTCGGGACCGGCAGACACGATGCCGCCGAAGCCGATGATGGTCATCCTGCGCGCGAACGACGGCAAGATCCTGACGTCGCTGCCGCTCGCCGGCGGATCCGACGGCGCGACGTTCAATCCGCAAACAATGGAAGCGTTCAGCACGCACGGCAACGGCACGCTGACGATCGTCAAGGAAGTGAATCCGACGACGTTCGAGGTCGAGCAGAATCTCGAGACGATGGCGGGCGCGCGAACGATCACGTTCGACAGCAAGACCGGCCGGATCTTGACGATGGCCGACGAGCGTGGTCCGGCACCGGCGCCGCCGCCCGGCGGTGGACGCGCCGGACGCGGACCGGCCATCCCCGGCTCGTTCACGATCCTGGCGATTTCGAAATAGCCTGGTGCGCGGCTCGCCGGATGCGGCCGCGCCCCACTCGATCCCACTGGGCGAAGCCCTGCGCTTTCGTGATGCCGCGCGCGCGGCGATTGCTCGCTTCGCGCGCGAGCAGCGCGTGCGCCACCTGCTCGACCTCCAGCCATACCTTCGACGTCGTCGCTGGTACGATCAGCGATACGCCGATCACGATCGCGGCAAAGCCGCGTCCGTCGCACAACACGTGCGCGTGCTCGCGCACGTGCACCACGCGCAGGTCTGGCCTCACGAGTCGAAAGTGCGAGGCGTAGGGTTTACAGCCCTCGAGAGCCCGCTCCACCGCCATCCGATGACGTGCGCGGTCGCGCGGGAGGACCAATTGCAGGAGGTCGTCGATCCGAGCGATGCGGTCGACGCCGTAAACACTGCGGACCGTTGTGGACGCCCGGATGCAGTCGCTGGCGGGCAGCCACTCCCAGGCGATGACGTTGTCGAGGGCTTGCTTGACATCAGTCAGCACGGGCACCTCGATCCCTTACGCGCCGTCGCCCGCCGGCACGGCTCATTCCATTACAATGAGCGGCCTGGAGGCGCGATGAAGAAACTCTCGATCGTGGTGGCGCTGGTGTTCGGCGTGATGGTCGGGTACGCCGGGCGCGCGTGGACGCAGACGGACTCGAAGCTGCCGATGGCCGGCTTCAACGCTGCGAAGCATTTTGCCGGCGCGAAAGAGCTGCCGGATCCGGGCACCGACTACAAAGTCGTCTTCTCGGTCGCCGCGAACGCAAAGGACAACGAAGTCCACCCGACGCTGAAAACGATCGCGCTGTATCTGAACACGCTCGCCGATCAAGGCGTACCGGCGAACCATCGTCACATCGCCGCGGTGTTCCATCAGGGCGGCGGCGACGCGGTGCTCGTCAACGATGTCTACAAATCACGCCATAACGGCGTCGACAACCCGAACATCGCGATGCTCAAGCAGCTGCAAGACGCCGGCGTCGAACTGCGCGTCTGCGGACAGGGCCTGCTGGGAAAGAAGCTGGAACCATCGCAAGTGCTGCCTGGCGTGCAGGCCGACCTCTGGGCGATGACCACCATGGTCAACCTGCAGCTGCGCGGATACGTGCGCGTCGGCGGCTAGCCGCCGAGCCACGACTGGGCTTCGGCGACGGTCCGGAATACCGACAGCGTCGCGATGCCGGCGTGCTCGACGTGCGCGTCGAACATCCGAAGCATACCGAACGTGAGGTCGTCGCTCGCGACGACGGCCGTCCTGCCGCGTAGGCCGGACCGCGTGAGGTCAGTACCGATCATCGCCGCGAGGCTGCGGACCTGGTCCGACGATAGTTCGAACGTCGCGTCGGTCATGTCGAACAGCAACGCGTACGGCTGGAACTCGCCGACGCGGACGGTGCGAATGAAATCGGCCGCTTCGTGAAAAGTCAGGCTGCCGTGCACCGTCGCCGTGAACTGTCGCCGCGTGTCGTCGCGCGACAGATCAATCGGCACGGGCAATTGAGGACTGGCTGACTATCCGCGGAACCGCGCCATCGCTTCGACGACCACCCGCCACTGCGGCCACGCACGCTTTTTCGCGATGCGCGCGATGTGCCGCATCGTGGCTGGCGGCACACGGATCGACAGCCGCGGGTAGTTGCGGACCTGTGCGCCGTCGAATCCGGCGGCCGGGCGTCCGCGTCGTCGCTTCGGGGGACGATGCGCCATGGCAGCCGCAACGCGCAACGCCCGTGCCCGCACGATTTGCTGAGCAATTCATTCGCGGTGTCGGTTTTCCGACACCAATCATACGATAGCTCGCAGAGTATTTATCTCTGGTTACAAATGCGCCGCTATTCGTACCGCAACGCGAGAATCGGATCGACGCGGCTCGCGCGGTGCGCGGGAATCAGCCCGGCGGCCGCCGATACCAGCGTCAGCAGGACCATCGTTCCCGCTGCAACCGAGGGGTCGTGGCCTTTGATCCCGTACAACTGTGAGGACACGTAGCCGCCGAGACCGAGTCCCGTCGGGATGCCGACCGCGAGGCCGACGGCGAGCAGGAGCAGCACTTCGCGCATCACCGACCAGAGAATCGTCGTTCGCTGCGCGCCGAGCGCGAGGCGGATGCCGAGTTCCTTGCGACGCCGCGCGACGACAAACGCCATCACGCCGTACAGCCCGATCGACGCGAGCAGCGTCGCGAGCAGCCCGAAGCCCGCGGACAACAGCGCGACCAGCCGGTCGGTCAGCAGCGTTTCGTCGAGTTGGGTCTGGACTGTCTTCGTCTCGTAAATCGGCAACGAGGCATCGAGCGCCTTCACTTCTCGACGCACCAGCGCAAACGCCGCCGACGAACCCATCGTCGTGCGCACGTAGAACGTCACGCTGCCGCTGCCCCACGCCGGGATGAACACCTGACGACGGACGCCTTCGCGCGGACCTTCGTAGAGCGTATCGTCGGCCACGCCGATGATCTCCGTATCGAGCACTGGATTGGGTCCGCCACGCTGTCCGAGATGGCGGCCGACCGCCGGCGCGTCGCCGAAGAAATGCTTCGCGAATCGCCGGTTGACGATTGCGACCTTCGCGTCTTCCTTCATGTCGGCCGGCGTGAAGTCGCGTCCTTCGAGCAGCGGAATCTGCATCGTCTTGAAATAGTCGGGCGACAGCGCGTTCATGAACCCTTGCATGTCCTCGCCGTCGGCCGCTTTGTGTCCTTCGACGGCGATCCGGTTGTCCCACTCGTTGCCGCTCAGGATCGGTACCGCGGCGATCGCGGCGGAGGTAATGCCCGCGGATCCGCGAAGGCGGTCGAGGAGTTCCTGATACAGATGCGTCCCCCGCTGATCGCTGTAGCCGTTCAGGCGCGGCGCGAGCTGGAACGTGATCAGGTTGTCGAGCGCGACGCCGGTGTCGGTCGTCTTCAAGTTCTGGAGGCTGCGAACGAACAGTCCGGCGCCGAAGAGCAGCAGGAAGCTGAGGGCGACTTGCAGCGTCACCAGTCCCTTGCGGAGGAACAGCGACCCGGTACCGCCGGCGATCGATCCCACGGTGTCCTTCAACGTCTTCCATGGATCCGATCGGCTCGCGCGGATCGCCGGCAGCAGGCCGAAAACGATCCCGGTCGTGCCGGTCAGCAGCATCGTGAACGCCAGGATCCGCATGTCGGGCCACGCCTCGATCGAGAGCGGCTGGCCATCGCTCGGGACGAGCGCCAGCAACGTCCGCGTCAGCGTGACCGCGAGCGCGACGCCGACGACGCCGCCCAGCGTGGCGAGCAGACAGCTTTCAACCAGCATCTGCCGAATCAACTGCGCGCGCGATGCGCCGAGCGACAACCTGACTGCCAGTTCCTTCTGCCGCATGAACGCGCGCGCGATGAGCAGGTTGGCGACGTTGGCGCAGGCGATCAACAGCACGAGGCCGACCATGCACATCAGCACGATCAGCCCGGTGGAGAAATCGTTCCGCAGCGGCGAGAAGCCGTTCGACGCGTTCGTGACCAGCATCTTCCCTTTCAGGAACTGATCGCGCGAATACGCGGACCAGTCTTTCGCCGCCGGAAGCGTGATCTCGTAGTGACGGATCTGCGTGAACAACACCTGCAGCGGCGCCGCGGCCGATTCGACCGTGTATCCCGGCTTCAGCCGCGCGAACACTTGCACCCACCGCGCGCGGCGATCGTCGGCGCGCATCCAGCCCCACTCGGGTTCCATCACCCGCTTCATCAGGATCGGCACGCGTATCTGCGGCGCACGCGCCGGGTCGAGACCGCGAAACGTCTCGGCCGAGACGCCGACGATGTTCATCGGGTAATCGTTGACGAGAATCTTTTTGCCGATGACGTTCGGATCTCGCGCGAAACGACGCACCCAGTAGTCGTAGCTCAGCACGACGACGGGATGACCGCCGTAGACGCGGTCGTCCTGTTCGGAGGTGAAGACGCGGCCGAGCGCCGGTTTGACGCCGAGCATCGTGAAGTAGTTGCCCGAGACCATCTCGGAGTCGACGCGCTCGGTCTGGTTGTCGATGCTGACCGACGCGGCGCCGAGCCGGCGCGCGATCACCTCTTCGAGCGGCGCCGCGCGCTGCTGCAGGTCCTGGTAGACGGGATACGAATGCATCCGCGTCCCCATATTGCTGCCGTTGTGCGCCCCCTGCTGGTAGAGCATCACGAGGCGATCCGGATCCTTGACCGGCAGCTTGCGCAACAGGATCTGGTCCATCAACGTGAAGATGGCCGTGTTGGCACCGATTCCGAGGGCCAGCGAGAGGATCGCCACGGCAGCGAACAGCGGGCTGCGGCGCAGTCCGCGGATGGCAAGACGCAGATCTCCCGTCAAAGACGTCATGCGTCCTTTGACGGGAGAGGCGGGCGAACGGTTGTCTAGGCCTTGTCTTTGAGCGCCTTCAACGCCTCCTCGTACACCGCACGGTTCGGCTTCTGGTTCTCGGGGAGATTCTTGATAGCGATTTCCCAGTTCGCGATCGCGTTTTTCGTGTCCCCCAACGCCGTATAGCCGCGCGCCAGGCCGACATACGTGACGAAAGTGTCGTCCGGATGCCGATCGCGATTGAGCCGGAAGACCTCCATCGCTTTGTCCTTCCGGCCCGCGGCGATCAGCGACTGCCCGTACTGATGAATGCCGATGATCGATGCATCGGCCATCGTCACCGCCCGATCCATCGTCGCGTCGGCGTCGGCGTTACGACCCATCGCCCGCAGCACGTTCGCCTTCGTGCGGAGCGTCGCAAAGTTTTCGACGCCCTGCGCGGCGTTGCGGAACGGCTCCTTGATCGCCTTGTCCGCCCACACGAGCGCTTCTTCGAGGTTGATCTTGTTGTCGGCGCAGAACTGAGCGGCGTTCTGCCAGTTCTGGTAGTTGAAGCCCGGCCAGCCGAGCAGATCCTTCCGCATTTGATCGACATACAGCTGCAGTGCGTTCGGCACGTCGATCTTGAGCGGCACGTGCTGCTTCTCCCACTGCAGATAGGCCGTCGCCGTATCGAGCCGGCGATCGTCAAACCCGTACGTCAGGAATTCGGTGTACGGTGCCGGCGTCGGCGTCGCCTGCACGCGCAGCACGTCGTACTTCTTGTCGTATTGATACGCGCCCCAACCGGTCTGCGACGACAGAATCCACGTCCACGGACCAGTGGGCTGCACTTCGAGGAAGAGCCCGTACGTCCCTGCACGAACGTCGTGTCCGTCGATTTTGACGTCGTGCGAGAAGGTGATCGCGGTCGTCTCGTTCGACCCGGCGCGCCACGGCGCCGACGTCGACGGGCCGAAGCCATCGTCGAACATCCCGTACTTCACGAGCTCGCCCCAGATGTGCCCGGTACGATCGCGGCCTGCCGGACCATGCACGTTGGGGCTGTGATACGCGATCGTCACCTTCACGGGGCCGATCCACTGCGAGATCTCCGCCTTCTGATTGTTGCCGTTCGGGGGCTGTGTCAGTTCCGACAACTCTTGCGCCGCGAGCGGCAGCGCCGTCACGGCAAGACAGCAGAACGAGGCGACGATCGTTTTGATGGACATGCGGCCGCGCGGTGCGAAATTCGATCCAGCAGAAACACACGGTAACTGAGGCACTCAGTCGCGCCGCCGTTCAGAACCGAACAACTGCCGTTCGGATGCGGGATGCGCCACCCACCGCGCGAAGAACGCAGAGAGGTCGACGCCGGTGCTCCGCTCCATGGCTTGTTGGAAGTCCGTCGTGGTGACCGAGCGATTCATGTATTGGCGCGTGTAGTCGCGAATGCCGCGCCAGAACGGTTCGTCGCCGAGCTGCTCGCGGAGCAGATGCAGGACGTACGCGCCCTTCTGATACACGATGGTCCGATCGGCGGCCGTGGGATGATCCCACGACTCGTAGACGAGCGGGTGATCGTGGCCGGCGTCGCGGACCCGTTCGTACCGCGTGCGCGACAAATCGATCTCGTGCAGATACATCGCGCGACCGAAACGACGTTCCTTCCACGCGTCGGCCATGAATGTGGCAAACGCCTCGTTCAGCCAGAACTCGTTCCAGCTGGCGCATGTCACGCCGTTGCCCCACCACTGGTGCGCGAGCTCGTGGGCCTGCAGCCACTCGTCGGTCGGATCCGTCAACAGGCCGCGGCCATAACTCTCGCTCAGCAGCGTAAACTCCTCGACCTCCTGCTCGACCGAACCGGTAGCCAGCACCTGCGTGTACGTGCGTGACGGATACGGCGTCCCCGCTTTCTCAGCGAAAAACTCGATCATGTCGCCGGTATCGCGGAAGATCGATCGCAACTCGTCGACGGTAACCGTCGTCCCGAGGTACATCAGCCGGACGCCGGCACGCGAATCGGACGCGACAGCGTATCGACCGGCGGCAAAGCCGAACACGTACGTCGACACCGGCCGTCTCGTTACCCACCGATATGTCGTTCGCGCCCGCGATGCCGCGCCGCGATCGACATCGTCTCCGCTTCCGACCGCAATCACCGGCGTGTCGAAACGGATTGAGAGATCGAGGGTCGCCTTCTGATCGGGCGCATCGATGCACGGCAGCCATTGGCTCGTCGAGAAGATCGTGTAGGCCTGGCCCGCGTCTTTGACGAACCGCACGCCGCGCTTCGGCTCCACGTGATACGCCGCGTCGATGCGCGCCGTGTGGCCGTGTCGCAGCGTCGCCGGCAGTTCGATGACGAGTCGTGTACCCGACTTCGTGAACGTGACGGGTCGACGGCCGATCGTGACCGCGTCGATCGCAATGTCGCCCGCATCGAGGACGACACGATCGGCGTCCACGGCGGCGGCGTTCGCGGTCAGCACGACGTGTCCGCCGATCGTGCCGGCGGCGATCCGCACATCAAGCGCCGCGCTGTAGTGGGTGACGGTCGCCGCCGCGAGCGCAGCGACCAGTAGTCCGGTCATGACGCGTATTGTCCTTCATGGTTTGAGGTTTGCACGATGGGTCGCAGCCTCGCAGAATCACTAGGCTTTTCTCATTGGCACGCCGATGACTGTTCGCTTTCGAACGGTAGGCGTGCGCTAACGGACACATCATGTTGACCGCTTTCATTCAGGACCTGAAGTACGCCTTGCGCGTGATGCGTCGATCGCCCCGCGACACGATCATCGCCGCGGCGATCCTCGGCCTCGGCATCGGCGCCAACACGGCGATGTTCAGCGCGGTCAATCACGTGCTGTGGCGGCCGTTTCCGTTTCCCGACGAACAGCGGCTCGTACGGCTGCGCGAGCAGATCGTCGGCAACGATGGCAACCCGCATCCGTTCAACATGTCGAGCCGCGCGATTCTCACCGTCCGCGAGCATGCGACCGACGCGTTCGACGATGTGGTGGCGATGCGAGGCGAGGACATGACGCTGCTCGGTCAGGAGTTGCCCGAGCGCGTCAGCGTGGTTCTGCAGACGAGCGGCTTCGAGCACACGCTGCGCGTGCAACCCGTCGCCGGCCGCGCATTGACCGCTGACGAAGAACGACTCGGCATCGACGCCGCCGTCGCCCTGGTGAGCGACGCGCAGGCGAACACGCGATTCGGCGGTGCTGCACGCGCGCTCGGCCAACGCGTGCAGCTGGACGATCGCACGTTCACGATCGTCGGTGTGATGCCGCCGCAGTATGCGTTTCCGTACGAAGCGCAGTTCTGGATTCCGTGGCGTCTCGATCCGCAGGATCGCGTGCGCGACTTCGCCGTGTGGGCCCACACGCGTGCCGGCGTGACGCGGACACAGATCGACGACGCGATGACACGCGTCGCGGCGCAGATGAAAAGCGATCCGCGCGGCGACGTGCCAGGCTACGGCATCGAGGTCCGGACCATCCGCGACAATTTGCTCGGCGATCAGCAGCGGCCGCTGCTCGCGCTGACCGAAATCGTCGGCTTCATGCTGCTCATCGCGGCGGTCAACGTCGCGACGCTGCTGCTCGCGCGCTCGGTTGCGCGCCAGCGCGAGTTCGCGATCCGCGTGGCGCTCGGGCAGTCGAAAGCGCGGCACATCAGCCAACTCGTCGCCGAGAGCCTGGCGCTCGCCGGCGTCGGCTGCATCGCCGGACTGCTGTTGACGACATGGCTCGGGCCGCTGACGTCGGCGCTCGTGCCTACGGTGCTGAGCGGTCAGCTCGGACTGGCCACGCCAACGACCGACTGGCGCGTCGCGATGTTTGCGGTCGCCGTCTCGCTGATCAGCGCCATCGTCGCTGGCATGATTCCGGCCTTTGGCAGCTGGCGGTCGAATCCGGTCGTCGCCCTGGCAAGCAGCGGTCGCTCGACGACGACCGGTCGTCGCGGACGATTCCTGTTCAACGCGCTCGTCGTCGCGGAGACGGCGCTGACGCTGGTCCTGCTCGCCGGCGCAGGTCTGATCATCCGCAACTTCGTTCGGTTGCAGACGCAGCCGCTCGGGTTCAACGCCAGCGGACTCCTGGCGATCGAGCTGACGCCCTCCTCGACCGCCTATCCCGACGCGGCCCGCCGATCCGCACTGCTCCACCGCGTCATCGACGAAGTATCGACGACGCCCGGCGTCAGCCACGTCGCGGCGACGACCGTGAATCCGCTCGGCGGCGGAACGTGGTCGTCGTTCGTCGTCACCGATGCGACGCTCGCGCAGAATCCACACTCGACGATCGGCATCAACCTTCGCCTGATCACACCTGGGCTCTTCGACACGATGGGCGTCCGCCTGCTGCGCGGACGCACGTTCACGTCGAACGACCGCGCCGGCACCGAACGCGTCGCGATCATCAGCGACTTGCTCGCGAAGCGGCTCTGGCCCGGCGAGGATCCGATCGGCAAGCGTGTGCGCAGCGCGAGCCAGGGATCGCCCTGGATGACCGTCGTCGGTGTCGCCGCCAACGTCAGCGATGCGCACGACCCCGACGCGCCGCGCGAAACGTGGTATCTGCCGTTCGATCAGAACGCCGAGTCGCGAGCCGCGGCGCACGTCTACCTGATGATCCGCGACGGCAATGCTCCGCTCAGTGTCGTGACCGGCGTGCAGCGCGCCATCGCGCGCGTCGACAAGACGCTTGCGCCGTATAACCCGGTCGCGATGGACATTTATTTCAGCACGTCGATCGCGCGCGAGCGCGTCAGCGCCACGATGATGCTGGGGTTCGCGGCGTTCGGGCTGATGCTGGCGGCGCTTGGCGTCTACGGCGTGATGGCGGTGACAGTGTCGCAGCGGACGACCGAATTTGGCATCCGGCTCGCGCTCGGGGCCAGCGCGTCAGACATCATGTCGCTCGCGATTTCGCGCAGCGTCGCCATGATTGGCATCGGCGTGGGCATTGGCATCGCGATCGCCATCGCGCTCAATCGCATCGTCGCACACCTGTTGACGGACATCGGCGGCGTCGACGTCGTCACGCTGGCAACGGCGGCAGGCCTGATCGTGGGCGCAGCGGTGGTCGCGTGTTTGATGCCGGCGATGCGCGCTGCCCGCGTCGATCCGGCGTCCGCGCTGAAAGCCTAGAGCGATCGCACCAGTTCGGCGATGCCGCCCCACATGATGCCGACGCCGACGCACAGCAGGATGAACGACGAGAGCCGCAGAAACACTTCGGCGCCCGTCTCGCCGAGGAACGTGATCAGGCGCGACGCGAAGCGATAGCTGAAGTAGACGGACAACGCGACGATCGCGACGCCGACGAGATCGATGACGACGTCGATGATGCCGGTCGTGGCGCGCGTCGAAATCCCCGCGCCGAGCGTGATGGCCACCGACACCGAGCCAGGACCGACGGTCAGCGGAAACGTCAGCGGATAAAAGGCACGTCGCGCGACCTCGCGTTCCCACGCATCCTGCACGACCGTCTTCGCCGGTCCCTGCGACGCCTCGGCATTGAGCATCCGCCAGCCGTTCGCAATCACCAGAAGGCCGCCGCCGACGCGGACGATCGGCACCGAAATCCCAAACAGTCGAAGCACGTGCGAGCCAACGAGCATCGCGGCCGCCAGCAGCAGAAACGAATTCCACGCCACCTGCCGCGACAACCTGCGCCGCGCCATCGTCGGCAGATCGGCGGACATCGACAGGAAGATCGGCGCCGATCCGAGCGGGTTCACGATCGGCATGAGCGCCGCAACCGCCAGCGACGCGGGACGGACGATATCGGCGATGTCCATGGAGCGGCGGCATTATCGCGTATCGCTCGCGCGTCCCACAAACGCACGATGTTCGCGCAATGTGCCATCGACGCGAATGGATCGCGAACGCAGGATCACACGTCACAGATCGGCATGACGTTGATCGTGGCAAGCCTGCTCGTCATCGTGAGCGTTGATGGTTCCTCCTCCACACGCGCGTCATTGCGCCACTCCCTCGTCACCGAGGCTGCAGCAATCTGGAAGTCGGCCGGCGTCGCCGTGCAGGAATCACCCTGCGCGCCGCTCGATGGTCCCACTCGCGAGGTCCATGTCGTCCTCACCAACGACCACCAGAAGCGGAACGACGGCGAACGGCTCGGGTGGATTAATTTTCGGGCGGACACGCCCGAGTCAGTGATCTATCTGTCGCCGGCGGCTGCGCTGGATCTCCTCGACAGCTCGGCGAGACTGCGCGAGCAGCCGGACGCGTTGCGCGAACAGCTGCTCGGGCGCGTCCTCGGTCGCGCGCTCGCGCACGAGCTCGGGCACTACCTCTATGCGTCGAAGCAACACACGCGCGACGGCTTGATGCGCGCGCACTGGTCGACCTACGCGCTCGTGGCCGCCGAGCGCCCCGGCTTGGCGCGAAGGCCTTAGGAAGGATTCGACACGAATCGATACCCGATGCCGCGCACCGTCTGCAGGTGACGCGGCTTCGTCGCGTCGTCTTCGATGTAGCGGCGGAGGCGAACGACGAAGTTGTCGATGGCGCGCGTGTCGGTGTCGTCGCGCAGGCCCCAGACCGCTTCGAGGATCGATTCGCGGGACACCGGGCGGCCGTCGTGCTGCACGAAATAGCGCATCAGCGCGGCTTCGAGCGGCGTCAACAGCACCTTGTTGTCGCCGGTGCGCAGCTCGAGGCGTTCGAAGTCGATCGTCTTGTCGCCGAACGAATACGATGCGGCGTCAGCCGTCTTGCTGACGGCGGCTTGCCGAATCCACTCGGCGCGGCGAATCAGCCCGCGGACGCGCGTCAGCAGAATCGGCAGCTCGAACGGCTTCGGCAGGTAGTCGTCGGCGCCTTCGTCGAATCCGTGGAGCACGTCTTCGGATCGACCGCGAGCGGTCAGCATCATCACCGGAACGAAGCGCCGATCGCGACGCAGTTTCGCCACGACACCGAATCCATCGATGCCCGGCAGCATCACGTCGAGGATCACCAGCTCGTACGCAGTCGGGTTCGCATCGATCGCCGCAAGCGCGTCCTCGCCGCTCTCGACGACATCGACGTCGTACCCCTCCGCCTCGAGGTTGAACCGCAACCCGTCGGCGAGATGGCGCTCGTCTTCGACGATGAGGATCCGGCTCATGACGCCATCAACGGCAGTTGGACGACGAACGTGCTGCCCTGCCCCGGTCCGTCGCTCTCGGCGTACACCTTGCCGCCGTGCCGCGCGACGACCGAGCGGACGATGAAGAGGCCGAGACCGGTGCCGGTGACACGCTTCGCGCCCGGAATGCGGTAGAAGCGCTTGAAGATCCGCTTTTGTTCAGCGGGGAGGATGCCGATGCCGTGATCGCGCACGCGCAGCGTGACGGTGCTGTTGTCGGTCTGCTCGAGCTCGACGTCGATGCGGACGGTCGATCCGGAATACTTGATCGCGTTGTCGACAAGGTTCGACACGACGGCGCGCAGCTCGTCTTCCTGGCCGAACACGAATCGCCGCTCGTCGGAGGCCGGCGTGCGGAAGGTCAACATCTCGGGCGCGAGGCGATGGCGCGTGCGTGCGAGCGCCACGTACTCGGCGACGATCGCGGTGAGATCGACGGCGCTGCGGTTGGTCTGCCGATGTTTCGCGCCGTACTGCCCGGCACGCAGCACCTGCTCGATCGTCGACAGCAGCCGATCGCTGTCCTCGAGCATGATGCCGTAGAACTCCTGCCGCTTGGTGTCGTCGACCTGGCGATTCTGGAGCGTCTGGAGGTAGAGGCGGATGGAAGCCAGCGGCGTCTTGAGCTCGTGCGTCATCGCATTGATGAACGCTTCGTGCCGCTCGTTGCGCCGGATTTCCCGGACGAGGAAGACGCTGTTGATCACGACGCCCGCGATCACCAGCGGAAACACCAGCAGACCGACCGCCAGCAGGCCGACGTTCTGCCAGCTGACGATGATCCAGCCGACGTTGAGGGCCACCGCGCCAACCGCGAGGCCCACGCCGAGGACGATGAAGACGGCGATCGATTTGCGGCGTCCGCCCGGAGTCATGCCCCGATGCTCACGCCTAAAACGATACCGCTAGGCGACGGCTTCTGTCTCTGGGATCTGGCTGAGGCGCGCGACCTTGACGTCCCACACGATGCCGACGGCGCGCAAGGCCTTGAGCAGCACCCACGTCGCATCGAACTCGTACCAAGCGAGGCCGTGACGCGACGACACCGGATGCGCATGATGGTTGTTGTGCCACCCTTCGCCGAACGTGAAGAGCGCGACCCACCACAGGTTCCGCGAGTCGTCGGTCGTCGCAAAACGGCGGCTGCCCCACATGTGCGTGGCGGAATTGATCAGGTACGTCGCGTGGAGGCCGAAGACGACGCGCAGGAAGATCGCCCAGTTGACGAGGCCCCACCCGCCGATCGCGAGCAGCGCGAAGCCGAGCACCGTCAGCGGCACCCAGTGATACGTCGTCAGCCACTTGTAGAAGGGATCCTTGCCGAGGTCGGGCGCGTATTTCGCCATCCGCGCCGTGTCGTTGTGCTGCGCCTCGCCGAAGAGGATCCAGCCGATGTGCGCCCAGAACGCGCTCACGCGCGGCGAGTGCGGGTCGAGCGGCTGATCCGAGTGCTGATGGTGGGCGCGATGCGTCGCGACCCAGAAAATCGGTCCGCCTTCGAGCGTCAGCGTGCCGCAGATCGCGAGGAAGTATTCGAACCACTTTGAGGTCTTGTATCCGCGGTGGGTATGAAGCCGGTGGTATCCGAGGCTGATGCCGAGGCCGGTCGCCATCCAATAGAGGACGACCGCAACAATGACGTTTCGCCAACTAAACGACCAGAACGCCGCCAGTGCCTGGATGTGGAACCACCCGAGCACGAGACAAGTCATGACACTGACCTTGTCGTAACGGCCCTTGGCCGAGACCAGTCGCATGTTTTCCATATGTCACGAGCGTACTCGGACGCGCGG
>DASREL010000134.1:0-2973 GCA_035652075.1 Vicinamibacterales bacterium
CAGCAGCCAGCCGCGCGTCGAGGCGTACGGCAGCAGCCAAGTGTCGACCGCCGGCGCGGTGCCGATCGACGTGAAATCCTCCGCCGTCACGATCGCCGCGGAGAACGCCGCGCAGATCACGGGCACACCGGTGCATCTCACGATCCGGCAGCCGCTCTCGTCGATCGAGCAGTGGTGCGCGAACTACGGCATCCCGATCGTCGACGGCGTCATCACGTTGTTCAAAGCGGTCCGCGACGACTACCGCAGCGAACACGGCTTCTCGTATGCGCCGGGGACGATTCCCATCGCACCCGATTGGGACGGAGGTCGCCAGGAGTGCGGTGGCGGCTTGCATTTCTCGCCGCGACCGGTGATGGCGCTCGGCTTCGATCGCGACGCGACGAAGTTCCTCGCGTGTCCGATCGCGATCGCCGACATCCGGCCACCGCATCACACCGACAGCTACCAGAACAAAGTCAAAGCGCGCGGGTGCTGCGGGCCGGTCGTTGAAGTCGATCTCGACGGCGAAGTCATCGGAACCGGATCGGCGGTGGCCGTGTGACCGATCGCATTCACAGCTGCAAGCACTCACCGAACGGCAAGCATCTCGTACGACGCGTCGATTCGTTCAGCTGTCGCGTCTGCGTCTACTGCTTGCGGAGCGTGCCGAGCTATTCGAAGTCATCGACGCCGGTGCCGCAGTCGGTCGGCTGGAACGTGCCGGCGGACGACCCGGATGCGCATATCGGCGCGGTCGGAGGCGAGTGATGAACGATTTCGTTGAAGTCACCGTCCGCGTGCCGCGCTCAATCGCGCGGCCAATGGCGGAAGCAGCACGGCTCGCGTTCGGCAACGTCGAACCGCCGCAACCGCTCGAATCGCCAGAAGCGATACGCGGGTACGTGGCGGGCGTCACGTTGTCGGCGCTCCGCATCATCGATCGCGACGTCGCCGACGAGTTCTACGCGCTGAACATGTGAACGACCGCGCAGCGACGAGCGCGGAGCAACGGGGCACGTCGCGGACAGTCGGGAAAGACCGACAGGCTCATTCACGTTTTCGAACAATCGTTTTTCGACCGAGATGTTGACTCCCCCAGAGGTCCGCATCGCGGCTTCGCCTCTTCTTCGGAAGGGCTGTGTACCGATGCTGCGAGAGCGACCGACACCGACGACGGAACGCGAACGGGTGAAACACACGATGAATGGCAGTCCGATCAATCCACGCTGTGTCACGTGCGGTCGCAACGCGATGGAGATCCAGCGCGCGCCGTACGCGCTGTGCGAGCGGATGACGCTGCCGTTCGGTGAGCTGCCAAAGCCGACGCCGGCGAAGGCGACGCTGCGCAGCGACGTCGCGACGGAGCGTGTGTCGTGACGATACGCGTTGAGCGAGACCGTGTCGGCCGTGTCCACTCACGGTTGATCTGGACGTGGCGACGCCTCGAAGTGACGGCCCTTCTTCGACGCAGCATCGGTCTTGGTGTGGAAATCACATGGTGGACGGGACGTCCTGAACTCTTCGCTGTCGTCGGCCCGATTGGTATCTACGGTCGCGTGAAATCAGCGCCGGTGGGCGGGTCGCTGTGACGAAATTGGAAACGCGGTTCGAAGCTGCCCTGCGACGCATCGCCGCCTACATGACGCCAGCGCAGCTCCGA
This sequence comes from Vicinamibacterales bacterium, assembly GCA_035652075.1. Taxonomy (GTDB): domain Bacteria; phylum Acidobacteriota; class Vicinamibacteria; order Vicinamibacterales; family CAVVIG01; genus Gp6-AA45. The sequence continues at coordinate 1,643 of DASREL010000134.1, forward strand.
AGACAGTCCGAGCGCAAATACGGGCTGACGTTCGAAGAATCGCTCGAGATGGCGTACGAGAACGTCATCGGTGAAGCCAAGGCGGCGCTGCGTGGCGTGCGCAAACGCCGCCGATCGAACGAACCGCCGACACCGACGAAACCGGCCGTCGCCTCTACATCGACGCCGACTCATGACGGTGCGGCAAACGACGAGGGAACGGTGCTGCCATGAAGCCGACCTGGATCGATCCGCTCGGCAAGTGGAAGTCCGTCGCGGAGATCGCGCGCGAAGCCTTGAAGGTGATGCCGGCGGCGCCGCCGAAGAAAGGCTCGGCGTAGATGGCGCGTCTACCGTTCACGCGTCAGGTACGCGCCGCGCTCGCGGAGATCACCGCCGCCGAGCGGGTGCACGTGCCTGGTCGCGATCCTTCGTCGCAGCTCGAACTGCCGAAGCTCGCGCTCGCCGATGCGGTCCTCGACGCGGTGCGTGCGCGCCGGCTCGCGCGGGTGCCGCGGGCACGGATGGCGAAGGCCGCGACGCCGTCACGGCGCCGGAGGCACGCGTCATGAGCATGAAAGCCGTGACGCTCGTCGAAGAGCGCAGTCGCGCCAAAGGCAGCAACCTCGCCGCGCTGCGCTCGATCGCCGACTTCGCGAACGACCGCGGACAAGGGGCGTTTCCGAGTCCATCGACCATCGCCTGGAAGAACCGCCTGACCGTCCGCGCCGCCGAACTGATCGTGCGCAAGCTGGTCGAGGACGGCGAGGTCCAACCGGAATGGGACGCCGCCAGCCGCCGGCTGTACTTGCACGTCCGGTGCATCTGCGACTGGGAGGCCTACCAGGCCGAAGGGCCAATTCCGCTACGCGAAATCTTTTCGCGAAGCGTGCGGTCTGATTTTGCCGAGCGGCTGGTCGAACTTGCGAAAAATCGTGCGACGGAAGTGTCGTCCCACGACAGCACAACCGAAAAATCCTGCACCACAACCGAAGAATTCTGCAGCTTAAGCGAAAAATCGTGCGTCGAAAATGACGCAAGTGCTAGCAGCGACGGGACTTCTCGATCCTATCCTTCTGATCCTCTTAATGATCCAAGTACTGATCCGGTCAGAGAGGGGAGCGCGACTCCGTCGCAGCTCGCGCCCGCCGCTGAACCGGCACCGGCAACCGAACCGCCGAGCGCAACCAAACCCGAAATCCCGCTCGAATCGTCAACCGCCATCACGCGGATCGATCTCGAAGGCTTCCAGGCCGACTGGAACGCCGAGGCGCAGCGCTCGCACCTGCCACGCTGCACTGAACTGACGAAGCGGCGTCGGCGGCTGATGCGCGCGGCGTTGACGGAACGAT
>DASREL010000135.1:0-7213 GCA_035652075.1 Vicinamibacterales bacterium
CGCGTCATCGCCTTCGGCGGACAGGAGCCGTGCGTATGCGACGAATCCGAGGTCCCACTTCGGATCGAGCGCGACCGCGCGCGCGAGCTCGTGGCGGGCGCCGCGCCAGTCCCAGTCGTTGACGAGCCGAATCGTGCCGAGGAGGCGATGGGTTTCCGCGGCTTCCTCGAGAGAGACGGCGCGTTCGGCAGCGGCCCGCGCTTCCGTCATCGCCGCGTCGACCGGCAGCTCGCGCTTCGTCGCGAGATCGAAGTACAGCTCGCCCAGCGCGTAGTGCGCTTCCGCAAATCTCGGATCGATCCTGGTCGCCGTCCGCAGCGCGGCGATGCTGCGGCGGCGCGCGGCATCGTCTTGCGCGCTGAGCGTCATCGCGAGATCGAACGCGGCACGCGCTTCCGGAGCCGCTGTCTTACGCGTGTGCGCGATCGGATGGAAGGGCAGCTGGACGGCCGCGAGCGACAGGGCAGCCGCGATGCCAAGCCATCGCCGCACGCGGGTATCCGCATGCGGCGCGGGCGTCTCTTCCATCGTCCGCACTTCCGCGATGAAGCGATATCCGCGTTTCGGAATCGTTTCGATGAACCGGGGACTGCGCGCGTCGTCGCGCAGAGCCGCGCGGAGTTCGGCGACCGCGAAGTTCAGGCTGCGATCGAAGTCGACGAAGGTGCCGTCGGGCCACAAGTGTCGACGAAGCTCGTCACGCGTGACGATCGCGCCCGGCCGGCTCGTCAGCGCAGCGAGAACCGTGGCTGGTTGCGCAGCGAGATGGAGACGGCGCCCCTGCCGCCGCAGCTCGCGGGCCGACGCGTCGAACTCGAACACGCCGAATCGGACCATCGCCATCGGCGTGAATCTTATCCCACCCGCTAACGCGTTCTTCCGTCGCGATTTGCGATCTCACGTCCATCTGGCTTGCGCTGCCGCGGACGCGGGCGCACCGTCGCCGGCGGAGGTCACATGAGTCGAGTCGGACGATGGTGGGGCGTGGCGATGGTGATGGTGTCGGCGTGCGGCGGTTCGTCACCGTCGGCGCCGGCAGTTCAAATTTCAGTGGGCGGCAGCTACGACATCCGCAAGACGGTCGTGAGCGACACGTGCGGCAGTTTTGCGCCCGGCACCGTGTTCAGCAATCCTGGAGAAGTTCGCCACACGGCGGGCGCGACGACATTCGTGCTGAACGACCACGGCACGCGCGACTTGCCGGGCACGATTAACAGCGACGGCACGTTCGCGCTCGCCGCGTCGCGGAGTCTCGTGATGAACACGATCAACGCCGTCGACACGTTCGACGGCGGCCGATTTACGACGACGGGGTTCGAACTGCGCGACACGACGGACCTGGACGCAAACCCGAACGGCGGCGGTGCGTGTCGCAGCGTCGCGACGTGGACGGGGACGAAGTCCGGCGCGCCGAACGTGATCCCGTGATGGCCGGGGCGGGACGGGTTCTGCTATGATCGGTGTTCGGTTTTTCCCCGTTCGTCCCGCCCTGTTCCTCGGTAGCTCAATGGCAGAGCATCCGGCTGTTAACCGGAGGGTTGCTGGTTCGAGTCCAGCCCGAGGAGCCAGCCTCCGCTCGCCTCCGGCGAGCTACGGCTAGGCAGGCTCGCCCCAGCGACACGCGGAGGCTGTCTCGCCGTAGCGGCGAAGCCGCGAAGGCGGACAACTGGGGTTGTCAAGAATCCGGCCTTCATCTTGATAGACCCGGAAACAAACGCAATTCGCCACGGCACAGTCTATGCGGTGCGGGCACGCATGCACGGCATTGAAAAGCGGATCGTGTACATCATTCGAAGTGATCGCGATCCGTCGCGTCACTACACCGGCATCACAAGTGACGTTTCCGATCGTCTTGAATGGCACAACCACGGTCCCTCCGGGTACACGGTGAATCACCGTCCGTGGTCGCTCGTAGTCGCGATCGAGTTTCGGACGGAGCGGGTCGCACGGCAGTTCGAGAAATACCTGAAGTCCGGATCTGGCCGCGCGTTCGCAAAACGCCACTTTGCGGTCGCTGCACCGTGAAGCACTGCGTCTCGCGCTTCATGCACGGCGCCAGCCCGAAAGCCGATGCCTTCAGACCGCGTCGCGCGTCGCGGCGCGCGCGGCCCATCGCGCGGGCGGCACGCCGTAGACGCGCGTGAACATGCGCGTCATGTGACTCTGATCGCAGAATCCGGCGGCGTGCGAGGCCTCTGCAAGCGAGCAGCGCCGGCGGATCGCGCGCCGTACATGATCCAGCTGTCGCATCGTCCGGTAGCGGGTCGGACTGGTGCCGAAGGCGGCTCTGAATTGCCGCGCGAGCGTCCAGCGATCGAGGCCGGTGGCCCGCTCGAGTTGTGCGGCCGAGTGGGGCGTCGCCGGCTCCGCGGACAGCAGCGCCCGCGCGCGTTCCAGCGCCGCAATCGGCAGCGCCGTTCTCGGCGCGCGCGATCCCGACGTCTCGAGCAGGAAGTCGACAACCGCCGCTGCGACTTCGGCGAGCGCCATCTCGTCGAGGACGTCGTCCAGATCCCACATCGGCGACAACTGGCGTCGCTGCGCGTCGGTCAGCCGCATGACCGGATTGGCGACGAAGGGCAGCGGCGACCCGCCGAGTTGGGCCTGCACCAGCGTGGGATCGACATACGCGATGCGGTAGCCAAACGGCGCTGCGGACCCCGACCCGCCGTCGTGCAGTTCGTCAGGGTGCAGGACGTGGCATTCGCCGGGCAGGCACACGCGCCGCGCGCCCCGATACCAGAACGTCTGCACGCCCTCGAGCGTGAGGCCGATCGCGTACGAATCGTGCCTGTGGGGTGAGAACGCCTGGCCGACGAAGCGCCACTCCACGCGTTCGAGCCCGTGCGCGCTCGGTCCGAGGCGCATGTACTCTCGCGTGCCGTCACCCGCAGCGTCGCGCAGGACTCCTTCGGAGGACTGACTGGATGGCGGTCGCGCCGCCTCCGTCTTCCGCATCTCCGGAGCCTACCAAGATCGCCACTCGAATTGCACGCCCCCTCGATCACAACCGTTCAAGACCCACGCCCGCCGTCTGTCTACAGTGAAGCTATTCACGAGGGAGAAGACATGCTGCGGACAGTCTTGTTAGCGACGATGCTGGCCGGCGCGCTCGCCGGACGTGCGATGGCGCAGGCGCCGGCTGCCGGGTGTGCGTTGCCGTCGGACCCGAAGGCGATTCCCGCCGCGATCGATGCGGCCATCACCGGGCCCGCGGACAAAGATCGCGCCTGCATGAAAGCGTTGTTGATACCCGAAGCGCGCCTGACGTTCGTGTCGCTCGGCGCGGACGGCGCGACGACCTATACGCTGCAGACCGTGGACGAGTGGATCGCCCGCGTCAAAGCACGTGGCCACGTCATGCTGCAAGAAAAGCAGCTGAAGTTCCAGATCGAGCGCTACGGCAACATCGCGCACCTGTGGAGCAGCTACGCGCTCTACAACGACGGCAAGCAATCCGCGCGCGGCATCAACAGCATTGACGCGATCAAGGCCGCTGGCGGCTGGCGCGTCACGGGCATCACGGTGCACGCCGAGACGGACGCCATGCCGCTGCCCAAGAAGTATCTGCCGTAGGAGGTCTCCATGAGCAAGATCGCAATCACGTCGCCCGAACTCACGCCGCCGGTCGGCCCGTTTTCCCAGGCCGTTGACGCCGGCGGCTTCATCTATGTCAGCGGTCACATCGGCCAGGATCCGACGACCGGCAAGCTCGTGCCGGGAGGCGTTGCCGCCGAGACGGACCGCATCTTCCAGAATCTCTCGGCGGTGCTCAAGGCGGCGGGCAAGAGTTTCGATGACGTCGTGCGCGTCGGTGTGTTTCTCACGAGCATGAGCGACTACGCGGCGATGAACGGCATCTACGCGAAATATTTCAGTCAACCCTTTCCGGCCCGCACGGCGATCGGGGCGGCCGCGCTGCCGCTTGGGGCCTGCGTGGAGGTCGATCTCGTGGTCAAGGCGTGAGCGTCGGATGAGAGAACAGGAGATATCGATGAGAACGATTCGAACGAGATCGATGACGTGCGTGGTCGCATTGGCGGCCGTGCTCAGCGTGGCTCCGCTGCGCGCGCAGGCAACGCAGACGGCGTTGTCCAAGGAGGCAGGGACGCTGTCCGACAAATTCGCCGGCCTCGCGCGCGTCCTTGCGGGGAAATACACCTGGAAGCCCGGTGAGGGCGTGCGGTCCGTTGGCGACGTCTTCAACCTGATCGTGACCGAGAACGGCCTGCTGACGACGACGCTGACCGGCGCGAGCGGCGCGCAGGGCGGAGCGCGGCCGGCACCGATCACCGACCCGGAAAAAATGCAGGACGCGCTCAAGACCTCCTACGCGAACGTGCAAAAGGCCATCGAGAAGCTGTCGGACGCCGACCTGAAGGCGCCAGTGAAGCTGTTCGGTCGCGATTTCACGAAGGAAGAGGCTGTCCGCTACCTGTTCGCGGACCAGCACGAGCACCTCGGGCAGTCGATCGCCTATGCGCGCTCCAACGCGGTCGTACCGCCCTGGTCGAAATAAGAACGCTTCTCTGTGCGATTGCCCTGGCGATGCCGGTCGCCGTCTTCACGCAAGCGCCGACAGACTCGGTCGAGGGGCGCGCGAAGCAGTTGCACGACCGCGCGATCGTCGTCGATGCGCACGACGATACGACGCAGCGCCTGATCTTCGACAAGGCCTTCGACATCGGCAAACGGAACTCGGACGGCAACGTCGACATCCCGCGTATGCGCGAGGGAGGCCTGGACGCGCTGTTCTTCTCGATCTGGGTGCCGAGCGAGGTCACCGGTCCGACGGCGGTGAAGCGCGCGCTCGATCAGATCGACGCCGTGCGCGAAGCGGTTCGCACGCATCCCCGGGATCTTGTGCTCGCGACGACCGCCGCGGATGTGCGACGGGCGGCCGCGGATCACAAGATCGCCGCGCTGATGGGCATGGAAGGCGGCCACATGATCGACGACGATCTGCGGCTGCTGCGCGTGTACGCGGCGCTCGGCGTCCGCTACATGACGCTCACGCACTACAAGAACAACAACTGGGCCGATTCGTCGACCGACAACGTGGGCCACAACGGCCTCACCGCTTTCGGCAAGGACGTCGTCCGCGAGATGAACCGGCTCGGCGTGATGGTCGACATCTCGCACGTGTCCGACAAGACGTTCTTCGATGCGATCGAGACGACCAGGGCGCCGGTGATCGCGTCGCACTCGTCCAGCCGCGCCATCGCGAACCACATGCGGAACATGACCGACGACATGATGCGCGCCCTCGCGCGCAACGGCGGCGTCGTGATGATCAACTACCACGCGGCGTTCCTCAGCGAGGAGTTCCGGGTCGCCAGCGAACAGAAGAGCGGCAACGCGTTGGGGGCGATCGATGCGGTGTCGAAGAAGTGCGGCGACGACGAGGCCTGCGCGACGCTGGAGGGTGAACGGCTCGATCACGAGGCGATGATGCACGGCGATCTTCCGAAAGTGACGTGGGAAAAGATCATCGAGCACATCGACCACGCCGTGAAAATCGCCGGCGTCGACCACGTCGGCCTCGGATCCGACTTCGACGGCGCCACGATGCCGCTGGGGATGGAAGACGCGTCGAAACTGCCGAAGATCACCGATGCGCTGCTGAAGAAGGGATATTCCGAGGCGGACGTCGAGAAGATCCTCGGCGGCAACATCCTGCGGGTTATGGACGCGGTCGAGAGGCTCAAGGGCTCGTAGTGCCGTTGCACACGCCACACGCGTCAATGCACTGACAGTCGATCGCTCTGCACAGGCCACGACCGTCAACGCACCGACGATTGATCACTCTGCACAGGCCGCGACCGTCAACGCACTGACGTTCGCACACTTTGCACAACCTGCGAGCGTCAACGCACTGACGCGATGACAGTCTGCACACGTGACGCGTGTGTCTGCACACACATCGTTGTCGTTCAACGCACACCGTGACAGGACGGAAACATCGTCCGACCTTCTCTCGTCGTACGGAAGTGCGGCGGCACTTGCCGTCGTAAGGAGCAGAACGATGTTAGTCGTCGACATCCGTCGGTACGAAATGCTCGCGCGGGTCAAGGAGTTCGGCGCCACGCACGCGGAGGTGTTTCCGGCGACGAGTCTGGGTGGGCAAACCTTCGCGGTGGTGGCGACGGCGGTCGACTCTTTGAAAGCGCAACTTGCCGCGGAGGCGTCGGGGCGCACGCGGCAGGCACTGGCCTCGAAAGCGTCGGCGCGGCACACGCTGCGCGACGCGGTCGAGACGATCGCGCGCACGGCACGCGCGATCGAAACGGACACGCCGGGAATGGAGGGAAAATTCGTGATGCCGCGCAGCCGCAACGATCAGAAGTTGCTGGCCGCGGCGCGAGCGTTCGTCGCGGACGGTCCGTCGTTCGCCGACGCCTTTCTCGCGCACAACCTGCCGTCCACGTTCGTGGCCGATCTCACGACGGCCATCGACGCGCTCGAGCGGGCCATCCTGGATCATTCGACGGTACGCGAAGCGAACGCCGCGTCGAAAGCCACGATCCAGGCGGCGCTCGAATCAGGGTCCGCCGCCGTGCAGCGCCTCGACGCCATCGTCGAGAACAAACTGCGCGGTGACGAGGAGGCGCTCGCGATGTGGACGACGCTTCGTCGCATCTCGCACATCGGCCTCGGCGGCGGACGTCCGGTCACGCCGCCGGCGGTGACTGACACCACGAAGGCGGCGTAGCGGCCGTCGGTCAGCTGCTTGCGACGGTCACGGTCCCGACCGTCGCAAGCCTCAGGCACGAAGAAGCGTCAAGAACGCACGCGGATTGATGATGCGGATTCCACCGTACTCTTTCACGGCGAGCAGATCCGAGTCCCCCGCAACGACGAATCCTGCGCGTCCTTCGACTGCGGCGGCGACGTACTTGTCGTCGTCAGGATCTTTGCTCGCGCCGTGGAATTCGGGGTTGGGGTCGACGAAGTGCGACAGAACCACGATGTCTTCGAACCAGAGCTCGGCGTCGAACCCGGCTCGGATGTACTTGCGAACTTTGCGGTAGCTGAGGGCCCGCAGTACTTCGTCGACAATCGCCCGCGACAGAACGATGTCGAACGCTCCTTCGCGCAGGAACTTCTCGAGGATCTGTCCCGGCGGACCTTCGGCGCGGACAGCGGCGCTGACATAGACGTTCGCGTCAAGAACGGCGCGGATCAACGGCTACTTCGTCTTACGCCGGGACTT
>DASREL010000136.1:0-6911 GCA_035652075.1 Vicinamibacterales bacterium
TGACCGCGGATCAGCAGACAGCCATCGGCATGTCCTGCGGCAGCGCAACGGCCACGCTCGCCAACCAGTTAACCGCGGCCCAATGCACGCCGGCGAACTTCACGACGACTCGCCTGCGCGTTCCAGCGCCAGGGACGGAAGACGATGTGACGAATCCGCCCCGAGTCGCGCCGCGCCATCTCTTCGACCTCGGACTCGGCATGGACAATTTGTTCGCCGGCAGCAAAGCCAAGGTCAAGGTGCGCTTCAGCATCATCAACCTGACGAACAAGGACGCGCTCTACAACTTCTTGTCAACGTTCTCCGGCACACACTTTGTGACGCCGCGAGCGTATCAACTCTCGCTCGGCGTGAATTTCTAAGTGCCGGTTCTTTGCTGCGCGATCGCCGGCGCAGCAATGACGCTTGCCGTGACGCACGACGTCAGCGCCGCCGTTGCGGCGCTGCTCGTCGTGCCGACCGCCGGCCTGGTGTTCGCCGTCAACCTCGCAAGGTCGATTGCGACCACGCGTCTGCGCGAGTGCGGCCTGTCCGACTCGAGCGACGATTGCCTTCGCGATTTGATCTCGATTCGGCACCTCGCGTTTGATGCCGATGCGGCGACCAGCCGTACACACCTCAGGGTCCGAGCGATTTATCCTTCGACAGGTGTCTCGGCCTCCGACGTGCTGCGAGCCGCGGCATCGGCGGAAGCGGACCAATCCGACCGCATCGGAGAGGCGATCCGACAATTTGCATCGCAGTCACGCATCGAACCGGGTCGACCGACCGAGTCTTGTCATCACGCCGGTACCGGCGTTCGCGCGATTCTGAACGGGGAAGAGATCCTCGTCGGCGACGCGCAGTTCGTGACTGACGGACGACTCCCGAACTATCCAAGCGACGATTCCTCGTTCGCCGTTTTCGTCATGCGAGGCGGTCAGTTTCTCGGATCGATAGCCCTGGCCGAGGTCGCGCGACCCGACGCGGCACGCGCGATAACCAGGCTTCGCGAGCTCGGTGTTCGGCCGTGCGTGGTGGGTACGTTCAACACGCGCTCTGAGGCCATTGCGCAGGACCTGCGTGTGGAGCATCGGCTGCTTCCGGCGGCGCCAATGGCGGCCGTCGTCGCGGTCGCCGACAATGGTCTGACGCTAGCCGTTTGCGGTCGGCGCTTCGTCGTGTCGGACTGGACGGAACTCGCAGACATGATCGGGATTGTTCGGCGCGCCCATCGGATCGTCAGGCAAACGACTGTCGCGATGGCGGTGATAGGGGTCGCGGGCATCGCTGTTGCCGCCGCCGGTAAAGTGGGACCGATCGTCGCCGCGGCCATTCACGCGACCAGCTCGCTTGGCGCCGTCGCACAGGTCGCGCGGCTCTCCTCACGAACAGGTTCAACAGGTACGTAGTGTCCGCCTTCAGGCGGACGTCCGGAGAGTCCGGCTAAAGCCGGACACTACGTACTACGAAGAACCAGATTCGCTACGTGTCAGGCAGCAGCGCTGAAGCCTCGAATCGATCCGGTTGGCGCCGTCTTTCCACAACGTGCGATCGGTGCTCGTCAGCGCATCGATTTCGGCGTCAGTCAATTCCAGCCCTGACTCTCTGAACGACGACAGCGTCTCGACAGGCGAGACGAGGAACTTCTGGCGAAGCTCCTCGTCTGTCAAGATGCGGCCGATGATCAGTTGTACGGTCTTCTGCGACATGGCCGCCCCCCTTTGACGTCAGCGAATGGCGTTGATGACGATGCCGCCGTAGACGCGGTGGGCGTACCGATCGTCCTGACCGAAGAACGCCGCGCCGGTGTCCTTGCCGCGGAGCGCGATGAATCGATAGTCGCCGCGCACGCCCCAGCGGCCGTTCGGCGCGTACCACTTCACGCCGCCGCCGACGTTGCCCGTCACGAACGAATCGGTGTTCGCGATGCCGAGCGACGCGCGATCGAACACCGTCAAGCCGCCAACGCCGCCGGTGACGTACGGCACGACCGACGAGTGCGTTGGCGCCGAGACGACCACGTTGCCGGAATACGACAGCGTGTTCGGCGTCTTCTGATTCGACGTCGTCCCGCCAAACGCCAGGTCCTGCGCGACGCCGACGCTGCCGCCGACTTCGCCTTCGATGCCGACGACGCGATTGATGTTGTAGGTGACGGTTCCGCCGAGCGTGTAGTCGCCGAATTTCGGCGCGCCGTTCTTGCTGGTGAAAAACGTGCCGCCGCCAGGAATGACGGTGACTTCGAGCGTCCCCGGTCCCGAGACGATGTCCTGCGCCGACGCGCGATGCGCGCCGAGGATGGCGACGGTGGCGACGATGGCTGCGAATGTGCGTTTCATGATGTCCTCCTGCGCGCTTGTCATGGCAACGGTGGTGCCCGCCGCGGATCGACACGAAATCCCAATGAAACGTGCGATCGCCACCCGGAAGAACTGTTCACCGATACGCAACCTGCGGATCGCTGGGCAGTCAGTCGAGACGCACTCGAGCGAAATCTCGCCTGTTTCAGCATCTCCGCGCCGGGAACGCCGGTTGAACTACCCGCGCCCCAGGAGGCACGACATGACGACACTTTTTTCAGCAGCAGCGACGGTCGATCGGACCCAGGACATCGCGCGCGTGAGCAACGGCCGCGTGGTGTTGTGGGTGGGGCAGTTCGTGATCGCGGCGGCGTTTCTGATGGCCGGCGGCTCGAAGTTCGCCGGCGCGCCGGCCATGGTGCAGATGTTCGACGCGATCGGGATCGGCCAATGGTTCCGCTACGTCACCGCGACGATCGAAGTGGGATCGGCGATCGCGCTGCTCGTGCCGTCGCTCGCGCCGTACGGCGCGGCGGCTCTCGTCGCGACGATGACCGGCGCGGTCGCCACGCATCTCTTCATCGTCGGCGGCTCGCCGCTGCCGGCGCTGGTGCTCGGCGCGGGATCGGCGGCCATCGCCTGGTTTCGTCGCGATCAGTTCTGAAGCGGCGGTTCGTCGAGGCCGTACTTGCGCAAGCGGACGTAGAGCTGTGTGCGGGACAAGCCGAGGCGCTTCGCCGCCTTCGACTTGTTCCAGCGCGTCTCACGCATGACGCGCGCGATCGTTTCTCGCTCGACGGTCCCGAGATCGCTGGTCGTGGCTGAAGCACCGGCGGGCTTGCTGCGCGTCTGCAGTCCGAGATGCTGCGCGTGGATCAAGCCGCCCTCGGCCAGGATCGCGGCGCGCTCGAGCGCGTTGCGCAATTCGCGGACGTTGCCGGGCCACTCGTGCGTCAGCAGCGCTTCGCGCGCATCCTTCGTCAGTCCGGCCGGCGGACGGCCGAACGACTTGCCGATTTCCTGCAGGAACGCCTCGCTGAGCGGCAGCACATCGTCCGAGCGCTCGCGCAGCGGAGGAAGCCGGATGTCGAACACCTGGAGGCGATAGAAGAGATCCTCGCGAAAGTCGCCGCGTTCGACCGACTTGCGCAGATCGCGATTCGTCGCAGCGACGACGCGCACGTTGGCTTTGATGATCCGCGTGCCGCCCAGCCGCTGGAACTCGCGCTCCTGCAGGACGCGCAGGAACTTGGCCTGCGCGCCGAGGCTCATCTCGCTGACTTCGTCCAGAAACAGCGTGCCGCCGGCCGCGAGCTCGATCTGTCCCGGTTTGGACTGCTGCGCACCCGTAAAGGCGCCGCGTTCGTAGCCAAACAGCTCGGATTCGAGGAGCTGCTCGGGCAGTGCGGCGCAGTTGATCGCGATGAACGGACCGCCTTTGCGTCCTGACGCGCGATGCACGAAGCGCGCGACGACCTCTTTGCCGGTTCCGGATTCGCCGTTCAGCAACACGGTCGTGTCTGTCGAGGCGACCTGCGTCGCTTTCTTCAACACGTCCTTCCATTCAGCGGATTCGCCGACGACCCGCGCATGCGTGCGCGAGTCGAGCTCGTCGGACAACATCTGCACGCGGGCCTCGAGCCGTTCGGCACGGGCCTGGGCTTCCGCAACCTGACGTGCCGCTTCGGCGAGCTGCTCGTGCGAGATCGCGAGCGCGATGTGATCCACGATGCGACGCGCGACGGGAACGTCCGCCTCGGAGAACGCATTCGGCCGCTTCGAGATGAACCCGACGCCCATCAGTTGATCGCGCGCGTGAGTATTGATCGCGATGAGGGATCGGAAACCTGCGGAGAGCAGCTTCTCGCGCGGACTCTCGCCGTCGATGTGGATCGGAAGTTCGTCGCTCGCGAGGTCGTCGACGATGAAGTGCTCGGGCTGCGGTCCGTGCGAGGCGTGCGGCGTCAGCCGCGGCACGCCCTCGGTCGCCGCTTCGTGCACCACCTTGCCGTGGCCGTCGTGAAACACCATCGTCAACGCGTCGTGCGGCAGGATCTTCTGCGCGATTTCCGAAATGCGGGGAAACACGCTGCGAACATCGAGCACGTCGGAAATGGTCCGCAGCAGTTCGACCGACGTTTCAATGCTCGTCGCACGTTCGCTCTGGAGCGCGGCGTCACGCGCCGCCTCGGCCAACCGTTGATGCGACAGCGCGAGCGCGAGATAGGTCGCAAGCCGTTCCGCCTGCGCCAGGTCGTTCTGCGTATATCCGTGCGAAGGGCGCCTCAGCGCGAAGACGCCAAAGAACTGATCGTTGATGCGGACCGGGACGGTCAGCGCGCCATCGAGGAGCTGCGGTTCGCGCACGTTCAACGTCCGTGCGTGTTCGGTCGCGCACACGACCTCGCACGACGTGCCGGTGCTGGCGTACATCTCGAACTGACCGTCCGGCTTCTGGAGCAGGAGCGTCGCCTCGTCGTGCGGGACGATGCGCGACGCCACGTCGCTGATCTGGCGAAAGATTCCGCGGACGTCCAGCCCGCTCGCGAGGGCGGGCAAGAGGTCTTGAAACGCGTCGGCTACCATGCGTCTCCCATTGTGACAGTTCAGACGCCGGTCCGGGGCTTCACGTCCCGGTAGCGATTAGTCGGGCTTCGCGACGACTTCCACATCGATCGCGATCTTCACCTCGTCGCCGACCGCCACGCCGCCGGTCTCGAGCAACTGATTCCACGCCAATCCGAAATCCTTGCGATTGAGCTTGCCGGTGGCGCTGAAGCCGACGCGGCTGTTGCCCCAGGGATCCTTGGTCTGGCCTTCGAGCGTCGCGTCGAGCACGATCTCGCGCGTCACGCCATGCAGCGTGAGATCCCCGACGACGGTGTATTTGTTCTCGTCGCGAGGCGATCGCTCGATGCGCCGGCTCTTGAACGTCATCGTCGGATACTGCTCGACGTCAAAGAAGTCGGCCGACTTCAGATGACCATCGCGCTGCGCTTCGCGCGTGTCGATGCTCGCGACGCCGATGCTGGCGTCGAGCTGGGCCTGCGAAAAGTCATCGTCAGGAACGGTCAGCGTGCCGGCGACATCGCTGAAACGTCCGCGCACGGTCGAAATCATCAGGTGGCGCACGGCGAACTCGAGTTGCGAATGCGCGGGATCGATCTGCCACGTCGTCGTCTTGCTCTGAACCAGCGTCATGGAATGGCCTCCTGATCGACCGATTCGCAAGGACGCGTCCGCGTCGCCCAGGAGTCACTGGCACGACGATCTGCTGCCGCTGCTACGACTTAACGAACGGCGGGTTGCGACGGACGCTCGGCAGAGCTGTTCACGGATGCGCAAATTGCGCACGGGTGAACGACCATCGAGTAAGGCGCGGTGGTTATCTCTGCAACGCTGCGGCTTCGACGGCGATCTCGCGGCGGACGCGAGCGCCGACGGCGCGCGCGGCCTCGCTCTCGAACGTCGCCGCAACCGGGTCGTTCGCGATCGCGATGCCGATCTGGCTGTAGTACCGGGCCAGCGTCGCGGGCCCGACGACCCAGGGCGCGCGGGCGATTTCGATCGCGTGCTGCAGTTCGTGGGCGAGCGTGGCCATGTGCTCGTTGCGCCCTCGCGGCACGGCCAGCTCGATTGCAAGAAACCGCGTGCCGGCCTGCGAGGCGACAAAACCTATCCGGCCTTCGAGGCTTGCCGACGGAAGCAGCCGCGGCCGCACGTATACGATCACGTCCGAGCCGTCGATCTCGTCCACCAGCGCCCGAAACGTGGGCGATCGCAGCGCCGTCTCGGCGATCAACTCACGCATCTCGCTCGATTCGGCCCGCACATGCGGCGATCCGTCCAGAGCCTGCACGATCGCCGCACGGCCTCCCACGAGCAGGCACACCCCCAGCGCTACGTAACGCACGTCGGATTCCTCGTCTCAGTTGAATGGGTCTCAGGAGAGCCGCGTGATCGCGCCCGAGGCGGTCCAGCGGAGAAACGCCTCCGCGACGAGCGTCTCGATCACGGCGCGGCACGTCTCGCCTTCGAGGTTCCAGAGCCGGCGGGCCTGCGTCGGCGTGAGCTGCAGTCCCGGCATTTCCAAGAATTCCGCCCGCACGCGCTGCACCACGGTCGTCAGGTCCATCGGTTCTCCTCGCTGACGCGCGAATGAGCAAGAGACGGACCAGATCCGCGATCGCGCGTTTTCCGGTGTAAATCCGCGTGACCGTAGTGTCGCGTCAGACATTTTTGTCTGGCTAGATCGGCCTTCACACATCGATGTAGGATCTCGGTCGAATCGCCGCGCAAGGCGCGCGGCGGATCCAGACAAAAACGTAGGTGTGATCATGGCGGGCCACAAAAATGTCGACCGAGGCGAGGCCCGGCTGCGCGAGGCGCAGCGGCTCTCGACGCTGCTGGACATCAGCCAGGCGCTCTCGGGCACGCTGAACCTCAAGGCGTCGCTGCACCGCGTGCTCGAGATCCTCGCCGGTCAGTACGGCGCCGTCCGCGGGTTGATCTCGCTGATCGACGAGTCCGGCGACGCACGGGTCGAAGCGGTCGACGGCATCGTCGAATCGGCCCGCCCGGTCCGCTACCAGCTCGGCGAAGGCATCACGGGCCGCGTCGTCGAAAGCG
>DASREL010000137.1:0-10090 GCA_035652075.1 Vicinamibacterales bacterium
GGCGGCACGTACGACTGGAACGGCCGCGGGATCAACGACATCGAACCCTCGCCCACCGCCGACAGCCTCGTACCGCACTACGACAGCATCGATCTACGCGACTACATGTACTACCGCAGGCGCTGGGGCATGACGGGTAGCACCGATTACCGCGTGAGCAACGGATCGACGATTGCCGTACGCGGGATGTATTCGACGTTTCGCAACTGGGGTCAGAAATGGGTGTACACGCTGAACGACGGCGATGTGCCTGCGGCGAGCATCGACTGGCGGCGTCCTGACTACGCCGTCGGGAACCTGGTCGCGAGCGGACATCACGTGGTCGGCCAGAACTGGTTGACGTGGGACGTCTCCGGAGCGCGGTCGCGGATGCTGCAGTCGGGCGGCAACGGCGGCGCGAAGTTCAAGTGGAACGGCGGCACCACGAACTGCGTGGACGATCCACGCGCGACGACGAACGTGTACGAGCCGATGTTCAGCGCGTCCTGCTTCGCGTCAGGGCCATCGAACAACGAGGACATCAACAACTACAAGCTGTCGAGCTGGAATCCGGCATCGGTCGGCGAATCGGCGCAACTCAACGTGCAGGGTTCTGCCGCGTACGGCCAGATGTATCGCGTGGGCGATCGGTTCGGCACGTTCGAATTCGGCGGCAAGGTCCGCAACGCGCACAAGTACAACGACTCGTACACCATGACGTACACCGTCGCGAAGGGGGTGACGATCCCGGTCGCGCAGTTTGCCGGCAGTTTCAGCGACGCCAGCTATTACGACAACGTGTATCCGTGGCCGTCACAGAACGTGGATTTCACCCAGGTCCAGAACTACGTGGTCGCGCATCCATCGCAGTTCACGGTCACCGGCGGACCGGGCGTCAACAAGAACGACTTCGATCTGACGGAGCGCGTCACGGCCGGGTATGTGATGAACACGATCGATCTGTCGTCACGTGCGCGCCTGATCGCCGGCGCGCGCATCGAATCGACGCATGTCGACACGCTGAGCTTCAACACGAACACGGGACGCCAGGACTTCTCCTCGGGCGGCAATTACACCGACGTCCTGCCGAGCGCGTCGTTGAAGTATGCAATGACGCCGAACACCGCGTTGCGAATCGTCTACAGCCGCGCCTTGTCGCGACCGGATCCGCAGGACATCTCGAAGGCCGTCGGCGCCATCAACGACACGCAGAAACCGCCCACGGTCAGCCTGGGCAATCCCGATCTGCGGCCGGAACACGCCAACAACTACGACGTCCTGCTCGAGCAGTACCTTGCGCCGCTCGGCTTGATTCAGGCCGGGTATTTCTACAAAGACCTGTCCGATCCGATCATCGCGACGCAGACGCGGCCGACCACGGGCCCGTTTGCGGGCTTCCTCGTGTCACAGCCCGGCAACGCCGGCAGCGCGACACTGCAAGGCATCGAGCTCGCCTATCAGCAGCATCTGCGGTTCCTGCCGGGTGCGCTCGCTGGATTCGGACTCTCCGCGAACTACGGTTATGCGACGTCGACGGCACGCGGTATTCCAGGCCGAGCTGACAATCCGGCGTTGCTTCGTCAGGCGCCGCACACGTGGAATCTCAGCCCGACGTACGACCGTGGTCCGATGTCACTGCGTCTGGGCGTCAGCTACAACGCGGCGAATATCTACGCGTATCAGGATGGCCCGACCGGTCCCGGCGGCGATAACTACCTGTATCCGCATCTGCAGGTCGACGCGCAGGCAAATATCCACGTCGCGTCGGGCCTATCGGTTATCGTGTACGGGCTGAACCTTACGAACGAGGTGTTCGGCTTTTACAACGGCAGCCCGGAGTACGTCGTGCAGCGCGAGTTCTACAAGCCGACGTTCGCCGCGGGCGTGCGCTGGAATCCTCACCGATGATGACTCGACCGACTCTCGCCCTCGTCGTTTTCGCGACCGCGCTCGCCACGGCGCAGAGCGGTCCGTATCACATCGCGCGCACCTACCCGCTCGGCGGCGATGGCTCGTGGGACTACATCGTCCCGGACCCTGAGAATCACCGGCTGTTCATCGCACGGCAGACCCGCGTGATGGTGGTCGACGAGGAGAGCGGCAAGCTGCTCGGCGAGGTGACCGGCATCAACGGCGCGCACGGCACCGCGATCGCTGCGTCGAGCGGCCACGGCTTCGCGACATCCGGGAACGACAAGTCGGTCGTGATGTTCGATCTCAAGACGTTCGCGTCCTTGGGCCGCATTCCGGCGGCCGAGGACGCGGACGCGATCCTCTACGACAGCGCATCGAACCGCGTATTCACGTTGAATGGCGATGCGCACTCGTCGACCGTCATCGATCCTGCCGGAACATTGATCACGAACATCCCGCTCGGCGGCAAACCGGAATACGGCGCATCAGCCGGCGACGGTAAGGTGTACGCAAACCTCACCGATACGCACGAAGTCGTCGAGATCGATGCGAAGAGCGCGACCGTGTCGAAGCGATGGCCGACCGCTCCGTGCAAGAACCCGGTGTCGATGGCGATCGACACAAAGAACCACCGCGTCTTCAGCGGATGCCGGAGCGGCGTGTTGGCGGTGTCCGATTATCAGAGTGGACGAATCGTTGCGACGACGCCGATTGGCACTGGCGTCGACGGCACCGGTTACGATCCGGCCGCCGGCGATATTTTCGTGTCGAACGCTGACGGTACGCTCACTGTTGTCCATCAGGACGACGCGGATCGGTATCACGTGGCGCAGACGATCGACACGCCGCAGTACTCGCGCAACCTGGGCTTCGACCCGACAACGCACCGCCTGTTTGTCGCCGCGGCGAAATTTGGCCCGGTCCCCGCCGGCGGCCGTGGACGCGGGCCTCTCGTGCCCGATTCGTTTTCGGTGCTCGTCATTCAGAAGTGACGCTAACGAATCGTTGCGACAGCAATCAATAGGAACGCGACGACGGTCGGCACGATCGCCTGCTTGCGACGCATCGCAAGCGTCGCGACCGCGCCGCCCATCAGCGTGGCGAGACAGGCGGCTGCCACGCGTGTCAGAAACGGTGCGATGCC
Organism: Vicinamibacterales bacterium; assembly: GCA_035652075.1. GTDB lineage: Bacteria > Acidobacteriota > Vicinamibacteria > Vicinamibacterales > CAVVIG01 > Gp6-AA45. Next base: position 3,038 of record DASREL010000137.1, read on the forward strand.
GGTCATCGTCGGCGCGACGAGGCCGATGGCGCCGAGCAGTTCGGCGAGGCCAAGCAGTCTGACTTGCGCCGCCGACAATTGCGGGTTGTGCGCGACTTCCTCGTTCGTCTTCACCAGCTTCATCACGCCGGCGGCGGCGAACACGAGCGCGAGCACGACTTGAACTGCGAACATAGCGATCTCCCTCCAGTTGCGCTTAGCGCGAATATCGAATCAACGCGCGAGGAAATGCGTCGAGATCGGACTCGACCGTCGCGTCGGGCGATGCCGTGAGCAATTCCTCCGCGGTTTTGTTGTAGACGGCGAGATTGAGGTCGTCTTCAGCGGTGACGACGATGCCTTTGAGCGCGAGGCCGGCAAACAGGCCGCGGCTGCGCGAGTACGACAGGATGGCGGCGTGCAGCAGCGCATCGGTCGCGGCGCCGGCGTTGCGACCCACTGGTCCCGCGGCGATGCCAGCTTCCCCGCCCAGGCCGACGCGATCCTTCAGCAACGAATCGACGCTCTCGTCCGTCATCAGCAGGACGAAGAGATCCGTGGACGACACGCCGATCTGCGGCCCGAAGCTGCCGCCGCCGGCGCGCAGAAAGACTGGTGTGCCCCATCCGTCGCCGACGCGACGGCTGACGACACCGCGACCGCCTTCGCCGCCGACGGTGAACGCGACTTTGACGACGTTCGGAAACACGGCGATCGCCTTCGCTTTGGCGATCAATTCCTCGGGGATGGCGTTGTCGGGGACCGCCATGATGGCGTCGAACGCCTTCGCGGCCTTTGCAGATTGCGACGCGGCTTCCTGCCGCATCTTCTCGCGGTGATCGAGCGAGCGCGCCCCGAGCGACGCCGCTGCGAATCCGACGAGGACTATCACCTTTGTGACGTGGGAAATCATTGCCAACTCCTTTTCGCGAGACAGGAATGGCAAGTTCAATTCCGCGTCCGCGGATCGCGGCTATGCGTTTGACTGGCGGAGAGTTGCAGGCATTTCAAGACGATCGTGCGGCCACGTGCCGTGACGCTATAAAGGCAGTACGATGCTGCCGAGGCACGTATGTCGATCGAAGCCGAGCGCGATTACTGGCGCACGCTCCTCGAAGTCACCAACGCCGTCGTCACCCAGCGAGACGTCGCCGCGTTACGCACCGCGATCGCGCCGAACGTGCACCGGATCGTTCCCCACGACCACTTGAACGTGTTCCTCTTCGACCAGGAGAAGGTCGGTGCGTTCGTCATCGATCCGGCGGCGGCGCCATGGCCGGAGGATCTCGCGCCGAAGATTCGACCGGATGCCGAGCCCTACAAGTCGTGGCTCGCCCCGCTCAACCGTGCTGTGGACATCGATGTGCCGAACGCCGATCCGACCGGATGGGAGGCGCTGCACCGGCACGTGCTCGCGTCCGGCGTGAAGCGGATTTGCAACGTGCCGCTGTCGACGCCGCACCGTGTCCTCGGCATCCTGTCGCTCGGGCGCCTCACCGCGGATCCGTTCAGCCGCGACGACCTGGATCGCGTGACGCAAGTCGCCGCGCAAGTGGCGATCGCGCTCGAGAACGCGCTGGCGTTCGAGGAGATTGCCGCACTGAAAGAAGAACTCGCGCGCGAGAACGTGTATCTCCAGGAAGAGATCCGCGGCTCGAACCGGTTCGAAGAGATCGTCGGCGAAAGCCGCGCGCTGCAGCGCATCCTCGACGAAATCGCAACCGTGGCGCCGACCGACACGACCGTCCTGCTGCTCGGCGAAACCGGCACCGGCAAGGAACTGCTCGCGCGGGCGGTGCACGCCGCCAGCGAGCGCAGCAAGCGCGCGCTCGTGACGGTGAACTGCACGACGTCCCCTGCTGGACTCCTCGAGAGCGAATGGTTCGGTCACGAGAAAGGCGCATTCACAGGCGCGATGTCGCAGAAGGTCGGACGATTCGAGCTCGCGCATCAAGGCACGCTGTTCCTCGACGAGATCGGCGACGTGCCGCTGGACCTGCAGTCCAAGCTGCTGCGCGTCCTGCAGGAGCACGAGATCGAACGGCTCGGCAGCACGCGCACGATCCGCGTCGACTTCCGCCTCATCGCGGCGACGAATCGCAATCTCGAAGAGATGGTCGGCAAGCGCGAGTTCCGGTCCGACCTGTACTACCGCTTGAACGTCTTCCCCGTCCGCATTCCGCCGCTGCGCGAGCGGGCGGAGGACATCCCGCCGCTCGTGCACTACTTCGTGCAACGGTTCGCGAAGCGGCTGCGAAAACCGATCGAGTCGGTGTCGCGCGAGACGATGGATCTGCTGTGCCGGTGGCCGTGGCCGGGCAACGTGCGCGAGCTGCAGAACGTCATCGAACGCGCGGTCATTCTGTCGCGCGGCTCGGTCCTCGCCGTGCCGCGTACCGAAATCGAAACGACGGCGCCGATGCCGTCTACCGCGGTGACGCTCGAGGACGCCGAACGCGAGCACATCCTCCGCGCGCTGGCCGACACGAACTGGGTGATCGGCGGTCCCAAAGGCGCTGCAGCGCGCCTCGGACTGAAACGCACGTCGCTCGTCTCGACGATGCGCCGGCTGCACATCGTGAGGCCCGCGCAGAACGCCGTACGTCCATCGTAGGGCGGGTCTTTTCAGACCCGCCGGAGCCGGGTCCAAAAGGACCCGGCCTACGGTTTGCAGTTGTTCATTGCACGCAGGACAACGTGAAAACCTACGATTTGCAAAAACCTCGGATCGCCATTGCGGTCACGGCTATCGTCGCCGCGTTCGCGTGGGTGATGCGAGGGTTGCTCGAAGGATTCGGATTGTGGATCGCCGCCGCCGGCAGTCACCTGTTTCGGTATCTGGGCTACCGGTGACTGCCGCCGACGACGCGGCGGTCGCGATTACCTGGTGACGACGATCGTGACTTCATCATCAGACACGAGGGCGCCGTCGTCGGCACGGCACCGCAGGACGTAGGTGCCCGGAGCGCTGAAGGTGGCGTGCACCGGAACCTTGCCGTCGGCGGGCAGCGGCGGTGTCGCCCACTGCGGCGCCCATGGCGAGTTCGCACCCGCGCGCGTGTCTTCCCAGGCTTTGACCTGCGGCGGATCGAACGTGACCGTCGCGCCGGCCGGACCGCGATACAAGAACCAGGACAGGTGGAGACCGAGATTCTTGCCGACCGTAATCCGCGTCGGCGGCGACATCGTCGGATTCAACAGCGCCTGCGCGAGCGCAGGGTCCGCGGCGAGGCGCGCGCGGGCGGCCTGGAGCGCGGCGGCGTTCGGCGTGCGGCGCTTCGGGATCCCATCGTCTTTGACTTCGGTGATCATCGTGATCGGCGTGCCGACCTTGACCGTGCGTGTTGTCAGTTCCTGCACCTTGACGCTCGGCGCCTTGTTGCCGCGCACTTCGGGACTGCTCGTGCCAGCGCCGAGCGCGCCGGTTTCCGACGCCTTCACGACGTCGTCGAGGACGTAATCAGGTCTGAGCGACGCGTACGCTTTCTCGGTCTTCCCGTGCGCCGTCAACGTCCACACGAGTTCGTCTTTCTCTTTGAATCCGGCCGGCACTTTCACTTTGAAGACGAATCGATTCCGGCGTGGCAGGAAGTGCGTCGGCTGCCCCTGATCGGCGGCGCCGGGCGCAAACCCATTCTCGGCACCGATCGCCACGTCGATCTCTTCTTCCCAGTTGCGGTTCATGTAGCCGAACACGAAGTACTTCGTGCCGTCGGGCCCCTGCTCCCACCCTTCGTAGGCGGGCGCGATGTTCTGGCCCCGCGTGTACGACAACGATTGCGCCGACACGGCCGCTGAAACCGCAACTGCAACTGCAACTGAACCTGCAAACTGCTTCATCACTGCTGGCGATTCTCCGCGGTGGCTTTAGCAGCCGCCTGCTTGGCAACGACGCCACACAGCGGGCAGCCGATGATGACGTCCTTGCCAGGATTTTCTTTCACGCGTTTCAGCATCTCTTCCTGGAACTGCTCGTCGGTGAGCGCGACGCGCATGCCGAGGTCGATGAACATGTTCGCGACCGAGCGATTGCCCGATCCCTGCCAGTTCCGAGGATCCGGCACGTTCTTGTTCGACGGCGAGTTGTCCATGTAGCCGACGATGTGAAGGATCGTGCCCTTCGGCAGGAGCGGCGCCGTCTCGTCCTTGTAGTCGTAGCCGCGCACCCAGTTGTGGTCGTAGCCGACGCAGTTGAGCGTCTGGATGTTGTAACCCCAGATCGCTTCGAAGCACATGCGCGCGCCGGGCGCATGCAGGTGCGGCTCGAACGAAATGATCTTCGTCGGCTGCTGCAGCACGGTGTACGCATTCAACTGCTGCCCCGACTCCATGCCCTTGATGTCGATGTCCACGCCGTTGCCCAGACCGAACACGGCGCGCTTGTACGTCGGTTCGTACCCCTTCGGCATCAGCTTGAACCCGACCTCGAGGTGCGCGTGCGTGTCGCGGCCGTTCGAGTGGAGGTGTACCGAATCGGACACGATCGACGAGCCGGCGCGCAACAGTCGCGCCGCTTTCGGATCGAAAAAGTCAGGGTTGCGTCCGACTTCGTGCACCGGCCACGTATCGAGTCCAGCGATGGGATCGAGCCCTTCGCCCGCGCCGCCGGGCACTTCGGTGCGCCAAATCATGTGGTGCACGACGAAGCGGCCGCCGACGGTGGCGCGGCCGCCGCTGCCCTGCGACGGCACGTCGTTCACTTCCTTCACCTCGATCGCGGAAACGTACCGGTCTTCGGTCAGCCCCGTCGGCATGCTGGGAATCTCGCCCCACCAGTCGGGCGCATCGCCTTTGACGAGGATGTCCTGCGACTTGACGATCAGGTCGGGGGTGCCGATGTGCCACGCGCGATCGTCGAACGTGCGAGCCGGCGGCATGTCTGCCGCGTTGCCGCGCGGCGCGCCGCTGTCGGCCCACTTCGCGATCTTCGCGATCTCGTCATCAGACAGCGAGGGATCGTCCTTGAATCCCTGGATGCCGATGTTCTTCTCCATGTACCACGGCGGCATGACGCCGGCGTGCGGGCCGATACCGGTGCGCTGCTTGATCGCGCGCGCCCACGGCCGAACGTCTTCGTACGTGACGAGGGACATCGGTGCCACGCCGTCGGGCCGATGGCAGTTCTGGCAGCTGCGCTGCAAAATCGGCGCGATGTCTTTCGTGAAGGTCACGTCCGTCTGTGCGGGCGCCTGCGCGGCGCCGACGGCAGCGGTTGCAATCAGGAGTGACCCGACGAACAGCAAGCGCATATTCAAACTCCTCTTAGTCTGGACAGTTTTCTTTTAGCATCTCCGGCGTCAACGGGTTGTCCCAACTTGTCGCAGCCATTGGAATTCTGATAAAAGCGTCGCCGCGATGCCTGTCGGGCCGATTCGCACCCTCGCGCCGCTCGGCGTCACCGCGTGTGTGCTGGCAATCGGCGCCGCCGCGTGCCGGCCGACCGAGGCCGTCGCACCGGGTCGCCGCCACATTCGCATCGCCACCGCGTTCGCGCCGCTCAGTGAGCCGCTCACCGCCGAGTATCGCCAGCGGCTCCCTGATGTGGATGTGCAAGCGCTGCCGGTCGGCGACGTCATCACCGCCATCGAGGCGGGCACGGTCGACGTCGGCATCGCGTTCGCTGACGACGCCTACTTCGCATACGAACGCGGATGGTCGCAGGGCCTGCACGCGAGCACGAGCCGGCTGCGTGGCATTGCGCTGCTGCTACCGCTGCCGCAGTACGTACTCGTCCGTGGCAACGCAGGGTTCGCGTCGATCGCCGACCTGCGCGGGAAACGTGTCGGCGTGGGTCCGGTCAATTCGCCGGTCGCGCGGATCGCATTGCAAGTGCTGGACGCGTTCGAGATCCACGCGCACGTCGTACACATCCAGACGCGCGCTGAAGGCGCGACCGATCTGAAAAACGGCGCGATCGATGCGGCGTTCTTTCCGGGATACGTGTACCCCGACAAGGTTACCGACGACGCGATTCGCTCGGGTGCACGCCTGGTGCCGATCGCCGGCCCGGCCGTCGAGCGACTGCGCCGCGATCATCCATTCATTCGCGTCGTGGCGATTCCGCGCGGGATCTACCCTGGCCAGGACCGTATCGTGCCGACCGTCGGCGTCGACATGGTGGTGCTGTGCGAACGCGACCTCGATGCCGCGCTCGTCTACGACCTGACGGCGCGTCTCTTCGACGTGTTCCCGCGGCTGGTCGGCGTTGAGGCGACCGTGCGATATCTGAATCCCGACGAAGCGCCGGCGACGCCGATCCCGCTGCATCTCGGCGCCGCACGGTATTTCCGCGAACGGGAATTGTCGCGATGAGAGCGACTGCGATCGTCGCCTCCGTTTGTCTCTCCGCCGCGGCGCTGGTGTGGATCGGATACACCGCGATCCGGGAATGGCAGCGGGCGGCGACGATGGTCGCGATGCGGAATTCGGAGGCCGCGGCTGATCTGCTCGAGTCCGCGCTCGCGCGCGACATGCGCGCCGCACAAACGTCCGTGCTCGCGGCGGCCGAACGCGACGGCCTGATCCTGAGCTCCAACGAGGACCTCCTGCGACCCATCGCGAGTGCGTTGGCGCGGTATCCGTATCTCGAAACGTTCTTCGCGTGGCGCCGATTGCCGGACCGCGATTCGGTCGCGTTTTTTGCGCGCGCGGATCGGTTTCCCTCCTGGCTGCCGCGCACGGCCAGCGAGCGCGCCTACCCGGTCGTTGAAACGGCTGATCCGGCGACGGCGCGCCAACTCGCGGATCGGCTGATGAAGGACGGCTGGCAGGCGCGCCGATTCTCGATCTTCGAGATGGTCGTCGGCGGCGCGACGCATCAGAACGTCGCGGTCTTGTCCTATGCCGATCCGCTTCACGAACGCGTCACCGGCGGACTCGGATTCATGGTCGACCTCGCCTGGGCGAAGCGCCAGTATTTCGACGACATCGTCGCGCAGGTGGGGTTGATGGAACGCGGCCGCGGCGTCCGCTTCGCCGTGCTCGACGAGCGTGAGCAGCCGGTCAGCGGCGGCGGCGCTTCGCCGCGTGCGCCGCAAAGCCGCCGCGCGTTCCCGGTGCTGTTCTTCGACCCGC